>JBFICW010000069.1:0-3038 GCA_041581635.1 Porticoccus sp. | reverse complement strand
TTTTTTATCGGCGGGTTTGGCTTTAAGGGTGTCGAGTTCTTTTTTTAGTCGTTGTACCTCCTGTTTTAATTCAATAATCTCGCTGGTTTTAAAACTTTGGAATAACGCCCACTGGCTCAACTCGTAGGCTTTAAAGCTGTAGCCGGTATCGGTGTGAAAGGAACCGTCCCGGTAGGTGATCCCAATCTCGCGGGGTAGCACCCGGTGACTCACCACGCAGTCGAGGTAGCGCCACTTGATTGGGTCGCGCTTGGCCGGGTGATAATAATTTTGTATCGTGCGTTTCGAGCAGCCCAAAATAACCATGGCATCCTCGGCGCTGCAGCTCCACTGTGCGAACTCAAAGCGTTCCATACTGACTCCTTGCGGCGCGGATTATAGGGCCAGTTAGCACGCTGTCAGTGACGAAAATCACACGATGAAAAAACCGAACCGTTGACAGTCCGATAAAGCCTCGATTATGATGCCGCCACCAACGGCGCGTAATGTATATTATGTTAAATATAATAACTTAATGTTTGATAGTCATCGTTTGTTTTTTGTAACCAGCCCCAAATTACAACGAGCCATAAGTGGTTAATACAAGTAGCCCCCCCGACTAAAGCCTCAGTCCCTACTGTTAAAATAGCCTCATAATCTATCAATCTTTTTTTCAACAGACTTTCCAAAATGACCAAGTGTCATTCACAGATAAGACGCCAGTTATCCACCAACCCTCCAACTAACACAGCGATTGAATAATTTGATACAACCACAATGATTATTTGCAAATGATCAGGAGAAAACCTGTTGTCTCTATACGGACATCAGGAATACTTCACTGTAGTTATCCACGAGTAAATCCTGGGTGCTTGCTCTTAACGTTGTGTGGTCGTGTGCATAAAAGATGTAAGAAAATCCTTTTTCAAACGACTAAGCTTATGAATGAGTAACTCCACCAGCGAGGTGGGCGTGTGCGTGGAGGGCATACGTGACTATATCCGTAATACCAAGTGATTTGGGTAACGATAAACAGAGAGGAGAGAACATCATGCGACACTTTATCATAGCGTTTTCAACCTTAGTGCTGTCACTTGCGGTTCAGGCAGCACCCTTCGGTGGTAATGATGACGTTTCCTATGCAACCAGCCTATGGAATGCACTGGAGAGATCCAAACTCGTTGGGGCTGACGCCATTCAAACAGTTCCCTATGCCGGCCAAGCTCCACACGGCTCAGTACTGCAAACACTGGAATCGACAATTACGGTACATAACAACCAGGCGGGCCCCCATGGTGACACCGGCATCGTGATTGTAAAACGTAACTTCGGTGGTGAGAACGTCACCAAGGAAACAGTCGCCAATAATCCCGATCAAGATCTGATGGCAATCACCGTCATGTTCAAACGCAATGGCTATGATGCCGATACTCAGGATTGGTTTTGGGCGAAATTCAAGCCCAATGGTATGCTTCATGTCAATCCGAAGAACATGAAACTGGCCGGTCGCGTTGCCAAGGGTATGGACAAAGGTTGTATCGCATGTCACAAGGCAGCGCAAGGTGGTGACTATGTGTTCAATCACGACCGCTATAAGAACTAGGTATCTTTTTCATTTCGTATGAGGTAGCCGGATGTTTCATCTTGGCAAATGCGAATATACGGCATTTTTAGGGTAGTTATCGTGAAAATCTGGCTGGTGTTCGGTGCGCTTATCGCGCTTTCGACCTTGAGTTGTCAGGAGCTCAAACTGACACCCCTACCTGTGACGGAATATCAATTAAGTCGCAGCACTACTGCAGTATCAATACCAAGCGACGCGCCTTTTGGGACTGTCGGCGATACCACCTATGCAAAACGGCTTTGGCAGTCACTTGTCGCCGAAAAGCTCGTGGGCCAAGATGCCGATCTCCAACAACCATTTTTTGGTGGAGCCAAACCTCACGGCATGATCCTTGAGGTGTCTCACCAGATGGTCTCAGTTGGCGCTCATACTGGGTTTGCGATCATCAAAAAGAATTACGATGGCGATGATGTTTCAGTAGAAGCGGTTAAACAGGAGCGTAAGCGATTTTTAAACTCTATTACTGTTATGTACCGTCGCGAAGCAGGCTATGACAAAGACAATCAGAACTGGTTCTGGGTTAAATACCGCGCTGATGGAACCCTGTATCAAAAGGTAGTGAATGGACAGCAGTTTTCCCTGGCGGGCCGGCTAATGAAAGGAAAGACCCCTGCAGAGAACAAGGGCTGCATTTATTGTCATAGCTCTGCCGGCGGCGGAGACTATGTCTTTTACCCAGACATTATTGTGCCACTGCCATAATAAGGACTGGCCATCAGCCAGACGGCTGCCGATATCATGTGATATATGGGCCAAGTCTGATTGTATTTGCGCATGGAAACAAAATTAATGAAAACAGCATCAAACCCAAAGGTCGTGGGCCACAGAGAAGAAACTCTAAAAGATCCGCAATTCCTTAAACAGTTGCGAATTCAAATGCTGAAGTTTGCTGTCTTGCAATTGAAAGACAATGAACTAGCAGAAGATGCTGTACAAGAAGCTCTAATTGGCGCTTTAAAAAATGTAGATTCTTTTGGCCGGCAATCAGCTTTAAAGACCTGGGTGTTTGCCATTCTAAAAAACAAGATCACAGATCTAATCAGAAAAGCTCGACAAACGGTCAACACGACGACTTTAACCGATAAAGACAATGGAGGTGATGGGAACTTAGATCTACAGTTTGATTCAAGGGGGATGTGGCAGGTGAATAAACGCCCCACCCCTTGGGCTCAGCCCATGATGTCATTAGAGAACGAAGACTTTTGGCATGTTTTTGATGCTTGTTTGAACGGTCTTCCAGAAGACCAAGCGCGTCTGTTCATGATGCGTGAATTTCTTGAGCTGGATAGTTCTGAAATTTGCGAAAAAATGAATATCACTACCAGTAACTTACATGTAATGCTGTACCGCGCAAGGCTGCGGTTACGAGATTGTTTGGAAAAACGCTGGTTCGATGAAGGTGAAAGGCCATGATAAGCTGCCGTCAAGCCACACA
>JBFICW010000068.1:0-3454 GCA_041581635.1 Porticoccus sp. | reverse complement strand
TGCCCCTACCCAAACAGCCGTGAATAATTTGGAAAAAGAAGGCATTGCAGGAAACGAGGTCTTTCTAAGTGGCGATGTTATGTATGACGCATGCCTGAAAATGGCCGGAAAAGCTCTTGAATCTAGCCAGATACTTGACGCACTCTCACTACAACCCAGGGCCTATTATCTAGCCACGGTACATAGGGCCGGCAACACCGATTCGGCCGATAACTTAGGTCAGATTCTTACTGCCTTTTCAAGGTTGGTACAGCCTGTTGTCTTGCCGTTGCACCCACGCACAAAAAAAATGCTCGGCCAGCATGGACTCACCCTGCCAAAGAACGTGATGGCAATAGCGCCTCAAGGCTATCTGAATATGGCCATGCTGACCATGAATGCAAAATTGGTTCTGACAGATTCAGGAGGGCTTCAAAAGGAAGCGTTCTTCCACCAAACCCCATGTGTCACACTCCGTGATGAAACTGAATGGGTTGAACTAGTCGAGCTTGGGGTAAACGCACTAGCGGGCACTTCAACGGAAAGGATCATCAGTGCCGTTACTGAAATGGAGAACGTCTCTATATCGAATTTAAACTCGCCCTACGGGAATGGAGATGCGGCCACTCGAATCTTGGACCAGATAGCAGGACATCTGGGTTAAATTCATATGCGGACGCTTTTTGTTGCCTATGACTACCCGCCTGTAGGCGGAGGCGGCGTACAACGAGTATCCAAGATATTGAAATATATCCAGGAGTTTGGGATAGAGCCCTACGTGCTTTCCAATGAACATGCCTTAGGGAGATTCCTTGATAACACGTTGATAACATGCAATCACTTGGATGCACTCCCCACTCTAAGAATTGGTGGTGGCTCATTAAGGGCATTTCACCTATCCAGAAATCATGGCATTCGATTGCCAACCTCAGCCTACCCGGCACTGCTTCTCAATACGGTTTGGCATGGGGATGTCTATGGCCAGTGGTTTCGAGACCTGAAACCGAGACTCGCCACCATCGTGAAAGAACACGATATTGAATGCGTCTGGACCACCTCCCCGCCCAACAGTACTCACTACATTGGTCACTGGCTCAAAACAAAACACGGGCTGCCATGGGTAATGGATTGTCGGGATGCCATGGTGGGCAAGGCTGATTCTACTGCAACAAACACGCTGACCCGTTTCCAGGAATGGCATTCTCGAATACAAGAAAAGAGATTTGTCCGGCATGCCAACGCCATCGTTTCAGTAAGCCAGCCGATCATAGAAAGAATGATTGCGCGAACTGGCGAATCTTATAGAGAGAAATTCAAACTGATCCCCAACGGTTATGACGAAGAGGACTTTGGCTCCCTAGAATCGTTCAACAAGCAAAACGGTGATGAGTTGAAACGATTGCGACTTTGTTATGCGGGCACATTTCTAGGACAGCGTCGACCTGATGAGTTCATTGTCGCTTTAAACCGTGCCATCGAATCAGGGCATATACCAGCTGATGAAATACAAATCGACTTTGCCGGTGAATATTCCGAATCAACCCTGGAAAGAATCAGGCAAATCCATCCTAAAGTGCAAGTCAACCTTCATGGGCACATCAGCCACCATCAGGCACTGTCTCTATCCACGGAGAGTGATGTTTTCCTACTAATCACAACAGCAGAAAACCACCCCGCCACGTCCGAGGTCATGACCGGCAAGGTCTTCGAGGCCCTTGGTTTACGCAAACGCTGCCTGGCTCTGACACATAGCGCCCCACTTAAACAGCTTATCCAGGACTCCGGCCTTGGCACTGTCTGCGATCCGGGTAGTACAGAACAAATTACGGGGGCATTGGTATCGCTTTATGAGGAATGGAAGCATTCTAAAGAGTTGAAAACGCGAGTTGATGAGGCGGTAAGAAAAAGCTATGACCGTAAACAACAGGCTGAAAGTCTGTCGGATTTAATGCACGATCTCGAAAAATGACGAATCCAGCTGATATTCACTTCGATTCAGGCACTCAACCAACGGTCGAAACGACATTGGTTAGTCTCATTGTTCCGACTCATGACATGTCGTGCTTGCCTCACAATTTCCTCTCTTCCATAACTGGGCAGAAACTTCCCTCCGGCTATGCATTAGAAATCGTCATCATTAATGATGGGGGAAGCAATGCAGCTAAAACAGACATCAAGGATCAACATTCTGTAAGAGTGATCGAAAACCCTACGTCAAAAGGAAGGGCGGTAGCACGCAACCAAGGAGCAGCAGAATCAAGAGGCGCATGGTTGTATTTTCTTGATAGTGACTGCGTTCTGGCTCATTCGGAAGTGATACAGAAGCATTTAAACACGCTGCTAGCCGGTTCGGATGCCAGCATTGGCAAGATTACCTCCACACAAGCGGGTTTCTGGACACGAATGCGCGAACACATTTCACCGCCCGCAGGCACGAAACCCAATATCAGTAGCCTGGCCACGGCGAATTGCATGATCCGCAGAGATATTTTCTGCAAAGCAGGAGGTTATGATGATCGCTACAAAGGTTACGGTTTCGAAGATAGAGATTTATTAGCCAGAATTTACAAAGCTGGCGGGCGCATATCGGTGACAAGCCCCGCTGAGGTTTTGCATAGCGACGAAGACCTCACGGTAATAGGGTATTGTCGAAAAATGAACGAGGCAGCTCGCATCACAGCGCCCATTTTCAGTGCCGATCACCCGGATATTTATTTGGCATCAAAATATGCTCTATTTGATGCCAGACTACGCGGACGACTGTTCATTCGGTTCGCGCGTACCATGGCCCCGTTAGGTAGGTGGCTCATTAAAACAGCTGAGCCAATGCCCTACACAAACTGGCTGCCTTTTTTCATACGCAAGAAGATGGTCAATCTGGCAGGCGGACTCGCCTACCTGCTTGGAAGCATCAATATCAAGATCTGATTTTATTGACCTGAAACAAGGCAATCAGGTCATTACGGACGAAGAAAGACGCAGCTTCCTTTCAGCCTGACTGCGAGTATTGGTTCTGATTTTTCTCGATTAATTACCCACAGATACCCGGCTAACGAGTTCTCACTACTCAATAAGGTCATCGCGTCGGCTGATCGGCTTTGGTCAGAACAAAAATATTGGTTTGACTAAATGCCTGAAGCCATCTAACCATCCAGAACGGCAACAGCTTCAAGGACGGACCATCCCAATGGAATTGTTCCGGATATTTCAGGACCATTGCCGTGTACTCATGCGCCTCAAAGCCAGCATGCCGGCATACAGCATGCATGCCACAGTGAGTCAGCAATCTAAGTTCCTCATGGTACCTGCCCGTTTTCACCAGCAAAGAGGTAAAAATAAAATTGGGCAGGTAATGTATTAGCGGTATTGAGTAATGTGGTTCTACCGGGAAGAATCGGTTAGGGGTTGAAAAAAAGCACAGGCCGTCGTCCTTGAGAACCCTCGAAATTTCCTTCAAGTGATTCAGTTGATCATC
>JBFICW010000067.1:0-3729 GCA_041581635.1 Porticoccus sp. | reverse complement strand
TTATAATGCGGCGCTTACTTTTATTACCCCTTGTTATATTAATATCACCGTTTCGTAAACGGATTGTAGCCAACAAAAAGGGGTTCAAAATCCACACGTTGCTGAGGTAAGCCATTCAGATGTTGCGAATCGCTCAAGAAGCTCTCACCTTTGATGATGTCTTGCTGGTGCCTGGATATTCCGAGGTCACTGCAAAAGATGTCTCTCTCAAAACCCGCTTGACGCGAAATATTGACCTCAACATTCCTCTTGTTTCTGCCGCCATGGATACCGTGACTGAAGCCCGGCTTGCTATAGCCCTCGCTCAGGAAGGTGGCATAGGCATTATCCACAAGAGCATGAGCATTGAGAAACAGGCCCTGGAAGTTCGCGCCGTCAAGAAATACGAAAGCGGTGTTGTTAAAGATCCTATTACGATTAATGCAGATGCACCCATAAAAGCACTGTTGGCTCTGACCCGTGAAAATAATATTTCTGGCGTGCCAGTACTGGATAACGGTGATTTGGTCGGTATTGTGACGCGCCGTGACGTGCGTTTTGAACCCAGTCTTGATTTGCCCGTTTCCGCCATTATGACGCCAAAGGAACGCTTGGTGACAGTGGTGGAAGGTGCTTCCCCTGCTGACGTTAGAGCTTTATTGCACAGAAACCGTATCGAAAAGGTTCTCGTGGTTAACGATAAGTTTGAGTTGTGTGGGTTAATTACCGTCAAGGATATCGACAAGGCGGAAAAATACCCCAATGCCTGTAAAGATGATCAGGGCCGTTTGCGTGTAGGCGCTTCGGTTGGCACTAGTCCCGATACCGATGACCGGGTTGCGGCGCTGGTCAAAGCCGGCGTAGATATGCTGGTTGTTGATACTGCCCACGGACACTCTCTAAACGTTATTAGTCGTGTTCGCCAGATTAAATCCCAGTATCCAGAGATAGACGTCGTTGGTGGCAACATTGCCACAGCAGAAGCTGCATTAGCATTGGCAGAAGCGGGTGCCGACGGTGTGAAAGTGGGGATTGGTCCAGGATCTATTTGTACTACACGAATTGTCACGGGCATTGGTGTCCCTCAGATTTCAGCGATAGCTAATGTCGCAGAGGCACTTGCCGATCATGATGTGACGGTGATTGCCGATGGTGGCATCCGTTTCTCCGGCGATATTGCTAAAGCATTAGCTGCAGGTGCCCACTCCGTTATGATGGGGTCAATGTTTGCAGGTACTGAAGAGGCTCCTGGTGAAATTGAGCTCTATCAGGGGCGTACTTATAAGTCGTATCGCGGTATGGGTTCTATGGGCGCGATGTCTCAGACCATGGGATCCAGTGATCGTTATTTTCAGGATGCCAGCAAAGGTGCAGAGAAACTGGTGCCAGAAGGCATAGAGGGGCGTGTGCCCTATAAAGGTTCCCTGTCGTCGATTATCCATCAGATGATGGGTGGCGTATGTTCGGCGATGGGGTATACCGGAAGTTCTGATATAGAAATGTTGCGAACCAAGCCAAGTTTCGTCCGAGTTACCTCGGCAGGCATGGGCGAAAGCCATGTTCACGATGTATCTATTACTAAAGAGGCGCCAAATTACCCTCGCCGGTAATCACTGGATGTAGGCGTTAGACACATATCATTAAGGGCTGCATCGAGCAGCCCTTTTCAATTAAAGAAAGTTGGTTATGACTACTGATATCCATTCACAGAAAATTCTTATTCTAGACTTTGGCTCTCAATACACGCAGCTTATTGCGCGGCGGGTGAGAGAGGTGGGCGTGTACTCTGAAATCCGTGCCTTTGACATGACAGAAGAAGAAATACGCCAGTATAACCCTCGGGGTATTATCTTGGCTGGCGGTCCAGAGTCCGTGACAGCAGGGGAATCACCAAGAGCACCGCAGCTGGTTTTTGATTTAGGTGTACCTGTCTTGGGCATCTGTTATGGCATGCAAACCATGTCTGAACAATTGGGCGGCAAGGTTGAGAGTTCGGACTTGCGCGAGTTTGGTTATGCCCAGGTCAAAGTGCACGGCAACAGTAAATTGCTTCATGATGTCGTGGATCATGTGGATCATGATAAAGGCATATTGCTCGATGTCTGGATGAGTCATGGTGACAAAGTCAAAACAATGCCCCACGGTTTTGAGCTGATGGCCTCCACGGAATCATGTCCAATTGCGGGTATGTTTAATGCTGAAAAGAATTTTTATGGTATTCAGTTTCATCCAGAAGTGACGCATACCTTGCAAGGTATGCGAATCTTTGAACACTTTGTTCTGGAAATTTGTGCTTGTGAAGAACTCTGGACACCCGCTCAGATTATTGATGATGCTATCGCTCGCGTACGTGAACAGGTGGGTACAGATAAAGTCTTACTGGGACTCTCTGGCGGTGTTGATTCCTCTGTCGTAGCGGCACTGTTACACCGTGCCATCGGCGACCAATTAACCTGTGTCTTTGTCGATAATGGCCTTCTGAGAAAGAACGAAGGTGATCAGGTTATGGATATGTTCGCTGATAATATGGGGGTAAAGGTAATACGGGCCGATGTCGAAGAGCAATTCTTGAATGCCCTCGAGGGCGAGAGTGACCCTGAGCTAAAACGTAAAATTATTGGTAAGACATTTATCGATGTTTTTGACAGGGAAGCCACGGCGATCGAGGATGTGAAATGGCTGGCTCAAGGCACTATTTACCCCGATGTGATTGAGTCTGCAGCCGCTAAAACTGGTAAGGCGCATGTGATCAAGTCCCACCATAACGTGGGTGGTTTGCCAGAAGATATGAAGATGGGTTTGGTTGAGCCACTACGCGAATTGTTTAAAGATGAAGTACGAAAGATCGGTCTTGAGCTTGGCTTGCCTTACGATATGGTTTACCGCCACCCATTCCCTGGCCCTGGATTGGGCGTCAGGATTTTGGGTGAAGTTAGAAAGGAATATGCTGATCTGCTGCGTGAAGCCGACGCTATTTTTATTGAAGAATTGCACAATTCCGGCTGGTATCACAAAACCAGTCAGGCCTTTGTGGTTTTTCTACCGGTAAAATCTGTTGGTGTAGTCGGGGATGCCCGGCGTTATGAATATGTTGTGGCATTACGAGCAGTGGAAACCATCGATTTTATGACAGCACGCTGGGCTCATTTACCCTACGACTTATTAGAGAAAGTCTCCAACCGGATCATAAATGAAATATCGGGTGTTTCCCGAGTCAGTTATGATGTTTCCAGTAAGCCCCCGGCTACTATTGAGTGGGAGTAGGGCGACGGGCAGTAAATGTCTGGCACAGAAATATCTCGAGGATTTTTTGGTAAGGTCGCTCGTCACCATAAAGCGTCGCTCAGTAATTGAGTCAGGCGTTTCAGGGCCTTGCCCTTGTTGCTGATCTTCCAGGCGATAAAACGGTCCAGAACCTCTGTAGTGGGCTCGTCGGTCGTCAGTTTGACCAGCGCGCCGCTGTCCAAATGTCCCTGAATCAGTTTGCGTGGCAGATGGCCAACGCCTAGGCCTGCAAGTTGTGCCTGAATTTTCTGCTCCATTGTCTGCACATACAGGGCCAGTGTGCCAGTGGTTAAACCTGCATTGCGCATGACGTTGTGTTTGGCGGTGTCATGGGTCACGACACGGCGGTGATATGGCAGCTGCCTTGCTACAGTCTGGGCGTCATTGGCCATGGGGGCGAGCGGATGACTGGCCGCCGCGACTAGCAGCATGTCGGCAGGGGTGATCGGCAGGGCACGGAATCCT
>JBFICW010000066.1:0-3978 GCA_041581635.1 Porticoccus sp. | reverse complement strand
TGAAAGATGCCATTCTGACCGCCATCGAAACACGCACCTCATCGCCAATCTGTATCCGTAGAGATAAGGATTTTGCCAGTATCAATACCGCAGGTTTATACCCTGCCGGGGAAGGCGCGGGCTATGCCGGTGGCATTCTGTCCGCCGCCATTGATGGTATTAAGGTCGCTGAAGCGGTTGCGCTGGATATTTTGAAGCCACAATAACCGGCGCATCCAACACGGCAATTGCTCTGGATAATCACAAATTCAAACAGGAAATCGAGCCGTTTTCAGGACGGGTCTTACGCCACCTCCAGCGCAAAGTCAGTGCGGTTTTCCAGTGAGCGGACGTAGCCGTTCAGACACATGTTAGCCCTTCCCCCAAACGTCGATCTGCTTCGCAAATTCGACTGATTAGCATACTATGCGCGTCCCCTAATCTTCCCGCTAATACAGCCAGCTGACATGTCCGCAAACGCCCTCTATACCGACCTGTCTGGCTATTACGATTTAATGTGTGTCGATATCGACTATCGGGCACAAAGCCACAGCATTCACAGACTGAACCAGATTCTCGGCAACAGCGGTAAGACACACCTTGATTTGGCCTGTGGCACCGGCCCTCACATCCGTCATTTCATTGATTTTGGCTACCTCAGTAGTGGACTCGACATTAATCAACCCATGCTGGAAAGAGCAGCCATTCGATGCCCGGAAGCACGATTTACCTTGCAGGATATGTGCAATTTCCAGGTAAATGAACCGCTAGACCTGATTACCTGCTTTCTCTATTCCATTCATTACAACAATGGGATAGAAAAATTGAAGGAATGTATCCTCAGTGTGCACAGCGCATTAAAAACCAATGGCGTTTTCTGTTTTAACGCGGTCGATAAAAACAAAATTGATAACAGTTTGTTTGTAAGACACACCGCCAAAGAAGATGACAGCCTTTTCTCCTTCAGTTCTGGCTGGAACTACTGTGGTTCAGGAGATAAGCAGTCGCTAAAACTCCGCATTGAAAAAACCACTCTTGGGGAAACCCAGGTTTGGCAGGATGAACATGCCATGGTCGCGGTGAATTTTGAGGAGCTGCAAGCCATCCTGCAACCTTACTTCGACGTTCAGCTGTTTGAACATGATTACGACAAAATCATCCCCTGGGACAAGACCTCCGGAAACGCCATCTTCACCTGCGTGAAGATCTGAGGAAGAACGAAAGCGGTTATACCTCATGTCCTCAACCAAGAGTTTTTACTCTTTTCCCAAATATCCGACTTGAACTCCAAAGTGTTATCTGACCCTACTTATTGATCAATTTCTGTTTACGGCACACATGGATATGGAAGAGCACCTGTTAACTCAAATACGGAACTCATCCAATACGGGAATGGCGTTGGGTAATGACAAATTCAAACAGGAAATCGAAGTGCTAACAGGAAGGCGTGTAACCCCGAAAAAAAGAGGTCCAAAGCCTCGCACAGAATATGACCAGTGAGTTTTTACTCTGACCCCAAATATCCAAATATCTGACCCCAAATATCTTAGCCACTATGGGGCCACGACTCTGAACCAATCACGCATAGTCTGACGAACTCTGTCAACTTCCTCTGCTGGAATTTCGGACATATGACAAATTGTGTTTCTCAGGTGGCCTATCAATCGAGCCTCTTGTATTAGCCCCTTGTCCCTCACGACGTCTGAAAACCCATCCTTCCAGGCATGATCAATGACGCGTAAAAGTTGAGGAAATGTCATCAACGATGACTTATCACGAGAACCAAGTGCCATCCAGCTCTTTACTTCCTCCGTTAGTTCAAGCTTCTCAACCTCAGTTTGCACATCAGGTGGAACTGACTCCCACCACGATTTAGTTGCGTCCTTTGACAATACATCTAATACGAAACGCCTCAGAAAATTCTCAAATACAAAGAACAATCGATATGCTTCGGCAGCTAATGTAGCTCGACGTACTGAATCCGGAAGTAGTGGAGCGAGATCGTAAGAAGGTGATAACAGCAATGTTTCTGATGGAATTACTTCTTCCAATTTTGAAATTGAGCGCTCTGCTGTTTGTCCCAGCATTAAAAAAAGTGCCGCCCTAGATTCCGTCGTCATTAGAAGACCTTCCGAATCGCATTAAATATGTTCAGATAGACTTCCTCTGTAGCATTCGAGGGTAAGTGAATTTGGATATTGTAATGAAACTGTGGATTGAGACTTTTCCCGGCCGCTGACTTCGCTCCCTTCAAGTTAATGTTGTCGCTCAAGGCAATGTCCTCTACTTCTGACTGTTCATCTTCGCTTTCTGGCAAGGGTTTCTGGTTTTGAACAGAGAAGTCTCCTTGCTTTACCAATGCATTGAAGGTCGATGCGATACGGGCAGTCATATCATCATCAGTTCCAGCAACTTGGGCGATTAGACCTTTAAGCTTTTCTCCAGATAATGTGTTCGCGTTCTCGTTAGATCCAAATAGAGCCGCATATGCCGACCGAACTCCTTCTGCAATAGCGAATTTTGCCGCTTCCTTATTCTTTAACTCTCTATATTTCGCTGTTGGTGATCCTGACTGATCGAGAAAACCTAAATTTCGCAGTAAAGGAATCATGGCTCGATCATTAGCCCCCTTTAGCCCAATTGTTGTTGCTAGAAACGCTTGAGTAAATCGATCTGGAACCTTTGCAGACTGGATGTTCGAAAACAGGGTTTCCACATTTTTATTTGATGCGAGATAAGGCAACGAAACGGGCATTTCTAATCCTCCATATTTAGATTAATTCTATTCCTGGGTTTGGCTAACAGCGCGTTAATGATGGCTTTATGCCTGCATAATAATTATTAGCAAGCATTCCTCATAATTCTTGGATATCACAAGATCATCTCTACAACCCTTTGAATAATGGGAACTTATTTGGATATTTTCATGGAGATTGTTTATTAAAGAGGGCTTTCCCTCTTTAATTCTAAGGCTTGTAGGTAATTTGGGCTGGATTGGCATAAGACAAGCTTCCCTGTGTAACTGTTGTGCTTCCCTGACTTTCGATCATAGCGCCATTTTTCCCGTGAGTTCTACCCCCACATAAAAAAGCCCCACCGAATCCGGCAGGGCTTTCCCAATATGTTGGGTAAGTTTGGGGGAGCTATTGCATCTGCAAATTCATGTTGTGGTTCATACCACCAATTCATCCAGCGCAGAAACATCAAAGTTGGTAATTTCATCAAGACGGTTGTCGCGGACTTTGTTGGCCCACTGCGGGTCGGCCAGTATGGCGCGGCCCACTGCGATCAGGTCGTAGCGGTTATCGCTGATGCCCTTGTCCAGTTGGGCGAGGTCGACATTGCTGTTGGCGTCCGGGTTTTCCTCGCGGGTGAAGTGCCCTACCCGGAATTCCTTGTCCAGCCCGACGCTGCCGACGGTAATCACCGGTTTGCCGGTGACTTTTTTGGTCCACGTGGCGAGGTTGTCCGGGGAACCCTCGAAGGCCGGTTCCCACATGCGGCGGGTACTGGCATGGAAGTAGTCCACCCCGGCATCGGCGAGCGGTTTAAGGATGGCACCCAGTTCTTCCGGCGTATTGGCAATACGGGCGTCGTAATCGCTGAGCTTCCACTGGGAGAAACGGAACACTACCGGGAAATCATCGCTGACCACTGCGCGCACGGCCTTCACCACTTCCAGCGCAAAGCGAGTGCGGTTTTCCAGTGAGCCGCCGTAGCCATCGGTGCGGTGGTTGCTACCGGCCCATAGGAACTGGTCAATCAGATAACCATGGGCACCGTGGATTTCCACACCATCGAAACCAAGCAGTTCGGCATCTGCCGCAGCCTGTGCGTAGGCCATCACCGCTAGGTCGATATCATGCTGATCCATGGCCTTGACCGTCACCACGCCATCCACCACGACTTCATCAGGACCAACACCGGGCAGCTCCGGGTTGGGCCAGCTGCCGGGCATACGCGCCGCGCCGGTGTGCCAGATTTGTGGAATGATTCTGC
>JBFICW010000065.1:0-4018 GCA_041581635.1 Porticoccus sp. | reverse complement strand
TCTACACGCTCATAGTGCCTGAAAGCCCCCGTCACATAGCCTATGACGGCATAGATCAGGCCCAACAGCACAATCAGGCCAAAAACCATAACAACACTTAACGATTCATTACTCATAAACAGCGATGTGCCCCCACTTGGCCTTCAGCCCCCTCCATGCAGAGCGTGCGCCCAAGGAGTAAGGACTAGTGCATCATTCAGGAATGATTCTCTCCACACACAAAACCAATTTTTTACTGCGGGAGCTCACAACAAACACCAGATGTAAGGGTTATTGTAAAAAAATGGAGACTGCCATCCTATAACTTTTGGTGAGTAGAAATCGGCCAATGTCTCTTCACCGACAATCTCAATCGCCATAGTGTTTCGCATGGAATTTCCTCGCACTGATCCCCTTTCCCAAACACATACTAGGACTCAACACAGCGGGAGCAATAATGAGCAAATTTTTAACCCTTATCGCACAGCACAACAGCTCTGATTTGATCCTATTGAAAATGTTATGCCTAAAATTTGAGCAACGAGCATTATGTTCTTAACTTTTTATACGAATTGATTTTTTGCTCCTACAATAATGAACAACATAACCACTTCTATCCTTAACAAGCAGCAAGCGCCGCCATATAAAACACCACAAATCAATCTTGGCTCCGCACCTGGCTAGCAAGTATTTTGACAACTCTATTAATTTTATCGTTTTCAATATGCAAAACTTCACCTTTATAAATATAGCCTCTTTTTGTAAGATCAATTTTTGAAAGCGTCCCTATAGCGACATTCTGTCTGTTAGCTTCTTGAGCTGAATATAAATACACATCTAACAACTGCCCGTCATAAAAACGCCTAAAAAAATCATCCAATAACAAAAAGGCCTTAACTGGGCTTTTCTCTTGCAAGTTGATAAGGGCAATAGCTTTTACCGAACCTACATCGCCAGGTGCCAACTCCACCACCTTCTCAAGAGCCTTTTTTCTGAGTTGCGGTTTTTGCATCGACTCCCAGATTTGTGCTTCAGTAATATAAGGGTAGGCGTAATAAGGGAATGCTCGCCTGACCTTAGCAAGAAACTCAAGAGCTCTGTCTGCAAAATAGGCCTGTCTCTGTGAATTCTTTTCAGTAATAACCAGATAGGCTAAAAGCCCGCCCCTCATCATGTCCAAGCGCGTGTGAAAAGGATCTGCCATCTCAGAAGCCATCACACGATAGTAAATCGTATCGCGGAGCTCCGTTACATCAGGGTATTTTTCCATGTCATACAGGTCTTTCTCGATATGACGATGAACCGCCTCACCGGATTGGGCATGGTGCCAAGCCAACGAAGCACGGTAACCCACCCATCCTCCCAGGAGAGCCAGCAAGAGGCATATAACAGTAAAAAAAGATCCTTGAAGATGCCATTTTTTGTGGTTAGGAGTAGCATATGCTGCCGAAAAAGCACCCACATAAATACAAAGATAGGCGGGCTGCAAGGTCATGGATAGAGGAAAAGAGAAGAGCATTACAACAGCCAGCCCCACCAACCCCGTTAGCAACGCACAATATATAGATAGCTCATCGCCATCTCCTGCAGCCAACACAGACCTAAAGACCGCAACCAATCCGTACAACAGCAAAATACCGGCAGCTATACTCAATACACCAAACTCAACCAGTGTTTGCAAGTAATCATTATGAGTATAACGCCAATAAAAACCTCGAGAAAGATTATAAGCTGCCATAGGATTGGCAGCATATTTCGGATAGTCCACCTGCCAGTTAAGATACCCGTTACCCATAAGGCTGTCGGGGATCATTGCAATTGTATTAGTCCAAGTGCTAACCCGATGAGAAGAAGCCGTTTCCAAGCTAAGACCCTTCTGCCCATAAATATCGTCCCGGTCAAGCAAACGGACAACTGCGGAATTTTGTAGGCCAAAGGACTCATCGACTGGCGGCATCAGTATCAGCATGATGAAGATGCCTAGGCTAATAAGCATAGGAACCCGTAGATGTACCTTTAACTCCGTTTGTAACTTAACTTTCCCCTTAAAGAAGGCACGAAAAATCATCAAAAAAAACAGCAGCTCAACAAGCAGAGCCACCTGAGCCTGCCGAGCTCGTCCGTATACTAAAAATGCTGCCATTAGCGCAACCATCAAGTTCCAAAACAAAAAACGTTTGGCATTCGTCGCACGAAATGCCAGGTAGACAGCAATCGGCAATGTCATGACAACAAAGCTGGATGCCTGGTTTTTATGACTGGAAGTCCCTGAAGGCCAAGGATAGGCATGGGTTGGAGTCAGATAGAACTCAAGCCCAAAAAGATACTGACACACCCCCACAAGCGCCATGAAAGCCCCACCGAGGGCAATAAAGTTCATTATGAGACGTTTGTCCTTGGCATCATGAATGCTGTTGTGTGTCACTACCACCAGCAACAGCAGGACTGCCCATTTAGCTGCGCCGTACC
This sequence comes from Porticoccus sp., assembly GCA_041581635.1. Lineage (GTDB taxonomy): Bacteria > Pseudomonadota > Gammaproteobacteria > Pseudomonadales > Porticoccaceae > Porticoccus. Next base: position 1,570 of record JBFICW010000065.1, on the reverse strand, counting down.
AGGCATCATATTGATTAGTGGCAAAAATAGCGGTTCCGCATGCCAGTATCAGTATCAGACTGAAAGCCGCTACCAACGGGTTTCGAGGAACGGTCACGAGAGTTCCCTGACGAAACGTCAACCACCCCATAAGCAGAGGCACCATTACCATCAGCAAAGCGAGCCTCAGACACCAGGGTTGCACCAATAGGCTCGGTGTTGGAGCAACAGCCGGTAGCAATAAAACCAGCATTCCCAATCCAATTACTGGCTTTCCTGCAAGGCTAGCCGTATCCGCCAAATTAAACCTCACTACTGACACCCCATGATCAAAGGGCCTTGCCAAATAAGGCAGGCTTTGTTTTTACAATTCACCTCAGTGAGTATACCCTCAGCGACAACTAGATTAGCCAACGGAATCTCTTGGCTACGCTCAGGCTTATCTGGGGCAACATTGCAGAATTACCAGTCTCGATTTGAGCGACCGTAATAATCAACAAAAAAAACCCCTGCCATGGCAGGGGTTTTTTAAATGAAAATTATTCCTTACATGACCCTGGCAAATATTTTGGCTCAACAGTCCCCGGGTCACAATTAAACTTATAAACCTGAGTCGGGATCTCGGCTGTAGTTAATGTGGTACCAGTGCTATCTTCCGGCGTCAGTAGAATAGTATCACCATCAACATCCGGGTCAATGCCCTGCAGAGTAACCGTAATCATGCCATCTGCATCAGTTTCAATCGACTCAACATACTGAGTGGTTGCCGATGTAGATTCACAGCCCCAACCATTATCCGAAAGCGTTGTACCGGAATCACTTGTTTGGTACACCTCGGCAATGGAAGTACGGCATTGGCTAGCGGCGAGAATGCCCTCAGAAACCTTGGATTTGATGATATATGTCTGATACGCCGGCAGCGCAATAGCGGCCAGGATACCGATAATCGCTACTACGATCATCAGTTCTATGAGGGTAAAACCCTTTTGCATTTGTTTCTTCATTGTGCCTCTCCATTAATAGAAATAATTAAAACAGCACTTCTCTCAAAGCAACAGACATGCCAAGCAGAATTAAGCCCATACCACCGCGGCACCTAGACGCCTTGCGTGACATTTTTTGTCATAATTATACATTTCCAAGCAGAACATGCCTCGCTGCTGATATCTCACAGTGTTAACTCTGGTCCCGATAGTCCGCATGTATTACCATCAGCCCCAGCGCGCAGAATTACTGGACATTTTTCACCCATGAAAAACAACGATACGCTCAGAGGCCTGTCGAAACGCTTGGTGGCTGACGGCCTTATGGAAGAAACAGCCGCCCATGAAGCGCTGGCCGAATGCGAAAGGGATAAGGTTAATTTTGTTCAATACCTGACCCATCACAACATCTTACCCGCCAACCTGATCGCCTCTGTTGCTGCCAACGAATTTGGCACTCCCCTTTACGATCTAGATGCCCACAACATGCAACTCTGCCCCAAAGAAGTTGTGGAAAAAAAGCTGGTACGCAAACATCAGATTCTGCCACTTTATAAACGTGGCAATCGCTTGTTTCTGGCACAGAGCGACCCAACCAACCACTTAGC
>JBFICW010000064.1:0-4543 GCA_041581635.1 Porticoccus sp. | reverse complement strand
TTTCAAATAGAAAACCGTCCTTAATCGCAGATAGCATATCTAAAACATCGCCTGCATGTATGGCTTTAATATCCAATTGAACTCCTCAATTTATTGACGTGGTTGGTGGAATAACTGTTATTCAATAAGTCCAAAGGACTTTTAACTATAAGGCACTGTATCAGAGGGTAATTGATGCTGAAAGGTGTGGATTTTGACTTAAAAATCAGATGATTAACAAATTTATCCAGAGATGAGATTACTAACAAAACAAGCCTCCGTGCAATGTTCTTATTCAATCATTAAACTATTGATCATAATCGATAACCTTAAAAAATCAACGACGGAAATTTACACCCACGTCGTTAACCGTGGAAGCTCCGCTGTTATGAGTCTAGAAAATCGCTTATAACGTATTGAATTGCGACTGGATGTGCCAGATCAAATATGATCAAACATACGTCAGATACACTGAACCACATAAACAAACAAGACAATGCGCCATAAGTGACTGATTATTAATGGTTAATTAAAACTATCAGCCTAATTGAAAATCCTCGTGTCGGTGGTTCGATTCCGCCTCCGGGCACCACTATTTTAAAGGCCTGCAACCAATCGCAGGCCTTTTTCATTTCTGGACTTTGTCCGCATGATTTTCTGAACATTCTCTAACGTGCTAACTAATAATTAATACCCTGATTTGCGCACCAGCGCCCTCTCTTGTAAGGTCTATACCCAAGAAGGGCTTGTCGCTTTTAAACCGATAAAATTCAAGCTCGCCTAATCACTTTATGATAAATGCCTTGCGATCAGAGTCGGCCTTCTGATAACCGCAAATAGAAACGATGGCTATACTTCCGTCGTTTCCATTAAATAATTAAATAACAGTGCCGATAGAGATAATTGATAGACGTGTGCCTGCTACCAATCTGATTCGGCCTCACTCTATTTAAGGATTTGGTACTGACCCGATGTTTAAAAAGTTTCAGCTAGTTACCCGGTCGTGCGCCCTACTGATTCTGGCCTGTATTTGCCAGCAGGTGTTAGCAACTGAAAAGGTTACCCTGCAGCTCAAATGGGAGCACGAGTTTCAGTTCGCCGGTTACTATGCGGCACTTTGGCAAGGTTACTATGAACGCGAGGGTCTGGACGTCGACATCCGCTCAGCGGCGACTCCTGACGGCCAATTCCTGTCACCACTAGAAGAGCTGGTGAGTGGCCGCGCCGACTTTGCCATCGGTGGTAGCGATGTATTTATTTACCGTGGGCAGGGGTATGACCTTTCGGTACTGGCGCCTATCTTTCAGCGTTCGCCCGGGGCATTATTTTCACTGGAGAAGCAACCACTCCTCGGTGTGAAGCAGGCATCCCAACTCCGCATTGCCGCAATCCCTTCAGACGATACCCGCCTCGAAGCACGCGCCATGTTCTTCATGAATGGCGTTGATTCGGAGCGGGTACATTTCGTGGATGCACCTGTGAGCATTGAATCGCTACTCGACGAAAAGGCCGATGCGATTGTCACCTATGGCATCTCAGCACGTATTCGCGCACGAGAGCTCGGCCTGAAACTTAATTCATTGATACCGAGTGACCACGGCATTCAATTCTACGGCGATATGCTGTACACCAGTGGTCAGTTGGCTCGTGAGCGCCCGGAACTGGCGGAAAAGTTCCTCCGGGCAACCCTCAACGGCTGGCGCTATGCACTGGAGCACCGCGCGGACATCGCCACCCGTATTGCCAAGACCCAGCCACGTTACGTCTATCACTACGATGACCCGGAAACCTATAACCAGCAATTCGCCCAATTAATCGATGATTACACCTTTTATCCAGTGGTCGATCTGGGGCATGTCGATATCAAGCGCTGGCAACGCACCTACGACATCCTCGACCGGCTTGGGGAAATCGAAAAGCCATACGACCCCAAGTCATTGCTATTTGCCAAATCCAGTGACAATCGATTCACACCGACAGCCTTGATCTGGGCAGCTGCGGCATTACTCATCCTGCTGACTGCCTTTGTCTTTTGGCGAAGCGGCCGTGCCCGTGGCTGGCAGATAGCCGTTTTTGCGCTGGTGCTATTGCTCGAGCAGGGACTGGAAACATGGCACCGACAGGATGCTCAGATACAGCGATCAATCCAGACTCTCGAGAGACTTGCATCAGTGCGCTCACAGCTGGAACAGGTACTGGCGCGCAATCTAGCTGAACTCAGTGGTGTTGCCGCGTTTATCGCCGCGAATCCAGATCTTGGAGAGGATGAATTTCAAAATTACGCTGCGACCATCCTAAAAGCTGACCCACAACTGATCAACCTTGCCGCCGCACCAGATCTGGTTATCCGGTACATTTATCCTCGTCAAGGCAACGAAGCTGCTATTGGCCTGAATTACCGTAAAAACCCCCTCCAGCTTCCGGCTGTACTACGCACCATAGATGCTAATACGCCGATTATTGCTGGCCCCGTTGATCTGGTTCAGGGCGGGCAAGCATTTGTCGGCAGAGCACCGGTTCGAGTAATTAAACAGGGAGGCCAGCTGGAAAACTGGGGAATTGTCTCTGCCCCGATTGATGTGGCGGCTGTATATCGTGAAGCCGGTCTACTCGACCCCGAACTGGGGATAAAAATTGCCATACGCGGCAGGGATGGCAGCGGCTCAACTGGAGAGAGCTTCTATGGCCGTGAACAAATCTTTGACCAACCCGACGCAGTATCCCAGACAGTCAATTTTGGCGGAGGATCCTGGCAAATAGGAGCAATCCCTGCGACCAATGCTGATGCCAATACCCCGAGATTAATTCTGATACGGGTGTCCTCTGCACTTGTTGGACTATTGTTCTTCTTGTTACTACTGGTGTACCGGCGCAATCTCGAAAGCCAAAAACACTATCAGGGTGTTCTTAGACGACATACCGAATTTTTGCATGAGGTTGAAACCGTCGCCAAGATCGGCGGCTGGCGGCTGGATGAGTCCGGGGTGATCAGTGAATTATCCGAGCAAGCTCGCGCCTTTTTGAAACTGGAACCGGGGGTATCACAATTACCCATTGAAACCTTTGCAGAGCAATTCAGCCCCGGCGAATCACTGAATATTGCCCAGCTATTGCGCGAGGCATTAACCAACGGCACGAGCGTGGATCTCGAAGTTAACTCCCGGGATGGCTCTACGTGGTACCGGCTGATCGGCGACCCTCTTCACGATAATGATAAGGGCTTCGAGATAGTGGGTGCGATTCAGGATATCACCGAGAAAAAAATCGCCGATGCCAAGATTGAACGCCAGGCAAACTATGACAGCCTGACCAATTTGCCAAACCGCGAACTGTTTCGTGACCGGCTGGAAACCGCCATGTCCAGAGCACGGCGATCCGGGAATTCCATAGCCCTGCTATTCGTTGATCTCGACAACTTCAAATCCATCAACGATAACTACGGTCACCGCGAAGGCGATTTGGTGCTGCAGGAATCTGCCCGTCGAATCTGCGGCTGCCTCAGGGCATCGGATACCGTCGGACGGCACAGCGGCGACGAATTCACAGTCATTCTCCACGATGTCAGCAGTGATGCGGTCGCCGATCAAGTCGCCGCCAAGCTAGTCGCGGCACTGGGGCTGGCGTTCAAGGTTGGTGGCGCAGAAGTACATTGCGGTGCCAGCATCGGGGTCGCCCTCTATCCGGGGGATGCCGATAGCGCCGATGACCTTATTGTCAATGCCGACAAGGCCATGTATGAAGTGAAGAAAAGTGGCCGAAGCGGCTGGTATTTCTATACCGAAGAAATGCAACTCAGATCCGAATACCGGCACCGCCTGTACAACGACTTGGTTACCGCAATACGCGATGATGAACTGACGGTACATTTGCAACCCATCGTTTCAACAAAAGAGAAAACAGTTCTCGGCTGCGAGGCACTGGCACGCTGGCAACGAGCTGATGGGAGCTGGTTATCCCCCGCAGAGTTTGTGCCCATTGCAGAAGAAACCGGCCTGATCAATCAGATTGATTACCTGATCATGAAAAAAGCCTCAGCGGCATTACAGCAAATTAATGATGGCCGCGAGCAACCCATTGCCCTGTCAATCAATGTATCGCCAAGACTGTTCCAGACCAAAGACCAGGCGCTGGCTCGCTGGATGCAGTTGGTGTTAGAGGCCAGCAAACACCTGCCGGTCTCCGTTGAAATCACCGAGCGACTGTTGATTGAAGAGACGGAACAGGTCGCCAAAACATTGCACGAGCTGTCAGAAATGGGCGTCGGCATTTCCATCGATGATTTCGGCACTGGCTACTCTTCGCTGAGCTACCTGACCCGCTTCCCGGTAACCGGGCTTAAAATTGACCAATCATTCGTCAACGGCATTGGTAGCAATTCCTCCAGTAAATCCGTCGTCATTGAGACCATTCTCGCCATGGCCAGCAAACTCAAAATAAACGTTGTTGCCGAGGGCGTAGAGACGGCCTCTCAGCTTGAATACCTCACTCGCCTCGAGTGTGATTGTGTTCAGGGCTACTTCCTCGGACGCCCCATGCCCGTCGAGCAGTTTTCAGCCTGGGTGAA
>JBFICW010000063.1:0-4682 GCA_041581635.1 Porticoccus sp. | reverse complement strand
GTCGCCATCGGCATTGTCGTCGGGTAATGGCAAGCCTGAAGGGTTGTAAATACGTGTTTCTGCACCCAGGCACTTTAACAGTCTGGCACATTCCTCTATCACCAGTCGGCTATATGAGCGTTCGCGTAAAGAACCGTATAACAACAGAATACGGGGTTTGTGTGCTGTGGTTGGTTGTTTGAAATGAGACTGTTTGAGTTCGTGAAACTGATCATGCACCACATTGGGCAAGTTGATATCACTGACGGCCATGTTAAACGGCCCCCAATTGGTTAAGGGCTGAACGCAGTTCATCCTGAGTCATGTGTTCTGTTTCCAGAGCCAGCAGCTGAGTGACCCGCTGTTGGATTTCAGCAATGGTTTCACGAAAAGCCTGTGCTTTTTCGTCATCACTGCCTTCAATCTTTGACGGGTCGGCAAGCCCCCAGTGGACTTTGACTGATTTGCCAAACCACAGGGGACAAGATTCTCCGGCAGCAGAGTCACAGACGGTCACCACCACATCGGGGGCAAATGTTTCCAGCTCGTCCCAAGATTGGCTGGCAAGAGCTTCGGTAGCAATGCCAGCTTCTTTTAAATATTGTATGGATAGGGGGTGCACCTCACCGACGGGTTGACTGCCAGCACTTTTAGCCTCAACTCTGCCCTGAACCTTGGTGAGTGACAGGTGGTTGGTGATCGCCTCGGATAGAATGCTTCTGCAGCGGTTGTGGGTGCAGATATATAAAATTTTCATAGGCGTGGTTTGTTATCTGAGCGGGCACTTAATATGCGAATTATCATATATATGAAATTTCATATGTCAAGGTGCGATGGCACAACGGATTCTATTTAGCAGAAGTTTGCACATAGCATAGTCTTCTGTTGTTACGAGCTTGGTTTTTGTACAATGCAGCCCCTCTCATCTTCATTCATACGATACTCCTCCCATGCCCGAGTCTTCTGAAACACAAAAAGTCGGTTTTATTTCCCTTGGCTGTCCGAAAGCCCTGGTGGATTCCGAGCGCATCCTGACCAAGCTTAAATTGGATGGTTACGATATCAGTCCTAATTATGAGGATGCCGATGTTGTCGTGGTCAACACCTGTGGCTTTATTGACTCAGCCAAACAGGAATCCATGGATGCGATCAGCGAGGCGATGAAGGAAAACGGCAAAGTTATCGTGACGGGTTGTATGGGTAAAGGGGCTGATGCCGAGGCGATTAAGGCGGTTAATCCCGATGTATTGAGTGTCAGTGGCCCAGCTGATTACGATACAGTGCTGGGAGCTGTCCATGAATTTATCCCCCCCTCGCAAAATGTGACAGAAGTTAGTGACGGTGAAAGCAAACCCCACAAACCATACGAAGATATATTGCCGCCCGAGGGGATCAAGCTCACCCCGCAGCACTATGCCTATTTGAAGATCTCCGAAGGTTGCAATCATCGCTGCACCTTTTGCATTATTCCCGATATGCGCGGTGACTTGGTCAGTAGGCCTATCTCCGAGGTGGTGGATGAGGCGAAAAAACTGGTGGCGTCCGGCACGCGTGAGTTGCTGGTCATTTCTCAGGATACCAGTGCCTACGGTGTCGATGTGAAATATAAGCTGGATTTTGTCGAGGGCAATGCACTGGAAACCCGGATGCAAGATCTGGCTGTGGCATTGGGTGAGCTGGGTGTTTGGGTGCGCTTGCATTATGTGTACCCTTACCCCCATGTAGACAAGGTGATTCCACTGATGGCAGAGGGGAAAATCCTGCCTTACCTGGATATCCCCTTTCAGCATGCTAGTCCCAAGATTCTTAAGTTGATGAAGCGTCCTGGCAATCAAGAAAAAGTGTTGGAGCGAATCAAAGCTTGGCGAGCCGTTTGTCCGGATCTAACCATTCGTAGCACCTTCGTCGTTGGGTTCCCCGGTGAGACCGAAGAAGATTTTCAGTTGTTGCTGGACTGGCTGGAAGAGGCCGAGTTGGATCGCGTAGGTTGTTTCAAATATTCACCGGTAGATGGTGCCAAGGCCAATGACTTGCCCAACCACGTGCCTGAAGATATTCAACAACAGCGCTGGGAGCGGTTTATGGAAACCCAGCAGGCCATCAGTGCGCGACGACTGCAGCGCAAGGTGGGGCAGACACTGGAAGTGCTAATTGACGAAGTGGATGAAGAGGGTGCCATTGGCCGTTCTGCTGCAGATGCGCCGGAAATTGATGGTAATGTCTTTATCAATGACATTGAGAGTGTCGAAAAGCTGGGGCTTCAGCCCGGAGATATGGTGTCGGTTACGATTGAACACGCCGATGAGTATGATCTATGGGGCTGCATTGTTTATTCGTAATATGAGCCAGTAGGTTTAAGTTTGTCGTGCAATAAAAAAGGCAGCCTGATCAGGCTGCCTTTTTTATGTTATTTACTTAAGCAAATACATTGTGCAAATTAGTGCTGATGTCCACCAGGCCCGTGTACGTGTCCATGGGAAAGTTCTTCTTCCGATGCTTCGCGAACGCTATCAATTTTCACATCGAACGTTAAGTCTTTGCCCGCTAGTGGGTGGTTGCCATCGACAGTAACGAGTTCTTCAGTCACATTAGTGACAACAACAGACACGGGTCCATTGGGGGTCTGCGCTTCAAAGCGCATACCGGGTTCCATTTCTTCAACTTGAAAAGATGTACGTGGAACCTCTTGCACCATTTGTTCTTGGCGCTCTCCATAAGCTTCAGCAGCTTCGATAGTAACTATCATGACATCGCCGGCTTGTTTCCCTTCCAGTGCTTTTTCAAGGCCGGGAATAATGTTCTTGTGCCCGTGCACGTATGCCAGAGGGTCTTGTCCAGTGGACGAGTCAAGCTGATTGCCTTCCGCGTCGGTGAGTGTGTAGTGAAAAAGCACCACAGCATTTTCAGAAATGATCATGGGGGATCCTTTTGGTTAGTATGTTTGGGTATATGAGTATCTGAGGCTAGTTTTTGCAGATATTGGGGCATTATCCTTGAAGCAGTTTGTTTTTCCAAGGAAAGGGCTGTTTTTTGAGGAAATGATTTTTTCTGACCATTTTGGCTCTATTTGGTCATGAACTGTCACTTCTCTTCTTTAGACTGTCGTCTCTAATTTAGGGTCTTCGCGGTGGCCGCCCTTTGTTTCTCGTGGGGTAGCGGCAAAGTGACTGCTCGCGGAATTAGTCTTGCGGATAGATTTTTGCTTATAATACTACTTGTAGTGTTTATTCTGGCAGAAGGCACAATATCTTGTATACTGGGTGCTGTCTTACGGTAATCGCTGGTAGCCAAAAAGCAGTTTTTTTAACCAGAAAAAACTGCGATAAAAGGGTGGGGAGAGTGTCAATATCCCACCAAATAAGGGTGTTCAGCGCTAGATCAATCACTTATGTAAAACGGGAAAAGGACCATTATGTCGATTGAAGCATTGAAGACTACGGATGAGCCCGCCGCCATCGAAATAAAGCTGCAAGCTGCCTCAGAGGATATCTGGGATAAAAAATACCGCCTCAAAGATAAAAATGGCAATCCTGTCGATGAAACCATCGACGCCACCTACCGTCGTGTTGCCCGCGCTCTCGCTGATGTAGAGGATGAGGGAAAGCGGGGGCTGTGGTATGAGCGGTTTTTGTGGGCGCTGCGCAATGGTGCGATTCCAGCTGGCAGAATTATTTCAAATGCAGGTGCACTTGAGCACAAACCTGCCACTTCAACAATTAACTGTACAGTGTCCGGTATTATTGAAGACTCAATGAAGGGCATCCTCGAAAAAAATCTTGAAGCTGGCCTGACACTAAAGGCTGGCTGTGGCATCGGTTACGAATTTTCCACGCTGCGCCCTAGAGGTGCCTACGTCTCCGGCGCGGGAGCATACACTTCCGGGCCACTGTCCTTTATGGATATCTTTGACAAGATGTGTTTTACCGTTTCTTCCGCCGGTGGCCGTCGCGGTGCACAAATGGCAACCTTTGATATCAGTCACCCTGATGTGGTTGATTTTATTCGGGCCAAGCGCGAAGACGGCCGGTTGCGTCAGTTCAATCTGTCGCTGTTGGTTGCCGAAGGATTTATGGAAGCAGTGAAGAGTGACGATGAATGGTCCCTGAGCTTCCCTGTTTCCCATAAAGAAATAGAGCAAGGTACCGTCGATCCAACGGATGACACCCTGTTGTGGCGTGAATTTCCTACCACCAGTGGATATATCACTAACGATGAAGGGCTGGTGGCTTGTCGTATTTACCGCACGGTAAAAGCCCGTCAGTTGTGGAATGTAATCATGACGTCCACCTACGATTACGCTGAACCCGGTTTTATTCTGATCGATAAGGTGAACCAGCAGAACAACAACTGGTTCTGTGAAAATATTCGTGCCACCAATCCCTGTGGCGAGCAGCCGTTGCCACCCTATGGAAGCTGCTTGTTAGGCTCGGTGAATCTGACCAATTTTGTACTGGATCCATTCACAGACGATGCTCGTTTTGATTGGGATAATTTCCGGGAAGTCGTGTCTGTCTTCACTCGAATGCTGGATAATGTGGTGGAAATCAATGGCTTACCTCTAGAGGGTCAGCGAGAAGCCATTTTGAGCAAGCGTCGCCATGGGATGGGCTTTCTGGGCTTAGGTTCGACGATGACCATGTTGAAAGTGCCCTATGGTAGCTCAGAATCATTGGAGTTAACTGAGCAAGTTTCCCGTGAATTGG
>JBFICW010000062.1:0-4956 GCA_041581635.1 Porticoccus sp. | reverse complement strand
TGGTTCTTCTCCCCTTGGATAATTGAGTGGTGATGAGGAGTCAGTCAGGTCGAGCCAACCCCCAGACTGGCGCGTAAGCGCAAGCCAGGTGATGGAGGGGAGATGAGGCAGCAGCGTTTGATAGGGGGGGTAGATGTGTCGTGTAGTGTGAAAGCGTAAGGGGGGGGGAGGTTTCACCTGCAAGTCCTGACAGGTAAGTACTGCCGGCGTAGGCAGGTGAGGGATTTTCTGAAAACCTGCGGCACTTGATTTGCTCTGGCCGTTGCTTGGTGTCACCCTCAGCCATTATTAAACTCGTGCCCCTTCAGGACAGCCCATGCCTCAATCCAGTAATGGGGCATAGCTGTTGATGAGGCCTTCAAAGTTAAAGGAAGATCGCAGGTAATTTTTCGCGTCAGCTCAAGGGATTCAGGGATAGTCAGTGAAGCCAGGAAAGGTATCTTGGCGAGTAGGACGTTCTCCGCTCTGATACCTAAAGGACAAAACTGTGCGCCTATGTTTCCTGGTATTTACTGGATTCGTTCTGGTTTCTACTGCTGAAGCCAACCCCTGTATTGAAAACCTTCCCAAATCCTATGGGCATGTTGTCGTTGATTCCATTGTCGGGGTCTATGACGGCGACACATTTACTGTACGAATTGAAGAGTGGCCGCCCATCATCGGGGAAGCCAACAGCGTCCGTGTCAGCGGGGTTGATACACCGGAGATTCGAGGTCAGTGTCCAGCAGAAAAACGGCTAGCCAAAACGGCAAGGGCATTCACGAGGGACGTGGTCACGGGTGCCAGACAGGTAGAATTACGCAATCTGCGCCGGGACAAGTACTTTCGGTTATTGGCGGATGTCTGCGTAGATGGTCGAGCCTTATCCACCTGGCTTGTGGAGGAAGGGCTGGGGTATCCCTATGAGGGGGACACAAAGCGATCCTGGTGCAACTGATCAGGTCAGTTAGCCTATCGGGTGAATATAGTCACAAACCAGTATTTCAGCCTGTTAGAACATCGTATTGAATATTTGGAATCCCCACAGCGCAGCCCCCTATTGCCATTCTGAAATATAGGGTATCGGCCATATATCGGTATTGGGTTTGAGGTTGGCAGCATATCGGTCGAGTACTAATCTGACGGGTTCATTTGCCTGGTTTCCCCGCCCCTGTCCGACCACCTCCCGCTTCCGTGCCCTGCGCGAACGGCCGCTTCGCTTTGTTCGCGCGGCACACGCTCTCGGCGGACGGCCAGGTATCTGTATTGGATAGTTAGCAGGATGGCGGGAAAAGTGTGCCCACCGGAAATGTGAGAAAACCGGTAAAAGTGAGCAAACCGGTAAAAGTGGTCTAACCCACATGAGTACTGGGTTTACCCACTTTTACCGGTTATACCGGTTTTTCCAGAGTTGCCGGTTTGCCACTCAGCTACTGGTTTATCGGTGTAGAGACTTCTTCGACGATAGAGTACAAGGAGGCATTGTTTGGCCCCTTGGTCTTTGACCAGAGTCTGGAGTCACCTTCAGCGTAGCGATCCAGGATACGCGTGACTTGGCGCTTACTCACACCAAGCCCTTTACAGGCATTGATGATATCCCCTTGATTGCAGTTGCCAGTACTGATTGCAGTGGTGATGGCAGTGATAGTGGCTTGATCCGCGTTTTTCCTGGATTCAGACAGAATATCGACGTAGTCGGTCATGGAGACCTCGTGATCTTTTGAGATCGAAAAGGTTACCGGTGTCATTCGGCTACACCTGACCTTGTCAGGATATGTCGAGACGGTCAAAGAACCATCGTCATTCCACTGAGGCAGCATGTAGATCAGCTCATCACAGTCACTTTTAACATCCCCAACCCCTTCAAATTGCGGGAGGCCATCGGCACCCTTATGTTTATTCGTATGTGCCAGCAATACAAATGTGGCGCCTCTGGCGCAAAGCTGGCGGAGTTGTTTCATGAAAGTCTTTACAGAGTATTTGCTCATGAGGTCGACAAATTTCTTGAGGGTGTCGAGGATGAATATCTGCCGGGTGAGGTCGGGAGATTCCAACAATGACTGGATGAATTCCTCGGGTGTAGTATTGGCCATATCAAAATTCACCAGTTGAAATCCATGCTGTTTGGCATAGTCATAGTACATTTTTAGATTGGCACCTGAGCAGTCAGCATTTACATAGGTTATTTCGGCAATCTCACTGATCTGGCCGCAAACCCAGTTCAGAATAGTCGTCTTACCCCCGTTGGGTTCCGCGCAGATAACGGTGATGTGTTGATAGACAATGAGGTTGTCAAAAACTATCCACTCGTCTTCCAGTCGCTCAATATGCGCCTCAGTAAGCGCGAGCTTGCTGGTCGACTCAGACGCCTGACTACAGCGAAGGATATAGCCTCCAGCTTCGGTCGTGCCTTTTACTGTGATAAAGCTAGCCCAGTTCGCATAATTACATGGAGGATAGAAAGACCTGGTGCTGGCCAATTGTCTGGCCCCAGAAACGTATACCTGATTGCTGATAGTCCCACAGATAATGAATTGTGTAGATTGGGTAGAAACCAGGGCTTGGCAGACCTGCTGTAGTTGATCCACCAAGAGCGGAGCAATGGTCGCTGTCTGCTCGAGATTCATTTTTAAAAGTGCGGCAGCATCCTGAACACTGGTAGCCAGAATCACATCATTACCATCGCCAAATTTGGCGTACAGAGGTTGCTCGTGAGTATGCCCAGAATCGAATTTTGCTTTATTGGTATCCAGGTCGAAGACCCCAACCTGCTGGTGTGACAGATTAAATATTGGAACCTCCAGCACGTTATGTACCGGTATGTCGGATTTGTTGGGCATTACTTTGGCTGGCTGACCTGATTCTGTTTTCAGGTCTGTATTTGATGCTGTTGAATAAGTGGTCATAATTCTTTCCCGAGATTCAATTTGGCCCCTCTCTCCGAGGGGCTTATCGTGTTTGGGTAGAGGTGTTATAGCTACCGCTGATGTTTTAGTTTCGGGGGGTGTGGTCTACTGCATCAGCCACTCAGCGTATCCGGAAATACTGATATAGCGTTGTTTCCCAATCATCCGAACGTGCTCGTGGAGCCCATTGTTGTGGCGTCTGGTGAGCTGCCAGCGGATGGTCTTTTCCGGAATGTTGGGGAACAGGTGGCAGAACTGCTCTGTCGTCGCCCAGTCGTTGATCGCAGCGATTGCGTCGTCAACTGGTTGTGAAGATGGGTGCTGGTGTGTTTGGGTCATAAATGGTCTCCGTTGAGTTGGTTTAATACCGTTAGGCGGAGGCCAGTATTTGATAAATGAGTTCGATGATCTGTCCCAGCTAAAAAAATATTTTCCTAGGTTATCTGGAACTTGTTGTTATTCCTCGTTTTCTCGCCTTAATTCCGCGTCAATTTTGTCCATCTCCCGCAGCCCGTCAGCATGTTTGAGGTAATACGATTCTGCTGTAGTGGGACTAATGTGGAACTGCTCTGCGGCTTCAGAGTAGGCGCCAGTCGGGACTGGACCCTTATCAGTGCTGGTGTAACCCTTATGCCTTCCAAGTTTGGATTTCATAATTGATCGGACAACTAGTTCTTCGTACTCTCGGGCTGGCCCGAATTCTCGGGCTTTTCTATTATTCAACTGCAAGCCTTTCTCATAATCAGCTTTAGTTTTTCCCTGAGCTACCGCGTCCAGTCGGTTTGCCAGCCACTCATTTAGTTCTGCGGGTATTGGTTGCCCAGTGCGCAGTAGATTCGCGCATTCTGATAAGAGTGCCTTCGCTGCATATGGGTTGCCTCTATTGGCTTCGTCAATTTCAACTTCAAATTTATAAGCAATAAGTGAAGCCAGAGAAGATGTTTTCTTATTGTCCATGTAGCTGTTCCCATACGTCTTCTGCCATTTTTGATGTGTGGTGGTGGGCTAGGTGAGCATATCTCATGGTGGTGCTGGCTTGTTTGTGACCCAGTAGTGTCCCTGTTTCAAATAATGTCCGGTTTGACGCCACCATGTTAGATGCGGCTGTATGCCTCAGGTCGTGGAAGCGCAGGCCTTGCAGTTTGGATTCCTTGAGAGCACCTTGCCAGGCCTTTTTGAAGTCAAAAGGGGAGTGAGGGTCAACAGTTGACGGGAACAGCAGGTGGTCGTTGTTCTGGCGAAATTTCATCAATTCTTCCACGACAGAGTGGACTAGCGGAAGCAGACGAGGTTTGCCGTTCTTGGTTTTCCATAAAGTGGCTGTTTTTTGAGTGAGGTCGATGTCGCGCCAGGTAAGCTTCAGCAGCTCTCCCCGTCTCGCTCCGGTGGTCAGTGCCATTAACGCCAATAGATAGAGCCTGTCCCAGTGTGAGGCTTGGGCAGCAGACAGCAAGGTCCTTTGTTCCTCAGGGGAGAGAAACCGTTCTTTGGGTGGGTTTTCCGAGAAGCTGGAGACAAACTCGCTGCGAACTGGATTGGAAAACTTTAGGCGTTTATAGGTCGGGTGGCGATTGAAGGCGATGAAGACACTCGACAGGTTGCTCTTGTAACGATTCAGTGTTGAGCCTGTTAGCCCATCGGCCTGCAGCTCCAGTAACATTTCATCTATGTCCTCGGACTGAATGTCGGTGACCAGTTTCCCTTCAAAGCGCTTCTTCTATCGCTTGAGTCGACCAATTGTAGAAAGGTCGCCAAAGTCGGTTTTGGCGATGTACTCATCTGTCCAGTCAACAAAGAGTGGAATCAGAACTTTGAGGGCACCTTTGTTGGTGTCGACCTGTACGGCTTGTTGTAGAGATAGGTCACCACCTGAAGCAAGTTTGCGTGCTAGAGCCGTGTCATTTTCGACGGCCTGGGCCCATTGCTTGGCTTTGGTTTTGGTGGGGAAAGTAGAGTAGATTGGCTTGAGGTTTTTCAGGCGCACAATGGCCTGAAACTTGCCGCTAGGGAGCTTGCGTATCGTCGGCATGTTTCTCTCCTTGGCCACCCCGAAAACACGTGTGCTCAGGGT
>JBFICW010000061.1:0-5238 GCA_041581635.1 Porticoccus sp. | reverse complement strand
CCAAAACAACGACGAATTGACATCCAATAATTCGTCAATGCTGACCGGGCTTTGATAAAGCCCGGTCACTCTATTTTAAAAACCAACATCAGGGATATGTTATGAACAACTCAGAGCTGATCGGCATTAAGAAAAGCCTGGAATCGCGCAGAGACGTGCTGATGCAACGTATCTCTCGTGTAAAAACAGGGATGACGGCTGAGCACTCTCCCGACTGGTCTGAGCAAGCACAAGAACGGCAAAATGATGAAGTACTGCAAGCCATTGGTAACGAATCGCGAAATGAGCTCACCCAGATCAACCAAGCACTCGAACGGATGGCATCTGGTGATTACACCCGCTGTAGCAACTGCGGCGAAGATATATCCCTCAAACGACTTGAAGCTGTACCCTACACACACCTCTGTATCGACTGTGCTGAGTAGTACTCCCAATATTCGGCAGAAAGTTTAAGCTTGCCTATCTTTTGCGCAGGCAATCCGGGGTGACGTCAGACAGGTCTTTACAACCCATGAGCTTCATATCCAGCTCAATTTCTGTTCGCAGTAAGCTCAACGCTCTGGCCACACCCGGCTGACCGCCAGCGGCCAGTCCATAGAGGTATGGCCGGCCCACCATGCAGGCTGTGGCACCGAGAGCCATCGCCTTCAACACATGGGTACCTCGACGGATGCCGCCATCGAGAATAATCTCAATTTGCCCACCGACGGCATCGACAATATCCGGCAAGACATCAAAGGGTGCCGGAGAGCTGTCCAGTTGGCGACCACCGTGGTTTGAAATAACAATAGCGGAAGCACCAAGTTCAACGGCTCTCTTTGCATCGTCCACTGACATAATACCCTTTAACACAAAGGGCCCCTGCCATTCAGACATCATCCATTCTGCATCCTTCCAGGTCACCGTGGGGTCAAACTGGTTCGCCACATACTGCAACAAATTCGATACCTCGCCAGTACCCTCGCTGATCTTGTGCTCCACATTGGCCAGAACAATGGGATCACTGGTGAGATAACGGTATACCCAAGCTGGATGAACCAACACATCCAATATACTTTTAAGGGTTAATTTGGGAGGAAGCGTCATGCCCGTACGTAGATCACGCTCTCTATTTCCGTGTGCAGGCAAATCCACGGTAAGACAGAGTGCATCAAAACCTGATGTCTTGGCTCGCTGCACAAATTCGCGGCTTAACTCTCGATCCCGGTGAACGTAGACCTGAAACATTTTTGGGCCATCCGTTTCGGCCCCTACCTCTTCTATACTGGTGGTTGCCAAGGTAGACAGCGAATAAAACGTACCACTTTTTGCAGCCTCTCGGGCCACCGCCTTTTCACCCTGATAATGGAACATTCGGGTCATTCCCGTAGGGGCACAAATGACCGGCCAATCAATTTTTTTACCCAGCACCGTAGTTGAAAGATCTATTTGAGATACATCGACCAATGCTCGTTGTATGAGGTCATAGCGGTCAAACGTAGAGGTATTTCGCCTGAGCGTCTGCTCATCGTCCGAACCGCCGTCAATATAGGCAAACAGTGACTCGGGTAGCCGCCCCTTGGCAACCGTGCGAAGGTCGTCAATATTGAAACATCGTGAAATACGTCTTGGCATCGACATCCCTATTACTCCTGTATTATTGCTCGGCCGCACTGCTCGACGATCGAGAGAGTTCAGAGCCTCGCCAACTAAAATCAACGGGCCATAGAGACTGGCTGGCCTGATCATAATCCTGCCACAAGTCGATATAGCTCAGACCAACGACCGGATGCCTTTCCTCGGGAACCAGTTCAGCCAAGGGCAATAACACAAACGCATTTTCCAGAATTTCCTGACGAGGTAATAGAATACCCTCTACGCAGCCAGTCCTCTCATCATACGTCAGGATATCAATATCCAATGTACGCGCACTAAAGCGGGGACAATCCCGGCGGCGACCATGTTGATCCTCAAGCGCTTTTAAATTGGCGGACAAATTACCAACACTGAGCTCGGTATCGAGACCCACCACCAGATTATAAAAATTATCCCCATCAAACCCCACGGAAACACTTTCATAGACTGACGAAATCAACAATTCACCAAACTGGTCACTCAGTGCGTCCAGTGCTGCGGTAAGGTAACGCTGCTGTTCAATGTTACTGCCAAGGCTAAGATAAACACGCGCCATCAGCAGCGCTCTCCACGTTCAATGACAATACCCACATCACGCGCACCACGAATAGCACCCGGTTTACCGATCCGCAGCCGCAACCAGGGAACATTAAATTCCTTGCGGATAATATCGGCCACTTGCTCAGACATCGTTTCAACCAGTAAAAACTCACTGCCTTCGATAAAATCGATTAATCGTTTTGACACCGCTTTGTAGTCCAGCGCGTACTGAATATCATCCGTCTCGGCGGCCTTGCGGATATCGGTTCCCATTTCGAGGTCGAGACTAATGGTCTGACGGACTTCTCGCTCCCAATCGTAAATACCAATAATGGTGTCTATCTTGAGGTCATTGATATACACAATATCCATAGCTTTACCCCTCCACCAAGGCTGGCAACGTATCCATGGGCCAACGAGGCTTTGCTGAAATAGTTAAACCTTCCTCTTGGCCCGCCAAGAGGCGCTGGCAGCCTGCATACGCAATCATGGCACCATTGTCTGTACAAAATTCATGGCGGGCATAGAAGACCTCGCCGCCCACCTTAGCCAACGCCTCTGACAGCCTCTCTCGCAACCGAGTATTAGCTGAGACACCCCCGGCAATAATTAAGGTCTTCAATCCGGTCTGCTCAAGTGCTCGTCGGCATTTGATCGCCAGAGTATCCACCACCGCCTCCTGAAAGGCACAGGCGATATCCGCCATCGTCTGATCATCAGGCAGCACATCATCACCACGGTGTTCAGCAATGGTGTTTAAAGTAAATGTTTTTAGTCCGGAAAAACTAAAATCCAATCCCGGCCGATCTGTCATGGGCCTTGGAAACCGGAATCGACGGGCATCGCCTTGCATTGCCAGCTTTGCGATCTCGGGGCCACCGGGATAATCCAGATCGAGCATTTTGGCCGCCTTGTCAAAAGCTTCGCCTGCGGCATCGTCCAGAGACTCACCGAGAATCTGGTACTGACCAATTCCCTTTACTTCAACCAATTGGGTGTGACCTCCCGAGACCAAGAGCGCCACAAAAGGAAATTCTGGTGGGTTATCTTCCAACATCGGGGCCAGTAGATGACCTTCCATATGGTGAACGCCTATGGCGGGCACCTGCCAGGCATAGGCCAGAGAGCGCCCCATGCTTGCACCCACCATCAGCGCACCTATCAGGCCCGGGCCTGAGGTATAGGCTATGCCCTGAATATCAGCTGATGTGAGATGAGCTTCAGCCAGCACTTCGCGAATCAAAGGTAACAACTTACGAACATGATCTCTGGAGGCCAGTTCAGGAACAACGCCACCATACTCAGCATGAACCGCGACCTGACTATAAAGTGTATGCGCCAGCAAGCCCTGCTCGCTATCGTAGACAGCAACGCCTGTTTCATCACAGGAGGTTTCTATTCCCAATACGCGCATTATCTGAAGCTCACGTTAAACATTGTTTCTGGCTGATTTTTAAGATGCCGAAATCATACGTTAAAAACACCCCAAATTCATGCAGTTAGCGGCCTCGACAGCGACCGACAAAAGTTTTGCAACTACCCGAGGATATGTATAGAATACGCGCCCTTGAAGTTGTGCCGTTAACTCGGTACCGAAACAAAAACTTAAGACAACAGGATAGAGGTTACATGCCCTTCGTTCGCGTTAAAGAAAACGAGCCTTTTGATGTGGCTCTACGTCGTTTCAAGCGTTCTTGTGAGAAAGCTGGTGTATTGGCAGAAGTTCGTCGCCGTGAGTTCTACGAGAAACCTACTTGGGAGCGCAAACGTAAGGCTGCCGCTGCTGTTAAGCGTCACGCTAAGAAGCAGTCTCGCGAAACCAAAAAGTTTGTACGCCTCTACTAAATCTTTACTGATTTACTAGGCCGTACCGCCTATCCTTGAAGCGCCGCAATGTCGGCGCTTTTTGCGTTAGAAATATTTTTTATAAAAAGTCTGCTTGAGGAATAAGTCATGGGCGAATCGCTGAAAAGCCAAGTCACCAGTGCAATGAAAGATGCCATGCGCGCGAAGGCTAAAGAGCGCCTAAGCGCTATCCGTCTCATTCAAGCAGAGATCAAGCGCATTGAAGTAGACGAGCGTATTGAAGTTGACGATGCCAGGCTGCTTGCGGTGCTGGATAAGATGGTCAAACAACGCCGCGATTCTATCAGCCAATTCGAGAGTGCTGGACGCCAGGAACTGGCCGACAAAGAGCAGGCAGAAATTGAAGTCATTCAAGAGTTTTTGCCCGAGGCGCTGAGCGAAGAAGAACTCACCGGCATGATTGATGAGGCCATTGCCTCCTCCGGCGCAGAATCTATGCGCGATATGGGCAAGGTTATGGGCATTCTCAAGCCAAAAATTCAGGGCCGCGCTGATGTAGGCGCGGTCAGCGGAATGATCAAAGCCAAACTCGGTTAGGCTCACAACAAAAGATCGCTGTTTTAGTTAAGGCACCTTTCAAGGTGCCTGACTTCACGACTAAAGCCCCGCAGGTCATCGCCGACCTTAAGTATTCGCATGTCCTCCGACTTTGCTTAACCACGAAATAAACATCCAACTAGTTAACCGTTGTCTGCAAAAACAAAATTGATAGGGTTAGCTATTCTATTGCTATGTTAATCCCATTAAGCTGTCCGGATTATCCAATAACCTACGACGGCGAAATCAGAGACCTCCATGGCAGGTAGAATCCCACAAAGCTTCATCGATGACGTCCTTGATCGGATTGACATTGTCGATGTGGTGGGCATCCGCCTGGACCTAAGAAAATCAGGCAAAAATCACTCTGCATGCTGCCCCTTTCACGATGAAAAATCCCCTTCATTCACCGTCAGCCAGGACAAACAATTCTACTACTGCTTTGGTTGTGGGGCCGGCGGCAACGCCATTGGGTTCGTCATCGACTTTGACCGTGTTTCCTTTCCTGAAGCCGTTGAAAATCTTGCCAAACACGTGGGGCTGGAAGTGCCCCGCGAAGTCAGCCACAACGATGCCGCCAGTCAACGACGCAAAGCACTATACGAACTCATGGACCAGGCAGACCGCTTTTACCGGAGCAGCCTGCGCAATCATCCGACAGCAAAAGAGGCCGTCGACTAT
>JBFICW010000060.1:0-5966 GCA_041581635.1 Porticoccus sp. | reverse complement strand
GCTTATGTGAGATTATAGTGACTGTTAGGTTTTGTTGGTGTTTCGGCGGGCGAGACCCAAAGGGCCGTGTGAAAATGAATAGTTCAAAACTACCGACGGGGTTAAATGTGCCCATGTGGGAAAACTATCTTGATAGGTGATCATTCCTATATGGCCGGTGAAGGCTCTTTGGAAAGAAACATGATCGACATTGATGAATGTTCGCTGTTCTCACAACTTGCAAAGCTCGGAAAAATTGGAGCTTGGCAGCTTGATGCTCAAGCTAAAAAGTTGTTTTGGACTAATGAAGCTTGCCAGATTTTTGGTGTGCCATCTGACTACCAGCCCACGTTGGACTCTTTATATGAGTTTTATCATCCCGAAGATGCCGCGAGCATTAGGGAGGTAATGCACCGGTGTCTTGAAGAAGGTGAAGGCTGGGATCTTACGCTACGTGTTTATAACAAAAAAAGGGAACAGCGTTGGATTCGCTCAATTGGTCAGGCTGAATTCATAAATGGCAATATCGTTTCAGCATTTGGTCTGATTCACGACATCACTGAAGCGAAACATATGGCGGATGAAAACCACAAGCTGAATGGGGTTCGGTGTTTTGTTAATAACGGCACAGCCAGCTTGACCGGTAAGAATTTTCTGGAAAATCTGGCCGAAAACCTTGCTGCAGTTATGCAGGCAAAATGCGTCTTCATTGCCCTAGTAAATGATAAGTCAGACACGGCTTCAACCATTGTCCTATGGGTAGATGGTGAGTTTTCCGATACGGTGAGCTATGAACTTGCAGGTACACCTTGCGCCACTGTTGTTGCTGGTGGTCTCTGCATATACCAAAATGATGTTCAACAATTGTTTCCCGGCGATCGTATGTTATGCAGTATGGGGGTTAATTCCTATGCTGGTACTACGCTCTATGGGAGTCGAGGGGATTTACTGGGCATCATGGCAGTACTCAACGATAAGCCCATTGACGATGAGCAGCTAATTGGTTCGGTGATTGCGTTATTCTCTGGGCGTGCAGGTTCTGAATTAGAGCGATTATTATCAGGCGACAAGGTGGTGACTGCCTATAAGCAGACCGTACAGGCAATTTCTAATACTATCGAATATCGTGACCCTTATACGGCGGGGCATCAGCACCGCGTGGCAGAACTCTGTGTCGCTATTGCAAATGAACTAGGTTGGGATGAAGACAGAATAGAAGGTTTGAGGTTGGGTGCAAGTATTCATGATATTGGAAAAATTGGCATTCCAGCTGAGATCCTTAACCGGCCGGGCAGGCTGACAGCTAATGAATTGTCCATGATTAAGACTCACTCGGATATTGGGTGGGAAATCATTAAAGACATAGATTTCTCCTGGCCAGTTGGTCAAATAGTTTTGCAGCATCACGAAAGGTTGGATGGCTCTGGTTACCCGAAGGGCCTAAAAGGAAATGAGATTATTATGGAAGCTCGGATTTTGGCCGTGGCTGATGTTGTGGAGGCTATAAATTCGCATAGACCTTATCGACCCTCTAAAGGGATAGACATCGCGCTGAAAGAAATCGAAAAAAATAAAGCTACATTTTATGATCCAGCAGTTGTGGAGGCCTGCTTAAATCTGTTTAAGAATAATAAATTTGAGTGGGGCATCTAAGCTACCAATGTAACAACATGTCCTTGGTTTTCCGGGGGGTAACATATGAATGGTATTAATTTTACCAAGCTACTACCTTGGTCAGTCTTGGTGGTGGGGCTCCTCTTAACCTACTTTTTGCAGCAGGCCGCCTTTAAAACTGCATACAATCTTCAGCAAGAAGGTTTTGATTCTAAAGCGCGTCTCTTCAAACTTCGAATCGAGGAACGACTGATTGGCTATGCAAATCTTCTGCGTAGTACCAGAGGTTTGTTCGAATCATTGAAAAGTGTTAGTCGAGACGAATTTTACAACTACGCAGCCACCGTGAACCTGGAAGGTAACTATCCTGGTATTCAAGGCCTTGGCTTTTCATTAGTCGTCCCGCCAGAAGTCAAGAGCAGACATATAGCATCGATTCGCAAGGAAGGCTTTGCTGATTATACATTACACCCAAAAGGTCAGCGGGACCTTTACACCTCAATACTCTATCTAGAACCCTTCACGCCTCGTAATCAACTCGCCTTTGGCTATGACATGTATTCAGAATCGGTACGGCGCGCTGCCATGGAGAAGTCACGGGATCGAAATGAAGTGACCATGTCAGGCAAGGTTACGCTGGTACAAGAAAACGAGGAGGTCGTGCAGGCGGGGTTTCTCATGTATCTTCCGGTGTACCGTACCGGACACCCACATAACACATTGATCAACCGTCGCACCAACATCATTGGCTGGGTCTATGCACCGTTTCGCATGAATAACCTAATGACAGGTATACTCGGTGAGCAAATTAACAATATTGACTACACGCTTTTTGACGGAGAAATCACAACGCCAGAAACGATAATGTATGGCGCCGATAACCATAATTTCATAACCAATTTTCAAGATCACTCCTTATTTCATGGCAGCCAACAATTTAAGGGAATGGGACATGTATGGACTATTCGCCTGCGATCGTTACCCGCTTTTGAGGCAGCCATAGGCACCACTGAAGTTGTAACAATTCAGTTAACCGGCATTTTTCTGAGTATCTTTCTATCACTGATAATTTGGCAATTGGCTGGAAGACGGGAGCGAGCCATAAGGCTGGCAAGGCGCATGACGTCAAAGTTGCGCGATAGCGAAGCGTCTCTCCTCGAGTCCCAACGGATTGCGCGGCTCGGTAATTATACTATCGATGTCCCTGGTGGGTCGTGGACAAGCTCAGAAGTGTTCGATCAGCTGTTCGGGATAGACAACACTTTCATGCGATCTATGAAAGGTTGGGAAAACCTGACCCATCCAGAGGATCGAGGCTGGATGGGTAGTTACTTTAAGAAAGGGGTGCTTGAAAAGAAAAAGTTTTTCGACAGGGAGTATCGCATCATTCGTCAGGACGATCTAACCGAACGCTGGGTTCATCAATCAGCCAGGATGGAATGCGATGATCAAGGGAATGTGGTATCGGTGCAGGGCACGATTCAGGACATCACCGAACGCAAGCTCGTCGAGCAGGAATTGCAGGAAAGCGAGGAAAAGTATCGGCGGTTATTTGACCTCTCCGAAGACCCTATGTGGCTTATTTCCGATGGCTTATTTGTGATGGGCAATCTAGCCGCAGCGCAAATTTTGGGCTATGAAACAACCGAATCACTGATAAAGGCTCGCCCATCCGAGTTGTCGCCTGAGTTTCAATCGAATGGGAATCGATCTGATGTGGAGGAGGACAAGATGATGTCCATTGCCCGCCTTAAGGGCTACCACCGCTTTGAATGGACTCATATAAAGAAGAGCGGTGAAGAGTTCATTGCTGAGGTCAGTCTGACACGTATGCCAGACCCTAAAAGCGATGTCCTGTTTTGTATCTGGCGTGATATCACTGAGCGCAAGGTAATCGAAGCTACCTTAACCAAACTTTCGCTCGCTGTTGAGCAAAGCCCCAGCACGATTGTTATCACCGATCTCGATAGCAACATCGAGTATGTCAACCAGAACTTTGTCCGTACAACGGGCTACAGTAAAGAAGAGGCTCTCGGACAGAATCCGCGCATCCTGCAGTCCGGCAAAACGCCCAGAACAACCTATGAAGAGATATGGTCACATCTGGTCAAGGGTGAGCCCTGGCATGGAGAACTCATTAATCGGCGCAAGAATGGTAGTGATTACACTGAATTGGTCACGATTTCTCCCGTCCGGCAGCCAGATGGGAAGATAACGGATTACTTGGCAATCAAACAGGATGTCACCGAGCAAAAAGAATCAGAGGAGCACATCTACAGGCTGGCTCATTTCGACCAACTCACCGGTCTGCCCAATCGTGAGACGCTGAAGAGTCACTTTAAATATGCATCGACTCTAGCAGAACGTAGAGGGCAGAGTTTGGCTGTGATATTTATGGATCTGGATCATTTCAAAAACATCAACGACACCTTAGGGCATAGCACAGGGGACTTGCTGCTGATTGAAGTTGGAAAGCGACTCAAGGGATGTTTACGTGAAGGCGATACGGTATCGCGTACCGGAGGAGATGAGTTCATTCTGCTTCTACCTGATACCGATGCAAATGGGGTGGTAGCGGTTGTGTGTAAGCTGATGGAGGCAATTTCCCACCCTATTCATATAAAGCAACACGAATTGACGGCTACGGCATCGGTTGGTATCGCCATCTATCCGAATGATGGAGAAAGCCTCGAGTTGTTATCGCAGAAGGCCGATGCAGCCATGTATCGTGCCAAACAAGATGGACGGAATAATTACTGTTTCTTCACTGAAGAGATTCAGGAAAATTCTGCACGCACTTTGCAGTTAAGTACTCTCTTGAGCCATGCTTTAGAGAACAATGAATTGTTACTGCATTACCAGCCTCAGATATCTATACAAAACGGACATGTCGTGGGTGTGGAAGCATTGCTGCGTTGGCAGCATCCGGAGCTGGGCATGCTTTCACCAGCAGAATTCATCCCCATCGCCGAGACAAACGGACTTATCATTCCCATCGGAGAATGGGTGGTACGCACGGCAGTCAGGCAATTAAAGGATTGGATGGAGAAAGGATTGCCGCCAATGGTCATGGCAGTAAATATATCTGCAGTACAGTTTCGTCAGGCGAATATCACTGAGATGATTGTCAGCATCCTTGATGAGGTGCAATTGCCGCCTGAGTATCTGGAGGTAGAGTTGACCGAGGCAGTGGCTATGAGTCACCCGGTAGAGGTGATCTCAGTGATGAACGAACTGCACTCGCATGGCATCCAAATGTCTATTGATGACTTCGGCACTGGCTACTCGTCCTTAAGCTACCTTAAGAAATTCCAAGTATATAAATTAAAGATAGACCAATCCTTTGTGCGAGACATCACGTCTGACCCAGACGACAAGGCTATCGTTACCGCCATCATCAGTATGGCTCACAGCCTAGGCATGCACGCGATCGCTGAGGGGGTGGAGACTGATGCGCAATTGGCCTGTTTGCATTTGTTGGGTTGTGATGAAGTGCAGGGCTATTACTTTAGTAAGCCCTTACCTGCGGATCAATTCGAGAGGTTTGTTGCTCGGTATCAGGCCTATGAAGGAAAGCAGTTAGACATCCAAGAACAGTATTGAAGGTTTCAATAGAAATTGTAGGCTTGGAATTACAAGCAACAGCTTCTGGCACGCTTGTAATACCTAGCTACTTCAGTATTAATTTAGTGTGACTCAATCTACGGTTAATATTGTAGCCTGATTGCTCAAATTGCCAGCCTGAATATCAGTAGGGATAACCCAGCCCCATCAAAGAGCTTGTGGCCTTTCTCGTTGGCCTGCTTGACCGTAATAGCTGCTAGTTTTCCGTGACTGGGGGGATCTCCATTTGAGAATCCCTATGTACCCCCAAAATGAACCCCTAAAAGGGGTTTCTGACACTAGTCATCTGGATAGTAGATAAGTGGCAGGCAACAAAAAAGCCCGTTTTACGGGGCTTTCAAGTCATTCTTGGTCATTGGTAGACATTGAATTGGTGGAGGCGAGGGGAGTTGAACCCCTGTCCGTCAGTCCGCTGCCGAAGGCTCTACATGCTTAGTTCAGTCTATTATATTTAACGTTTTACAGCCCGGCTGGCAGGGCGCGTAAACCGCGATTCCGGTAAGTGTTTAGTGAATCCACCCCGGACGAGCTTCATCACGATCTTGTGAGTATGACACCTGAGTGCTTCGCCGCTACCCTAGGGTAGATGAAGCGCTGGACGCACAAGCACGGCTCCAGTCAGATGGCAATCTACCGTTTCTTAGGCGGCGAGTGCGTAGTTGTCGTCGTTGGCAACTAATAGTTTGCGACTTTGGATTAACGAGATTGGTCACCATCTCGGCATGCACCCAGGGTTTTGTAACCGGCGT
>JBFICW010000059.1:0-6045 GCA_041581635.1 Porticoccus sp. | reverse complement strand
TAGAGCTTGAAGAGTTTATCAAGTTTCTGGTGGTTAATTTTTATAACTCTGAATGAGACATGCCGATAAAACATAGTGACTGGAAAAATAATCCAGAAATTTTGAGAGGCACCAGAAAACATATTTATCTCTAACATTAATTTCTAACTAATACGGCAATCAAACACAGGTCGATCACCAGCTATTTTCTTTGGATCTGATCTAGTCATGCCATCAAGACTCTGAGTGACTAGGCAAACGCTGCAATTGATCCAGATAAACATTAATTTCGTAAAGATAAGAGCAGAACTGTTTCTACCAATATGGATAACCCTAAAGAGCCATAACAATGAAACATAAAAAAATCGCTATTATCGGTGCTGGAATTTCAGGTGCCACCTTGGCCAATCGACTTATCAATAGTGGATATCAAGTAACCATTTTCGAAAAAAGTAGAAGCACTGGTGGTAGGCAATCCAGTTGCCGAATAGGTACTGACAGTGCCGATCTAGGTGCACCCTGGTATGCACCAAAGACCGAAAAATTCAGCCAATGGCTAATGGCGAGACCAGAGGTGATGTTGTGGCGGGCAAAACATCGAAACTTCTACGGCACAGAAATCGACAGAAAAGGTGTCTTTCTCTCTACCCCCAGGCAAAGTTCGCTGACTCAAAACCTGATTAAAGGGGCAATGCTCTGCACAGAAGCAAAAATTATCCGACTGAATACGGATAGTTACGGCATTCGATTAGATAAAGAATTGGGGGAAATTAAATCCTTATTCGATGCTGTTATCGTCACGACACCTGCAGCTCAGGCAGTACCATTGCTTTCGGCTTGCCCACAGTTCTCTAACCTGGCGGCAACGGTTAAAAGCTCACCGAGTTGGGTATCTGTGATTTCTCTCAAAGGGAAAAACAATATCGAACCAGACATACTATCGGGTAAACATCCAATACTTCATCGAGCCACACGGGACAGTAAAAAACCGGGGAGAAACTCATGGAGTCACAGAGAAATCTGGGTGCTGGAGGCCAACAGTGAATGGAGTAAGCAACATCAAGATAGCGATCCAAACAATATAGGCAACGCACTCATAAAAGCCTTTTCGGCAGTGGCAGAACACCCTATAGAAATCAGCTGCATCAAAACACACCGCTGGTTATATGCAAGACATCAACCAGCGACAACGGCAGACTATTTGTGGGATCCAACGAGCAAGATAGGTATCTGCTCTGACTGGCTCAACCATTCTGGCAACGAAGGCGCATGGATCAGTGCCAACGCTTTGGCTGATCACCTGTTGTGCCACTCAAACAACAGCGGTCGTTTACCCATTAATCATGCGGTTGTCAGCTAAAAGTAAACATCATCGTTAGGCCCCCCTATGAGTCACAACAAACCCATTGTCTTTTTCGATGATGGCTGTCCCATATGCGAAAAAGAAATACGCCACTATAAAAGCATCGATCATAGGCAGAAACTTCAGTGGATTGATATTTCCAAAGAGACAACCCTGCTAAACCCACATGGCGTGCCCTACGATGATGCTATGAGGAAACTTCACGTTGTTAATACTCATTGCGAGATAAAAATGGGGATAGATGGATTTATAGTCATCTGGCAGCAACGACCCAAGTACTGTTTTCTGGCAAAATTCATAGAAACCTCTCACCTTACAAAAACCCTAAGATTTTTCTACGGCATTTTTGCACAGTGGCGATACCGGCAGTCATAACAGAGGTCACTCTGCGGTAGCCGTTATAACGTCAAATAATTAGACATAAGATCATTGTTTTAAATTATTGTTTTAAATTAGAGTCTTCTAGCGTTTGTAGATATTACAGGGTTAGCTGTTTTGATAACTCGAAAGGCTCGCTGATCGGGCTTTTGCGTAATCAATCACTGGCATCGGCCGCCCGACACTCATGGCAATTTGAGCATTATGACGCTGATGCCCTGGCAACGATGTTAACTCCGGTAGCCAGCGGGCAACATAATCACCGGCGGGATCAAAACGTTCCGCCTGACGAAGTGGGTTAAATATTCTGAAATAAGGTGCTGCATCAGCGCCGACTGAGGCACACCATTGCCATCCACCAAGATTAGAAGCAAAGTCACCATCTATAAGGTGCTGCATAAAAAATTGAGCGCCCCTGCGCCAATCTTGCCGGAGTAATTTGGTAAGAAACGACGCACAAATCATACGCACCCGATTATGCATCCATCCAGTTTCGCGCAATTGCTTCATCCCGGCATCGACAATAGAAAACCCAGTTTCCCCATGACACCAGGCAGAAAAAAGCTCGGGGTCATCAGACCATACAATACGGTTTTCCACCTCCGGCCTGAAGGCCCCCCATTTGTTGAGTTCCGGAAAATGCACAATAAGATGGCGATAGAATTCACGCCAAATAATCTCAGACATCCACTGCGATTCCAGCCAATCATGACTCACGTCGTTAGCTCTTAAGCCGGCTATACACTGCCGGGCTGACAGGACACCCGTCGCTAGATAGGGTGACAAAGACGATGTTCCCTCCAGTGCCGGATAGTCACGGTTACGGCCATATTCAGCGACCCTATCGGCCATAAAACATTGTAATTTTTCATGGGCGATATGCTCACCCGCCGGCCATAAATCCTCTCTCCAACTAGTCTTTTCAATATTGGGTAATTCAATGCTTCGAGGAATCTGGTCGCTGCTAATATTAGTCAACACCTGTACGTTTGGTGCTGGAAGAGGTTGTGGGTTCGCACTTAAATACAAATGTCGCCAGGATTTACTGAATGGCGTAAAGACTCTGTAGGGCAAGCCTTTTTGATTCAGGATTTCACCCGGTTGAGCTACAACATCGCCGTGAAATGAAATGGTTTTTATCCCATTAGCGGTGCATAAATTTGTAACGGATGTATCTCGCCGTTGCTCATTAAGTGCATATTCATGATTAAAGTAGAGCGCGTCACAATTGTATTCATGTGCCAGATGCAGTAGCGCTACTGGCGTATTGTCAAAAACATCACCATGTATAACTTTAAGAGGAATATTCAGACGCTCTAGCTTAACCCGTAACGCTGTCAGGTTAGCCAACCAAAATGCCACTTTTGACGGTGAATCATCGTGGCTGCACCATTGCTCCGGTGTTAAAACCACAACGGCCAAAACGCCTGACGAATGTGGAGAGTGGACTGCATCTTCACATGCCTGGAATAGGGCCGGGTTATCGGCTACCCGAAGGTCATTGCGAAACCAGACCAGCTTCATTTGAATCCCCATACTATCAGACAAAATCCAACCCGATAGACGTTAAGCCTGGCCAAATTAGAACCCGGTAACGGGCTGTAATAACTTGCCCAGCAAGGTGGTAAATCTCAGTGGAGAATCGGTGGCTACCAAACAGATACAGTCTTGATTTCCATCTATCAACGGCCGATGCTCCACTTGATCGTCCAAATCGGCGACATCCCCCTGGACAAAGCGCCCTACTTCATCAGAATATGACCCCCTCAACAATAACGTGAGTTCACTGCCACAATGACCATGGGGTAATATTGACTTACCGGGGGAAACCTTAAGAAGACGACAGACTCCAGCTCTTTCTGTAAAGACGTCGAAGTAGGCAAAGCCGGGGGCAATACGACGCCACTTGATCAAATCCAGCGATTCTCCAATATAATGGCTCAAGGGTGGCGGTACCGAGCCACTGGGAACATCCGTAAACGACTTCGCTGGCTGAGTCATTGGTTCCTCATCGAGCTGAGATAATATATTTTCAAGGGAAGTATCACCGATATCTGAGGCATCCATTTGCTCCAATAGTGCACCACCAATGGCCTCGGTTTCGATAACACTTTCCCGGCACTTTTCACAGAGTGATATATGTGTCGCAACCACCAGTGCCATCCCCTGAGAAAGGGAACCAGCCACATAGCTAACTAACGTCGATTCATCCAGGTGATGATTGATTCTCATACCTCACCTCTCAGTGTCAATTTGAGCTTTTCCACCGCTAGCCGAATACGTGATTTCACACTCCCCAGAGGTATCATTAAACGGTCGGCAATTTCTGCATGGGATCGCCCCTCAAAAAATGACATATAAATAACCTGTGCCTGATTTTCAGGTAATTGATTAATCATCTGGGTCATTCGCTGGTTAGAGACATTTTTCTCTGCGATATCTGGCTCAGAGGCTTCCTCTAGGCTTTTTTCCATACTATCAAGGGAGTATTCCGGATATTTCTGGCGACGCATCCAATCAATACTTTGGTTTCTCGCCAAAGTGAAAAGCCAGGTACTGGCGGCAGATTTCGCTGGATCAAACAAGTGGGCCTTACGCCACATATTCAGCATCGCCTCTTGCGTTAGTTCATCGGCTGTAGCCTCCAATACACCAAGGCGAGTGATATAGGCCTTTACCTTGGGGGCAAAGTGGCGGTACAGCAGTACGTACAGGCTTTTATCCTGAGTCGACGCCATCTTTACAAGGATTCTAGTCCAATCTTCCATACTCGAAGGCACAGGCTCTCTGTGTGGTTGTGCTTTATACAATGGAACCACATTTGATGGATTATTGTTAGCCACACCATTTACCAAGTTTCTGTCTTCTAATTTTTACGTTATTTGGTCCTATTTAGATCAAAAAAGATTGATGTTGATACTGGGTTTATTGTTTTTAAACCATCTAACTACCCTAATCTGGTCAACGCCTGTGGATAAAATTCTGGAATACCCCGCGACTGCTTTTGTATGACCAAGGATTACAACAACTGACAGATCGGTCACAGTGGTGCACAGTTATTAGTGGCAACAAATGCTAGGTAGAAAAAATTCAACAACAGCTGAAACAAACCTCTTAGCGTATAGGTAGAACATAAAAAAAGGCCAACCAAATTGGCTGGCCTTTATGTATTGATCGCTATGCTACTTCAACGCGATATGGCTCCTATTTTTCTCCAGCACTTTTTCACCAATTCCCGTCACAGAGAGCAATTGTTCAACAGAGGTAAAGTCGCCGTTGGCATCGCGGTACTTAATGATATTTTCAGCTCGCTTCATACCGACACCATTTAACCTCTCGGATAACTGTTCTGCACTGGCAGTATTAATGTTGATGGGCGCCATATGATCAACATTGGAAGTGCTCGGTCCGTCGTCAGCTATAGCAGATATTTGCCCAAGCGGTAACAGGACGATCAAGGACATAAATAGGATTTTGGTAAAAGATTTAATGTGTTGCATGTCGAACTCCTTGTGCCAGAGGCACTCCATTTCTTTATTCCGCGGCACATCATGTACCGCTAAGATTAATCTTGCGAAATTTCCTGATGAATCGCAAGCAATGTTTCTACCGGGTTGGCAGACTGAGTAATAGGCCTGCCAATCACTAGGTAACTACTTCCATTGTCTATGGCCTGTCGAGGCGTAACGATCCGCCGCTGATCGTCACTGGCGGAAGAAGCCGGGCGAATGCCTGGCGTTACCAGCAGAAAATCATTGCCTAGAGCCTCACGCAGTCCTTGCGCTTCCATTGCGGAGGAAACAACACCGTCCATACCAGAGCTTTTTGCCAGAGCGGCTAATCGATGCACTTGTTGCTCCGGCGTACAAGTTAACCCAATTTCAGTCATATCTTCCTGCCCAAAGCTGGTGAGAACAGTGACGGCAATTAGTTTCATACCGCTGCCACTCTGCTCCACAACATTGCGAGCCTCTTCCATCATTCGGCGACCGCCAGAAGCGTGGACATCTGTCATCCATACACCTAATTCATCAGCAGCTTTTATCGCCTTTGAAACGGTATGTGGAATATCGTGAAATTTAAGATCAAGAAAAACATCAAAACCTTTGTTGATCAGCCCTTCAACAAACTTTGGCCCCGACTGAGTAAATAATTCCTTACCCACTTTAAGCTTGCATAGCTCTGGAGAAACGGTTTCTACAAATTGATTGGCTGTTGATGCCTTGTTGTAGTCTAAAGCAACAATAATGCTGGAGTCTTTCCTGTTGTTCATTTTATGTTCTCATTATTAAGTTCATTGGTGACTGACCCAACTATCATCATGC
>JBFICW010000058.1:0-6653 GCA_041581635.1 Porticoccus sp. | reverse complement strand
CAGGCAGACTTGGCTATGTACCGCGTTAAAGATGGCGGGCGAAAGGGTTTCTGTTTTTATGATGAATCGATGACAGTTGAGGCTGAATATCGTGTAACGCTGATTCATGAATTGCGTCAGGGTATGGAGAATAAACAGTTTGACCTCCATTTTCAGTCTATTGTGGAGCCCTCTGGAAAAACAGTTTTTGCTGAATCATTATTGCGTTGGAGGCGTCCATCACAGCGCATTGTCCCCGCGGGTGAATTTATCGACTTCATGGCTACCCTTCCTATGATGAATGAGGTTGGGTTTTGGGTTTTTGAAACGGTTTGTGAAAATATTGTCAGCTGGCGGGAGAGCGGCCAGTGGAATGAAGATATGTCAATATTTGTCAATATCAGTCCAAAACAATTTCATAACGACAAGTTTGCTCAAGATGTTAAAAAGATCATCGAAAAGCATGGCGTTAATCCTCAACAGTTAGTTTTTGAAATCACTGAAGAGAGCTTGATCCATAATCTTGATAAGGTTCGGGGGCAGCTTATGGATCTTATTGACTATGGCATACGCATTGCTTTAGATGACTTTGGTACCGGTTATTCTTCTTTGGCCATGCTGCAAAATTTACCCGTCCAGTTTGTCAAACTGGATCGGGAGTTTATAAACAATTTGGCTGATTGTGATGAAACCCATTCAATTGTGAAGGCTGTTATTAAGCTCTGTGAAATTTTGTCACTTAAAGTTATTGCTGAAGGTGTTGAAACAGAAGAGCAATATCATGCTTTAAAGAAAATGGGCTGTGATTATTTTCAGGGTTACTACTTCAATAGACCCATGGCCGCCCTGGACTTCACCGACGAGATGAGTCCTGAAAAGGACAAGGATAAGGAAAAATCTCTTAAGCTGGTTGTTAGCTAAGTTTGCGAATAATGGGCAGGAGACAGCATTCTCTAGCCATGTAGTGATCGAATAGCGATATGGTGTATAAATGTCATATGGATAATCGTTCTTGGTGTGGAGAAGTTCTGCGTGGATAAAATTCCAATCGGTATCAGTGCTTGCTTGCTAGGTGAGGAGGTTCGTCATAATGGCGGACATAAGCGAGATGCCTATATTACAGGCACCTTGGCTCAGTACTTTAGTTTTCTATCTTTTTGCCCTGAAGTAGGCATAGGTCTTGGGACTCCAAGGCCCGCTATTCGTCTCATTAGTTCCGATCGTGGCATTCGCGCTGTGGGAAGCAAAGACTCTAGCTTAGATGTTACTGAACAATTAGTTACCTTTAGTCAGGCGGCCTTTAAAAAAATTGCGGGCTTCTCCGGTTTTATCTTAAAACGAGCATCTCCCAGCTGCGGGATGGAGCGTGTAAAGGTCTATAACGCAAAAAATATGCCCGACCCTGTAGGTAGCGGCATTTTTGCCGCAGAGATAATGGGACGATTTCCTCTATTGCCTATAGAAGAAGAGGGGCGTTTAGGCGATCCAAATCTGCGAGAAAATTTCATCAAGCGAGTGTTTATCTATCATCGCTGGCGCACCGAATACGTTGAGACCCTGACGGTTCAAACGCTGACAGAATTTCATGCACGGCACAAACTCATCTTTATGAGCCATGATCAAAATCAGAGTCGGGCGCTAGGTAAAATCGCTGCTTCAGCAAATAAAGATAACCTGACATCTGTGGCCGATGAATACATATCTCTGGTGATGAAAACGCTAAAAATCATCGCTACGAGAAAAAATCATGTGAATGTTATGCAGCACATTCAGGGCTATTTGAAAAAGCAACTGGATGGGGACGATAAGCAAGAATTGGTCGAGGTTATAAGCAGGTATCATCGGGGGGAACTACCGTTAATTGTGCCACTAACTCTTCTATTGCACCACTTTCGCAAGTCACCCAATGAGTATATTCAGCAATCTTGGTACATTAATCCCTATCCGGAAGAGCTGAAACTCAGGAATCTTGTGTAATCGGGTTGAGAGAAGGTAACGATTCGAGCATCATGAACAACACCAGAAAGTGGCCAATATTACTTCTTGTACTGGATTTTCTAGGCGCGATAATAGCTGCTGTTGGTCTTATCGAGTTTTTAGATACGGCCAGCTTAAGTGCAGCCTTATTGCTTGTTGCCGGATTATGTCTAATGCTGCCGCTGATACTACACATTCTTAAATTGTTGCCACGTAGTGGCGCTGACAAAGATAAATCCTAGGGAGACCCTTGATGGAATTCGAATTGGCCTACTGGCATTGGCTGGTACTGGGCATAGGTTTGGTTATCGTTGAAATTTTTCTGCCAAGCTTCACCATTTTCTGGTTTGGGCTAGGTGCTATGGTTGTGGGCATTGCCTTATGGCTATTCCCATCAATAGGTCTTGCCATACAGTTATCTATCTGGGTTGTCGCCTCTTGTGCTTTTGCTTTGTTTTGGTTTAAGGCGCTTAAGCCAAAAATGATTGATAAAACCAGTGCAGGAATTGCCAGGGAATCTGCCATTGGTGAAGCGGGACAAGTGATAAAAGTACCTATTGCTGAAAGGCGGGGTGTCGTTCGATTCACCACCCCCGTACTGGGATCAGATGAATGGGAGTTTATCTGTGAGCAAAAAATTGCTGTTGGAGACCGGGTATTCATTAAAGATTTTTCGGGTAACACACTTATCGTCGTCAAATTAGATTAGCGGGTCGATTGGCTGGATCAAATTGGTCTATTAGGTTTAACAAGCAGGAGTTAGTGAAAATGGAAGGAACAGTTGTTGTTTTTGCAATATTGGTACTCGCAGTTATTACTATTGGATTGGGTGTTCGTCTCGTTCCTCAAGGTAGCAAACAAGTAGTTCAGCGTTTAGGCAAGTACCATAAAACGTTACCACCAGGATTGAACATCATTATTCCCTATGTGGATTCTGTGGCATACAAAGTTACCACCAAAGACATCGTTTTGGATATTCCTTCACAGGAAGTGATTACTCTGGATAACGTGGTAATTATTGCTAATGCAGTGGCCTATATTAATATTATATTGCCAGAAAAAGCAGTCTATGGTGTCGAGGATTATGAACTAGCTATTCGCACTCTCGTGCAGACGTCACTACGTTCAATCGTTGGTGAAATGGCATTGGATGATGCTCTGTCCTCCCGAGATCAGATTAAAGCTAAGTTAAAAACCTCAATTTCAGATGATATTGCCGATTGGGGCATCACCCTGAAAACAGTGGAAATTCAGGATATTAACCCTTCTGGGACTATGCAAACTGCGATGGAAGAGCAAGCCGCTGCAGAGAGGGAGCGCCGGGCAACGGTGACTCGTGCCGATGGGGAGAAAACTGCGGCTATTCTTGAAGCGGATGGCCGCCTGGAAGCTTCGCGACGGGATGCCGAAGCCAAAGTGGTACTTGCCACGGCCACCAAGGAGGCCATTGAAAAAGTCACCGAAGGTATTCAGGACAAAGAGTTACCGGCGGTGTTCCTATTGGGTGAAAGGTATGTAGAAGCAATGCGTGAAATGTCTAAGTCAGAAAATTCAAAACTGGTCTTCCTGCCTGCCGATATTCCTGCAGCAGTACGTGGTTTGATGAGTGGAATGAAGTAACTAAGACATATCTAACCCCGTCATGGGTCGAATGCTATGACGGGCATTACTTAAAACCTTGTCAACGGTCTTGTTTCTCATGCGTTCACTACCATAGGGGCATAATGCTTTAATATGATATTCAGCCATGAAGGCCAATGCGTAATTTGTATGAAGAGATCCCGAGAAAGTGTTAAACGTAATGGTCTGCTGCTATTGGTATTGATGGTTAGCCTCTCGGGCTGCATCAATCAGCGTTCTCAGCAAGCAGGAAACTATTCCGGAAGTGGTGTCATTATTGATACCCAAGGTGTGGATATGCAACAGTATCAGCGAGATACAGCAGATTGTCGTGTCTTTGCCACACAGGTTCCCGTTGCAGAAACAGCCACTAAAACAGCCGTGGGCGGTGCCGTGCTAGGCGGTGTTGTTGGCGCTATTGTCGGTGATAGCGGTACCGCAAAAAAAGGTGCCGGTGTAGGTGCCGTAACGGGCGCTGTTAAGGGTACGAGTTCTGGCTATCGAGAGCGCGAGCGTGTGGTAAAAAACTGCCTTCGGGGAAGGGGTTATCGAGTATTAAATTAACCTTTTTTCATTCATAGATTAATTTTTTCGTAACATTAGAGAAAATATTGTTGTGAGCTTTATCTCAGTCCGACTGTTTGACAAGTTGAAATGCCTAGTCGATAAGCAGTAGGGAGCATGCCATTTTGGTCATTAAGTCAGTGAGCTCTTCAGTAGAGAGGTCGCTGACTTTGCTTTTAGGTGACACAACGAGTGTGGATGGGGGCAGGTTTAGTGAAGAACTCAGTAAAGGTTCACCGATGTTAACAGACTGAAAGTTAACGTGATTAATGGTTGAGAGTGCTTGCTTGATGTCAGCGGGAAGTTCTGTTTCACCAAGCACTGTGAGCTCATAACAAACGTGTTTGCCTACAAGGGTTTTAATTAAGTTCATCGCTCGATCAAATTGTGGTGAAACGTCATAGAGTAGTATGACCCGTTGGTAGATAAGTGGTTTTTTAAGATTGGCTGGAAGTTGAAAGGTGGTTTTATTTCTCGCCGGGAAAAATATATCAAAACCTTCGTAGGATAAGGCTTTAGATACAAGTTCTCCTGTTTCTATGGAATATGCCCAAGAGACCTGGTGTTCTTCAGATAGAGCCATCATCAAGTTTTGAACCTCTAACGCTATTTTCTTGGTTTCCCGTATTAGCGTATCGGCATGTAGATTGCGTTCTTCAGCAGAAAATCGGTTGATCTCTGTTGTGAAAGGCAGATTAGCTACATCTAAAAGGCGGCTGTCTTCAACGAACAATCCTGTTAATGAGGCATTTAAGAGCTTTGCCATATTTACCAGTGACGTAAGGCTGTCCTTATTTGAATAGTGGCCATTCAATGCAATGAGAATCTGTTGTTCTTGTTTACTGATCATCAGTGCGGTCATGGTTTAGTGGGCTAGAGAACTTCTTGTTTAACTGGATCCACTCTTCAATTTGTAATGAAACCCTGCCGTTAATAGAATCGTCTGGATACTCACCCTGTTGATTCATTGTTCCGATGGATCTTCCCGTCAAGAGTGATAGAGCTTCATCAATGTTGGTGACGGCATAAATATTAAACAAACCTGATGCCACCGCGTCGACCACCCGATTCGCCAGCATCAGGTGCTGAACATTGGATTGGGGGATGATAACGCCTTGAATCCCAGTTAAAGTTCGAGCATTACATATATCAAAAAACCCCTCTATCTTTTGGTTAACGCCACCAATTGCCTGAACGATACCATGTTGGTTGATCGATCCTGTGACAGCCAGTGATTGTTTAATTGGAATGCCTGAAATAGCTGAGATAAGTACACAGAGTTCTGCGATAGATGCGCTATCGCCTTCTATGCCGCCATAGGATTGTTCGAAGACCAGGCTTGCCGATATGGGAAGTGGGCGATTTCTGGCGTATCGGTTGGCCATAAAAGAGGCCAAGATCATCACGGCTTTAGAGTGAAGGTTGCCACCTAGTTTTACTTCTCGCTCGATATCTAAAACCTTGCCGTGCCCCAGTCGAGCCTGTGCAGTGATTTTTGTGGGTCTACCAAAAGCCGACTCTCCAATTTGGTAAACAGATAAGCCATTAATCTGCGCAATTTTTTCATCGTCAGTTTCGATCAGTTGAATCTCTCGAAGAATACTTTCATGTACACGCTGCTTAAATTGATCCAACCTTTTTTCTTCTGCGTCTATGGCTTGCTGAACGTGTTCCCTGGAGATGATATTAGAGTCTGAGGCCTTGGCAAAATGATCGCTTTCGTAAAGTAAATCAGTTAACCCCATAAGGTGTAGAGGTAATTTTTTCGTGTCTTCGATAAGACGTGAACCTTGTTCTATCACTTTAGAAACAGCACCTTGGTCGAGAGGTCTTACCCCATTTTTGTGTTGTAATGCCGCTATCAAACGCGCATAACAGAGGAGGTTTTCATCAGTAATATCAATTTCTTCGGTGATATCTGCCGGGACCTTGAACAACAGGTTGAAGTCTGGATCGTAGGCCTGAAGTAGGTAATAAATTAGTCGGTCTCCGAGAAGAATTATTTTCACATCCAGTGGCACTGGTTCTGGCTCAAGAGATTTAGTGCTGACGAGGCTCAACATTTGGTCAATGGATTCTATGGAGAGCTTTCGTGACTGTAGCGCTCGCTTCAATGCCTCCCAGGCAAAGGGGTTTGCCAGTACTTTGTTTGCATCAAGGATCAGATAACCATGATTGGCTTTGTGTAGGGCCCCTGGTTTGATGAGTGTGAAATTGGTGATGAGCGCCCCAAATTGAGATTCATGTTCAACCCGTCCCAATAGATTGACGAGAGAGGGGTTGTCTTCATAAATAACGGGAGCTCCTGTTGTTTTGCTGTTG
Organism: Porticoccus sp.; assembly: GCA_041581635.1. GTDB lineage: Bacteria > Pseudomonadota > Gammaproteobacteria > Pseudomonadales > Porticoccaceae > Porticoccus. The sequence continues at coordinate 191 of JBFICW010000058.1, read as the reverse complement.
TCCACCAGTACGTTGACCATGTACATGGGGAAAGCCTGAACCTCAGCACTGAGGTTGTCAGGAACAACGGCATTATCTTCCAACTTGAAATTATCAATATTTTCTATGACATCCTGTTTGACCGAGATGAGAAAACCAATGATCTCAGAGAATTTTGTATATTTTTCTTCCAATGCATTAAATATTTGATT
>JBFICW010000057.1:0-6859 GCA_041581635.1 Porticoccus sp. | reverse complement strand
TGCAGTTGCTGAGACGGATAGCTTTAGCTACACCGCAAAAGATGCGGATGGCAATAGCGTGACCAATACGGTCAAGATCACGATAGCTGATGATGCCCCGACCATTGAACCTGTCAGAACAGCCTTTATGGCTAATAATCCGGGTAGTTCGCTAACGGATGATATTTCGTTTGAGACTGGTGCCGATGGTGGCACCCTTGCCCTTGCAGGTAGTAACAATGGGGGTTATTGGGTACTGGAAGACGGTACTACCAGAATAACCTCTGATGGTAATGATCTTCTGTATAGAGTAAATCTAGATGGGTCTTTAGAGGGGTACTATCTCGATGCGAATAATGGCAACGCTGAAGTTTCCATCTTTACTGTTGCTTACAATGGAGACGGTACTTATACCGTTGATCAAGCCGGCCAAATTGATGGTGCTACCACTACAATTCCTATCGGTTTCAATACTTCAGGCTTTGGTGGTGGCAATACAGGGAATCCTGCTTATTTCCTAAGTTCATCTGTTGAGAATGGTGGCGTAACAACAGGAACACCTGGTTCCATTATGGTGAAAGCTACGACATCAGGCATTGGCGACACCGTGAATTTTAATAACAATGCGCTTGGGGTATCACAGGGCTCTACTATTGATGACCCGACTGAGACTCTTATCTTGACACTGACTGAAGGTGATGACTGGAGCATTACAGGAAATGGTGGCAACGCTGTTATAACTGAAATCGGTGATAATGGTGACGGAATTGCGGATGCTTACCTAGCGAACTCTGTAACCTTAAGTTTTTGGGGGTTGGATGCGGGTGAAATTCCGATAGCTAAAGTTTATGACCACGCAAATCCCGGTACGTTTCTAACCTTTAGTTATGGAACTGATGGAACCATAAATCCTGATGGCACCTGGACAATCTCCGCAGTATTTAATTTTGACACTGTTGAGGTTACAGCACTCAACTCCACAGGTAATGGCTTTGGCGTAAGTTCGTTGTCAGTCGATCAAACTACGTCCGGTTTCGACCAGACTATTGAGATCACTGCCACGGTTACAGATGGTGATTTGGATACCGTATCAACCACATGGGACTTCACCTTTGATGGAACCGGTGCTGTCGTAGGTTCAGCTGTCGATGATGTGCTTGCGGGAAGTTCGGGTAATGACACCCTGACTGGAGGAACTGGTGGAGATATATTCCAGTGGGGCTTTGGTGACGAAGGTATAGGTTCGACAGACACGCTTACTGACTTTAATCAGTCGAGTGGTAGCTACAATGTAGCAGAAGGCGATGTTTTGGATCTGTCTGCACTACTGGTGGGTGAAGAGGCACTTGATCATACATCGGATCTAACACTTGCACAGGCACTTGATGGTACCTTCCTTGTGGTAAGTTCCGACGGTACCGATACCACAATTACAGCTGATGTCGATGGGGCCGGACCAGGAACAGACACTCAAACAATCGTGATTGAAGGAACCGATTTAACAGCTGGCGGTTTAACATCTGCTAATGTTGTTGAAAGTCTTCTTGCTACCGACACATTGGTTGTTGATTAACTTTTAGTCGCTTACAACCAAAAAGCCCCGACGTTTTTGTCGGGGCTTTTTTATGTCGACAAATAATAAATCACGTTAAAGCAACTCTCGCTGCATTCGCGTTGTTAAATCCTGCCATAAGTTAAGCTGGCTCGGTTTGCCTGCCTTTAACTGTTCATTTCGAGTTCTGTTTAACCATAGGTTGTCGGCATTAAAACTGTAAATTGGTCTTAGATCCTGTCGTTGGCTGGCGGGTTTTATGCGTTTGTTAATATTGTCCAGAATCAGTGGTTCCGCATTTGGTGTAGCGTAATAAGCCAATACCATATGGGCCTGATTGAGTGTTGTTGCCTTAACATAGGTAATGCGCAATTTGGAAATATCCAATCCCATTTCTTTCAGAGTGAAGTATTTGGCGATGGAGAAGTCTTCACAATCCCCTGCATCGTTGGCTAAAAACTCTAATGGCGTCGCCCAGTAGTCTCTTTTGTGCCATTGCTGTGAGTCACTGACGAAGCGTGCACCGTTAAAAAAGTCATTCACTATCGTGAGTTTTTCTTTGTCGGCACTGTTGTGGTATTGGTGAATTAAGTTTTCCCAATGACGGACGCGTGCTTCCGCTGTCGCACCGTATTTATCTCTTATTTTTTTTAGTAACTTTTCGCTGATACCTTGGTGGTGGGCGATAGCCGCTGAAAATAGACAAGCAAAGGCGAGAGGTAGCCAGATAAACCGGGCTTTAAATGCTGACGACCCCATTGAATACATTAAAAAACATTCCCGTTTTGTGACGGTTTTAGCCACTATTTTCTATCGATTGATCTTACCATAGACCCTATGGCTGATAGCTATACAGTAAGGGTCACAGGTGTGATGTGGTGCTCAATTGGCAAGTGAACGGGATTGCATTAGACTCGTCAACAATAACTAAAAAAGGAAAGGCCGCGTGACACTGTTCCGTCAGTTGATTATCGCCGTAGTCATCTTGTTTATCTGCCTTTATGCAGGTAATACTCTGGTTAGTTTGCATAACAATCGTCTATTGGTTGAGGATCAGATGCAGGTTCATGCCCAAGATACAGCGACCTCGCTCGGGTTATCCATGACTCAGGCTGCCAGGGATAAGGATATAGCGACACTGGATACCATGTTTAATGCAGTTTCTGATAGTGGTTACTTCCAGCGCATCTATTTTTCTGATTTAGAACAAAAGATCGTGATTGATCGCGACTTTCCCGTGTCTATTGAGTCGGTACCCAACTGGTTTGTATCGATGGTGTCACTTCCATCGCCCGAGGGGCAGGCTGAAGTGTCTTCTGGCTGGCAGCAGCTGGGTAAACTAACTGTCATCAGCCATCCCGGCCAAGCTTATTCAAAGCTTTGGCAGGTAACCATGACACAGCTTGGCTGGTTTTCCGGGGTGACACTAGCCGTCTGTTTGCTGGCTTATCTTGCCTTGAAGTGGTTGCTTGTTCCGCTAACAAGGGTTGAGAAACAAGCCAATGATATTTATGAAAAACGCTTTGTCACTCAAGAGAAAATACCCAAAACCCGTGAGCTAGGTCGAGTCGTTCTCGCCATGAACCGAATGGCAGACCACTTAAAAGAAATTTTTGACGAACAGTTGGCGGTGATAGGGCAGTTACATAAGCAGTCCTACCATGACCCGGTGACCGGGCTTTCGAATCGCAGTGATTTTGATATTCGTTTGAATAGTTTTGTTGATGATAAAGAAGCTGGCACTCACACCGGTGTTTTGGTCATTGTTGCTTTAGATGATATCGCTTCCGTAAATGAATATATTGGTCGGGAGGAGGGTAACAGTGTCCTCAGAACCATAGGGAAGCACTTGAAAGACTCTGTGTTAGCTTTCCCCCGGGCTTTAGTCGCCAGAAGGCAGGGCCAGGAATTTTCCGTGTTTATCCCGGATATTACAGCAGATGAAGGCGAAGCCGCAGCGGCACAGATGTTTCAGTCTGTGCAAAACCTCGATTGGCCCCATCAGGATAAATGCCCCCTTAATTTTTATATGGGTTACACCTACCATTCAGAAGTCACTAATGGTTCAAACATGCTTGCCGAAGCGGATATTGCTTTAAAGCAGGCAAAGCTTCAGGGCAAGAATCGTTGGGTGAAATCATCTGATGTGATTAGCGATGAGAACACCCTAAGCCGTCCCCTGCATGAGTGGGAGAGCTTTTTAGTGGCCGTGATTAAAAATCACGGAATTTCTCTGCACTTCCAACCTGTTTATAGTGTGCCTGAAAAAGTCTTAATGGGTCACGAGGTCTTTGTTCGTTTTGTCCATGGACAAGAATTACTGGCTGCTGCCGTAGTGTTACCCATGGCTGAGCGCCTTGGTTTAATGCCGCAGTTAGATCGATTGATTTTAGAATCACTGGCTTCAGCGAATCGTGTACAGCCTTTTAACGGTACGCTTTGTGTCAATTTATCGATTGAGTCCATACAGACTAGTGGTTTTATGAAGTGGCTTGATTCATACCTGACATCCCAGCGCAAGCTCGCCAACGCTCTTGTATTCGAGGTCGCTGAATACGGCATGAAGGTCGATGACCAGTCTATAAGGCGACTAGACAAGCTTACGCGTAAAAGCGGTGCATCCTTGGCGATTGACGGTTTCGGACTTGAATCCTCGGCCTTTGGTTATTTAAGCAGTTTACCTCTACACCACTTGAAGGTTCATCGTAGTTTTCTTCGCGATTTGGATCAGTCGCCCGATAACCAATTCTATCTCAAGTCGTTGGCACAGCTGGTTCATAATCGAAATATTCAGCTTTGGTTGGAGGGCATTGAGACCGAGGTTGAATGGCAACAATTGTCAAATCTTGGCGTTGATGCAGGGCAAGGGTATTTCTTGGGTGAGCCTCTGCCCAAGCCTGTTGAATAACACTGATCTGCGTATAATAGCGGCCTTGAAATAGCTGTTTAACCTCTAGTTTGACGGAATCACAATCCATGTCAGTTCGTACCCGTATTGCACCATCACCTACAGGTGATCCCCATGTAGGCACAGCCTATGTGGCTCTGTTTAATCTATGCTTCGCCCGTAGTCAGGGTGGTGAATTTATCCTTCGTATTGAAGATACCGATCAAACCCGAAGTACCGGCGAATCAGAGAAAATGATCTTTGACTCCTTGCGCTGGTTGGGTCTGGATTGGTCTGAGGGTCCCGACGTGGGTGGAGATTTTGGCCCCTATCGCCAGAGTGAGCGAATAGATATTTACCTCCAGTATGTGATGGAGCTCGTGGAGAAAGGCCATGCCTTCTATTGCTTTGCAACGCCAAAAGAATTGGATGACATGCGCAAAGAGCAAATGGCTCGAGGCGAAACACCTAAATACGATGGTCGTAGTTTAGGGCTTTCCCCGGTTGATGTGCAGGAACGGCTGGCTGATGGCATGCCCTATGTTATCCGAATGAAAGTGCCAGAAGAGGGCAGCTGTAAATTTAATGACATGCTGCGGGGGGAAATAGAGATACCCTGGGCGCAAATTGATATGCAGGTGTTGCTTAAAACAGATGGCATGCCAACGTATCATTTGGCCAATGTCGTCGATGATCACTTAATGAAGATTTCTCATGTTATTCGTGGTGAGGAATGGATTAATTCAGCACCCAAGCATCAACTTCTTTATCAATACTTTGGCTGGGAAATGCCAGAGCTATGCCATCTGCCGCTCTTGAGAAATACTGATAAGAGCAAGCTCAGTAAGCGGAAGAACCCCACCAGTATTAATTATTATCGAGAAATGGGTTATCTACCCGAAGCTGTCATCAACTATTTGGGACGAATGGGCTGGTCAATGCCCAATGAGGCCGAGAAATTTACCCTTAACGAGATGTTAGATAATTTTGATATTAAGAATGTACATCTTGGTGGGCCTGTTTTTGACACTGAAAAACTTGATTGGCTTAACGGTTGCTGGATTCGCGAAGATCTGAACGATGCTGAGTTTGCAAATCGGGTGGCAGATTGGGCAGTAAATCGTGACAACTTGTCTCGAATGATTCCTCTTATTAAAGAGCGTGTCGAGAAATTCTCTGATATAGCGCCACTCATCAGTTTTATGTTATCGGGCATGCCTCAGCTTAATGAAGTGAGTTTCGAGCATAAAAAACTGGATAGTGAGACTGTACGCAGAGTGCTCCAGTACAGTTCATGGCGTCTCGATAGTTTGCGTCACTGGACTAGAGATGGTCTTTATACAGAGTTGAACCAGATAGCCCAGTCGATGGATTTGAAATTGAAAGATTTTCTGTCCCCCTTGTTTATAGCGATTGCAGGTTCTCCTTCTGCTCCCCCGCTCTTTGATGCCATGGCCATTCTTGGGCCGGATATGGTTCGTGCACGGGTTAGACATGCCCTCGAAGCTGCTGGTGGGGTATCTAAAAAACAGTTGAAAAAATGGGACAAGGATTATTTGCAAATTTGTGCCAATCGCGAAAAACATCCAGAAGAACAGGCTTGACTCTCTTAAGTGCTGTGCCTAAAATGCGCAGCCTGTTTCGGGGCCTTAGCTCAGCTGGGAGAGCGCAACACTGGCAGTGTTGAGGTCAGCGGTTCGATCCCGCTAGGCTCCACCAAATAAAAAACCCTCACAAATATTTGTGAGGGTTTTTTATTGGAAATTCGTAATTTTTTTGAACTATTTAATCACGCTATTTTAATTTTTCCTGAACGATCTCATGCACTGATGGCCTTAGAGACTTTCATCGCCCCGGGCTTTTTTTGCTGCCACCTCACCTTCCATCTGTAGATGCTGTATCCAATGATTGCACACCCTATAGAGCCGAAGAAGGCTACGCCGTAGACAATTGCCGTAAGGTTATATACCGGGCCATAAAGTTGAAATTCAAGCAGCATATACGCGCATAGACCGAGCAGCATACCCCAAACATATTGAGGTAAATAAGTGGCAAAAATATATCCTGCAAGTAAGGAGGGCGCGGCCATAAGTACAATGACGGATGTAATGTTGGTTGCGAATATGGATGCCCACATGGCTGATCCAAATATGAGTAAAGCACCGACAATATAGGCCTGTATCTTGTACATAATCTAGTTCCTTATCGCTTGAATACAATACAGTGTTTCATGTTCAGGGAACGCAAACTATTGGACGTTGGTCGAGGACTTGCTAGCCATAAAAAAACCGCCACTGTCTCCAGTGGCGGCCTAGTAATGCTTAATTACTTTTATGCGGGATAATCACGCTTGGTGTAACCCGTATAGCGCTGGCGTGGACGGCCAATGCGATAGGGGTTGCTGAGCATTTCATTCCAGTGTGAAATCCAGCCCACAGTAC
>JBFICW010000056.1:0-7621 GCA_041581635.1 Porticoccus sp. | reverse complement strand
GCCTTTGATTGTGTGGTAGCTACGGGTGGACTTGAACCACCGACCCCAGCATTATGAATTATGTGGACAGTTAATTCATGGTGATTCACTAATGCACATAAAGGTTATTAAAAATAGATATATCATATAGTTAAGTGATTTCTCTTGGTTCATGGTATTTGCTAGCATTTGACCTATTCGGTAGCACCAGGGTAGCACCAGAGAAATGGGCAAATCTCTAAGAGCAAATTTCACAAAGTCATTTTTAGACAAACTAGCGTCCTCTGAGGGAAAAGGGCGTAGTTACGTCTACGACGAGCGTGTGAAAGGGCTTTGTCTCTCAATCACTCCTAATGGGGTGAAGAGCTTCATGGTGTATCGCAAACTCAATGGGCGGCCTATTAGAGTGACCCTGGGGCGTTACCCGGACATCTCGATTGAACAGGCCAGGAAAATGGCGGCGAAGAAGATCGGTGAAATCGCCGAAGGAGCCAACCCTGTAGCCAAGAAGCGTGATGAGAGGCAAAGAGGCATCACGCTAGGGCAGGTATTCACGGACTACATGGCGTCCAGGAAAGGAAGCCATAGTGAGAACACCACCTCAAACTACAACACCATAATGAACAACCATCTGGTTGGCTGGGTGGCGAAGCCGATAACCACCATTTCCCGCGACATGGTAGAGCGCAAACACAAATTGTTGTCTGAAGCGTCGCCCTCAGCGGCTAACAAAGCCATGAGGGTACTAAGGGCGCTTTTCAACTATGCGCAGGGTAAATATGAAGCTGGCAACGGTCAGCCTTTAGTGGCGGACAACCCTGTCAAGCGCCTTTCCCACACCAAAAGCTGGAACAAAGAAACGCGTCGACAGAGCACCATCAAAAGATCGGAGTTAAACCGCTGGTTGGATGCGGTACGGGATCTGGCAGACAAGGGTGGGGACTTTAATGCCGTGGTAAGCGATTACCTGCTGTTCGTATTATTCACCGGGCTTAGGCGACGCGAAGCCTCGAACCTCCGCCTTGATGATCTCGATTTCAAGGAAAAGGTCTTCACCATCACGAAAACAAAAAACGGCAGGCCGCTGACCCTGCCGATGTCCAGCTACATTGAGCAACTCCTAAAAAGACGGTGCCTTAACAACGAAACCGGCTATGTGTTTCCCTGCGAGGGAGGAGGGAAAGCGCTTAACGACCCAAGGCGGCAAATCGCATGGGTGCGCGAACAGTCCGGCGTCAACTTCACCATCCATGACCTCAGGCGGACATTCATCACCCTGGCCGAATCCCTGGATATATCCTCCTTCGCGCTTAAAGCATTGGTCAACCATAGCTCAGGCTCTGATGTGACAGCGGGTTACATCATTATGGATGTTGAGCGACTGAGAAAACCTATGGAACAAGTCACCAGAACCCTTCTCGGTTTCATCAGGCCGACAGGAAGCCGCCTAAACGTTGTTTCTATATCTAGCGGCCTGCCTGCTGGTGACCTATGAAGGGCAAACTTCTTAATAATGAGCGAGAAGATTCTGAGATTGAGGCGCTTCTGACAGATTACCCCTCCTGCGCACAAAATGAAGTAGAACTCTTCTCAACCGCTGAGCTGGAGATAATGTGTGGGTCAGATGTTGGCGCGCTAAAGGAAGAGCTGTTAGATGTTATTGATGCGAGCTTGTATCCCGAGCTGGAGTCGGAAAGTCAGTTTGAGGGTATTCGGATATCTAAGTATCCGGGCCAAGATGATGTTATCCCTAGGGGGCCTGGGTTATACGTCATTGATATCTTGTTGCCCCACCAGGATGAGTTGCTCGTTCAATTCCTAGAAACTCGACTCTTTAAGCACAAAAGTCAGCGCTCACCAAATGACAATACGCCCGCACAAAAGCTGCTGGCTCTTTGCCTGCTGATTAGCCGGGATGCGGGGTGGGTAGAAGATGTTAGCAATATCTCGCAAAGGTTCTGTGGGCAGGCCTACCGGTCTATAGATGAGCAAATAGCGAGAATTATGGCGGGCAAGCATAGCGGTGAGGCAAAAGCTGATGATCCAGACCGCATTGAAAAACACGGTAAGGTTGTTACTAAAGCGAAGGCATTACTATCCCAGGGTAAAAATAAGCGTGAGCTTGCTGCCATTCTTGCCCCGCAGTTTGAGTTAAGCACTAAGACTATCCGGAGAATCCTGAAAAAAGCGGACATCATTTAGCGCCTGTCCAGTTGTAAAGGTAACTTCCCAAACGTACTTCAACGTTGGCGAGGTTGCTATGAGCTTCACAGATTGCCCCTTAGTTACGCGAAAAAAAGCCGCAGAATATCTCGGCGTTAAACCCCACACTCTTGCCGTCTGGGCTTGCACTAAACGGCATGCGCTCCCCTACATCAAAGTCGGTCGCCTGGTTAAATATCGCAAAGCGGACTTGGATGCGTTCTTGCAAAGTCGCACTGTTCAGCCTCAAGCGCTATAGGCTTAAAACGTGGATGCTAGCGATGACGCGCCCCTATTTCTCCCCCTTGAGGAAGCAGCGAAAAAACACGGCAGCCAAAAGTGGCTTGTTAAAGGGTTTATCCCTGCCGACAGCACTGGTCTCCTCTTTGGCGAAAGTGGTAGCTACAAGACATTCCTGGCAATCGACTTGGCTTTGCATGTTGCTCACGGGCTTGATTGGTGTGGTCTTAAGACAATGAATGGGCCGGTCTTTTATATTGCTGGCGAAGGTGGGTTGTCCATCACCAAGCGCACATCTGCCTGGCACATCCAGCACAGCCTCAATCAAGCGGATGCTCGCTTCTACCTATGCCCATCCCCGCTCTTTCTTGATGAGTACGATGATCTGGAGAGACTTAATGTTGGCATCAAGGCTATTGGTACCCTCAACCCCGCTCTGATCATCGTCGATACCCTCAGTCAATGCATGATGGGTGAAGAAGACAGTAATACGGCTATCAGTAATCTTTTGAGCAATCTGGTGGCCGAACTACGCAATCAATACCCCGGTTGCGCCATGTTGTTGCTGCATCACCCCGGCCACAGCGAAAAAAAACGTATGCGTGGCGCTTCTGCTCTGAGGGCCAACACCGACTTTGTCCTCTTGGCGGAAAAAAGAATCTCTCAGCAACGTTGCGTCACGGTCAACCCGTTGAAGTGTAAGGATGGGGATCTTTTACCCCCACAAGCGTTTTGCCTAGAGTCGATTTGCCTAGGGAATGACGAGGACGGCGACGACATCACCTCCCTAGTGGCAGTTTTTACCGGGCAGGCTGCGACCAAACAGGGCCAGAAAACCCGATTCGGCAAATATGAAACCAGAGTGATAGGCGTTCTCGAAGAAAAAGGCCGCCTGCTGGAAAGTGCCCTGAAGGAAGAAGTTTGCAAACTCGTTCAGCAGCAAGAGCCAACTGCACAAAAGGATTCGATAACGAAAGGCGTCAATCGGGCCATAGAGGAGCTTGTGCGAGCGGGGCGCATAACACAAACCGACCTTGGCCAGCTTTCATTGGCGGAGGAAGACGCATGAATACCAGAAATGTCGCACGGACACAGGACACCCCTATAGGGGTGTGTCCATGTCTGTCCGAAATCGTGTCGGCTGAAGTCCGAAAATGTCCATTTTTGTCCAGTCAATGTCCATAGGAGAGTAGCCATGATCCGAAGGCGGAATCGCAGAACAGTCGGCCAGGCAGAGCGGGATCGACAGCAGCGTAAAACAAAGCTCAGACAATGTTTGTATGTTGCCTACATGGTTGTGGCCAATCCCGACAAAACCCTGGGTGAAGTTGCCCGGGTAATGGGTCTGACCGCCTCGGCGCTCTCTAATATTTCGCGCTCCGCGTGTTGTCAGCTTCTACAGCCGGGGCTGAGATCCCATCCAGACAAGTTGAGGCACTATGAAATCATTGATGGTGTCCCTCGGTTCATCCTTGAAGGCACAGTCAGGCCGCCCCATGAAATCGACCTATCCGAAATTTAGTTGCCGTCATCAGCGGGTGCTCAAATGGTTGCTGGATCATCCAGAGGCAACCCTCACGGCATGCGCCAAAGCTAATGGCTATTCAAGAAGCTGGTTGTCCCGCATTGTAAATAACCCTGAATTTCGCCAACGGCATTCTGCGTGCCTGAACACAGCTCTTCTGCAATCTGCACAAGCGCTCTTGGTTCGGGGTCGAAAAGAAGGCGGTCAAAATGATTTATAAGACACTTGTTATGTAACAGTAGTAGTGCTATAAATATTCTCATGAACAGTAATGAATCGATTAAACAATTCGCTCTCGATGAGCTTTGCGCCCTCACTGAACTGAGCAAGCGAACCATCCGCTTCTATATTCAGGAGGGGTTGGTAGCTCGTCCTGAGGGCAGTAAGCGCGGCTCGTTCTATACACGCGACCACCTCGATCAACTGCTTGAGATACAAAAGTGGCAGCGGGCAGGCCTTTCACTTGATCGCATCAGGGAGCTTCTCATCGATCCGCTGGGGGGTGAGCAGGTGCCACCGCTGCGAAAAAAACAGCCAGGCGAAATTGAAGTGTGGAGTCATATCCATCTGGGGGAGGGAATAGAGTTGCATATCGAACCCGGCAAAGCCGGTCTGACCCCGGAGCAGCTAAGGCAGTTGAGCAGAAAAACCATTGAATTGCTGAAAGCCATCAAAGGCAAGGAGAAAGCAGAATGAACATCAATGCCGCACCAAGTTTACAAAGCAGTTATGGAGATATTATCCCCCTTGCCGGTGTCAGCATCCGTGGGGAAATCTCAGATCTGATGGCGTGCCTCAGTATTGAGCAAACCTTCAGAAATACCGGCGAAGAGAATATAGAGGCGGTCTATACCTTCCCTTTGGCGCTGGACGCTGTTCTGCTTGGTTTGCAGGTCTCAATCGGTAACAGAACCCTGAAAGGGTATGTGATAGAAAAGCAACAATCTGAAGACCGCTATGAAGAGGCCATCACCGATGGCGATACAGTCATCATGCTTCAACAAGCAGCGCCTGGCATGTATACCCTCAATGTCGGCAATCTACAATCGGGTGAAACGGTCACCATCCATTACCGCTATGGGCAGTTACTGGCTTGGACAGAAGATGAATTGCGTTTTCATATCCCAACCACCATCGCTCCCCGTTACGGTGATCCCGGCAAACTCCTCTCCGAACCGCACCAGATCCCGGTAACCGATAACGGAGTCTCGCATGCCTACACCCTTAGCATTCAGGTCAAAGGGCTGTTGTCCCAGGCGGCCATACAATCCCCATCCCATAGAATCGCGGTTGCCCCAGAAGAAGGCTGTGCAACCGTTACCCTGGCAAATAAAGCCGAGCTCGATAGAGATTTCGTGCTGAACTTCAAAGCCAGTCATGCGAACACGCAAAGTACCTGTCAGTTGGCTAGAGATCTGTCAGGCTATGTGGCGCTGGCATCCTTTAAGCCCGAAATAGAGATGTCAGCCAAGCCTCAGCTGCGCAATATAAAAATTCTAGTGGACTGCTCCGGTTCAATGGCCGGTGACGCGATACAGCAAGCCCGGCGAGCCATGAAGTTAATGCTGGAATCCCTTAAGCCAAGTGATTACTTCAATATCATCCTGTTTGGCAGTGACCATGAGGCACTCTTTAATGCTCAGCAATTGGCGACCCGCGAAAACCTGGATCTGGCGGATAAGCTGGTCAGTCGCATTGATGCCAATATGGGTGGAACAGAAATTGGCGGGGCGCTTAAACGTGCCTATGCCATCGGCCCAAATGCCGAAATAAGGCCGGACGTCCTGCTCATCACCGATGGCGAGATCTGGAATCAGCAAGAGGTCATCCTGCAAGCGGAACTGTCTGGTCATCGCATTTTTACGGTAGGGGTTGGTGCCTCGGTCTCCGAAGGTCTTGTTCGTGATTTGGCAAGCGTCACAGGTGGCGTGTGTGAGCTGGTCTCGCCCAATGAAGGTATGGCAGAAAAGATCCACCGCCATTTTCAGCGCATCTACTCCCCAGAAATGAAAAACCTCCGCGTGAGTTGGCCAGTAACACCCACAAAGCAGTGGCCGGAAAAAATTGATACCTGCTACAAAGGGGACACCCTGCATGTCTTCGCGTGGTTTGAACAACCAATCAATGGCGCAGTAGGGTTGTCAGGGGGTGATGGCAAAGGCGGGTTAGAACCTATCACCCTAGCCAGCTCAGTGTGTCAGAGCATGGTGCATGACGAGAACTTAACACTGGCCAAAATGGCAGCCTCTCACCAGCTTAAAACGATGGCAGACCAGCGTGCCAAGGAGCAACTGGCCGTGGAATACCAGTTGATGACGCCTTATACCAACTACTTGGTGCTGGATATCCGGGAGGATCCCGACAAGGCTCAAACCCTGCCCACGCTAATGCCAGTGCCACAGATGTTATCTGCTGGTTGGGGAGGCAGTGGTGCGGTGTGTGCCTCATATCATTCTGGGATGATTGAACTACAGGATATTTGTCTGAGTAGAAATCTGGGTGAGAGCTCAGATGATGACATCGATCTGCCAGTTTTCTCTCGCAATTCGGCTATAAGCCCGACTTCCTGGATTGATTACTTAAATGGCATACCCTACAACCTACTGCTAGATGGATTGTTTGATATTGGCCTGCTGGAATTGGAGGATCACGGGTTGCCAGAGTCGACAGTGGATGCGTTGCAGCAGTTAGTAGATGAAAACGAAGGAGGTCTAGATGAGGGCCAGATCATCGTGCTGTTCCTGCTTGAAATAGAAAAGTTGGACGGGCAGCTATTTGGCAAATATGTGACGAGGGCCTTACGGTTCTCAAGCAACAAGCTGATGACAGATGTCTCTGCTGCGCTTAAGTATGGGACGTCATTTGACAGCTTAAAGTATATAGCCAGAGGCTTATAGCAATTTGTCCAACCACATACTCCTACCCCAAAGTGAAAAGTAATTTTATATAAAATTTTTGTGTTTTTTTGTTAACTGGAATAGCGAAAGTTATAGATATGGTTAAGTATGGACAATGATACTAAATTCAATATCGTATTTTTTGGCATTATTTTTCTTGTGATATTTACTAAATATGATTGGGGTTTGTATCTCCTAAATAAAAAAGAATATTTGATAAAAGAAGAGAGTGATAAGTGTTTCGATGCGGACTGGCAATATGATATCTATCTTGATTGCAAGAGGAATCCAGCGGAATTTCGTGTCGCTGATTGTAAGGATATCTATACCTTTTATCAAAAAAAACGTGAGAGATGTGTTGCTGCTAATATAAAGCTAGATAATTACTTGCAGCAAAGAAAAAATTAGAATGAAAAAAAACTATTTCGATCGCTCCATAGAATCTTTCTGTACAGCATCGGCTAGATAGAGCTGAGTGGTTTGGGCTTCATTTAGACGGGATTTGAGTTGGTCGCACAGCGCCATCAGCTCATCGAATTTGGCGACGATGCGGTGTTGCTCAGTAAGCGGGGGAATAGGAATAAAGGCGTTTTCCAGTTTCTTTAGGGTAACCCTTGTAATTGCAACACCGGTCATACCTGCCCTCATTTCCTCGTAAAAAAATGGAGATCGCAGAGCCATCAACAGGTAGCGATGATCTAAGTATTTTGAGCTTTTTAATAGCGCAACACTCGATAACATTGAGAATGGCTCATCAATATTGTTAATTGTAACGATG
>JBFICW010000055.1:0-8939 GCA_041581635.1 Porticoccus sp. | reverse complement strand
ATATTATTTAGTGTACAATGCATTCTGTATTTCAGAAAAGCGCTTTTTATTCAAAAAAACAGCACATTACTTTAGTAATGTGCTGTTTTTTATAAACCTATATTTATTTTTATAACGTTTTCTAAACTTATGACATCAACATTATCAAGCGAGATTCAATGAATTCAAATATCGTTTTTCGCTCACCAAATGCCGAAGATGGCATGTCAGTCTATGAACTTGTGAAATCTTGCCCGCCTTTGGATACAAACTCCTCCTATTGCAACCTGCTGCAATGCAGTCACTTTGCAGAAACGTCGGTGCTTGCCGAGCTGAATGGGGAGATAGCTGGGTTTATCAGTGGATACCTCTTGCCCGATAACGCGAACAGCCTGTTTATCTGGCAGGTTGCTGTCAGCGAGAAAGCCCGAGGACAAGGATTGGCCGCCAGGATGCTGAAACATTTATTGCTGCGCGAAAGCTGTAAAGGCATTAACTATATCGAGACCACAGTCACTGAATCGAACATAGCTTCGTGGGGACTGTTTGAGAGCCTTACCAAAAGTCTTAACACCCAAATTACCCGGTCAATCATGTTCGATAGGGATCGCCACTTTAAAGGCGCTCATGACACAGAAATACGAGCACTGATCGGCCCTTTTTAAATCAATATGAAATAAACAGGCCGTCTGATGACAAGAGATACAAGAGGAGTTTTATGAAGATTTTTGATGAAATTGAATCGGAAGTTCAATCTTACGCACGCTCATTCCCACGCGTTTTTAATAAAGCCAAGGGTGAATATCTATACGACGAAGAAGGGAACTGTTACCTGGATTTCCTAGCCGGGGCCGGCACGCTGAACTACGGCCATAACCACCCTGTGTTCAAGGAAAAATTACTGGAATACATCCATAGCGATGGCATTACCCATGGCCTGGATCTGCACACCAAGGCAAAGGGCGAGTTTCTCGAAGCCTTTAATGAAAAGATACTTAAACCTCGAAAACTTGATTATGTCGTACAGTTTACAGGGCCAACCGGAACCAACGCCGTTGAGGCCGCGATGAAACTGGCCCGCAATGTGACCGGCCGCGAAAACATCGTGACATTTACCAATGGGTTTCACGGAGTCACTCTGGGGGCTCTTGCCGCCACAGGCAATTCTCACCACCGGGGAGCTTCAGGTGTCAGTTTGAACGGCACCAGCCGAATCCCCTATGACGGTTATCTGGGCGAGGACATTGACACAACAGCCTACCTCGACAAGGTACTTTCCGACTCCAGCAGCGGCATTGACAAACCGGCGGCCGTAATTGTAGAGACCGTGCAGGGCGAAGGCGGCATCAACGTGGCCAGTTTTGAATGGCTGAAGCAGCTGGAAATTGTCTGTCGCAAACATGACGTCCTACTGATCGTTGACGATATTCAGGCAGGCTGCGGTCGCACTGGTAGCTATTTCAGCTTTGAACCCGCGGGGATTCAACCGGATATTGTCACCTTGTCGAAGTCACTGAGCGGCCTTGGGCTGCCCTTTGCGGTAGTGCTGATCAGTCCAGAACTGGATCAATGGAAGCCCGGTGAACATAACGGTACCTTCCGTGGCAATAACTACGCCTTTGTGACGGCCAAGGCGGCAATTGATAGCTACTGGTCAGATGATGCCTTTACCAAAGAAATCACTCGAAAGGGTGAATATATTTCCAGGCGACTGGAGGCAATTGTTGAAAAATACGGTGAAAATAATTTCACCACCCGGGGTCGAGGGATGTTTCGGGGCATTAACTGCGTCGATGGCGATCTGGCCGGAAAAATCACCCACGAAGCCTTTAAAAAAGGGCTGATTATCGAAACCAGTGGTGCCGATGACCAGGTCATCAAATTGTTATGCCCGCTTATTATCAGCGATAAAAACCTCACAAAAGGAATCGACATCCTCGAGGAAGCGGTTCGTTCGATATGCGCGAATGAGGACGGCTTTACTGAGGAAAAAGATTTTTTTGAAATACAACAAGCAAGCTAACCTTTAATAGAGCGAGAGTTAACGATGATTGTACGCACGCTACAACAATCTGAGCAGGAAGGGCGCCGCATCGTGTCGCCCGATGGAAACTGGGAGAGTAGCCGTCTGCTACTGAAAAATGACCTCATGGGGTTTTCCTTTCATGTCACCACTATTTATGCCGGTGCTGAATTTGAAATGCATTACCAGAACCATCTGGAAGCGGTTTATTGCATTTCCGGAGAGGGAGAAGTTGAAGTACTTGCCGACGGCAAAACCCATCCGATTAAGCCCGGAACGATTTATGCCCTTGACCACCATGACAAACACATCCTGCGCGCCTTTGAGGAATTAAAACTGGCCTGTGTTTTCAACCCGCCCCTGAATGGCAAAGAAGTGCATAACGCCGAGGGTGCCTATGAGTTGCAGGCTGAAGAAATCGCTTAGCGGTGCAAATCACTAGTTGACGCGCAACGTCTATTCACTGGATAGCCACTAGGAATCTAATTATTCCAAAATGATGCATACAATAGAAAAAATTGGCGGCACCTCCATGAGCGACTACCCGTCGGTCAGGGATAACATCGTGCTGAAACAAAAAGCCCCTAATAAGCTCTACCAACGCGTTTTTGTCGTTTCTGCCTATGCCGGGATTACAGACAAGCTATTGGAACACAAGAAAAATGGGCAACCTGGTGTTTACGCGCTATTTGCCAACGGCATGGAAGATAAAGCTTGGCTTGAGGCACTAGAGGCTCTGCAAGCGACAATGCATGATATCAACGCGGCCCTATTTGGCGACAGCCTGCAGCGTGCCGAGGCTAATGCTTTTATAAATAAACGCCTTGAAGGTGCCAGAAAGTGCTTAACTGACTTGCACAGTTTGTGCCGCCATGGTCATTTTTCACTGGATACTCACCTTGCAACAGTTCGGGAAATGTTAGCCAGTATCGGTGAGGCTCACAGCGCCTGGAACACGGCACGATTGCTACAGCGCGACGGCGTAAACGCCTACTTTATTGATTTGACCGGCTGGCAAAAGGAGCGGCATATCCCTCTGGACGAACGTATCCGTCAGGCATTCGAGGGCCTGGATTTGAACCAACAGCTACCAATCGTCACCGGTTATGCCCACAGCGAGGAAGGCCTGATGTCTTCCTTCGATCGGGGCTATAGCGAAATGACCTTCAGCCGTTTGGCGGTACTGACTGGGGCACATGAAGCCGTTATTCACAAGGAGTTTCACCTAAGCAGCGCCGACCCGCGGCTGGTAGGGGAAGCCGAGGCTGTCCCTATCGGACGGACCAACTACGATGTTGCCGATCAACTGGCAAATCTAGGTATGGAGGCTATCCACCCAAAGGCCGCAAAAGGCCTACGACAGAACGATATTCCGCTGCGGGTTAAAAACACATTTGAGCCGGAGCACGATGGCACACTCATCACGAGGGATTACGTCAGCCAAACGCCCTGCGTTGAGATTATTGCAGGCCGCAAGGGCATATATGCCCTTGAAGTTTTCGATCAGGATATGGCTGGCCAACTGGGAAATTATGACCGAGATATTGTCGGCCAGATACAACGCTTCAAGGCTCACATTATTTCGAAGGATATGAATGCCAATACCATTACCCACTACTTGGCCACCAACCTAAAAACAGTCAAACGAATTCGCGCGGCTTTGGAGTCGCTTTTCCCGGAAGCCGAGATTGACCAGAAGAAGGTGGCCATCGCCTCAGCGATTGGCAGCGACATGCAAATTCCCGGCATTTTGGCAAAAACTGTCGAAGCTATCGCCAGCAAGAATATCAGTGTACTGGCTGTTCACCAGTCAATGCGACAAGTGGACATGCAATTCGTTGTGAATGAGGCCGATTACGAACAGACTGTAAAAAACCTGCACGAATCGCTGGTTGAGGTACACGATCACGGGAGAGCCATATGCTTGGCTTAAGAGTTTTTTTAATACTATGCCTGATCTTCGGTCTCGAATCTGCGCTCCATGCGGCGGGCGACCAGACGACCCCCACTGCTAAGGAAACGGTCGACCAACTGGATAAGCCCCTCTATACACCTTTTGTAGAGCGCTACGTGCTGGATGAATTGAAGCAGCTACGCATTGAACAAGCGGCACAAAAACACGAGCTGATGCAACAAATCCTTGATAGAGAGCACAGCTCGGTGGACAGAGCCGTCACCTATGCAACGGATACCATCACCTATTTTTTCTACCTGATAGCTGCTGCCAGCTCGATTTTAGTGTTAGTCGGCTGGACCTCCATAAAAGAAATCAAGGATCGTGTTCACTCGTTGGCAGATGAAGAAATTTCCCGGCTGGTAAAGGAATACGAAGAACGCCTGTACTTGATTGAGCAGCAACTCAACCAGAAAACCACCCACATAGAGCAAAACAGGGAGGAGATTGAGTTGACTCGTGAAACCCAGGCCCTGTGGTTGCGCGCAGGGCAAGAACCGAGCCCGGTTAATAAAATTGGACTTTACGATCAGATTCTCAAGCTGTGTCCGCAGGACTGCGAGGCCTTGACCTACAAAGCAGATACGGCACTTGAGCTGGGAGAGCCCAAGTGGGCCACAAGTCTCTGCCATCAGGCGCTTGATATCGACCCGGAAAACAGCCATGCCTTTTACCAGCTCGCCTGTGCCTATACAGCCATGGGGCAACTGGATGAAGCGATGGACTACCTCAATGAGGCACTGGATCGAAGGGAAAGCTACCGCGCAGAAACCATTGATGATCCTGCTTTTGACGGCCTGAGGGATTACGAGCCTTTCAGAGCACTGACAACTGATTCGGGCGTAGACAAAGCGCTGTAGGGACGCATCCGGTGCCCCCTAATCGTGGGGCACTACCGACTATTTACCCCCTTGCAGCGGATTCAATGTTTGGTACTGCGACGTGCAGGGCGTGCCCCAATTGGTCACAGAGCTTCAACGTATAAACCCTCGCGCACTACTCTAAAAATGATCGAAAAGTGCCTAGTGACGCGGAGAAAGAGTGGCGATGACTTAAACCTGAATCCAAAAGAAGTTTAGATCGCCCTCCCCAAAACCTTCTGCATGGCTTCAGCGCAAAATTCATCATTATCTACTTTAAAGTAAGCCAGCTTTTGTTCGGGAATCACCACCACATCAAACACACCGGGAACAGCCCCCACAAAATCATCGGCAACAATAACGTCGCCAGGTAACAGTTGAACCACCAAACTCTTCAAGTGACGAGGCTTCTTCATCGTTGCAGCCGCGGCAATCCAAACAAGGATGAGCGAGGAAGACACCCAAAAAATCTGAGCATAACCATAATGATGGGCCACATAGCCGCCAACAACACCGCCAAGAAAAGCTCCAAGAAACTGGCTTGAGGAATAAACCCCCATTGCTGTCCCCTTTCCACCTGCTGGGGCAATCTTGCTCACAAGGGAGGGTAATGTCGCCTCTAATAGATTAAAAGCCATAAAAAAGACAAACAACCCAAACACGAACCATACCCGGCTTTCTAAATTACCGCCAAGTAACACCTCCCCCAAGGCAAGTAAAACCACAGCCCCCACAAATACAGGCTTTATTTTCCGCTTGGCTTCAGCAATGATGATAAAGGGCAGCATACAAAGAAATGAAAGCCCCATGGCGCCCAGATAAATCATCCAATGCTGTTCACGACCAAAGGACAGCGTCTGCTCCAAGATGACTGGCACGGCAACCCAGCTCGCCATCTGAGCAAAGTGCAATATGCCAATACCCAAATTGAGGCGCAACAACTCACCATCACGCAATAATTTACCGAACATAGCAGGTATCGCTTGGGCTTCCGCATTTTGCACCGAAGCCGTCGGCGTAGGAATAACTAACAACAACACCATCATGCCCACTATGGCCAGACATGCGGTCAACCAGAACAAGCCGGAAAGCCCCCACCAATTAGCCAAGATGGGGCCAAACACCATGGACAGCGCAAAGGCTACGCCAATGCTACCACCCACAGCAGCCATAGCCTTTGTTCTATTTTGTTCGGTGGTCAGGTCAGACAACAACGCCATTATAGTACTGGCCACCGCGCCAGCTCCCTGTAAAGCACGACCGGCAATTAATCCCCACATGGAATCAGATAATGCGGCCAGCACACTTCCACCAAGAAACAGTAACATGCCACCCACAATGACTGGCTTTCGACCAATCCGGTCCGATAAAAAGCCCAGAGGAATCTGAAAGACCCCTTGAGTCAGGCCATAAATGCCTAATGCCAGCCCCACCAAAATAGCCGTGCTACCTGAATAATTCTCGGCGTAAAGTGCCAGCACGGGCAACAGCATAAATAACCCAAGCATGCGAAAAGCATAGAGAGAGGCCAAACCGATAAGACTTTTCCGTTCCAAGGCATTCATACGGGATAAATCATTGAAGTTACAGATATATTCAAAGAGAGGCATTATAAATGCCAGATGCCGTGAAAAGTAGCATCAAAGCCAAGAAGAGCGCCTTATCTGTCAACTAATTTTTAACAGACAAACAGCAGGAGCCAACCACTAGGCATTGAATATTCGCGGTAACTACGCTCCATCACCGTATTGATAGCAAGTTAACGGGTTCATAGATAGAATGGCCTATGAACTTATAATGAGTAGTTTAAAGCACCGAGTAAGCCGTATAGCAGGAAGCATGAACACCATAGGGGAACGTCAAAATGCTACAAACTCTATTTGAGTCAAAAAGATCAACAAAACGAACGATTTCGCTCATTTATGACACCCTCGCTATCACCGCCGCTTTTTACATCGCGATATGTTTGCGGCTAGGCACATTATATCTCGACATATCGAGCAAAGAGCTTACCAGCCTGGGCATTACCGTTGCCGTATCGCTGCTAGCCTTTGTTAAACTTGGGCTATACCGAGCTATCCTGCGCTATATATCAGTTCAAGCAGTCAATTCTATTATCATAGGAGTCGGCATCTCCGGTGTCGCACTGGCTACATCCAGCTTCCTCACTGGCTCTGCCATTCCACGATCAGTGCCTTTCATCTATATATTTACAGCGTTATTTTTGATTGGCAGCCCTCGATTTTTGCTACGCAATATACTGATCTCAACCCACAATAAAAGATGTCCCGACCAAGAGCCTGTCATTATTTATGGTGCGGGGTACTCAGGGCACCAACTGGCCCAGTCCCTCCAAAAGACTGCCTATAACCCCGTCGCATTTGTCGACGACAATCCAAAACTTAAAGGAAGTATGATCGCGGGCCTACAGGTACATCGGCCCAAACAATTGGCACATCTGGCCAAAGAACATTCCGCACACAAAGTGCTATTGGCATTGGGAAGCGCCTCCCGATCAGAACGTGCGGAGGTGATCCGACAACTCGAGCCTCTTGCCCTTTCCATTCAGACTATTCCCGATCTTACAGACATCCTGACAGGCAAAGCTCGAATTGAAGACATTCAGGATGTAGATATTGATGACCTACTTGGCCGAGACTCAGTTAAATCAGATCCGAAACTCCTGCATGCTTGCATAACCGACAAAGTGGTCATGGTCACCGGTGCCGGAGGCTCTATTGGCAGCGAATTGTGCCGACAGATACTTCGGCAAAAACCCTCACATCTTATTTTGTTCGAACTCAATGAATACGGCCTTTATAAAATTGAGCAAGAACTACAAATACTCCTAAAATCCCTAAATGAAGAGACAGAGCTATTATCCCTTATCGGGTCTGTACAAAATCAGGCTCGCCTGGAATCCATAATGAAGACCTTTGGTGTCCAGACTGTCTACCATGCAGCCGCGTACAAGCATGTACCATTAGTTGAACACAATATCATTGAGGGCGTCAGCAACAATGTGTTTGGCACCTGGCATTGTGCAGAGGCCGCCATTAAAACCGGTGTCGAGTCCTTTGTACTCATCTCTACTGATAAAGCGGTACGACCCACCAATATTATGGGCGCCTCCAAACGAGTTGCCGAACTAGTACTTCAAAGTCTGGCACAACGCCAAAATAAAACACGATTTACTATGGTACGTTTTGGTAATGTGTTGGGATCTTCCGGTTCAGTGGTACCACTGTTCCGTAAACAAATCGAACAAGGTGGCCCTATTACCGTCACCCACCCCGATATTACTCGCTATTTTATGACCATTCCCGAAGCTTCTGAACTGGTTATCCAGGCTGGCTCGATGGGCCAAGGGGGCGATGTCTTTGTTCTTGATATGGGTGAACCTGTCAAAATTGTAGATCTAGCCAAACGCATGGTTCACCTCTCCGGCCTGGAGATAAAAGACGTTGACCACCCAGAAGGGGATATTGAGATTCAATTTTCTGGATTACGGCCAGGAGAAAAACTCTACGAAGAATTACTGATTGGCGCCAATTTCAGTGGCACGGAGCATTTCCGTATTTTATGCGCGGAGGAACAATCACTGAGCTGGCAGGAAACCCATACTCTCTTAAATAAGCTGAAAATTGCCTGTCAAAATCTTGAGTGTGACTCAATACAAAACCTGCTAATAGAAGCACCAACTGACTATATTCCTACCATTAAGGAATTACATGACAATGTATGGTCTCACAACACCAAGCCGCATCCTAAACAGAGAAACAACGTAATCAAACTGGAAAGTTATTAGCCTTTATTGCCAATAACTAGAATGCCCCACTAACGTCATACAACCTAACGATTTGGCTTAAAATGCAATTTTCTCTCCTTAGAGTTATCGATATATTTCTTTCACTCACAGGTATTATTTGCGGCCTCCCTGTAATGCTCATCATTTATATCATCGGCCTTTTCGACACTGGCTCACCGCTATTCTTCCAACAGAGGGTGGGTAGAAATCAACAACTATTCACCCTGATAAAATTTCGCACCATGTCCATCAATACCGGATCCGTCGGCACTCACTTAGTAGACACCGCAAATATTACTAAGCTAGGTAGCTTCT
>JBFICW010000054.1:0-9780 GCA_041581635.1 Porticoccus sp. | reverse complement strand
GCATAGTGTTCGACACAGCCCCATAACGCCCCACGAACCGGCCATCAGTCATCCAATGATTTCGAAAAAATGACGCAAATACACCCAACTGCCACGATCGATGCGGGCGCTGAAATCGGAGAAGGTACGTTAATTTGGCATTACAGTCATGTACGTGAATCGGCCCGTATTGGAAAAAATTGCGTCATCGGAGAGCATGTATATATAGGGCCCAATGTGGTGATAGGCGATGGCGTCAAGATACAGAATAACGTATCTGTGTATGAAGGCGTTACCATTGAAGACGACGTTTTTGTGGGACCAGGCGTTGTCTTTACCAACGTCATTAATCCGCGTGCGTTTATAGAACGCAAGTCTGAATTCAGACCAACCCTCATAAGAAAAGGAGCAACCCTTGGAGCCAACTCAACCATCCTCTGTGGACTTACCATTGGGCAATTTGCACTGATTGCAGCTGCTGCTGTAATCACCGACGATGTAGTCGCCCATGCTTTAATGATAGGAAGCCCTGCGATAAGGAAAGGATGGGTAAGCAAGTGCGGGCACACTTTAAAAGCTCATGGCCAATCTGGATATGCGACTTGCGAAATGAGCGGCGATGAATACGCCATAGAGGAAGACAACTGCATGCTGATACGAAAAAAAGAAGTGCGCCAATGAAGGCTGTTATCCTCGCGGGCGGGCTTGGCACACGTATATCAGAGGAAACTCACCTCAAGCCCAAGCCTATGATTACCATCGGTGGCATGCCTATTTTGTGGCACATAATGAAAATATATTCCTCGCATAATGTGAACGAATTCATCATCTGCTGCGGTTACAAGGGCTACGTAATCAAAGAATACTTCGCCAACTATTTCCTGCACATGTCAGATGTAACATTCGACATGGAAAAAAATGACATGCAGGTGCATCAACGCAATGCAGAACCGTGGAAGGTCACGCTATTGGACACGGGCGACAATACGATGACTGGAGGTCGACTTAAGCGTGTGGCTGATTACGTCAAGGGAGAGGATGCCTTCTGTTTTACTTACGGAGATGGTCTAAGCGACATCAATATCAGCGAGTTAATTAGTTTTCATAAGGCACATGGCAAAATGGCCACAGTTACAGCCGTCGTTCCACCGGGACGCTACGGAGCACTGGAACTGGAGGCCAACCAAGTAAAACAGTTCGCGGAGAAACCTCGGGGAGAAGGCGCCCTCATTAACGGAGGTTTTTTTGTTTTATCCCCAAGGGTGTTGAGTCTCCTGGAAAATGACCAGAGCAGTTGGGAGGCTGAGCCCATGACCACTCTCGCGACCATGGGGGAAATGATGGCCTTTGAGCATGACGGTTTCTGGCAACCGATGGACACATTACGTGAGAAAAACCTGCTAGAGAAATTGTGGCTATCAGGCAAGGCGCCATGGAAAGTTTGGCAGTAGGCCCTGAGAACGGGGTTATGACCCCGGACTTTTGGAGGAACAAGAGAGTCTTGATTACGGGCCATTCCGGATTCAAGGGCGGCTGGTTGGCAATATGGCTCCAATCCCTGGGGGCCCAAATAACCGGCATCAGTTTAAAACCCAATTCATCCCCGAATCTATTCAGCCTAGCTGGCATTGAGTCGTTCTGTGAAAATCATTTTTGCGATATCAGAGACGCGAAAGAACTGGCATCAATCATTCATGCCTCCCGTCCACAGATCATATTTCACATGGCTGCACAGCCACTGGTCAGGGCAAGTTATGCATGCCCCGCTGACACCTTTTCTACGAATGTCATGGGCACTACCAATGTTCTGGATGCGGTCAGGGGACAAGAAGAAGTAAAGGTTGTAATAGCAATTACGACTGACAAGGTATACAAGAACAACGAATGGCTCTGGCCATATCGTGAAAGTGACGCATTGGGCGGTCACGACCCTTACAGCGCCAGCAAGGCAGCCTGCGAATTGGTTATTGATTGTTACCGAAAGTCGTATCTGGATACTCTCGGTATAGCCTGTGCAAGTGCGAGATCTGGCAACGTAGTCGGGGGCGGTGACTGGTCAAGAGACAGGCTCATTCCTGATGCCGTGATGAGTTGGCAGTCGGAACAGGCCATGATCGTTCGCCACCCCAACGCTGTACGCCCTTGGCAACATGTTCTCGAGCCACTTTATGGCTACTTGCGGCTTGCCGAGTCACTTTGGCATGACCCTAAACTCGCCGACCCTTACAACTTTGGACCAGCGACTGAAGACACTTTTACGGTTGAACAGGTGTTATCCCTGGCCCGTCTTGCATACGGCTCTGGTGACATTAAGGTGGTTCATGACCGCAAAGGGCCTCATGAAGCGGGCCTGCTGGCTTTGGATACATCCAAATCTCGCCATGTACTGGGAATAAAGCAAAAATGGCCACTGGCTGAGGCAATCAAACGCACTATGGATTGGTACAAAGCTCTGGGTAACGGCGGCAATGCCCTTAATCTTTGCCAAGCGGACATTGCCACATATCAGTCATTGCCGTGAGCCGATTCCAGATCACCGAGCTAGACCTTGATGGACTGATGTGCATCGAGCGTTTGCCCTTGCGCGATAGCCGGGGCTTTATGACTCGGCTTTTCTGTGAGCACGAATTATCTTGCGCTGGGTGGAAATCGCCAGTGGCGCAGATAAATCAAACACATACCTCTGAAAAAGGCACCATCCGGGGAATGCACTTTCAGCTTGCGCCGCATGCAGAGATGAAGCTCGTAAGCTGCATACGCGGCAAAATCTGGGATGTGGTTGTCGATGTGCGTGAAGAATCACCCACTTTTTTGCAGTGGCACGCAGAAATCATATCGGCTGAAAATAATCGCTCGCTACTAATTCCAGAGGGGTTTGCGCACGGTTTCCAAACACTTGAAGACAACGTGGATCTTGTCTACCTGCATAGCACACCATTTAATCCAGATGCGCAAAGCGGGTTGAATTATGCCGACCCGGCATTGGCTATAAAGTGGCCTATACCAGTAGGTGAAATTTCGATGCGAGATAAAACGCTTCCGTTTGTATGCGGTCGAGGGACCCCTTAGACATGTACTGTCGTCATTGTGAACACCCTTTAGAGCATACGTTTCTTGACCTTGGCTTTGCCCCGCCATCAAACGCTTACCTCGCGGCTGCAGATCTTAAACAGCCAGAAAAGTACTACCCCCTTAGAACCAAAGTTTGCGACAGGTGCTGGCTAGTACAAACAGAGGACTATGCAGAAGCAGATGAGTTGTTTAAGTCTGACTACGCCTACCTATCAAGCACCTCTGCTCATTGGTTAAAGCACGCCCAAAAATATACCCAACTGATCATTAAAGAACTTAACCTTGGGCCAGAAAGCATGGTCTTGGAGGTAGCCTGCAACGATGGTTACCTACTCAGAAACTTCATCGAGGCAGGAATACCTTGCCTTGGCGTTGAGCCCACTTTGGGCACTGCTAAGGAAGCAGAAAAACTAGGTATACCAGTCTTACTCGAGTTTTTCGGAGAACAGCTTGGGAAGGAACTTGCGCATGATGGCCGTCGAGCAGATCTCATAGTCGGGAACAATGTCTATGCACATGTGCCAGACATAAACGATTTTACTCGTGGACTTAAAGCCGCCCTCAAACCTGGCGGGACAATAACTCTCGAGTTTCCCCATGTCATGAGGTTAATTGAGCACAACCAGTTCGACACCGTATATCACGAACATTTCTCATACCTTTCGTTGTACACAGTTAGGCAGATTTTTGAGCACACAGGCCTGCGGGTGTGGAATGTAGAAGAACTCTCTAGCCACGGTGGGAGTTTGCGTATTTATGGTTGCCATAATGAAGACACTCGTCCCACCAGTAACGAGGTAGATAGGTTATTAGCACTGGAAAAACAACAAGGACTGCAAAACCTAGAGACGTATAGATCCTTTCAGGCTAAAGCAGATAAGGCGAAGGATGACCTGGTTCTATTTCTAATTGAACAGAAGCGCGCTCGAAAGAAAGTGGCTGCCTATGGCGCTGCCGCAAAGGGTAATACCCTCCTCAACTATGCAGGAATCAAACCAGATTTACTGCCTTTTGTCTGCGACGCCGCTTTATCCAAGCAAGGCAAGTACCTGCCAGGCAGCCATATACCGGTCCTGCCTCCGGAGGAATTAACCAAACAACGCCCCGATATGGTGTTAATCCTGCCATGGAATATTAAGCAGGAAGTGATCGAACAACTCTCACGCACAAGCAACCTGACATCATGCTTCGTGACAGCAGTCCCAAGCCTCTCAATGATTCAAAGATGAAAGTTGCTGTAACAGGAGCGAGTGGTTTCGTAGGACGTCACGTAGTCAATGCACTAAGAAGCCATGGTGCTGAAGTGATTGCCATCTCGAGACATCCCGACCCAGTTAGTGACACAGCAATCACACCCTTGGCACTGGATATTTCAGACCCTGCTAATGGAAATATGGAATGCTTAGGGAGGCCAGATATCCTAGTACACTTGGCATGGGGTGCGTTAAACGACTATCAGTCTCGACAACACTTGTCTCACGAACTCCCTACACATTACAGGTTTCTCAAAACTTGCATTGAATCTGGACTTGATCGGTTGTTAGTGACTGGCACATGTCTCGAGTATGGCCTGCAGGAAGGGGAACTTGCCGAAACCAGTCTTGGTATGCCGGTGACGTCATATGCTCAGGCAAAGGACAATTTACGCCAAGAACTATTTGCCTTGGCAAAGATACATAATTTCGAACTAGGCTGGCTTCGCCCGTTTTATTTGTTTGGCTCCGGACAGCCACCAGGATCACTATATCCTCAGCTAAGAGCTGCGATTACCTCCAAAGAAAACAGATTCAGCATGTCTTCTGGGGATCAGGTAAGAGATTTTCTTGCCATAGAAATGGCAGCTTCTCATATAGCGAAATTAGCTCTTTTCGCGGATGGAATAGGCATCGTCAATATTTGTAGCGGTAGCCCAGTAAGGGTGATCGATAAGGTCAACGAATGGTTACAAGAATGGTCCGCTCAGATTGTGCTGGAACGTGGCTTGAGACAGATGCCAGAGTACGAACCTTTCGCTTTCTGGGGTAGTACTCAGCGATTAAACTATCTTCTGCAATCTGCTCCAGAAAGCCAAAGTGAATACCCCTGACAAGAGCCAACCCGTTTCAATAAAAGCATGAATTAACTTGAAGTGAAAACATGAATATTTACAGCGATATCAATACAAGAATTACCAGAACTGAGACATGAATCATTCCAAAGCCTCCCCTACAGAGGGCCCAAGCATGCACGAATCAAATGAACATCTTCTTTCAACAGCACGTGCATTTACCGAATCATCAATACCCGTAAAGTACTCTTACAATTTCCTCTGGCAAGGCCGGCCAATAATCCAATATCCACAAGATATAGTAGCGATGCAGGAATTAATCTGGCTCACAAAACCAGATTTGATTATTGAAACAGGCATCGCACATGGCGGCTCATTAATTTTTAGTGCATCAATGCTTTCATTGCTTGATATGTGCGACGCAATAGAGTCCGGGCAAGTATTTGATCCGACCAAATCAAGAAGAAAAGTTCTAGGCATTGATATTGATATTCGGGCTCATAACCTGTCAGCCATAAAAAGCCACCCAATGGCATCACGCATTCAGATGCTTGAGGGGTCCAGCATTGATAAAAAAATAATTGAGCAGGTACATGCAGTGGCCTCAAATTACTCCAAAGTTCTGGTCTGCCTGGATAGCAACCACACGCATGAACATGTGCTGGCAGAACTGGAGGCCTATGCCCAATTAACCAGTGTGGATAGCTACTGCGTTGTTTTCGACACGATGATCGAGGATATGCCTGAGGACACTTACCCTGATCGTCCATGGGGCCCGGGGAATAACCCGAAAACAGCCGTATGGAAGTATCTAGAATCACACCCTGAATTTAAGATTGATCAGGATATTCCAAACAAACTATTAATCACGGTAGCGCCAGACGGTTACCTCAAACGAGTCGACTGAAACCTAAGTCGATGGGATAGGTTGTCTGCAATCAACAAAAACTGGTGCAACCTGCAAGAAACCAGGTCACACCATTCATCGGAATATGCAAATCGAAGGATACTGAACTCTTCGTACGCACTAGCCTTCAAGAGGAATCGTTTCTAGATGGCATGGAGATCCAATATTCTAGCCAACTATGCTGGTAACGGTTGGCTAGTAATCCTGACCCTGGCATGCACACCCATTTACATCAAAATTTTGGGTGTTGAAGCCTTTGGGCTTATTGGTTTTTTCAGTTCACTGCAAATATGGCTTGCAGTTCTTGATTTTGGCATGAAGCCAACAATGAATCGTGAAATGGCCAGATTCAGTAGTGGCCATCATTCCATCGCATCAATCTGGAATATGCTCAGGAGCGTAGAGCTAGTATCTGGAGCTATTGCGCTTGTCATATTACTTGCCCTGGTGCTTTTTGCTGACCCTATAGCCAATAGGTGGCTCCGCCCGGAAGCACTGCCCACCGAAACCGTCTCATTTGTTGCCATGGCAATGGCACCAGTGATCGCATTTCGGTTCATGGAGGGACTATATTCCGGAGCCATGCTCGGCTTGCAACGACAGGCCATTCATAACGGTATCAGCATCTTCACAGCTACCCTGACATGGGTTGGAGCAATTGTGGTATTGCTTTTTGTTTCTTCGACCGTAGAAGCATTTTTTACATGGCAGGTTATTTCGGGGTTATTGGCATTAACCCTTCGCGTTGTGGCTCTATACATTGTATTACCTAAGAATATTGCGCCTACACGGTATCGCAGAGAAACCTTTTCCGAAATCAGGCAGTTTGCCGGAGGAATGACCTTAATTAGTTTTTTGGCCCTGTTTCTGACCCAGGTAGACAAGTTGCTTCTCGCGCGACTTCTGAACCTAGAGGAATATGGCTATTACATGCTTGCCGTAACAATCGCCGGGGCTCTGAGATTAGTTAGCGGACCAATTACACAGTCCGTCTATCCCAGAATGGTAGAGGCCCATGCCGCCGGACCAACTAAAGATTTAGCGCATGTTTTCCACCTAGGCTCCCAACTGGTCACAGTGGTAACCACCCCAGCCGTTATGCTATTAGCATTTTTTCCCATTGGAGTGATTTTCTTGTGGACGGGGGACAATGAGCTAGCCAAAAAGTCAGGCAGTATCCTTTCAATTTATATACTGGGAAGCTACCTCAATGCTTTGGTGCAGATGCCAGCATTCCTCCAAATGGCCAAAGGATGGACAAGCCTTGGGGTATATACCAATCTGATAGCTGCGCTTATCATAGTGCCGGCCTTACTGATTGTCGTTCCGAAAATGGGCGCTGAGGGTGCTGCAATTATCTGGCTTTCCCTAAATTGTGGCTATCTACTTCTGTCCAGCCCTTTAACTTTCAACAGGGTACTGGTTGGCGAAAAACGAAACTGGTATGTAAATGACTTATTTCGCCCATCACTTGCGATCTTTCTCACGTGCTTGGGCTTTAGCTTCCTCGCACCAGTTGCATACGACAGTAGAGTTGTTTGGCTCAGTTTCCTTTCGATAGTCGCTCTTATCATTACCACCATCGGTATTGCCAGCGCAAAACTTATGAGAGAAGAGTTGATCTCGCTGGCCAAACGCTAATTCGTCATCATTAAACCAACCAGTTCAATTGGGAGTCAGTTCTTGCTTACCGTTCTAATCCCTACCAGAAATAGATCGCAACTCCTGTCAGAACTATTAAGGAAACTTGAGTCTGAAGACCCTGGTCAGGTAAAGGTCGCAATTTCTGATAATGCCTCTGAAGACCCCGGCTATGAAAATATCCCGGCGCAATGTGCCAAACATCCTCTTAACATCCAATACCAACGTCACCCAACTCCTATCGCTGCTATAGACAATTTTTCTTCACTAAACAAATTCGTGACTACCGAGTTTGCTTGCTACCTTGGTGATGATGATTTTTGGGAACCAGGCGCTTTGAGTGAAATTGTCAGGATCATGCAAGAAGATCATCTAGACTTCGCATACGCCAAGCGTTGGCATCTGCATGATCGAGAAACCGGGGTTGTGCTCAGCACACATGAGATGCACGAATTGCATGAAAGTGTCGCCGCAAACATCCGTGAATTTTTGAAATACCGTAACGACCCGCACACTTATGGGATAGTCAGATCTCAATTATTCTTAGAAATGTCTAAAAGGCTTGAGTCCAAATGGAAATTCGTGCCTCAGGACTTTATCTTTAATACAGCTTATCCCGCGCTATTCCACGTTTTTGCCAAAACCACCAAAATTCGTTGGGTAAATTACGCGCACTCACAAGGCATAGCTGTGCCCGGCGAAATTGGTTCAATGGCGTCTAGCGGTTTAATACGACGCATTAAAAGGCTTCTACTTAGAGTTTGGATAACGACTGTTTACAAGCCGCAACTCTACTGGTGCTATGTGAGAATCATGCAAGATACAAATTTGCACATAATTTCGAAATCGAGCATCGTCCTTATCTTAATTTACCAATACCTGCTTCGCGACCCAATTCTAAGAAGTTTGACCGTTGTTAAGTCAAATCAAGTAAATCGCCCACAGTCCGACCATCACTAACGCCCTTCAAACTCAGGGTCGCTCATATACCAAGTCGCACCATGAAGACGGGCGTTTAGATATACCCCATAATGGGCATCTAAGCGTTTTTTCTGATTTCTTATTCCTTAAAGACGCATGTATCACAGCCCAATAAGAAAACTGGCCTTTGCTTTGGAAGCAAACTCATTTTGACACTCCAACTTAGTAAGAAATCAGATAATGAACGTCCTTTTCGTTGCATATGAATATCCTCCCGTTGGGGGAGTCGGGGTACAAAGGGTTATTAAGTTCGTCAAATACATTAAAGCTTTTGATATCAACCCTGTGATTCTAAGCACCCAGCATGGCCTAGGGAAATCAACTGACGACACACTTATATCTTGCAATCGCCTTAGCAACATCCCAACTTTGAGATTTGGTGCAGAATCATTGGTTCCATTTCACTATTGGCAGAGATTTAAAAAAACGGCACCTTTCTCTAATTATTGGCCCATGTTGGTCAATACTTTCTTACACGGGGATGTCTATGGCCAGTGGTTTCGAGACTTGAAACCGAGACTCGCCACCATCGTGGAAGAACACAAAATCGAGTGCGTCTGGACCACCTCCCCGCCCAATAGTACGCACTACATTGGTCACTGGCTCAAAACAAAACACGGGCTGCCGTGGGTAATGGATTGTCGTGATGCAATGTTGGGCAAGGCTGATTCTACTGCGACAAACACGCTGACCCGTTTCCAGGAATGGCATTCTCGAATACAGGAAAAGAAATTTGTCCGGCATGCCAATGCCATCGTTTCAGTGAGCCAGCCGATCATAGAAAGAATGATTGCGCGAACCGGCGAATCTTATAGAGAGAAATTCAAACTGATCCCCAACGGTTATGACGAAGAGGACTTTGGCTCCCTAGAACCGTTCAACAAGCAAAACAGTGATGAGTTGAAACGATTGCGACTTTGTTATGCGGGCACATTTCTAGGACAGCGTCGACCTGATGAGTTCATTGTCGCTTTGAACCGTGCCATCGAATCAGGCCGTATACCAGCTGATGAAATACAAATCGACTTTGCCGGTGAATATTCCGAATCAACCGTGGAAAGAATCAGGCAAATCCATCCTAAGGCGCAAGTCAATCTTCATGGGCACATCAGTCACCACCAGGCACTGTCACTCTCCATGGAGAGTGATATTT
>JBFICW010000053.1:0-10207 GCA_041581635.1 Porticoccus sp. | reverse complement strand
GGGTGAAAACCCAACTAAATGTGCGTGATCTCAACAGTGACACGATCATAGGCCACTTGGCCAAGGGTGAATCGGTCACCTATATCGACTCAATTCCACACTACTATGTCATTGAGCTGCCCAATGGCACTCGCGGCCGAGTATCGAAAAGCTGGTCTGAACATATCGAGGGGTCGACCAGCAGTATCCTCAGGATTGCCACTTTTAACATTAAAGATTTTGGGCCAACCAAGGCCGGTAAGCCTGATGTCATGGCTGAGTTGGCCTCGATTGTCCGTGCCTATGATGTGGTGGCGATACAAGAAATCTCCGACATCCACGAGACGGTACCGGGTCTCTTCCTGGACGCTATCAATAGCGATGGTGCCCAGTACGCGTTTTTGTTGAGCGAGCGGGGAGGGCAGCAGCCTGATGACCAGTCCTCCCAGGAACAGTATGCCTTTTACTACAACACACAGACGGTGAAAGCCCTGGATGACGGTGCGTTGTTCGATGATAGCGCTCAGGACCTGTTCCAGCGGGAGCCTTTTATCGCCCGATTCGGCAGCGTGAAAGGGGGGTTGACCTTTGTTCTGGTGACGATTCACACCCGGCCAGAAGCCGCTGTCCAGGAAATTAAGGCTCTCCATACCGTCATTGAACAGGCCAGGGACCACTATGTGGGTGAAGATGACTTTGTGGCGCTGGGTGATTTCAATGGCGGTTGTGACTACGCCTCCCCTGGGAATTTCGCGGGCACGCCCATTCAGACTAACTACCAGTGGGTCGTTCCAGATACGGCAGATACCAACGTCTCTACGAGCTCGGCATGCCCCTATGATCGCATCCTGATCTCTAGCGGGATGATTGGTGACTATACCGGTAAGTGGGGCATCGATACTGTATCAAGCAAAATGGTATCAGACCACTTTCCCGTCTGGGGCGACTTTAAGGCGGGGTTCCATAACTAATAGTAATGGTGGGATGTGTATGTAGAGGTGAATTTTTTGACAAAACAGTTTCCGATTTGTTGCTGATACTACGATTTAGGTTCCAGTAGAGGGAGGGAGACAGAAAACGTTATGGACATTATTGGGATCGACGATGCAAGAAGATAGTCCTGATTTAGAGTTAGAAGCCTTATCTGACGAAACACTATTAGACAAGTTGAGCAAGACTGACTGGCGAAATGAGCCCGACTATATGTCGGATGAGCAGGTTTTTCGTTTATTCCGGTGTGCTCGTCAGCAGGGGAGTAGGGGTCGAGCCGAGTTCCTAAGCAACGTCCTATCAGAACGTCTATTAAGACGCTCAAGGCAGTTCGCTCGCAAAGCTTGTATTTACCCTGGGCTGATAGGTAATTTGGATGATGCTAGTCATGAAATTGCATCTGAGGTGTGGAACTGTCTTTTGACCAAGGAAAAGGACGCGATCCATGCAGAGCGGGCCTTTGGACAGCTCTTCAAGCGTCGAGCAATCGATTTTCAACGCAAATTAATGACTAATAAGCGTCTAAAGCAGGTCAATATTGAGGCAATGTCCCTCCAAAGTGATGACAGTTCAGCTGAATTGACAACAGAGGATATGCTCAACTCTGCTAACCCAGAGGATATCGTGTCCTCCAGACAGTATTGCGAACAGCAGATTCGGAAGTTGCAGACCTTACTTACTGCAAACGAGTACATAACCCTGGTTATGCTGTTTTCTAAAGAGATGCAAGTGAAGGAGATAGCATCTGCCCTTGGGGTGACAACTAGAGCTATTAATTACTATAAGAATTCAGCCCTGAAAAAAATTCAGGAGGAGACTTAATCATGGTCAATACCGGTCGGCGGTTAAATTTAGATGAAGTGTTGGATGAGCTTTTTCTTGAGCAAAAAGAACCTACACTTCAGCAGCTCATCAAGGCTTGCGAAACCTATCCAAGATTTCGCCAGGATATTATGGAGTTTGCAGCTCTTTGGAGCATTTATGATGCTGCTCCTGAGATCGATGAGAACAATAGCGAGTCCATGGTTAGGGAAGAAAATGTGTCTAGGTTGCAGAGTGTTGTTCTTAATCGCATGTATGAACTTGACAACCTTGATAATGATGTTGAAGAACAAAGTGATTCCATTAGTAATGTGCAAGCTATCCTTTCTTCTCTAAAGGGTGGGGCTGCTTTGCGAAGGGCTTCTAACGCATCAGGTTTGGGCGAGCAGACATTGTTGTTACAGAAAATATTGAGTCGTGCTGTCGATGTCCCCGCACAGGTTCTGGCTCCGTTAGCGGCGTACCTCAAGGTTTCTGTTCGCGTGATGGAACAAGCTCTACAGTCTACAGAAACTGTTTCGCGTAGTTATAGCAGTAAACAAAAGCCTATTAAGCCTATCAAAGAAACTTGGGGCGGCGCTGTACGTTCACTCTCAATTTCAGATGAAGAAAAGAGCCGATTATTGGCCTTACAGGATGAGGGTGAATAAATTTGACCCCTTTTCAAAGAGCTAGGATTGAAGCACAACGGTTACGTGAACAGTATTTTCCAGAAGAAGCTACATCAGGTATCTGTTCTTCCAGGCTAATTGAAGTCATCGTTTCTGAGGAAGCAGAAGATATTGAGATATCTCTAGCTAGTCCAACTGATGCTGTTTTAGGCGGTGCGGATGCTCTTCTAATCCGTGAATATCAGCAAATTGTAGTCCGAAATGATATCTCAGCCGCTGAAATAGCATTTCTAATTGCCCATGAAATTGGGCACTGGAAAATACATTCAGAAAATGATGATAGTTGCCACAAGGTTGTTGACTCCACGTTAACGCCTGAAGGTGGTGAAACTTTTGGTTCCCAAAAGGTGGAAGCTTATGGCGCTAGAGAGAGAGCGGAACTGCAAGCAAACTTGTTCGCACGTGAGCTATTGCTACCTAGGGATGTTGCGACCTCACTCTATAAAGCCGGCATGGGTTGTCGGGACATTCATCAGAAATTAGGGCTTCCATTAGAGCTAGTACGTCTCCAGCTATTGGATGGCTTGCTCCTTCCACCACCTCAGTTGTCATTAGAGCCGACTAAAGAGCTTTTTTCTCCGACGGATGAACAAGATGCAGCGGCTCAATCTACTTCCCAAACCTCGTTAGTTGTTGCAGGACCAGGTACGGGAAAGACGGCTACTTTGTTGTTGAGAATAAAACACCTACTTAATCAAGGGGTGAAGCCATCTGAGATTCTTGTACTAACGTTTTCTAACAGAGCTGCCAGAGAGCTAGTAGACCGCCTGTTGTACCTTGGGGTAAATGATGCTCATGAGATATGGGTAGGTACTTTCCATGCATTTGGCCTTGAGTTCCTCCGCAAAAACCACGATCAATTTGGATTAAGGTCAAACTTTGGTGTGGCCGATAAGTTAGCCCAAATTGCTGTATTGGAACCCCATATCTATGGCATGTCATTGGAAGCATTTAATCCACTCGGGGACCCGTTGGATCTGCTCAATGACGTAGTGACGACTATTCAGCGTGCCAAAGATGAACTTGCAGACCCTGTGTCATTTGCTAAAGCAGTAGATGCATCCGCTGCCAACACTACTTCTGAGATACTAACCAAACAAAGGGATCTGGTTAAACTGTATCGCACATATGACTCAGCAATACGGGCTTCTGGCAGCCTTGTTGATTTGGGCGACCTGGTAATGCTGCCCGCTAAAGCGCTAAATGATGACTATGAACGATTTAATGCCAGCGTAGGACAGTTTCAGCACATCTTGGTGGACGAATACCAGGATGTGAATAGAGCAAGTGCCGAGTTAGTTAAGGCATTAGCTGCACATGCCAAAAGTCTTTGGGTGGTTGGCGATGCCAGACAGGCCATCTACAGGTTCAGGGGGGCATCCATGCGCAATGTTCTACGATTCCAGGATGACTTCCCTAACTATCATCAGTTTTCATTGAATGAAAATCGTCGAAGTTATGAGGAGATTATCAAGGTATTTGAACATACAGGGCGTAATAAAAATCCCTTGCAGGGTGTTCTTCCATTGGACGATATTCTACCCGCGCGCGGCACCAGTGGTGTCAAACCCGTACATGTAACTTGTAAGGATGAAGATACAGTCGTTGGTGAGGTAGTAGCACGCATTAAGACTTTACACCGACAGGGAGTTTCTTACCGTGATCAGGTGGTGATAACCAGCACTAATAAAACATGTGATCTTATTGCAGATGTATTAAACGCTTCAGGCGTGCCAGCGCTGCACCTGGGAAACATCTTTGAGCGACCTGAGATTAAAGACCTATTAACCCTGTTACAGCTATTTGTTGATCGTTCGGGAAGTGGTCTTATCCGGGTCTCACAGTTTCCTGGGTTTGGAATCCACAACGAAGATGTTGATATGCTGGTTAATTTGTTGCGGGAGACACGCCCAGAGCCTCTGTCTTGGCTGAACCAACCACCACCTGGGTTATCAGAATCCTCATATGCCGCTATTGCATGTTGGCGCACCATTTTAGAGGGACTTTCTGCTACCCAATCCCCGTGGGAGGTGCTATGTACCTTGCTGCTAGACAGAACAACATTCCTGTCTCCTCACCTTTCAGGAGACAGTATGCCCGATATCACGAGGCGTATGGCGATATGGCAATTTATGTATTACTTACGTGCCCCTGATGGCTGCAACCACTTCCAAACGGTAGCAAGTTTTTCTCGTCGATTGGGACGACAACTTCGCTTGCGTGAAGATTATGGGTTACGTATTCCTCCACCTGAAGCAAATTGTTTAGATGCTGTTGCTGTGCTTACTATTCATGGCAGTAAAGGGCTTGAATACGAGGCTGTCCACTTGATGGACACTGACGCATACCATTTTCGAGCTTCTAAAGATTCAACGCTATTGCCAAGTGCATTGTTGGCTTCTGTTGCTCCTGTCGAGAACTTTGAGGCTGAATCTGAAGCGAGCAACAAATTATATGTGGCCCTTTCGAGAGCTCAACGTTACCTGCTCATTTATGAGAGTACTGGCCACTATAATGCAGAATGTGTGACTGCGGTAAAAGAAGCAGCACACCTCTTTGAGCAACAGGAAGGCACTCATAAGCATTCTAGACAAGGCGGTGCTGATTTATTAGCAGCTAATGCTGTGCTTCCTCCAGTAGATATGTCAGGTTTGATTGTCTACCGCCTTTGTCCTCGCCGTTTCTATTATGACTACATCCGACGGCTTACACCTGATGTAGGCTTACATCCTGCTTCTCGTATTGAGACGGCGGTGATACATGATTTGTTCACACCGCAAAGCGCCAACCCATCGAACATATCATCTAATGAAGTGACACGAGTTTTATCATCACTTGACGTGGATGCTACTTCGCTGAGCTACTTGAAAACGTATGCTGACAAGTTGTTCGCACATGGTCATCGTTGGTTGGGGATGTCGAGTGGCATGAGCCCTGATCCTATACGGTTCTCATTCCAGGGTATGGAGTTGCAAATCTCACCTCATAGAGTTATTTCCTCCGGAAAGACGACTCGGCTCGGTTTTATTCGTGCGCAACCTCCTAGTCACAAGGCCCTGCAATTGAAGCAACTTAGGTGGGTGTTGAAGCAGTTGGCCAACTCATATAGAGGCCTTTATTTTTCTGGCGAGATACTTACATTAAGCACTGGAGAATCACTATCAGTGGCACCCTATACTAGGCTTACTAACGATGTGTTTGCTTCTAGTGCTCAACAACTTTTTGAAGGCGATTTCTCTGCGAATACCGGTTGCCAAGCATGTGCTAGATGCCGTCATTTTGCTTATTGCCCCGCCTAATGACTTGTTGCCAGTTTTTTTCTTAAAAACGTCAAAATCCCTTCCGGTTTTCTCTGGCTATAACGACTTATACAGGTAAAGGCAACACACGGTGTGTTGCTTAAAGTATAGGAGCACAGAGATGCTAGTACGTGTCTATATCCAGTCAGCACTTTTCCCCGATATTAAACTTGTTGAAATTGATGGAAATGCGACCATCGATGATCTGAAACAAGCCACCCTAACATTACTTCCGGTGGGCATAGATACTTCTGAGCTGGCCCTGACTTTTGAGGAAGAGGATGACACCGCTGTACCTAAATACGTCAAGGATCTGGGTCATCAACATGGTGTGCGAGCCCATATCCATTGGTGCAAGTTTGTGGAAGTTGAAGTGCGTTTCGGTTCAGAAACGGCATCACATAAGTTCAGTCCTGCTACTACGGTGGGACGTGTTCGCGAATGGTCTGGTCGCAAACTTGGCATGAAACCAGAAGATATCGCTGAACATGTCTTGCAACTGGCTGACAGTGATGAACAACCAGATGTGGATGTTCATGTGGGCAGCCTGACGAGTTATGGGGAATGTTCAGTAATCTTTGATCTAGTACCTGCTCACCGGATCAACGGTTAATGGGGAGTACCATGACACAAGATGAACAGGCTCTTCGTACACACCTTCAATCCCCGCGCTTTCTTGCTGGTGAAGACAGAAATAGATGGTGCTTCAATGCGTTACAGTGGCCCTATCTCTTCGTCAACATTATGGCTCGTGATCAGCGTGAGTTTACTTTGAGGCTCAACTGTAGCGGCTACCCCTCTGAACCGCCTACTGGCACATTTTGGGATCAGGGCAAAGATTTACGCCTCGATTTTGATCAATGGCCAAAAGGAGGGGAGCGGATAAAGTTAGCTTTTAGACCTGAATGGAAGGGAGGTAACGCCCTCTATATTCCCTGCGACAGGGAGAGCATTGCAGGCCACCCCGACTGGATAAATCA
The DNA here is from genome assembly GCA_041581635.1 of Porticoccus sp. Taxonomy (GTDB): domain Bacteria; phylum Pseudomonadota; class Gammaproteobacteria; order Pseudomonadales; family Porticoccaceae; genus Porticoccus. The sequence goes on along the minus strand of JBFICW010000053.1, from coordinate 3,466 downwards.
ATACCGACAGCTGATTTGGAAGCCCGCTCAGGGCATCACTCACTACCTTGAGGTGGTATATGACCTTCTACAAAGTCATGACTACATTTGCTCCCATGCTTGAGGTGCCTTCTGCACTTTGGAAGGTGCTACTTGACCATTTGCGTAAGGAAGGGGCGGGTACACGTGAGAGTGGTGCTTTTCTGTTGGGAAACAAGTGCGGTCCTAAAAGAGTAGTGACTCATTTTTTGCCCTACGAAAAGTTACAGCCGGACGCTTTACATGATGACTATGTGTCCCTTTCTGCAGCTAGTTTCTCCAAGTTGTGGAAACTCTGCAGGAGTGAGGGATTGAGTGTGGTCGCTGACATTCATACTCATCGCTTTGGGCCTGCGCAGAGTAGATCTGACGCAGCTAACCCAATGATTGCAATCAATGGACACATGGCAATTATTGTACCCCGATTCGCACAAGGGCCCGTGCAGTTACACGATCTCGGCTTATACATCTATAAAGGCAACCATCGTTGGAAGGCGTATTCCAAGGCTAATGTCGCCAAACAGATCAAATTGATGGAAGAAGCACGATGACAAGTTTCAACGCTGATAATATGCACCGTTTGGCTAAATTGGCTATGGATACAGAGGAGGCCGTTTCCCCAGAAGAAGCAATGCGACTTTTTAGTACATATTCCCTGCATATCATGTTAGGTGAGGGATGGGCTGATACGTTAGCGGGACAAGCCTGTTTTCTTACTGCGCTGAACTCCGCATCGAGGGCATTCTTGGGCGGAGTGGAAGTCTCTGGTGATCTTAGCCCTATGTTGCGCGTTCCTCTGTATGAAGGGTTGCGAGCTTCGGAGATTGTTGAAGGCTTAGGGGGGAGGGTCTTGGAGACACCTTCTAGTAAGAGCCCAACTTTACTTATTGGTGAAGGTTTCCATTCAAATAAGTCATTCTGCCTCCAATTGAGCTGGAACGCTTGGTGTGCGCAGGTGGCACCAACCAATGTTTTAAGCCTCCGTTGTGTGGATGATAACCCCTTAGCGGGGATCACTGCAGCCGCTCTAGGGGTGAATGAGGCTTTTTTATACGTCCGAGGAGAACAGCCTGAAGCAGGATATCGACAGATAGGCTTGTCTCTATGGAATCCTCTAGCTATTGATGACGGGTATTCTGAGGGAACATGTGGCCCAGCGCTGCATTTCCTTCCCAGCGCTCTGTGGTTGGTGGGGCTAGGGCATCTTGGGCAAGCATATGCGTGGACATTAGGGATGCTGCCGTATCCGCGAGGTAAGGGCCCGCATCTAGTACTTCAAGATGTTGACCGTGTAACCGAATCCAATCTAAGCACTTGTCTCTTCTTGCATACCGAGCACCTTGGTAAACGCAAAGTACGTGTAGTAGGGCAGCGCCTTGAAGATATTGGGTTCACCATTGACCTAATTGAACGACGCTTTGCTGCAAATCACGCCCTTCAAACAGGCGAACCTATGACAGCGTTATTTGGGGTCGATAATGTGGCCGCTCGTCGTGACCTTGATGGGGCAGGCTTTGATCTGGTAATTGAAGCAGGCCTCGGCAGCGGCTATCGAGATTTTCGCAATATACGTATGCACAGATTTCCTGGCCCACGACGAGCGACTGAAATATGGATAGCAAGAGATGGAGTCCAGTCGGGCATCGCGTTAAACGATACTTACCAAAAATTGGCAAAAGAGCACCATGATCTATGTGGTATGACTCAGCTAGCTTCACGTGCAGTCGCAACTCCATTTGTGGGTGTGCTTGCAGCAGCACTAGTACTAGCGGAAGTCATCCGTCCACTTCATGGGGGTAACACATACAGCACTATTGATATCCAGATGAAAAATCTTAAATACCGCAATGGCTCTCTACCGCAAGTGAACCTAGGGTGTTCGACACCTTTTGTGGATATCCGGAGCCTGTGTCATAGCCTTGGCAGGGGCAAGGGAGTTGAGTCGACTATTCCAGGTGAGATGGTGTTATGAAACGGAGCAAGTACAGACGGAATAAGCATTTTCTCAGCGGGATGGTAGATGATTTCATATTGATAGCATGTGCGTTTGGGCCGATTGGAGCTATAGCATGTGGAATTGTAGGATTCTTTCTATTTTATTTCTTAGTTCCATTGTGGCTTCAATCCTCGATTGAAGCCCAACAAGCCAAGACGATTAGTTCTTATATGAGCCCACTTGTAGGGCAGGTAGCATTAATTAGGCTCATCAATCCCTGTAAATGGGGAGGGATAGCGATCTTATTGGGGGGCATACTAGTAGCCATCTGCAAAGTTCTTAACTTGTTGACCTCAAAGAACCACGAAGTGGCTGATATCAATTGGTTGGCCAAGGTAATCGCATACTTTTTGAGCAAAGACTAACCGGCCACGCTTTGAACAAACGATCAAAGACGAATTATTATCGAGTGTGGTCGGTAGTCGGCTAGCTTATTCAACTCATCAATAGGATGAGCCTCGAAGATATCACAGAGGAATTGTATCGTTGGTATAGATAAGGGGGCTACGGGAACAAGAGCTTTTGGGAGAACCTCATCTTTTTTCCCCCAATCAAGAGGATGAGTGAGAGGCTCAGTAGGGTACTCATCTCTAGTAGCCCTAACCAATTGATGGCTGTGCCTAACAATTAAGACAGCGTCTATATTGTTGAATTTGACTACAGAGCCATTCTCTTTATAAAAACTTTTGTTTGTCAAAAGCCCAGAGTGTTCGTTAAGAAGAGAAGATATTGGTTCGTAAGCAAAGTCGTCCCATACGATAACCAAAACACACAAGCAAGTAGGGTCCTCTTGCTTAAATGAGGCAAATTTAGAGTCTGCAGAACTTAAAAAATCCTTTACCACATTGTCACGAGGAAGAACCATTGTTTCCCCCTCTTTAAGAATATGACTGGCCAGCTCTTGTAGACCATCCGCTCGTGATGGGAGCTCGATGGCTGCCATTCCTCTATTATTGTGGTGAGTTATAAATTGACGGCATTTTACTTCAATAAGGAGTTTGGTACCTGATAGGCACATTGCGAGCTCGGGGTTCTTGTCACTATTTGCTGCTTTAGGTTCAAAACGGAAAGATGAGTTTCCATCATCCTTTGAAACAAGGTGACGAATGACATATAACTCTGAAAGTAACTGGATGATTTGTTCATAATGTGGGAGAAACTCCTCTCTATCGGCAAGAGAGGATAGCCTATTGCTGAATTCTTCTGAAAACCCAGGAATGCACTTTTCTACGGCTAGACATCCATCAACGATTGATGCAGCGAGGAAATGCTCAAATCCATCTTTGTACGGGCTGAAATGATAGTTAAGCCAAGGGGACGTCTCAGAAAACGGAAAATAAAGCACGTTAAGCCCATTGCAGACGCTAGATATTGACGAGTACGTCGGGTTTTCTCTTGTTTGAGTTGCCTCTTGTGGTAAGATAGTAATCAATTACTATCTTACAAGGAGTG
>JBFICW010000052.1:0-10226 GCA_041581635.1 Porticoccus sp. | reverse complement strand
TAATCAGGACCGGATGACATTTAACCCCGTGTTTGGCGCCAGCAGGCAGAATATCGTATGAAGAAGGGGTTTATGGTTGATAACGACCGTGCCAGCAAGGCAAGGAAGATTGAATCGATCATTCGGCATTATCTGGAAACCGACCTTATTCGAGGTAAAAAAATTCTCGACATAGGCTGCGGAAACGGAGAGATCATCAGCCACTTTGCTGCTGATAATGATGTCTACGGCTGCGATGTAAATAATCAGCTGAGTAGTGAATCAAGAGCAGCTATCCACTTTGAACGTATTGGCTCTACTTTGTTGCCGTATGAGGACAAAAGCTTTGATGTGGTTATTACGAATCACGTCATTGAACATGTCGATGATCAACTGAATCACTTGAAGGAAATTTCGAGGGTTCTCAAGGACGACGGCCTGTGCTTTTTTTCAACCCCTAACCGATTCTTCCCGGTAGAACCACATTACTCAATACCGCTAATACACTACCTGCCCAATTTTATTTTTACCTCTTTGCTGGTGAGAACGGGCAAGTACCATGAGGAACTTAAATTGCTGACTCACTGTGGTATGCATGCTGTATGCCGGGATGCTGGCTTTGAGGCGCATGAGTACACGGCAATGGTTCTGAAATACCCGGAACAATTCCATTGGGACGGTCCGTCCTTGAAGCTGCTGCCGTTATGGGTGATTAGATGGCTTCAGGTGTTTAGTCAAACCAACATTTTTGTTCTGAAGAAGAAACTTAATTAACACATTAGTCAAAGCAGTACACCGGTCGGCTAGTGTTTATTGCTTTGTCCTTCATGGGGAAGGGGAACCGGATTTGTGACAGTGATAAGAAAACTTTCGAGTTTTTTAGTCTGTTCTGCCCATGTTGTAATATTGCATTCTGCGTCAGTTCCCAGGTTTCTCTCGATTAGCTGAAGAATTCGCTCGGCCAAATGCATATGGTCTCCTGTACGATATATCAGCTTTTGATCTTCATTAGGTCTTTCGATTGCATCCGAACTGATAACGGGCAACCCACAAGACTTCATCTCCAATAACTTTTGCGGGCAGCAGTAGTAGGCGAAGCGGTTGTTCGCATTGCACACAATGCCAATATCCAAAGCTGAGAAAACAATTGGTATCTGGTGATACGGCAGGTTGCCCAGGTCGTGAATGCGGGGGTGTATGGGTGGCGGGCGATCTCGGGGGCCTGCTAGTACTAGGTGCACATCGGGTCTGAGATCTGAAATTTTAATGAATGCAGCGTATAAGGAGTTGATGTCACGATTTTTAGTTAGTGCTCCGGCCGTTCCTACCAGGATGCATTTTTCATCCGGCAGACCTAAAGATTGTCTGGATTTTACTTTGTCTCTTTGGAAAAACAGCTCATCTGGTACTGCATTGCCAAGCCTGATAGCAGGAGGCATGTCAGGCCCAAGGTTCTTGACCCAGTCTGCCAGCCGCTGGCTTACACAAGTTATTCCCGTGGCCCGTGATATTGCACGTCTATACGCGCTCCGCAATCCTAATGCTTTGGTTGCAGCAAAGGCCTCATACTGATCATACAAATCGACTACTGAGGGAAGGTTGTATTTTCGAGCGACCCACACTGCGAGGATCACATGGTAGGCATCGGAACTGCCAATGATGACATCGGGCTTGAAATCGTTAATCAATTTGCACAACTGATAGATGTGACTAAGAGCCTCGTATGGAGGTAATGGCCAAAGGCCGGCCATTCGCCAGCTAACGCCTGATGGGGTCTCAAGCGTTCTTTTCCCTTTAGGAGCGGACTTATAGTAGTCGATGCATAGGCCAGTAACGCCATGCCCCAAAGCTGCCAGCTCCTCTGGGAGCTCATAAAAGCGACCGAACCTATCGTCGATTAAGTCCTTTCCCATATACCGACGTTTGCTGATAAAAAGTATACGCATAGGTGACGGCCTCATCGCTACCTTAAAAGATGTGACGGATTCGCCAATACAAGGAATACAACGGCCAGTAGGCGCTGTAGCAGATTTTTAGAATTCCATGGGCATGCTTCAGGTGGATTCTTTTTTCCTCCATGAAACGAATGGAAAGGTTTTTCCAATCACGTTGACTTGATATGCCATCATCTCCCATGACGGAAATGGCAGGGGAAGCGTGGAACGAAAATGTCACGCCCTCGCGGTACGCCCTGAGAAAGAGTTCGTAATCCATGGTCACCTTTAAACTTGTGTCATAAGTGCCGATTTTTTCGAAGACGCGTCTATGAATAAAGGTACCCTGATGCAACAAACCCGTTTTGAAATTGAGATACCAATTCGCGCCGCGAGGAGCTTTTAAGGTGAGCTGAGTATTCAAGCTACCGTACATTACCGGGAACCCGACGATATCGATATTATCTTTTAGATAAGGCAGTACAGACTGAAGCGTGTCTTGGCACATTAGGTGATCATCTGAATTGATAAAAATGAGCCACTTGCCTTTGGCGATTGAGATACCTTTATTCATCGCATCGGCAATGCCATCATCGGGTTCAGACAAAAGTTTTAAGCCTTCCCACCTGTTGTTTTCGATTATCTCTAGTGTGTTATCTGTGGATTGTCCATCAATAACAATATGTTCAAGGCTAGGATGGGTTTGGTTCCTAACGCTTTGAAGTGTGCCCAGGATAGTGTTCTGCGAGTTTCTAACTACGGTAATGATGGAAAAGAAGGGTGATTGCTGTGTCATTATTGTAGAAATAGTTTTTGAGGGTATACGGTCGCTGACTGACCCGGGCATTTGACCTGTTGTCCATTACCCGCGGTTACCTGCAACCTATAATCATATGAAATGAGTAATGATACTCCACCAATCCTTTTCCTGATTTTCAATAGGCCTGAGACGACTAGGCGGGTTTTTGAAGCTATACGCTTGGTAAGGCCAGACAAGCTTTACATTGCTGCAGATGGCCCGAGACTCACATCACCTAGGGACCCGGAGTTATGTGCTCAGACAAGAAAAGTACTTGAAGGTGTAGACTGGCCATGTGAAGTGAAGACGCTCTTTCGTAGAGAAAATATCGGATGCCGTGAGGCAGTCAGTGGAGCGATTGACTGGTTTTTCAAGCAGGAAGAGGAGGGCATAATCCTTGAGGATGACTGCTTGCCCGACTTAAGTTTCTTCAGGTACTGCAAAGAATTGCTGGAAAGGTACCGGAACGATGATCGAATTATGGCGATTGGAGCACAACATTTTCACGGCACTCGGCACAGGCCAAATAACAGTTATTTTTTCAGCCGATATTTTCATTGCTGGGGGTGGGCAACTTGGCGAAGAGCATGGCAGCATTACGATGTAGATATGGTGGAGTGGCCAGAGCTAAGAGCAACTGATTGGCTGCTGGACATTGGTGATGGGAGTCGCTGGTTTCAAGCTTACTGGAAACGAACATTTGATAGAGTCGCACTGGGTGAAATTGATACATGGGATTACCAGTGGCTTTATTTATGCTGGCTGAAAAGTGGCTTGTGCATACTGCCAACTCGTAATTTGGTTACGAATATAGGTTTTGGTGGAGACGCAACACACACATCGGAGGAAGAGCATGGTTTTGCGTTCTTGCCCATGGAATCAATAGGTTTTCCCTTAGAGCATCCAATTGAGGTGAGTCGGGATATTTTCGCAGATAACTGGACGACTAAGAACGTTTACGGAATTACGATGCTGAGAGAGTTAGTGAAAAAATTAAAACATTCGTTTTAAGGCGCCACCGCCTCAGGCTCTCAGGGTTTAATCCGAATGATTAAACTAGCTTCTTGTAAATTTCTAGTGTACGAGATGCGCAGGCATCCCATGTGAAAATTTCCTGCCGAAGGCTCCCGGATTTTATTAGTTTCTGCAAGTCTTCTCTGTTTGCGTAAACCGTATCCTCAATACTCTTGGTGATATCATCTTGCGAGTACGCGTCAAAGTAAGTCCCCGCATTTCCGACTACTTCAGGGATTGAGCCGCCCTTGCTGCATACAACGGGGCATCCGCAGGCCATGGCCTCAAGCGGGGGTAAGCCAAAACCTTCGTAGATGGATGGGTAAATGAGTGCCGCGGCATCCAAATAGAGCCTTTTCAGGAGGCGATCATCCCCACTTAATTGCAATACTTGGTTGGTTTTAAACCCCAGTTCTGTGATTAGCTTTTTCTCGACTTTGTTCAGTGCGCCTCCACCATACGCAACGATGCAAAAGTCCGAGCTAAGCCTCGTGGAATGGGAAACTGCACGTAGTAATCCCTCAAAGTTTTTGTGGGCTGAGCGTTCGCCTACGTATAACAAATAGGGGGCATCAATGGGGCCAGGTAGTGCAGCTGGCAATAGCTTGGTGAGGTTCTCGGTGCCAAGGTGCACGACAGAAGTTTTTTCTATTGGCAGATCGTAAAGTGATAATAAATCTCTGCGTGTATTCTCAGATACACAGATAACGTGGTCAGCTCTAAATATGGCTTTTTTTTTCCTTTTAGCTGTCTTGTCGTGTGATGAAAATAGCTGTGGAAACAGCTCGTGAATCATGTCATGCACAGTAATTACTATAGGGAAATCGCCAGATATTATCCTTTCGTCATGGTAGTAATAGGTTTCATGCAAGATATCAGGCGCCCATTCTGAGATTGGCCTTCTGGCTAATTGCTGGTTCAGTTTCCGCACAAGAAAGTTGGTTTTAGGGAACTTAGTGCTTACTGATTTACCGCGGACAATACGCGGATTCAGCTTTTTCAACTCTTGGTTGAGATAGAAGGGGGCGAAAACAGCGACCGACTGATCCCAGCGGCTTAATGTTTCAGCGATGCGTGCAAAGTAACGTGAGACACCGCCATAAACTTGAGTGCTAAAAATTTGATGGTCATAAGCTATACGCATTATTGCTTGCTTTTATTTTTTATGTACAGGTGATCCTGCCAGGTTTTTGGTTGTAGAAGCAGTCTAAATAGTAATGGGGAGAACCCCTTCAGTCTCAGTAAGATTTCCCAATATTTATTGCTGATTGGAGCATCAGATACTAAGTGAAAATTTACGCCATTGCTTACTAGATGTTTATTGTACTTTTGGGCTATCCACTGCAAGGTTCTGAGCCGGAAAAAACCAATATGTTGGCCATGCTCAACTCCGTAATACCACCATTCGCTTTGGGGTGGAGGGGGGTCAGGTATTAGGTAGGTTGATAAAAGAGCATTTGGAGCTATTGAAAACATGCTATCAAGTTCAGCAATTGGATGGCTGAAGTGTTCGAGTGCTTCGAATGCGGTGACTAGTATTGGGCTTGTCTCGGGGAAATCCGGCTTATTCTCAAAACCACGAGCGAGAAGGTTCTTGCAAAATTTATCCGACCATGCGGCGTCAATGCCCGAATCGCGCAATATCCTAACAAGCATTCCATAGCCGCCAGCGTAATCGACCACTGGTCCACGCAATCTTCGTAGTGCTAACAGGCTGGCCATAGTCACTCGCGCATTAGATAGATTTCTGGAGACTATTCCCGTGTCACTCTCATTTATTGCATCAGCATAGGCTTTTTCTAACCAGTGCGGGCTTTCAGTTTGTACGTACTTACAGTTATGGCATTCGTAATAGTTGACTGTTAAGCCAATGAGTTGCCCCGCCCACAGGAACGTCGTCTGATTTCGGCATATTCTACATTTCGTATGGTTATGCATAGATGCGGCTAAGGGCTTATTCCTGAAGTATTTGTCCAGCATATATTATCTTTGCTATGGCTGGCGGCAGATATAGCAGTAATGCCAAGCAGATGTTTGTTGTGACTATACGGTGAAAGTCTGTGGTTGGTTATATCTGTTAGATTTGCGCTAAGAGGCTTGCGACCGTTTTTATTTTATATAAAGTGCAAGCCAATCGAGAGTTGGACGCCTCTTTTTTAGAGAATGATTGGCTTGGGAGAAATCCCGGTTTGTTTGTGGGTTTGTTCAGCGGGGAAATAATTCGACCACGAATCTGTATAGTAACAGTGGCTATATTAGGGAGTATAAGTTCGTGATGGGAAGGATATTGATACGTCGAAGTATGTTAGGCGTTGGCTTGTGCGTGCTGCCATAACCAACAGTATTTGAAGTTATTATTTTTCTTTGACTGAAATGGTCAGGCTCATTTGTAGTCTACCAAGCTATTCTGAGACCTGAAATGCCCCTTTTACATTGTTTACGCAAGTTGTTATGGCGAGCAGGGTTTGACATTGTCAAGTTCGATGCTGCCTCCAGCCCATTGGCAAGGCGTAAGTGCCTACTTAAGCATCACAGGATAGACCTGGTGCTCGATGTGGGGGCTAATGTTGGCCAATATGCGATGCAAGTCAGACAGGACCTGGGTTTTACGGGAGAAATAATTTCTTTTGAGCCGCAGGCAAACGCTTTTGAGACATTGCAGTCCAATGCATGCAAAGATGAAAAATGGAAAACATTGAATATCGCTTTGGGTGATAGCAATGGCCAAAGAATAATTAGTGTGGCGCAAAATTCCCTTAGTAGTTCCCTGCTGGAGATGCGGCAAGTGCATGTGGACGCCGCACCTGAATCAAAAATTGTGTCACGGGAGCCAGTGCAAGTTAGGACGCTGGATTCGATTTTTGATGAACTAGACATAAAGGGAAAAAAACCCTATCTGAAGGTTGATACGCAAGGCTTCGAGCGAGCAGTCTTGGAAGGAGCGAGTGACTGCCTCAAATATATAGATATTATCCAACTAGAAATGTCTCTTACGCCTCTTTATGAAGGGGAGACTTTGTTTTTTGAAATGTCCAAGTGGATGGTTGAGCGGGGTTATAGTCTAATTGCAATTGAGAATGGCTTTACTGACCTAACTTCTGGCCAGCTCTTGCAGGTGGATGGGATATTCCAACGTCAAAGCCGTCAGCCCAATGATTCTGTTGCCCGTAACTAATTGGGCGCGTACCGTAGTGGATGACTACAGTAGGAATGAAATATCAAATCTTTCTTGCCATAAGTGCATCTATCTAAACTTGTTCGGCAATAAAAAGAGCGATACCTGAGCTTGATCCTATATTTAGATATGACTGAGCGTGACGATGCTTCATCAATTTATGTGTCAGGAAAGAAATATTTTTTCCGCCTGAATCGGAGGCGTAAAGTATGAGTGATACTGTCGAATAGCACGGGGTCCGTAGCTTTCGAAGAAGGCGCATTAGTAGAGAGTAATGGGGCTGCATATGCCGCGGGGTGGGGCGATTCATATATAAATTGAGGGTACAACGATAAATACTCATCCGCTAGTTAGATTTTATAGGTTTATATTTGCTAGGCCTCGCTTCGTTAAATTCAATTTGCTGCTTATGAATTTGAGTTTTAGGGGGCTTGGCATCCTCAATTATGAAAACTCGAATGTAAGTGGAGAGAACTGCTTTATAAATAATAAATTGCCACAATATATTAGCTCGAATTCGCCGGTTATATTTGATGTGGGGGCTAATGTTGGCTGTTATAGTGAGGCAGTACTCAAGCGGTTTCCAAACGCGCAATTGTTCGCTTTTGAACCCCACCCCGTAAACTTTCAGCGCCTGAAAGAAAGACTGCATGGGAATGCCAGACTTTTTAACCAGGCCATGGGCAACAAAAATGGACTGGGGACCTTGTATGATCTTTGCGACGCTGAGGGTTCTGAGCATGCGTCCTTTTACGAGGACGTGATTTCAAAAATCCACGGTAAAAAAGCAACGCATTACCAAGTTCATTTGGAAACCTTGGACGACTTCTGCAGGATTCATCAGGTTGAAAATATTGCATTTCTAAAAATTGACACTGAGGGGCATGAGTTTGCCGTGCTTGAGGGCGCCAAAAAGCTGCTCGATACGAGAGCTATTGAATGTATTCAGTTCGAGTTTAATGAGATGAATCGTGTGAGCAGAGTCTGCCTCAGTGATTTCCAGGAGCTTCTGAAGGATTATGATCTCTACCGTCTACTGCCCGGAGGCTTACTGAAATTAGACGAGCGGATCACCCGCGTGGAGGTTTTCGCATTTCAAAATATCGTTGCAATCGCAAAGCGGCGTGTTACTTTCCAGTAATGTGGCTCTTTAGGCTGCATAAACAGCACACTACAGTTTAATAATATGATGACCTTTAGGGGGAACTTAAGAGCGCTTCTTGAGGGTTGCAGCCCGCAAATTTTCGCTATGATTGCACTCTCGCTGGGATCCGTTTTCTTGGACCTAGTCTGTATGTCACTTCTGCCTCTTTTTGTAATGGTGGCTCTGGGAGCGAAAGACCTCTCCACCCTGTCAGTTCCATTTGCAGATTCTTGGTTAGCAGCACTGTCATTGACCGGCTTTACAATATTCATTGTTTGCCTATTTTTTTCTCGGGCTTTCTATATGTTACTGCTCGGTGCATCCATGGCAGCACTCACCGAGTCAGTTCGAAAGCAAGTAGTGGGGCGGTTATTCGAAAGCATACTTTGGAGAGCGTATGAAGTAGCCATAGCGCAGCCAGTTGCCTCAGGAATCACAACTATTACGGGCTATACCAACGGATTCGCTCAACAAGTTGTGTTGCCGCTAATGCGCATGCTGGCGGATATCCTTACCATTTTCGCGGTTTTGGCTTTTTTGGCAGTTGTTGAGCCTGTCGTGGTAGTGCTGGTTGTCGGAGTATTGGCAACTGTTGGTGGCGGTTACTACCTTGGCATACGTCGTATTAATGATCACCAGTCCCATCGTTTGGCGGATCTGGAAATTCATTTGACCCAACAGGCTACACAGGCCTTAAGCGCGCCGCGCGAGATTCGTATTTTTGGCGTCCAGGAGCAAATTGAGAAACAGGCAGTTGGCACGCTCTCAGCATTGGCGTCTGTGCGCGCTTGGCTAGGCGCCATCTACTGGTTTCCGAGGGCCTTGGGGGAGCTGACCTTAATCGGATTGGCGATAGCGTATATGGTGATCAAGACTCACACTGGGGCGGATTTCGCTACAGTCGCCTCTAACCTCAGTTTCATAGCCTTTGCAGGACTGCGTGTTTTGCCAGCTTTTGCTCAGTGCATGGCAAATATCTCACAAGTGAGGTCTGGGAGAACAATTTCCGCTAGGCTCGTGGATATGCTGTCTCAGGGTCGGCGCCTGCAACCTACTGTCTATTTTGGTGAGGCCAACGCTGTAGCTGGTAAGAGGCAGCGGTTCGAGTCACTTAGTATCCATGATCTTTCGTTTGGCTACGCAGGGTCTAACGACCTTGTATTCGACAAGCTTTCGATGGATATCAAAGCGGGTGAGTCGATAGGCATAGTTGGCGCTTCGGGGGCTGGCAAGAGCACATTAGGGGATCTCCTGCTAGGCTTATTGGCGCCTAAAAAAGGCGAAGTGCAGGTCAACGGGACGTACTGTTCGCTGACCGGTCCTGACTGGTGGCAATTCGTTGGTTTCGTTCCTCAGTCACCATTTATTCTTAACGATAGCCTTTTACACAATGTGGCATTTGGGCTGCCAGATGGCTTGATTGATAAGCACAGAGTTGAACAATGCCTGGATATGGCACGCCTGAGTGAAGTAGTAGCGGGGTTGCCGAAAGGGACTGATACCATCATTGGTGATTTTGGGGTTCGTCTTTCAGGTGGGCAAAGGCAGCGTGTAGCAATTGCAAGAACGCTTTACTGGCAGCGTGATTTTCTGGTTCTGGATGAGGCCACGTCAGCGCTGGATGCCGCAACGGAGGCCGAAGTAATCAAGTCCATTGAGGCTTTAAAGGGAAAAGTGACAACAGTCGTGATTGCCCACCGTTACTCTACTTTGGCTAACTGTGATCGGGTGTATGAAGTCAGGGACGGCGCACTCCATTTGCTTGGTAGTGGCATGGATTTGGTAAATCAGGCTGGCTAGCTCGATTGCAGCTTTTCCGTGTTGTTGGTGCTTTGATGCTGCCCAACATTCAGGTGAATCAGCGTAGTTATTTGCTCAGATAACAAGCCTATAAGAAAAGTAAGTATCGCTGCTAAAAATAACAATGTGCCCATATTGGTGAAGCGGCCCAGAGTGATAAAAGTGTACGCATAGTACCAGCAACCAATGGCAAACAAGGTCGCGCTGGCAGGTGCGAATAGTTTCAGGGGCGAGTAAAGGGTAATCACCTTGAAAATGATCAGGAAAAACCTGCCGCCATCGCGCATTGGTCGTATATGACTTTTTGACTTGTCCTCACGCTGCAGCACATCAATTGGCTCGAACGCGACAGAATAGCCTGCACGCATGAAGGCCATGGTC
>JBFICW010000051.1:0-11120 GCA_041581635.1 Porticoccus sp. | reverse complement strand
GGGCAACGCCGATATGTGGAGTCACTGTCCGCCTATGCTCGCCAGTTTCTTTCTATGATGGAGAAACCGGATGTGGAGCATATTGAGGGGCTGTCGCCCGCTATCTCCATCGAGCAAAAATCCACATCACACAACCCACGTTCTACGGTTGGCACCATCACTGAAATTCACGATTACCTGCGTCTTCTCTATGCCCGCGTTGGGGAGCCACGCTGCCCTGAACACAACGAGCCACTAAAAGCCCAAACGATCAGCCAGATGGTAGACCAAGTGCTTGCGTTACCCGAAGACTCTAAGCTGATGTTGCTGGCACCCGTGATCCGCGGACGAAAGGGTGAACATGCCCATATATTCCAAAGCCTCCGCGCACAGGGGTTTATCCGCGTTCGGGTAGACGGACTAGTGGTGGATCTCGACGATGTTCCAGAACTGGAAAAGAACAAAAAGCACGACATTGAGGTGGTGGTTGATCGCTTCAAAGTTAAGGCTGACCTTCAACTTCGGCTATCAGAGTCGTTTGAAACAGCACTTAACCTGTCAGAGGGTTTAGCCATCATTACGGAGATGACCAGCCCTCAAGAAAAACCCAAGATTCCAGACATGCTGTTCTCTGCCCGGTTTGCCTGCCCGATCTGTAACTACAGTATCGATGAGCTTGAACCCCGCATGTTCTCCTTTAACAACCCGGCTGGTGCTTGCCCGGGCTGTGATGGCCTAGGGGTTAAGCAGTTTTTTGATATCGACCGCGTGGTGCAATACCCTGAATGCTCTATTTCCGAAGGGGCTATTCGAAGCTGGGACAGAAAGAACCTCTTCTACTTCAATATGTTGACCTCACTGGCCGATCATTACGGCTTTAACATTGATCACCCCTTTCAAGACTTGGCCCCACAGCACCAACAAGTGGTGCTGTTCGGCAGTGGCAAAGAGGTGATTGATTTTAATTATGTGAATGACAAGGGCACCGTATTCAAACGCTCCCACCAGTTTGAAGGGATCATCCCCAATATGGAGCGGCGCTTCCGCGAGACGGACTCTCAGGGAGTGCGAGAGGACCTCAGCAAATACATGAATACCCAACACTGCCCTGAGTGTGATGGCGCCCGTCTACGTAAATCTGCTCGGCATGTGTTTATCGATGAGAAACCCCTTCCCGAAGTGGGCAATATTCCCGTGGGTGAACTGGCTAATTACTATGAAAACCTGCACCTGGAAGGCAGCCGAGGAGAGATCGCCGAAAAAGTCCTCAAGGAAATCCGTGACCGCCTCCGCTTTCTTGTGGATGTGGGGCTCAACTACCTCAACCTGAATCGAAGTGCGGAAACACTCTCAGGTGGTGAAGCGCAGCGAATTCGTCTCGCCAGCCAAATTGGTGCCGGGCTGGTTGGTGTCATGTATATCCTCGATGAGCCCTCTATTGGTTTACACCAGCGGGATAATGCGCGGCTTTTGGCCACCCTCACCCGGCTGCGCGATCTGGGTAATACGGTGATTGTGGTGGAACACGATGAAGACGCCATTCGCGAGGCCGACTATATTGTCGACATCGGGCCGGGGGCCGGAGTACACGGCGGAGAAATTATCGCCACAGGCTCCTATGATGACATTCTCAACGAGCCTCGCTCGCTGACCGGCGACTATCTCTCCGGAAGAAAAGCCATTGTCATCCCGAAAAAGCGCACTGAAACCAGCGACAAGTGGTTAAAGCTCTGCGGTGCCAGTGGCAATAACCTACAACAGGTCGACCTGGAAATACCTATTGGGTTATTCACTTGCGTTACCGGGGTTTCCGGTTCAGGAAAATCCACTCTGATCAATGAAACGCTCTACCCCATAGCGGCAACAGAGCTCAACAATGCGACCACCTTAAAGCCCGCCACACATCTGTCTATTGAAGGCATGGAGCATCTCGACAAGTGTGTGGACATCGACCAAAGCCCGATTGGCCGCACCCCGCGCTCCAATCCCGCTACCTATACCGGCATCTTTACGCCCATCCGCGAATTGTTTGCGGGCACCCAGGAATCGCGCTCCAGGGGCTACAAGCCCGGCAGGTTCAGCTTTAACGTCAAAGGTGGTCGCTGTGAAGCCTGCCAGGGCGACGGCGTGACGAAAGTAGAGATGCACTTCCTGCCGGACATTTATGTGCCCTGTGATGTTTGCAAAAGCAAGCGCTATAACCGAGAAACGCTGGAAATCCATTACAAGGGTAAAAACATTCACGAAGTGCTGGAAATGACCGTCGAAGATGCCTGTGAATTTTTCGACGCAATTCCTTCTATCTCAAGAAAACTGCAAACCCTAATTGATGTAGGGCTGTCCTATATCAGACTGGGGCAGTCGGCCACAACCCTCTCTGGTGGCGAGGCGCAGAGAGTCAAACTCTCCAAGGAACTCTCCAAGCGGGATACGGGGAAAACACTCTATATTCTCGATGAACCCACGACGGGGCTTCACTTCCACGACATCCAGCAATTACTGGCCGTACTACACCGTCTACGCGACCACGGAAACACTATGGTGGTGATCGAACACAACCTGGATGTAATCAAAACTGCAGAGTGGCTGGTAGATCTGGGCCCCGAAGGAGGCTCTGGTGGCGGTCAAATTATCGCCACAGGCACACCGGAGGATGTTGCTACCGCTACGCACTCTCATACCGGACACTTTTTGAAAAAACTTCTGGTGTAATTCTGACGGTGAGGGGTCGTCAATCTCGACGATAACCCCTCACAAAACACCCTTATAAGTCTAATTTAAGAATTATGAACCCCAGGCAATTTCTCTCTAAAACCCCCTCATCTTGCCGCTAAAATCTTCGTAGTCTAGTAAAGAAGCGCTACCTTTTAACCTATTAGAGCATCACCTTTTGCCGTAAAAGCCAACTTAAAATGGTGTATCAGAGAAACGTAAAGCACCTAAAAACAAGTCTTCCTAAGATCAAAAAGATTTAAGCCGAAACCAATCAATTTCACCAGAAAATCACCCGCAACCCCCTGTTTTAAAAAGTTTTTACAGCAATACACGGCAAATATACTCCTCTCACTAAGAATCGGGGTTTATCGCGAATCACTGTCTAAACTGACATAGAGAGGAGGAGTGATATGACGATATTCAGCCATTATCAAGATCGATACGAATCCGCACAAATGGAGGAATACAGCCTTCAGGAATATCTCGATCTTTGTAAACAGGACCCGTTCACCTACGCCACAGCCGCGGAGCGCCTGTTAGCCGCCATTGGCGAACCGGAAATTGTAGACACCGCTCAGAGTCCGCGCCTCAGTCGGATTTTCTCCAACAAGGTGATTAAGCGCTATCCGACCTTTTGTGAGTTCTATGGCATGGAGGATTGCATCGAGCATATTGTTAGTTTCTTCCGCCACGCCGCCCAAGGCCTGGAGGAGAAAAAACAAATACTCTACTTGCTTGGCCCTGTGGGAGGCGGGAAATCCTCGTTGGCCGAAAGGCTCAAAGCCCTGATGGAAAAGGAACCCATATACACGCTTAAGGATTCACCGGTATTTGAATCGCCACTGGGGCTATTTGACCCAATGGAAGACGGCCCCATTCTAAAGGAAGAATATGGCATTCCCGAACGCTACCTGAAAACCATTATGTCTCCATGGGCTGTCAAGCGACTACATGAGTTTAATGGTGATTTAAATCAGTTCCGGGTGGTGAAATTGCACCCCTCCATCCTCGACCAAATAGCCATATCAAAAACTGAACCTGGCGACGAAAACAATCAGGACATTTCGTCATTGGTGGGCAAGGTAGATATACGCAAACTGGAAAAATTCCCCCAACACGACCCCGATGCCTATAGTTATTCCGGCGGCATGTGCAGAGCCAATCAGGGACTGATGGAATTCGTCGAGATGTTCAAGGCGCCTATCAAGGTACTTCACCCCCTACTCACCGCCACCCAAGAAAGCAATTACAACGGTACCGAGGCTATCGGCGGTATTCCGTTTGACGGCATTGTGCTGGCGCACTCAAACGAGGCGGAATGGAAGAATTTCAAAAACAACAAAAATAATGAGGCCTTCATTGATCGCGTCTACATTGTCAAAGTGCCCTACTGCTTACGTGTGACCGAAGAAATTAAAATCTATCAAAAGCTCCTGCAGAACAGCTCGCTGATTAATTCTCACTGCGCCCCGGATACGCTGAAGATGCTGGCCCAATTCAGCGTTCTTTCAAGACTAAAAGAGCCTGAAAATTCCAGCATCTACTCAAAAATGCGGGTCTATGACGGCGAGAGTCTCAAAGACACCGACCCCAAAGCCAAATCCATTCAGGAGTACCGGGACAATGCTGGTGTCGACGAGGGAATGACCGGGTTATCCACCCGCTTTGCTTTCAAAGCACTCTCCAAGGTGTTCAATTTTGACCCTACCGAGATTGCGGCCAATCCGGTTCACCTGCTCTATGTACTGGAGAACCAAATAGAACAAGAGCAATTCCCCCAAGATCTGCACGACCGATATATCAACACTATTAAAGAATTCCTCGCACCCAACTATATCGACTTTATTGGCAAGGAAATCCAGACGGCTTATCTTGAATCCTACTCAGAATACGGTCAAAACCTGTTTGACCGCTATGTCACCTACGCTGACTTTTGGGTACAAGACCAGGAATACAGAGACCCGGAAACAGGTGAAATACTCGACCGCTCTGCACTCAATGACGAGCTGGAGAAAACAGAAAAACCTGCCGGCATAAGCAACCCCAAAGACTTCCGTAGTGAAATCGTCAACTTCGTCCTGCGAGCACGGGCGGCGAACCAGGGAACCAACCCAAAATGGACCAGCTACGAAAAATTACGTGCAGTAATTGAGAAAAAAATGTTTGCCAGCACAGAGGATCTCCTGCCTGTCATATCCTTCAACGCCAAAGCCTCCGCCGAAGATCAGAAAAAACACAGCGACTTTGTCGCCAGAATGGTAGAACGCGGCTATACCGAGAAGCAGGTACGACTGTTGTCAGAGTGGTACCTGCGGGTCAGGAAGTCGCAATGATAGCGGATCAACCTGTGGCAAGGGAGGCGACCCTATGTTTCTGATTGACCGGCGCCTTGGCAGCAAGCAGAAGAGCATGGTTAACCGCCAGCGATTCATGCGACGCTATCGAAAGCAAATTCGTGAAGCGGTTGCAGAAAACCTGAGAAACCGCAGTATCACCGACACAAAAGCCGGCGAGAAGATCAGTATTCCCGCACGCGACCTCAATGAGCCGCATTTCTTCCACGGCAAAGGTGGAAAAGTCATTCACGTCCTACCCGGCAATGAAGAATTTGTTTCCGGTGATCGTTTTCCCCGTCCAACCCTGGGTGGAGGAAGTGGCCCTGGTAGCGCCAGTGATTCGGGCAAAGGGATGGATGAATTTGTTTTTGAAATAAGCCAGCAGGAGTTTCTGGACGCGTTATTCGAGGATATGGAGCTGCCCAACCTCACCAAACGGCAACTGTCGGGCAGCGAAGAGTTTAAGCGAGTTAAGTCGGGATTTTCCAGTGAGGGGACACCCGCCAACATTAGTATTACCCGCTCAATGCAGGCTGCCACTAAACGGCGTATTGCCCTGGGTGCCAGTAAGAGAACTGAACTCCGAGAATTGGAGGAACGCTTATCGGCGCTTCTGGTGATCGAGGATACACAGGAAGAACGCCAGAAACTGGAAAAGGCTATCGAGGAATTGAGAGAACAACTTTCTCACATCCCCTTCCTCGACGACTTCGATATCAAATATCACCATCATACGAAGGAACCGATCCCTCACTCAAAGGCTGTGATGTTCTGCCTAATGGATGTTTCGGGTTCAATGGATCAGGCCACCAAGGATTTAGCGAAACGATTTTTTATTCTGCTTTACCTGTTCCTCTCCCGCAATTACGACAAAACCGATGTGGTCTTCATTCGTCACCACACCACGGCAAAGGAAGTCGACGAAGAAGAGTTTTTTTACTCGAGGGAAACGGGTGGAACGGTGGTATCCAGCGCCTTGGAATTGATGCATGCCATTATTGAAAGCCGCTACCCGGTCAATGAATGGAATATCTACGGGGCCCAAGCCTCAGACGGTGACAACTGGCCAGACGACAGTCGGCGGTCAATTGATTTTATTACTAAATTATTACCGCTTACCCAGTACTTTGCCTATATCGAAATTACGGATCTGGGCGACAAGCCACTATGGCAAACCTATACGCCGCTTCAAAAGAGTCATCCGGATACTTTTGCCATGCAACACATCAGAGGGCCCAAAGATATTTATCCGGTTTTCCACGAATTATTTAGGAAACAATCGGCATGACGACTAAACCCATTTCAACCAGCTCTGAATGGGACTTTGAAACGCTAAAAAGCTACGAGCGTGAAATTAGCCGTATTGCCAAAAAATTCAAATTGGACACCTACCCCAATCAAATTGAAATTATTAACTCAGAACAGATGATGGATGCCTATGCATCATCTGGCATGCCGGTTAACTATAACCACTGGTCATACGGCAAGCACTTCATCAACATCGAAAACAATTACCGTCGAGGCCACATGGGGCTGGCCTACGAAATTGTGATTAACTCCAACCCCTGCATTGCCTATTTAATGGAGGAAAATACCACGACCATGCAAGCGCTGGTCATTGCTCATGCCTGCTTTGGACATAATTCCTTTTTCAAAAATAATTACCTGTTTCAAACCTGGACCGATGCCGAGTCAATCATCGACTATCTGGTCTTCACCAAGAGTTTTATTGCCAAGTGCGAAGAACAACATGGTGTTGAAGAAGTCGAGCTACTTCTCGACTCCTGTCATGCTCTAATGAGTCATGGCGTGGATCGCTACAAGCGCCCCTACCCAATCTCTGTCGAAGAGGAAGCTCGTCGTCAGCAAGAGAGGGAGGAAATACTTCAACAGCAGGTCAACGAACTATGGAAAACCATCCCCAAAAAAACAGATGGCGATAGCGTATTACCATCTGATCGATTCCCCCCCGAGCCCCAGGAAAACCTGCTCTATTTTGTGGAAAAAAATGCCCCGCTTCTAGAACCCTGGCAACGAGAGGTGGTGCGCATCGTACGCAAGCTTGCCCAATACCTGTATCCACAACGGCAAACCAAAGTAATGAACGAGGGTTGGGCCTGCTTCTGGCATTTCCATATCCTTCACGAACTCCACAAAGAGGGCTTAGTAACTGATGGCTTTATGTTGGAATTTTTGCAACATCATACTAATGTCATCTATCAGCCACCCTTTAATTCCCCTTACTTTAATGGCATAAATCCCTATACGCTGGGTTTTGGCATGATGCATGACCTCAAACGAATCTGCGAAGATCCCACCGAGGAAGACCGGCACTGGTTCCCGGATATTGCCGGTAGTCCGTGGTTAGACACCCTACACTTTGCCATGCGCGACTTTAAGGATGAAAGTTTTATCCTGCAATTTCTATCCCCCCACCTGATTCGAGAAATGAAGCTATTTGCAGTAATGGATGATGAAAAAAATGACTTTTTGGAAGTCTCGAGTATTCACGACGAAAATGGCTACCAGGCCATTAGAGAGCGACTTGCCGAGACCTATAACATCAGCTATCAAGACCCCAATATTCAAGTCTACGATGTGAATGTACGCGGTGATCGCTCATTAACCCTACGCCATGAAATGCACAGTAACAGACCACTTGAACCCGAATCAGCAAAAGAAGTACTCAAGCACCTCCATAGACTTTGGGGATTTGGTGTTCATCTGGAATCAGTGATTAGCACTCGAGATGAAACCATTATCGAGCGTCGTTACTCCTGCCCAGAAACTCTTGAGTTAGAGTAACTCGTCGCCAAGAAACTCGCGCGCGCTGGAAGTGGTGTTAATACTAATCAGAACGCCTCACCCGAAACTATTGCCATTTGAAAAAACTCTGCTAATATACTGTATATAAATACAGACTGTAGGAATAACCATGATTTTTTCAAAATTGCTCTACACGTTACGCTCACGCATTCGCCTTGCTCGATACAAAGCCCGACATAGCAATAGCTTCGACTTATTCCAAACCACACCACACCCTGTCACATTGGGCCCTGAACAGATGAGTCGATTCTTTGCCTTTATTGCCAATTCAGAGCGCCCCCGAATTCAGTAGTCACATCAAAACGGTCGGGTTACGGGAAAAGGACTTCTCCATCGCGCCAAAACATCACAACAAAAACTCTTTTTTATTAGCTTCTCTATTACCCCATTCTCCTGTTATTCCAATCTCTGCACACGACCTCATACAGAGAAATCTGCGCTACCCCCCAAACTTTGCTGACAACAGATAAATCAGACTTTTATTTACAGTAAATATGTCTGCCTCCTACTGGTACTGGTAACATACAAAAGACTCTGGGAAAAACACATGAATCTGTATTTAGTTGGCGGCGCGGTGCGCGACAAATTACTCGGTTACCCTTACACAGAAAGGGATTGGGTAGTTGTAGGCGCAACACCAAAAGAACTTATTGACCAGGGTTACAGACAAGTGGGCAGCGATTTTCCTGTCTTCCTCCACCCAAAAACCAAGGAGGAGTACGCCCTTGCCCGTACGGAGCGAAAATCCGGTACAGGCTATAAAGGTTTCGAATGTTCTACCGACACCAGCGTTACTCTGGAGGAGGACTTATCCCGTCGCGACCTCACCATCAATGCCATTGCAGAGGATAGTGAGGGCAATCTGATTGACCCCTATGGGGGCCAACGGGATATTGCAGATAAAATACTTCGCCATGTTTCAGATGCCTTTGTAGAAGACCCGTTGCGCGTACTGCGTGTCGCTCGCTTTGCAGCCCGCTATCATCATTTAGGGTTTACTATTGCTCCAGAAACCATGGCATTAATGACGGAGATTGCCGCCAGTGGTGAGCTGCAGCACCTCACACCAGAACGTGTCTGGGTGGAAACAGAGCGAGCGCTGGGAGAGCAATCACCTCGAACTTATATTGAAGTGTTGCGGCATTGCAATGCGCTCAAGGTACTGTTTCCAGAAGTAGACCAGTTGTTCGGCGTAGCTCAACGCGCCGACTATCATCCCGAGGTGGATACCGGTATTCACATTCTGATGGCCCTGGATCAAGCTGCCGCTTTGGATAACGACCCAGCCATCCGATTTGCCGTTCTGGTTCACGATCTAGGCAAGGGAATTACGCCGGCAGATGTACTTCCCAAACATTCCGGTCATGAGGAGCGTGGTGTAAAGCTGGTTAATGAACTTTGTGACCGATTAAAAGCACCTAACCGCTATCGCGACTTAGCTGTACCTGTCACCCGCTATCATCTGCTGTGCCATAAAGCGCCACAACTTCGCCCCGTCACAATACTAAAAATGCTGAATGGGGTTGGTGCGCACAGGCAACCGGAAAAACTGGCCCAATTTGTCCGCTGTTGTGAAGCCGATGCCAGAGGACGCCTTGGATACGAAAATAACACCTATCCTTCAGGGTCTTGGCTACTAAAAGTTTTTGAGGCGATTCAGTCCGTCGACAGTCAGGAATTTATCCAAAAAGGTATCACCGGAAAAGAACTGGGCGAGGCCATCAACCAACGTCGCCAAGAAATTATTAGCAACCTCAAGATCAACTATGAGCCAGACAGGTAATCCGCGGTGAACGCTCCCGTAGTACTTATCACCGGTGCTGCCCGCCGCATCGGTGCAGAAATAGCCCAAACCTTTCATCGGGAAGGCTATGACGTGGCTCTGCACTACAACCATTCGGCAGAAGACGCCAACGCCCTTGCTCAAGAATTGAACGCAAACAGAACAGATTCTGCAGCGATTTTTCAAGCAGAACTGACAGATATCTCCGCCGTTAAAGCCATGGCTGAAGCGGTCTTCCAATGGCGGAATGATCTCAACGTTCTGGTTAATAATGCCTCCAGCTTTTACCCGACAGAACTCGCGAATGCCAACGAAGAGCAATGGGATAATTTAATGGGAAGCAATCTGAAGGGCCCTTATTTTCTTTGTCAGTCTGTTGCCAACAAGCTGCGTCAGAGTAAGGGATGCATTATCAGCATTGCCGATATCTACGCAAAAAACCCGCTAAAAGGCTATAGCATTTACTGTATTGCCAAAGCTGGAAATGTCATGTTGACCAAATCATTGGCAAAAGAACTCGCCCCAGACGTGCGCGTTAACGGTATCGCTCCCGGTGTTATTTTATGGCCCAATACCAATGATCAAATGAGTGACGCCACAAAATATAAGGTTATCGACAATGTGCCCCTGGGACGCACCGGAAGCCCTGCTGATATTGCCCAACTCGCACTATTTTTGGCTACCAACGACAGCTATACCACAGGCCAGGTTATTGCTGTTGATGGCGGCAGTTCTCTCATCTAAACACGAAAACACGGAACACCCGTTTGTTGAAGGGCTGTCATCGGTACCCATCAAGATTGATCAAGATCAACCTACCTCTTTAATAATCACCTAGGTTCACTTGAAAAACAGGGTGTTTACGCCCATGTTTAAGAGTGCTGCAACAGTTTTTTTACTCTCATTAACAACTTCGAAAATATCAGTTCAGGAGGTGCGCCATGACCTTAATACCAAGAGGAAGCTTTTTCGATATAGACCGCTTCACCGATGACCTTTGGGCACCGGCACGCAGGAAAGATAGCAACATGGGTGCATTTTTTTCCCCGCACGTGGATATCGTAGAACACGATGACCACTATGAAATAACCGCCGAAATGCCTGGTCTTAAAAAAGAGGGCATACAAATCACCCTTGAGGATGGTTTGCTTAAACTGGAGGCAGAAACCAAACAGGAAGATAAAGAAGAAAAAGACGGGAAAGTCATTCGCCAGGAACGCCGCTATGGTAAGTATATGCGTAGTTTTGACCTGGGCGACGGCGTTCATAAAGAGGACATCAAAGCCTCTTTTGAAGATGGTATATTGAAACTAACGGCACCCAAAGTTGCCAAAGAAGTCCCAAAACAACGACGAATTGACATCCAATAATTCGTCAATGCTGACCGGGCTTTGATAAAGCCCGGTCACTCTATTTTAAAAACCAACATCAGGGATATGTTATGAACAACTCAGAGCTGATCGGCATTAAGAAAAGCCTGG
>JBFICW010000050.1:0-11260 GCA_041581635.1 Porticoccus sp. | reverse complement strand
TTGCTTTTTTCAGGTTGCTTGTGTAGAGTTGCGCACCTCAAAATACAGGGTGAGGTGTCCGAGTGGCCGAAGGAGCACGCCTGGAAAGTGTGTGTACGGAAACGTACCGAGGGTTCGAATCCCTCCCTCACCGCCATATAGTCTGCCGAGTTTTCACAGTCTTGTGGAGACTCGGTAGAATTCTTCAAGAATCAGTTAGATAGCTAGCTATATCCTTCTATAATTTGTCTCAAATATTACCGTAGAGACCGATAACCACCTAAAATACCTGTGTTTTCTCAAAGTGGAAAATTTCACTTCGCGTTTGCCTTATACATTAATTGTCCTTATAAATAAGGCCAGAGCGCACCAGCCACTTTTCAGTCTCGACCGCGAACAAAACCATTGAAGACAATACCAGACAGACCACAAGGTCGAACATAGGCAGAGGTTGAGTATGGAAAATGGTATTCAGTGCAGGGGTGTAGATCACCGCCATCTGTAACAGCAGTGTCAGTATTACTGCCCCCAGCATCGGCAGGTTACTGAACAGGCCAATGCGAAACAGCGATGTGCTTTCGCTACGCACGGCAAGTGAGTGAAACAACTGTGACACGGTAAGCACGGTAAATACCACCGTCTGCCAATAAGCTACCTCACGGGAAATTGCCCAGGCCATGGCGGCAATAGACAGGCCTCCAATAAACAACCCCACCCAGACGATATGTTGCCACATACCGTGTGCGAAGATGTTTTCTTCTGGTGGTCGTGGTGGACACTGCATAATCCCTGGCTCAGCCGGTTCGGCGGCGAAGGCCAGCCCCGGTAGGCCATCAGTAATCAGGTTGATCCATAAGATATGAATAGGTAACAAGGGTATCGGTAAACCGAGAAATGGCGCAAGGAACAACGTCCAAATCTCGCCCGAATTTGAACTCATCGTATCCTTGATAAATTTGCGAATATTACCGAAGATTCGACGCCCCTCGCGCACCGCACGGACAATGGTAGTAAAGTCATCATCCAGCAATACCATATCTGATGCCTCGCGTGCCACATCAGTACCTTTTCGCCCCATAGCTACGCCAATGCTTGCACGTTTCAGTGCCGGTGCATCATTTACACCATCTCCGGTCATGGCCACAAACTCACCGTTTGCCTGCAGGGCCTTAACGATACGCAGCTTCTGCTCAGGGGTCACCCGCGCATAGACCCGTACAAATTCAACCAGGCGGGCAAATTTTTCATCGGTCAATTTTGCCAGCTCGTCACCACTCAGCCTTGCCTGATCGTCATTCGTGATGCCGAGACGCTGGGCGACGGCCATGGCGGTGCCCGGGTGGTCGCCGGTGATCATCACTGGAGTAATTCCCGCTGTCAGGCAATCTGCTACCGCTTGTGGCACTTCAGGTCGTGGTGGGTCGATCAGGGCCGCCAGTCCCAAAAAAAATAAATTCTGTTCGATTGTTTCAGGCTCCAGTGGTTCAGGCAGTGCAGCAAATTCGCGCTTTGCCAGCGCCAGTACTCGATAGCCTTCATTGGCTAATTTCGTTGCTTCAGCCAGTACAGCCTCGGACGCAAATGCCATTGCGCCATCATTTTCCAGCGCCTTGTTGCATTGTGCCAGTACCCTTTCAGGTGCACCTTTGACATACGCGACCACACCTTCAGGTTTCTGGTGAAAGGTAGTCATCTGCTTACGTTGGCTGTCAAAAGGGATAGCCGCTAGCCGTGGTTTCAACTGCTCCAGCGCAGTCTTGTCAAAGCCAGCCTCGTGGGCAGTATTAAACAGCGCTAACTCGGTCGGTTCGCCAGCAGGTTTACCATCCTTCTCCGCTATATCGTTGTTCAGAGCCAGAGCCTGCCCCAATTCTGCCCATGGAGTATTGGTCGCTGGATCAGGCAATGACTCGTGCCGCTCACCTGCGAAAAAAAACAACTCAACGGTCATACGATTTTGCGTCAAGGTACCGGTCTTGTCGGCACAGATATAGGTCACTGAGCCAAGTGTCTCCACTGCTGGTAGATTGCGTACTAGGGCGTTGTGCAGAATTAGTTTGCGTGCACCAAGGGCTAGAGAGATCGTTACCACGGCCGGCAGTGCTTCCGGTATCGCCGCGACGGCTAGACTCACGGCAGTTAGGAGCATTAGTAATACCGGTTGGCCTTGCAGCAATCCGGCTGTAAACACTATGGTGCAAATAGCCAGAACGGCCAGGGCAAGGTGACGACCAAAGTGGGTCAGGCGTACTTGTAGGGGTGTCTTTACACCTGCCTCACCACTTAGGAGTTCAGCAATATGGCCAATCTCGGTTTCTAGGCCAGTGGCAACCACCACTCCCATGCCCCGTCCGTGAGTGATCAGGCTACTCTTGAGGGCAATATTCTGACGGTCACCCAGCGGTAGTTCGGCCATGCTTAAGCATGCTAATTGCTTGTCAACGGGGTGGGATTCACCCGTCAGGGCTGACTCATCAGCCTGCATTTCCTCCACTTCCAGCAGCCGGAGATCGGCAGACACAACATTGCCTGCTTCCAGCAATACCACATCGCCCGGCACCAGCTCTGTTGCAACAAGGGAGACTGTTTGACCATCGCGCAACACCTGAGCCTCTGGTGCCGCCATTTCGCGCAAGGCCGCCACAGCGCGTTCTGCCCTGAATTCCTGTACTACACCGATGATGGCGTTGAGAAAAACAATTACCAAGATGGCTATGGTGTCCAGGAGTTCTCCGATGAAGCCGGAAATTAGCGCCGCCGCTAGCAGTACCACAATCATGAAATCAGAAAATTGCCCTAGCAGCATGGCCAATAAGGTACGGTGCTGTCTTTCGGGGATGGTGTTAGGGCCATATTCAGTCAAACGTTTTTGCGCATCTGCTGTGGTTAGCCCTGTTGCTGAAGAGTTGAGGAGCAGTAACGCTTCATCAGCTTCAGTGCTGTGCCAGACTACTGGCCGCATCTCATTGACCTGCAAACATATAAATGAGCGCGGAAGTTACCACGGCGACCAACAAGGTCTGGACCCCACTGCGTAGCCATGAGATGTTTGCGATTCTGCCAAGGAAAACACCTAGTAAAAACATCAGCAGTAACGCGAGAATAATGGAGGCATAGAGAGGTGATAAAGGTAGTGGGATTCCAGCATCCGATAGCCATAGTGGCATCAGGATCAGAAGCGAAATAATGAGGGGAGACGAACCATTAACTAGGGCGATAAACAATGGTGTAAAGCGTGCCGCCTCGCCATGCGAGCTTTCCTGGAGATCGCTGATCATTGCATCCTCCAGTTTTCTCAGGGCACGCTGTCGTTCTGCTGATTCACTGAGATAGGCGCTGCTCGCACCGCTCATACCTAGAGCAATGGCCGCGCCCAGGCAGGCGCTAATAATCACAGATAAATCAGCGGGTGTACTAACAAGAAATCCAATGATGATCCCTAGCATGGTGAGCGCACCATCAAAGCCGTTGACTACAAAATAGCGGCGTACAATGCTGTGGGTTTTTGTGATACGCAGCAAAAATTTTGCCTGATGCAACAGATTCATGAAATCTTAACCAACATCCATTTCACTTTTAACTTCTACTTCATCAATGCTGTGAAGCGAACCCCCCATATCGCTTATGGCAGATTGTATTGCTTCAAAATCAATAGTATTTCCTTCTATCTCTATTTGAAGCGTTTCAGTGTTTTCATCCATTTCAAGAACGGTCAAACATACTCGATAATCGGGCCCTGCTTTGGCAATAGCCTGGGAAAATTCAAGAGCATTCGGCTGGTGAGGCTTAAGAACATCCAAAACGATCCTTTTAACGGAAACCATAATGTCCACCCCAGGTTTTATTTTAACTAAGTCTAGCTTAAAAACAGACATTGCCTATATTCTCAACAACTATAAAAGCAAAAAAGTGCCTTAATGTTCATTAAAAATATCACCAAATGATATTAAGTATATTTTCGTTAAGAAAGATAGTGATATACCCGAAATCATTAATTTCATTCAAGCTAATATGGATCACTATTCTAATTCTGATCTAAAAATACTAATGTCTAGAGTTGTATCACCAGAAAGTATTAGCTCGGACTTGTAAAGCGCTAACAAGGGTGTGCAATCAGGCAATCAAAAGTATCACGCCTTTTGTACCAAAAATTGCGTCACTTTTACCTGCTGTTGACACCGGCGTTAACTGTACGGAGCAATGAGCATCGATTATCCATTTATACCGAAACCAACTAGTCTCATTGAGTAAGGTCAATATTGGGCGGTGCTATTAGAAAATGGTGGTTACGGATGTGATGTGGTGCTAGCAAAGATTTCGAGGCAAGATAAAATCGATACTCGATCGTTCTTGGCAGGTCTGACTGATTGGTTTGGCTAATCACTGTCCACATTAGAAAATATTAATAGTGCGGCTGTCATAGAGCAGGGATATGCACATATTAAACGTGTACCGGAACAGGCTGTAAAAGGCCCCGTTTTTTCTCATGCTTGTTTAGGAAGCAAAGAACGATATGTGGTTTTGTGGATTAGACTTGGAGGTTTTAATCAATGCTTGTGACATTTCATACACCCGCGGCAGGAGATGTCGTCTGCGGTTCAGCTTATTCAGCTAATGGGGCATAGCGGTAAGGTTCCAGGTGCACTGCAGCCGGAAGATTTACCACAGGCCATTCGACTACTGAAAACAGCGGTAGAGGATCATTCATCTTCAGATACGGATGTTAATTCTATTAATGAATCCGAAAATAATGATGAAATCGAAGATAATGATGAGCCCAGGGTTAGTTTACGAAACCGTTCTTTCCCGCTTATTCAGTTACTTGAGGCCGCTGAGCGCGAAGAAGTGCAGGTTGTTTGGGAAAGCTGAAGCGGCGTTGGACGACTTTGAATAAGTAATTAATTAGCCTCGTTAAGAGCTCTACTTTCACTGAATCAGAGAATAATAGGGAAATCAGGCTCCCTGCTATTAGGGTAGGAAAACTGAGCTGAAATACCTGCCGAGTGGGGTTTTCGGCAACTGGAAGATGGTTAAATAGGAGAAAATATGTAATTTTCCCTGTAGATAGGCCGAAAACAGGATAATATTCTTTAATAAGGTTGAGACGGTTCAGCTTAAGACTGTCACCACCGCCAAACAGTCTGCCGGGTTTCCATGTCTCTATGGTGACTCGGTAAAACTCTTTAATATTCAGCCAGATAGAGTCTGGCTGGCCTAGTAATTTTACCTCATATGTTACCGCAGAGACTCAAAAATACTCGATCTTAGCTGATTTTCTCAAAGCACTAAACTCCACTTCGCGTTTGTCTTTTTCAACGCCAAGATAGTATTGTCTGCTTTTGGCCGATAGCGGGCGTTATCTACATTCACGCAGAAATTCTTTTTGTTTGATGTTCCCAGCTTAATTTAAAATCCAAAGATAATGGCTTGGCAGAAGCTGAGTGTTTTTATATGCGGCCTCAGCTTTGAAAATCCACCTCGTTGTTACCCTGATTGGGATAAAATAGTGGTGCATGAGCTTTTTTGAATTGACCGCTGCTCAGCTTTCACCGAAGGGCAATGACTTAAAGTGGGTTAAGTTGGCATGTACAAAGTTTTATTAATCGGCTTGTTGGTTTGTCGATTGGCGATGTCTGGTGAGCCTTTTTTTGCAGACAGTGTGCTGGTGGATAAGTCAGAGCGAAAGCTTTATTTGCTCCGGGGTGGTATTAAATACCGGGAGTATTCCATCGCTTTGGGACCCAGGCCGCGTGGACACAAATTGTTTGCAGGGGACGAGCGGACACCTGAGGGTCGTTATGTTCTAGATTTTAAGTATGAAAAAAGTGATTTTTACAAGGCTATTCATATTTCCTATCCTAATGAGCAGGATATCAAGCGGGCCAGAGACGTCGGGTCTACCCCCGGAGGTTCAATTATGATTCATGGCATGCCCAATAATTCGACGTTGCCTCATTCCCTGATTCAGAAATTTAACTGGACCGATGGTTGCATTGCGGTGACTAATGAGGATATGGATGAAATATGGTCGGCTATTAAGCCAGGAACGCATATTGAAATTCTTCCCTAAGGTTGGCTTGGAGCTCGGTTCAACAACCCATGAAAAGCGGTAGTGTTTTTGGCGTCCTGTTATTCTTCCTTTGCTGTTTACCCTGCCTGGCTCAAAATCGGCATATTCTGCCATCAGACATAACGGTTGATCTGGTAGGTAACAACAGTAGTACCTATGTCTCCAGAGAGGAGACGCTAATTGATGTCGCTAGACGATATCATTTGGGGTACAACATGATCCGCTCAGCGAACCCGGATATCGATGCCTGGCTTCCCGACGATGGCAGCAAAGTCTTATTGCCGTTTAGTGTTATTTTGCCGAATGCGCCAAGGCAAGGCATTGTCATTAATACTGCGGAAATGCGTCTTTATTTTTACCGTACGGATCAACAGCAGAATAAAACAGTGACTGTTTATCCCATCAGTGTGGGGCGAAGGGACTGGGCGACGCCCCTGACCGAAACACGGGTGACCACGAGAATTGAGCATCCACCCTGGTATCCTCCCGAAAGTATCCGTGCTGAACACGCAGCTCGTGGGGATTTGCTGCCTAAAATTGTCCCCGCTGGCCCGGATAACCCCTTAGGTGACTATTTGCTGGCATTGGATATTCCCAGTTACTTCATCCATGGCACCAACAAACATTTTGGTATAGGTATGCAAGTTACGCATGGCTGTATTCGTATGTACCCGGATCATATTGAAGAACTGTATAACCTCGTGCCCGTAAATACTCCTGTTAGTATTGTTAATCAGCCCTACAAGGTTGGTTGGAAGAACGAAAGGATTTATCTGGAAGTGCATCATCCTCTGGAACTTGATGGTGTTGTGTCGGAGGATAATCGCTCAGGCATTGTCAGTCAGCTGGTTTCAATACAGCAGGAACGACTCGAAGTACTGATCGACTGGGATAGGGTCGATCATGCCATAGACGCCGTTACAGGCATGCCAGTGCTGGTGGGAATACAGCCTCATTCACTGTCCGACTTTGAGTTTTACCGACATCATACCCTGTCAGACAGCTTAGACTGACTGGGTATGATTGATCATGCTCACTACTTTTCCATTGCCTTTTTAAAGGCCCTATCAATTTTCTCATTGGCTTCATAGGCAGATGTTTTTGCCTCATTAGCCGTGCGTTGAGCATTGGCAGCAGCTTTGTTTGCCGCATCTGCTGAACGTTGGGCATTGGCAGCAGAACGCTGGGCTTCCTCGGCCATTGCCCTGACCTCATCTACCGATGAATTGCTTGCACAACCTGTGATTGCCATGACAACCAGTACAGGTAATATCTTGACGAAAGATTTCATGAAACACTCCTTATATAAAAAATAAGATAGATATACAGCTCGCACCAATACAATTTTAGTATGGTTTTACCAATGGCGAGTTGCAAACCCCGTTATTGATAAATTTGATTTAAATTAATGATTGGAACTTGCTGAGATTATTTATGCCTCTTTTTGGGTTCTTGTGTTTTTTATATAACTAATTATTTTTAAGAAACAGGGCTTGAAAAAGTCAAAGCCAATCCACAAATAGAGGTTAACCGGGTTCGTTCTGATAGAAGTGTCCGGTATTTATAGTACTTATTATTGTACTTTTCATATTGCTTCTAATGGAGGATATAACATGAGTTCAATAGACTTAATGCCCTTGTATCGCAGTAGTATTGGCTACGATAGAGTAGGTTCACTGATCGATAATGCCTTGCGTGGTGCGAACCACTCGACGGGTTATCCACCCTACAATATTGAAATTATTGATGAGAATCACTACAGCATTGCTCTTGCCGTCGCAGGTTTTGAAAAAAACGAGCTCGATATCAATGTAGAAAACAGCGTCCTGACAATACGTGGTAAAAAAGAGGCTGATGATAAGCGTCAGTACCTTTATCAAGGTATTGCTGATCGCACCTTTGAACGAAAATTTAATCTCGCCGAGCATGTCGAGGTGACTGAGGCCAGACTGAACAATGGTTTGCTGATGGTTGATCTAGTGAAGGAGGTTCCCGAGGCTATGAAACCAAAGAGTATTGCCATTAAGGAAGCTGGCGCTACAGTCGAGCACAAGAGTGATCTTGAAAGCTCCGCGGGAAAAGCTGCATAGTCGTACGGCGGGCATTGAGGTTCAATGCCCGCTTTATTTTTGTGGGGCCTAAGCAGGGTACGGAGTCTCGTTTTATAAAAGCTTCTGAAGCAGAAAATAATCGGTTTACATCTTGGTCGAGTGGACTGGATAGACCTGCATAGAGTCACTTTCTCTAGAAATATTTTTCAAAAAGTTACTGCCTAAATAAAAAAGCACCCCTTTAATGGGGGCTTTTTTATTTGTGGTAAGTATGATGTGGGTAGCACATTGACGGCCTAATTAAAGAATGATGTGCTGATTTTACAGGTCGGAAAATTTTAGGTTAAGAAAAGCCTCTTTAATCTGTGGTAATCACATCTTCGCCCGTTTTATGGCGAATGGTTTCATGTTTTTCCTGCTGGGCCAATTCAGATTCCAAACTTTGTTCGCTTCCAATCCATTGATTCATTAATTTAGCAGCGACTAAATCCCCTGTTACATTAATAGCGGTGCGACTCATATCCAGAATTCGATCAACACCCATGATAAGTGCAATGCCCACTGGTGGAACACCAATGGTAGCCAGTGTCACGGATAATATAACAATACCTACTCCGGGTGTGGCGGGAGAGCCAATAGAGGCACCGACCGCCATCATCACCACAAGCGCCATGCCACCGAAGCCAATATCGATGTTAAATACCTGCGCAAGGAATACAGCCGCCACAGATTGGTAAAGTGCAGTGCCATTCATATTAATAGTGGCACCAAGAGGAATCACAAACTGGGAAATGGAAGGGCGTACCTGTAATTTTTCCTCCGCTGTTTTGATTGATAAAGGCATAACCGCGGCTGAGCTGGAAGTGGAGAAAGCAAGCAATACAACTTCACGGATAGCTTTTACGAAGCCTCTGGGCGTTTCAGATGTTAACAGGCTGACGGTGCCAATATATAACATGAACAATATAGCCAGACCGCTTAAGACGGTAACCACATACATCGCAACACCGGCCAGTGCCTCGAATCCAGTCTGGCTAGTCAGTCGTGCCATCAGTCCAAATACCGCGATAGGAGCCAACCGCATGGCCCATTGAACCACGGTCATACAAACCTGTTGTAAAGAGCCCAGTAAGTCGAGCAATGGTTTTGATTGGTTCGCGGGCATTGATATCAGTGCGATGCCGACAATGAGGGCAAAAATCACTACTTGTAACATTTCACCTTTGACCATGGAGTCTAAAGGGTTCCCAGGGATTAGGTGTAATAGCTGATCCGGAACATTAGATAATGATGGGGCTTCAATGGCGTTAACAGAGTCGACCGATATTGTGCTCTGTATATTCAATAGCTCGGGGCTGAGAAAATCGCCAGGGCTAATAATATTGGCTATCCACAGGCCGATCAGGGCTGCGATTGCTGTTGTTATAATGAAATAGCCTGCCACGACTAAACCTAGTCGACGGAGTTGCTCGATACTTTCACTGGCGACCAGTCCACGGATAATCGACGCGAAAACCAGTGGGATCACGATCATTTGAATCGTCGCCAAGAACAATAAGCCGGGGAATGCTAACCAGTTACCAATTAATGCCCCAGTATTAGGAGAGACCCACCCGACAGAGGGGCCAAGTAAAATCCCCGTCACAATACCTAAAGCCATGCCAATCAACACTTTCAACCATAAACGGCGTTCGACGAGTTGCGACAGGTTACTCGTTAACTGTTTCAGTGACCTTGGGTGCAGAGTGGAAAGAATAGGTTTAAACAGGTGGTTGTTGGTCATTGCCTTCTCCCGTTATTTCTTCTAGGCAGTGCTGCTATGGCCGTGTCTGAACAGTATCGTCGCGTAGTTAGCTGAGAAATTCAAATCCAGGTGTTCAGTTTATTTACAGATGTATCCCACAGTGTTTTTAGCTTAATTGCAGAGATTTTTGCATGCAGTTGATAAGTCTGCGGGTATTTTTGTCAATAAGCACCATTTTTTCATCGACCGTTAACGGCTTTACCAGACTTTCTATTGTGACCTACATTGGAAAATGCGTTCACAATAGTTTGTTTTTCAGCATAGTAAATAATCAGGCACCTCAAATGTTCTGGTTAGGCGATCACAATTAGTCGTTGGTGCGATAGGTGATACTACTATATTGTAAAAGGACGGAAAAAGGCCATGCCCTACTGTTCTTGAGCGGGGTATACGGCTGAGTAGCGCCATAATCGGCAATAGCTAAAAGAAAAGGAGTATGTGATGGCTGAAATGAATCTAACGTATGACTGGCAAGGTGCATTGGTCAAAACCTATCAGGACTTTTCTCAGCAGGCAATTAACCATGTGCCCGAGTTTTTGGGTGCAATACTTTTGTTACTTGCCGGTTGGATGATTGCGTTACTTTGTCGGATTATGGCACGTAAATTAATTCGTATGTTCGATGCGTTATTATTGCGAGCAGCACAAAAACGGGGTTTGCAACAAACCTCAATGCGTTCTTATGCACGAATAGGCGGTGACCTCATATTTTGGAGTGTGCTGATCTTTTTCGCTGCTGCCAGTGCTAATTTATTAGGCTGGAAAATCTTTTCCGGTGTTAGTGCTGCGTTACTGACCTACCTGCCAAATGTACTTGCTGGGCTACTCATTATCCTGGTGGGTTTTGCCTTAGGTGGTGTTGCTCGGTCGGCAGTGGCTAGTACTGCAGAGTCCACGGGTCTTGCTCAGGTGGATCTTTTAGCGCGTATTGCTCAATTGACCGTATTGCTAACAGCCATGGTTATCGGTGTTGAGCAATTGGGTATTAATGTTGCCTTTCTTACGACCACTCTCATCGTGGTTGCCGGTGTCTTATTGGGTGGTGCAGCTTTGGCTTTCGGGCTTGGAGCAAAATACTTTGTTGCCAATATCATTGGTGCTCAAACAATACGAAACCATTACCAATTAGGCCAATTAATTAGAATTGGCGACATTGAAGGCTATTTGTTAGAGGTTAGACCGACCATCATTGTGTTGGATACCGAGCGGGGTAGAGCCGCTGTACCTGCAAAATTGTTCCACGAGCAGGTTAGTCAAAGTATTGAGAGCATACCTGATGAGGTTGCTAGCGGCTCAATGATAGGTAACTTATTCGGGAAAAAAGGGGATCGACATGAATCCTAGTGATTTAGATTT
>JBFICW010000049.1:0-11412 GCA_041581635.1 Porticoccus sp. | reverse complement strand
CCCATATCAGGCATACCTCCACCGGCATTGTCAGTCGGCGCTTCGGCAACCATCGCTTCAGTAGTAATCATCAAGCCAGCGATAGACCCTGCAGCCTGCAACGCGGTACGGGTTACTTTTGCCGGGTCAAGAATACCCATTGCAATCATATCGCCATACTCGTTGGTACCTGCGTTGTAACCAAAGTTACCTTTACCCTCTTTTACTTTGTCGACAACAACAGAGCCTTCACCTCCGGCATTGGTAACGATTTGACGTAATGGTGATTCCATCGCACGACGCGCCAAATTAATACCAACCGTTTGATCTTCATTGTCGCCTGTCAGGCCGTCAATTGCCTGCAGAGCACGAATAAGGGCAACGCCGCCACCAGGGACAATGCCTTCTTCAACAGCAGCTCGGGTTGCATGCAACGCATCGTCAACTCGTGCTTTCTTTTCTTTCATTTCGACTTCAGTGGCAGCACCCACTTTAATGACGGCAACACCGCCAGCCAGTTTAGCCACTCGTTCTTGAAGTTTTTCACGATCATAATCGGAAGATGTTTCTTCGATCTGGGCACGGATTTGGTTAACCCGAGATTCGATATCTCCATGCTCACCAGCACCATCAACAATTGTCGTGTTCTCTTTGGTCATACTAATGCGCTTAGCTGTGCCTAAGTGCTCTAAAGTAGCAGACTCGAGATCCATACCCACTTCCTCGGAGATAACCGTACCACCGGTAAGGATAGCAATGTCTTCCAACATAGCCTTGCGACGGTCACCAAAACCAGGTGCCTTACAGGCGGCAACTTTGACGATACCACGCAGGTTGTTAACAACCAGCGTTGCCAATGCCTCACCTTCCACATCTTCAGCGATAATCATCAGCGGACGACCTGCTTTAGCAACACTTTCCAACAATGGAAGCAGTTCGCGGATATTAGAAATTTTCTTATCAAACAGGAGAATAAATGGGCTCTCATGTTCAACACTCATGGTCTCTTGATTATTGATGAAATAGGGAGACAGGTAGCCACGATCAAACTGCATACCTTCTACGATATCCAGCTCATTCTCCAAGCCAGAACCATCTTCAACAGTGATAACGCCCTCTTTGCCCACTTTATCCATTGCTTCAGCAATAATATCGCCAACTTGAGCGTCGCTATTGGCAGAAATAGTCCCTACCTGAGCAATTTCTTTTGTGTCTGCACAAGGTTTGGCAATGCTGGAGATCTGCGCAACAGCGGCAGCAACAGCTTTATCAATACCGCGCTTCAGATCCATTGGATTCATTCCCGCAGCCACTGATTTAAGCCCTTCGTTAACAATAGACTGAGCCAAAACGGTAGCCGTTGTCGTGCCATCACCAGCTTCATCAGAGGCCTTGGAGGCAACCTCTCTGACCATTTGAGCGCCCATATTTTCGAACTTATCTTTCAGTTCGATTTCTTTTGCTACAGACACACCATCTTTAGTCACAGTAGGCGCGCCAAAAGCCTTATCTAGAACCACGTTGCGACCCTTAGGCCCCAACGTCACCTTTACGGCATCAGCCAGAACATTGACGCCATCCAACATTGGGTTGCGGGCGTTATCACCAAACTTCACATCTTTAACTGACATAATTTACCTTCCTTAAAACGGTTCTTTCTTAACCAGATAGAATGAGCAGCCTACAATCAGGCTTCAACCACGGCCTTGATATCGCCTTCACTGAGGATAACCAGCTCCTCACCATCAATTTCAATCGTGTCACTGCCAGCATATTTACCGAAAACCACGATATCACCCACGCTTACGTCTACAGGACGAATCTCGCCATTATCCAGAATACGACCAATTCCCACGGCGATGACTTCACCTTCATTGGGTTTTTCCTTCGCGGAACCGGGAAGCAGAATGCCTCCAGCCGTTTTTTCTTCTTCTTCCTTGCGACGAACTACAACACGGTCGTGTAGGGGACGAATTTTCATTGTATTTTCTCCAACTTTTTATGTTCTACCCTATTTATGTTCAACAGAGTTCGGATTAACCGAGCTGTGCACTATTTGGTGCCTATTCATTAAATTTCAAGGGGCCTGCTATAAAAATATAATGCTATTCCAAACCATCAAGTTTGCGGTCATTTTTCTCACTGTCGTTTTCGTTCTCTTGCCAAAATTCGCCTTCCAATGGCTGCCGGCCATTAACAGTGTCGCCAGACCCGGACCGGTAGGACATTACCGTCTCGCTCTCGCCAACCACTTGCATCCGAGAGACCATACCAGTTACGACCCATCGCCTTATCCCTGGCACTAAACCGGCAAAACCTATGGCGTCCGTCACAAAGCCGGGGGTCATTAACAATGCCCCACAAACAGCGAGAATAATTGCCTCAACCATCTCTATTGCAGGCAGTTCACCGGCATCCATTTTCTGTCGCGCCCGGAGAAGTGTAGCAAAGCCCTGCTGACGCAACAGAGAAAAGCCCACTGCGGCGGTGAACAAGACTAAACCAATCGTTGGCAACGCACCAATCTCACTGCCCACAGTGATCAACAACCACATTTCAACAATAGGCATCACGATAAAAAGTAACAGCAGGAATCTCAACTGGGCGCTCCGGGTGGATAGTAAACCTTACATTGGGCTGACGCGCGCTAATTTCAAGGTTAGTGAAAAACTAACGAGATTATCCGTTAATATAAGGAACTATGGATAGGGATTTACAAGAAAGAATTTATAGCACTCTGAACGCCATACCAACAGGCAAGGTGATCAGCTATGGCCAGCTCGCCAAACTTGCTCAACTACCTAATGGTGCCAGGCAAGTTGGTCGAATTCTCGGCCAACTACCAAAAGATACCGCCCTGCCCTGGCATCGGGTACTTAGGGCAAACGGCCAGATTGCATTCTCACCCGGCACCACCGCATTCCATCGACAAAAAACACGTCTGGAATCAGAAGAAGTTGTTGTTCATAACGGAAAAATCAAACTATCTGTATTTGGCTGGAATCCCTAATAGATTATTAAACCGTGCGAATGGAGCGACGCCAGAGTAACCATGACAGCAAAATTGCAGGCAGCCCCATCACCGCAGCATATACAAAAAACACCTGATAACTACTTGCATCCACAATCATTCCAGAAAAACCACTGAAAAATTTACCGGGCAACGTCATTAGCGAGCTAAACAATGCATATTGCGTGGCAGTGTATGCTCGGTTTGTCATGCTGGAGAGATAGGCAATAAATGCCGCATTGGAAAACCCACCACTTAGATTATCCGCGCTAATCACCACTGCCAGCCAACTCAAATCAGCACCAACATTAGCCAACTGGGCAAACAGCAAATTAGTTAACGCCACCATTACCGCTCCGGCAAGCAGCGGTCTGAAAATACCATAACGCACGACCAGCAGGCCGCCCAGAAATGACCCCGCCAACGTCATAAAGAAGCCGAATACCTTACCGATATTGGCTATCTCCGTTTTACTAAAGCCAAGATCCAAGTAAAAAGGGTTGGCCATGATCCCCATGGTGATGTCACTCATTCTAAATAACGCGATAAACGACAGAATCATCAACGCCCAAGAACCATTGCGCTTAAAGAACTCGACAAAAGGGGCCATAACTGCACCCACAAACCACGCCTCCAAACGGTGCCACAACCCTGGTCGATCCGCATGCAACCGATGTTTTAACCCCACCTCCAAATCTACGGTAACTGCCGACAGCTGGTGTCTAGGCTCGGCCACCAACAATACAGTGACGACCCCCACCAACATCAATAGCGCCATGGTGAGATAGGCAGCCCCCCAACCTGACCAATCTGCAATGTACAGTGCCCCCGCACCGGCCACCAGCATAGCCACCCGGTAACCAAATATATAACTGGCCGCCATGGCTCCCTGGTATTCATCGACTGCCGACTCAATGCGAAAAGCATCAATTGCTATATCCTGTGTAGCGGATGAAAATGCAACCAAGACAGAGCAAATGGCAATACTGGATAAAGAAACATTGGGATCGACCAAGACCATCGCCGCCAGGCCAACCATAACCCCCAGCTGACCCAGCAATATCCAACTGCGCCGCTGACCAAGCAGTTGAGTCAATATTGGCAGTTTCAGCCGGTCAACCACCGGAGCCCAGAGTACTTTTATTGAATAGGTAATACCGACCCAGCCAAAAAACCCAATGGTACTGCGACTAACATCTACATCCCTAAGCCATGCCGTCAGGGTAGAAAAAACCAACAGCAACGGCAATCCGGCGGCAAACCCTAAAAACAGCATGGTGACAACCTGAGGACGCGTGTATACGCGCAAAGCCTCTCCCCAGCTCACGGTGCCATTGTCCACTGTCATAAAGCCTCCCATAAGAAGGGCGATACCCTAACAGATAATCAGTTGGATGCTATACACTTAGCCACGATGACAGCCATTCTTGAGATACGCAATCTGACCAAATCATTCCGCTCATTTAAAGCGGTCGATGGTATTTCCTTCACCATCCCCCAGGGCACCTGTTTTGGTCTACTGGGTCCCAATGGCGCAGGAAAAACCACCACGATTGAGATAATCGAAGGCATCAAGAAACCCACTGCCGGAGACATTCTGTACAAGGGCAAGCCCAGGGATCGGGAATTCTCAAAGCGGTCAGGCATCCAATTTCAGTCCACCTCGCTCATGGACTACCTAAAAGCCCGAGAGGTCTTGGAGTTATTTGCCAAGCTTTACCCGCATAGCCAACCCATCGACAATCTGGTGGAACTGTGCCAGCTGGAAGAGTTTCTTGAGACCTATGCTACCCGTTTGTCCGGGGGGCAACGACAGCGATTATTATTGGCCGTTGCCCTGATCAACGACCCCGAAGTGCTATTTCTGGATGAACCGACAACCGGCCTCGACCCACAGTCGCGACGTAATTTCTGGTCTTTGATCCGAAACATCAAATCTCAAGGGAAA
This sequence comes from Porticoccus sp., assembly GCA_041581635.1. GTDB lineage: Bacteria > Pseudomonadota > Gammaproteobacteria > Pseudomonadales > Porticoccaceae > Porticoccus. The sequence continues at coordinate 6,475 of JBFICW010000049.1, read as the reverse complement.
ACAATTTTACTCACCACTCACTACATGGAAGAAGCGGAACTTCTTTGTGACCAGCTCGTTATTATGGACAAAGGCAAAGTCATTGCCGATGGTTCTCCTGATGCGCTACTCAGGCAATATTTCGACCACAGCTATGTCTGTCTCGACCACCAAGATTTCCAGTGCAGCGCCGACGCCATAACCGAATCTGTTGAAAAAAGAGAAGATTGTATTGCTATAGCCACCAATTCCGTGGAGAAAACACTCTCCGAACTGGTTTCTCTAAACGTCGACCTCCGGTCTTTACGCGTCAGAAACCCTTCTCTTGACGATCTATTTTTGAAATTAACCGGCCACCGGTTGAGGGAGTAGCGGCTAACGATGAAAGAAATACTCGCCTTATGGATGGCCCGCAATCGTGAATATTATCGAGATAAGGGGTCTTTATTTTGGTCGTTTGTCGCGACCCCATTTATCGTCATTGTACTTGCCATTGCCTTTTCATCTGAAAGCCAGGAAATTTTTAGGGCTGGCCAACTAACATCTGAAAACTCACCAAGATCTACACTCTTTACCGAAGAGCCATCGATAACACTTATTGAGTACTCTCATCTCGGCGATGCACTACGCCGAGTGCAGTTTCACCAATTAGACATCCTTATTACTACCGATTTGCCTGCACGTTACTGGGTGAACCCCACCTCGTCAAAAGGACGCTTATTAGAAAAATTACTACTCAGTGACTCAACAGAACTCTGGCAGCGAAACGAGGTGACAGGTCAACCCATACGCTATATCGATTGGGTTATTCCTGGAATTTTGGCCATGAACATGATGTTTAGCGGTCTATGGGGAATTGGTTATGTCATCGTCCGCTACCGCAAAAATGGCGTGCTAAAACGGTTGCAGGCCACGCCGTTAAGAGCCTGGCAGTTTCTTGTTTCCCAGGCGTTCTCGCGGTTGTTTATCATGTTAACAGTGACCGTGCTGGTGTTTATTGTCTGTGATATGTTTTTAGACTTTATGATGCTCGGAAGCCATTTACTCCTATTGCTCGTTGCCATCATTGGCAACCTGTCAATTATCAGCATTTCTCTGCTGATGGCCTCGCGTACCGAAAGTGAAGAGCTGGGTAACGGGCTGCTCAACCTCATTAGCTTTCCTATGCTGCTTCTCTCAGAATTATGGTTCTCCCTCGATAATGCACCTCAGTGGCTTCAGGACGCTTCATTGACGTTACCGCTAACACACATTGTTAAAGCGGCAAGAGGTATCATGCTGGAAGGTGCCACCTTTACTGAAATCGCCCCTCAACTGGGCATTCTAGTGGCTATGACGCTTGTTTTTATCACATTCGCCGGACTGCTGTTTCGCTGGCACAAAGACTGACCCAAACTGACACATCAAACCAAGACGACCAACAAGGCAATCATGCATATTGAAAAAATCAGCACTCTTGAAAATAGCGATTTAATATCACCCATCTCGGCTTCTCTTTCTGATGGGTTATCTAGATGACGACGACCCGACTGCAACGCTGCGGCGACATAGCTTGAAATGAGCTCGGAAGTGCTGCTGGTGGTCGAAAATAACGTATTCCTCCAACAATCAAGACAAGCCGAAAAATTACCCACAAAAGCGAGAGTCAAACCCATCAGCCTCACAGGTAGCCATTCCATCAAGCGCAACCAACGGCTGACCAGATACTTGTCTTCACCTTCATCCAAGACCATATCCGGATGGAGCACTGACAACCGGTAAAGCAATGCTCCAGGGGCTCCAGCCAGGATAAACCAGAACATCACCGCAAAATATCGTTCAAAGTATCGGTAGGAAACAGCACCCAACACTTCGTTGTGTAACTGACCCCAGTTTTCTGCGCCCCCGGCCTCGTGCGCTTGATTAAACTCTGCAGAATCGTGATAAGCCGCCTGCAAATCATCTCGTTTTACGTCTTCTCGGTATTCATCCACCTGTTCCTGTAAATCACCACGACCCAGTGAATAAAGGAATACCAACAAACTCAACATAAACTGCGGCAACCCAAACCAGTGGTCGTCCACCATCAGAAGCAGTAGGGTTACCAACAATACCGGTAGCGCAAGTGACAGCAATACCCGCCCATGAGGGATAGATTTTAACCATTGCATGCCATCCAACCGGGATACCCAGCGCTGGTACCAAGCGTCTCGCTGCAAACCCGGCAGCGAACCCGCCCGATGGAGAATGAGCAAACCAACGACAATCACGATAAATTTCATATCAAGTTCCCAAGGCCGCGAACAAGCGCAACCAATCAAAGGCTGGCCCAGGATCCGTTTTTCGGCCTGGCGCGATCTCATTATGGCCCACAATACGTTGTTTGGTGATGGCTGGATAGTGGCCGATCAACGCCTTTGTCACGTTGGCCAGCACCTCGTATTGCCGGCTGGTGTAGGGCGTTTCATCATCTCCCTCCAGCTCAATGCCTATGGAATAATTATTACAATCATCAATGCCCCCATAACATGATAGACCTGCATGCCAGGCTCGGTTATCAAAGGAAACAAACTGGGTAATGCCTCCCTGACGGTCAATCAATAAATGGGCAGAAACCTCTAATCCGGCTATTTCCTCAAAATAAGGGTGGCAGGAAACATCAAGGTTGTTAGTAAAGAAATCACAGATATAAGCACCGCCAAACTGGCCAGGAGGAAGACTGATATTGTGAATAACCAATAGAGAAACTTCGGCATGCTCTGGCCGACTATTAAAATTAGGGGACAATACGTTGCGAGCTTCTGACAACCAGCCTTGATCATCAATACTGAACTTTTTAATACGTTATACCTTCCACTCTTAAGCCAACGCCTCATTCCGGATACTAGGCAACCTTACGGGGATTGTCTATCGAGTAGATAGAGCCACTGCAGGCCGGCCCCAAAACAGTATAACCAAGCGTGTCAAATAGAGAGCCACGGCTTACTCAGCGCGAGCTAGGGAGAAATAGAATGTCAGAAAAAAGGTATTACTTCGCTACCCGGTGATCTCGAATATCGGTCACCACCCCTTCAAGGGCCCGATCAAATAACCGGGTTTTCTCTAACGGCTTGATTTTCTTATTCTGAAAATCAAGTGCGACCAGATTGCGATGTTTCTCTGAAACTTTCTGACCTAGTCGATTAACAAAAATTAACTTGCCCGGAGGTGAGACGATGCCCGCCACCTTGCAACGACTGGTTAGCGAGGCATCATCCCTAACCTCTACCCATGAACCCCGCGAAAGACTTTCGGCCTGACGTCTAGCCGCCTCATCAACGTCCTCAGTTCCATGCTCAGCTGATAGTGAAGGGCTACCCGGTATATCGGTTTTCAGTGGCCCGGCTAACACCTCCTGCAAAAGATTCTCGGCACTTTCATCCATAGAAGTCTCATCAAGCGTAAAGGGTTCTTTCTGGAAATATTGTTCCATGGCGCCAACCAAGCGTCCCAGAGCGTAGGGATCGTAGGATATATCCTCTAGCTGTTGCTTGATGCTTTCTATCACCGGGCTAACAACCCGCCAACTCAACCCCTTCATTTCGACAAACTCTAGCAACTGATCCAAAAGCCGAACCCGGTCACACCATGCATCGGAATCCACACCCAGCTTCAGATAGGTCAGGAAAAGCACTTTACTCCAGGCATCTTCCGTAAAACTTATAAGAAATTTGGGTAACGTTTTCCCCTGAACCCTCTCGACCAGCACTTTAACGACTGACTGGTGAGCTTGATTGACTTTCTCTGCTGCCGCTACTTCTTCTACTAACCGCTGCTCAAGAGTGGCAACTCGACGACGCTCTTTTTCAACTCGCTCAATAAAATTAAGGAGTAACTGAGTAAGTGCCGCATTGTCGAGCTGACCCTCGTTATAGAGCGACTCAGAGACTTCCGTGATGGCCATTGCCACGGGGTCTTGACTGGTACTCTCATCATCGCTGAACCCAATTGCAGCCTCAGCGATTTCATTAAGCAAACGTCTTGCCGGGTGCTTTTCGCGATCAAAAAAAGTGGCGTCTTGTAGCGCTATCTGAAGAATAGGGAGTTCCAGCTTCCGTAATTCCCGGGAAATCTCAGAGGACGCTACCGACTGGGCATTCACGGATGAAAAGAGCCGGTCCAGCAACGATACGACACCCCGCTCTGTGCCACTCAGCTGCTGATCGCCAGCATGTGATAGGTTTTCGTCTATTAGCTCCAACAATCCCTTACCAGAAAACAAAGAACTGTTGACTCGGTCGCTCCATTCGCTCTGAATTTCGGCTGCCACCGTTGACAGCTGCTCGACATCCAAGGCTGCCTTTTTCTCATTATCGCCACCTGATTCAGCATACGGACTTTTAGCTTCCCACTGCATGATATTTTGTAACTGTGAGATCAGCTGACCATACTTCTTCCGCCGGGGTTGCCCACCTTTTAAAGAGGATTGCCTAGCTCGGGAGTCGGTGGACTCAGTAGCCGCCGTCGAGCCCACTTCATGAGCATCCATTGATGTCGTTTTTTTCTGTGTAGGAGGCTGTTTTGTTTGGGGTTTACGCCTGGAATCACGGGAGGGCATCACACCCATGCCCTTGAGTAGCTGATCACTTTGTAGCAGAAAGTCCTTTAATGGTGTCATCACATGGCGATCAAACAACTTCAAAAGCACCAATTTTATCGGCACCGAGAGTTCTAGATGTGCAACGGCCTCATTAAAAGCCTCACAAACGGCATCCGGCCCCACAGGATTATTTTTAGCAGAAACGCCTGCTGGCACCAGGGAATCAATTCGGGCACTAACCAGCTCAAGTTCTGCCTTACAACACTCGGCCGATTTTGACACCATAGTATCCAAAGCAATCATTTCTTCCAGAGCTTCATTTTCAATCACCTCCAAACCATGATGCCGCCCACCTTTTGAAGAAATCGTGACACCACGGTATTTTTTGTCACCCAAGCGGCAAAAATTACTGGTTAGTGTATTGAAAAAGTGGTGTTCGATAGCCCTACGCTCGACTCGAATCAGGCGCATTGCATCAAAATAAATAGTTTGCGACCTATTACTTTCAGCCCGATCGGCTAAATCGAAGAACGCGTCATCAACGTGATCAAATACCGCTGACAACCTTGCGTTAATAAAGGTTTTTGCATTTTCTTGAAGGGCAATCAAAGGCTGCGGAAGCTTAAAGGCATCCCGCTTAAGTTTTTCCGTATCAACAACTGTAAATTGGTTATCCCTCATCCAACAGTGACCCTATTATGCTTATTGCTGCTGGCAACCTTTTTACTCGGTCAGCCCCAAAATTCTGACCTAGATTCCTAATGATTTCAATTATATCCCTATTATCCAAGATAAACAGCTTTAACTAGTGCGACCAGCACTCAACAGCCAACAATCCCTATCAAAATACATCGAATATGCGAACCCTGCCTCAGCATGTATCTGCACACAGAGAACCAATATGCAGCTTCACGATCACACGATGGCTGATATAATGCCCCCTACTTAAATGGAATATGTTGATGCTAAACGACCCACTCCTGACCCAAGACATTAGAGCCGTTGTTAAACATGCACTGGAAGAAGACATCCGGGATGGAGACATCACTGCCATGCTCATCCCCGCCGACAACAAAGCTGAAGCCAGCGTCATAACCCGCGAACAGGCCGTTGTCTGCGGACAACCCTGGGTAGATGAAGTGTTTCGTCAGCTAGACTCTGATGTAGAAATTGAGTGGTTAGTCAAGGATGGGGATGAAGTTCAGCCCGAGCAAATACTGTTTAAACTCAAGGGATCTGCCAGAAGCCTGCTGACCGGGGAGCGCACCGCCCTTAACTTTCTCCAAACCCTTTCAGGAACAGCCACCACATCACGTCAGTATTCCAAACTGGTGGTAGGAACTGATATCAAAATTCTCGATACCAGGAAGACCATCCCAGGTCTTAGATTGGCACAAAAATATGCAGTAAAAGTTGGCGGCTGCCACAACCACCGCATGGGCCTCTACGATGCATTCCTGATAAAGGAAAACCACATTGCCGCCTGCGGCGGCATTGCTGCAGCCGTACGCAAGGCCAGAGAGGTAGCTCCAGACAAACTGGTAGAGGTAGAGGTAGAAAACCTTGATGAGCTAAAACAAGCCCTAACTGCTGGCGCAGATATTGTGATGCTGGATAACTTCTCCCCCAAAGACATAGAAGCGGCAGTAGGGATCTGCCAGAACCAAGCCAAGCTCGAGGTTTCGGGGAACCTAGAAGCCGACAACATTACAAAGAAAGCAATTACCGGTATCGACTATCTCTCCTCTGGCAGCTTAACAAAACACTGCCAGGCTGTGGATTTTTCTATGCGCCTAATCAGCAACTAATTCCGCTCCTCTAATAATAACGGTAATTTTTCTTGAGCAAAGTTTTCAAGCACATGATCTACATAATCGAGCATCTCTTCAGTATATGATGGGTGACAACCAACAAAAAAAACCTGATCTAATACCTTGT
>JBFICW010000048.1:0-11678 GCA_041581635.1 Porticoccus sp. | reverse complement strand
GAGTGGCTATGATGCTCCCTATGTGCCAGGTTGGGACTGTCATGGGCTGCCTATTGAGCATCAGGTAGAAAAGAAAATTGGCAAGGCGGGTGTCAAGGTCGACCATAAGACCTTCCGTCAAAAGTGTCGCGAATATGCACGCCGTCAGGTGGATGGTCAGATGAAGGACTTTATCCGCCTTGGTGTCATGGGAGAATGGGATAATCCCTATCTGACCATGGATAAAACCTTCGAAGCGAATATTATTCGCGCGTTGGGCAAGGTAGTTGAGAATGGACATCTGGTGAAAGGCTATAAGCCCGTATACTGGAGCGTCGTTGGTGCTTCTGCATTGGCTGAAGCCGAAGTGGAATATCAGGATAAAACTTCATTTTCTATTGATGTTGCTTTTCCCGTTGCGGATATGGATGCATTTACAAAAGCCGCTGGTGACGTGAAAGGTGAGGGGGACGTTTCGGTTGTTATCTGGACCACAACGCCCTGGACGCTCCCATCTAACCAGGCCGTGAGCCTTAATGCTGAGCTGGAGTACGTGCTGGTGCAGTGTCAGCCAGAAGGCTATGGCTTGGGTCGATTCCTTTTAGCTGAAGCACTGGTTGACTCGGTTCTGGCTCGATGGGGCGTAGAAGACTACCAGATTGTGGGTAGAGTGAAAGGCGAACAGCTAGAACGGATGTTATTGCAGCATCCTTTCTATGATCGCCAGGTTCCTGTCATTCTGGGCGATCACGTCACCACTGAAGCGGGTACGGGTTGTGTTCACACCGCCCCGGATCATGGCGCGGACGATTTTGTAGTGGCGGCCAAATATGATATTGGCACGCTGAACTATATCGACGATCACGGCGTCTTCCGTGAAGATGTGGCGAAGTTTGCTGGTGAGCATGTTTATAAGGTAGACGAGCAAGTTGTCGAGCTATTAAAAGACCGAGGTCGACTGTTGTCATGTGGAAAAATCACCCACAGTTATGCGCATTGCTGGCGCACTAAAACGCCGCTGATTTATCGGGCTACCCCTCAGTGGTTTATCAGCATGAACCAGAACAGCTTGCTGGAAAAAGCCAAGCAGGCAATTAAAGGTGTCTCTTGGCATCCCGAGTGGGGTCAGGCTCGGATTGAGGCCATGCTGGAAAATAGTCCAGATTGGTGTATCTCTCGTCAACGTACCTGGGGTGTCCCCATTGCCCTGTTTGTTCATAAACTGACGGGAGAAATCCATCCTAATACACCAGCGTTGGTTGAGCGCGTAGCATCCCTCGTTGAGCAAGCTGGTATCGATGCCTGGTATGAGCTAGAGGCCGAAGAATTACTTGGTAATGAAGCTGATCAGTACAGCAAAGTCACTGATACGCTGGATGTATGGTTTGATTCCGGTGTTACCCATGCAGCCGTTCTGGATGCTCGCGAGCAATTACAGTATCCGGCAGATCTGTATCTGGAAGGTTCAGATCAGCACCGTGGCTGGTTCCAGTCATCTCTAAAAACCGCGATTGCCATTAAGGATAATGCGCCCTACAAGGCAGTGCTGACCCATGGTTTTGTGGTGGATGCCGATGGCCGGAAAATGTCCAAATCCATTGGTAATGTGATGTCACCGCAAAAAGTGGTGAATGATCAGGGGGCCGATGTACTCCGGTTGTGGGTGGCCGCGACTGATTTTAGTGGCGAGATGAGTGTTTCTGACGAAATTCTCAAGCGAACAGGGGATTCCTACCGCCGTATTCGTAATACCTCACGTTTTTTTCTCTCGAATTTAAATGGTTTTGACCCTGCAGAGCACTTGGTGCCAGTGAATGAAATGCTGGCTTTAGATCGCTGGGCGGTAGATTGCACTGCCAGTTTGCAGCAAGAAATTCTAACAGCTTACGAAAACTACCAATTCCATCATATCTACCAGAAGCTGCATAATTTCTGTGTAACTGATATGGGTGGATTCTATTTGAATATCATCAAAGATCGTCAATACACGTGCCAGGAAAATTCTCTGGCACGACGTTCTGCCCAAACGGCTATCTATCATATCGTTGATGCCTTTACCCGCTGGATTGCGCCTATTTTGAGTTTTACTGCGGAAGAGATCTGGTCCTTTATTCCCGGAGATCGTGAAACATCGGTATTTTTAGCAGAGTGGCAAGCATTGCCCTCGTCGGAGGGTGCGGTCATTACCGGGGATGACTGGTTGTTGATTGCAGAGGCAAGAAATGCAGTCAATAAGGTGTTGGAAGGCAAAAAAGATGTTGGTATTCAGAAATCTCTGGAAGCTGAAATTACAGTCTATGCTGATGCTGCATTGCAGCAGGCGCTGCTAAAACTGGGTGATGAATTAAGATTTGTGCTTATTACTTCGGCGGCTGAGGTCAAACCTTTTGGTGAAGGGCTTGACGCAGAGTTGACTGAAATTGAAGGGCTGAAGGTCAGTGTCGTTAAAACAACGAATGCCAAGTGTGATCGTTGTTGGCATCACCGTGACGATGTAGGAGCTAATCCTGAGCATCCCGAAATTTGTGGCCGCTGCGTTGAGAATGTTGCAGGTGATGGTGAGCAGCGTCTCTATGCGTGATGCTTGGCTTCACTGCTTTTCACGGAGATGTGTTTCGCTGTGAGCTGGAGTATTTGGCGTTGGTATCTGTTGGCGGGGTTGGTTGTTCTGTTGGATCAGCTTACCAAGCAATGGGTGACTCATGCATTTTCCTATGGAGAAACGCTCGAGCTACTGCCGTGCCTTAACCTGACGCTGGTTCATAATGTGGGTGCGGCCTTCAGTTTTTTAAGTGAGGCCGGTGGCTGGCAGCGTTGGTTTTTTGCCGCAATGGCCACAGTAGTGACCATTGTTATCGTCGTTTGGATTTCACGTTTGTCGTCTCGACAGAGCCTGTTGGCGCTGGCATTGTCGCTGGTGCTGGGTGGCGCGATTGGTAATCTCTGGGATCGTGTCTTGTTGGGCTATGTGGTGGATTTTGTCGATGTTTATTATCGGCATTACCACTGGCCTGCTTTTAATATGGCTGATACGGCCATTACCCTAGGCGCGTTATTATTGATATTGGAAAGCCTGTTGGCTTCCAAAGAAAAAAAGATGGATGTTGATCATGACTGATTTATCTGATGTTTCTCTATTACCTGTAGGGCCAGATACAAAAGTAACCCTGCACTTTTCTCTTTCCCTTGAGGATGGCTCAACGGTTGATTCTAACTTTGATGCTGAACCGGCCACTTTTGTAATGGGTGACGGTAATCTGCTGCCGGGCTTTGAGTCAGTGCTGGAGGGCCTTAAGCCCGGCGTAGAAGACTCATTTTTAATCCCCCCTGAGCAGGGATTTGGCCAACATAACCCCAATAATGTTCAAAGTTTTTCACGGAAGGACTTCGATGATGATATGGAGCTGACACCGGGTCTAATGTTGTCCTTTGCCGATGCTAATCGGGCTGAACTTCCGGGTGTTGTCGTAGACGTTGATGAAGAGACTGTGTCGGTTGATTTTAACCATCCACTAGCGGGACACACGATTAGCTTCAAAGTGCAAATTCTTGATGTGGTTCCTGCGGTAACCCATTGATGGAAATTAAACTCGCTAACCCACGAGGCTTTTGTGCTGGGGTAGATCGGGCGATTGATATCGTTAACCGGGCGCTGGATATTTTCGGTGCACCTATCTACGTGCGTCACGAAGTAGTCCATAACAAATTCGTGGTGGAGTCATTGCGTGATCGTGGCGCAGTATTTGTCGATGAGCTTGATGAAGTACCCGATGGCGTTAACGTGATTTTTAGTGCTCACGGCGTGTCCCAAGCTGTGAGGCGAGAAGCAAAATTACGTGGTTTGAATGTCTTTGATGCAACGTGCCCCTTGGTAACCAAAGTGCATATGGAAGTTGTCCGTTACAGCAAGGAAGGACGGGAATGTATTCTTATTGGTCACCAAGGGCACCCCGAAGTTGAAGGTACCATGGGGCAATATGACGCAAGCAACGGTGGCCGTATTTACTTGGTCGAAGGCGAAGTCGATGTAAGTACGCTGCAAGTCATTAATCCCGATAACTTGGCCTATGTCACGCAAACGACGTTGTCCATAGATGATACCGCCAAAGTCATCAATGCCTTGCGCAAGCGGTTTCCGGCCATCTGTGGGCCGAAAAAAGACGATATCTGTTATGCCACCCAAAACCGTCAGGATGCAGTAAAGCAACTTGCATTGGAGTGTGATCTTGTCTTGGTTGTCGGATCCCCCAACAGCTCGAATTCTAATCGACTCAAGGAGTTGGCTGAGCGGTGTGGTGCAGAGGCTCATTTGATTGATAACGCGGCGGAAATTCAAGTTGCTTGGCTTTCAGATAAGTCGGCCATCGGTGTCACGGCTGGGGCATCTGCTCCGGAGGTGTTGGTCGGTAATGTAGTAGAAACTCTCCAAAATATGGGCGCGACAGTACCACAGGAAATTCCGGGAAGAGCAGAAAACATTCGTTTTTCGATGCCAAAAGCACTGCGTTAATGATATCCGGTAAATAGCCCTTTAAATTACACATATATTTTCTATACTGGGCAGACATGGATGTGTCTTGCCAGGATGGCGATATGGATGTTTTCAATAGGGGAAAGGGTTTCACCCTTTATGAGTTATTAATGTCAATAGCATTAACGGCTGTAATTTTGGCGTTGGCTGCACCTTCATTTCAATCCTTAATTGAAAGAAATAGCATTTCTGTCGAAGCTACAAAAATACTCTCGTTACTTTCTTATGTTCGAACTGAGGCTATTAAACGGAATGGTTCTGTTAGTTTATGTCCTAGTCTAAATGGATTGGAGTGTGAAGCTGGTTCAAGTTGGATGGATGGCTGGATCGTGTTTTCGGATCAGGCTAAACCTGGAGAGCTTGACCATGATAGCGATAGAATTTTGAGAGTTGGTGGGTCTGTTTCAGCAGGCTATATTTTGTATTCCACTAAACATCAAAGTTGGTTTGGGTATCGGTCGGATGGTGTTTCAGTGGGAAGCAGTGGTAGTGGTAATACATCGTTTGTCATCTGTCGTCCAGAGGCTAATGTTGAAGGGGCTCGTGTGGTGGTTTCCATCACTGGTAGGCCTCGGTTTGCCTCTGGCCTTGCAGGCAAGTTGTGTGAGGCTGACAGCGGGTGAAAAATTGAGCCCTTGATAAAAGCTACCTTTGATCAAGGGGTTTGAGAGTACTTTTTTCAACAGGCTGTGTTGATGTTTATTTTTAAAATAAAGCTACAATAAGTCAGTTTCAATGCTTCAGAGTTGATTGAGAAAACGCATTTTCAACTACCGCTTGTCGGACTTTTTGACCGCGCTCTTTGTGTCAAGGGCTGGTGGTCGGGGTATAGTTCCTTTTGTCCAAAGCTTGGGATTTAAGATAGTCTATTTGCTATATGGGGCAGTATGAATAAGAAAATGAAATATACCGGTTTCACGCTGATTGAATTGATGATCACCATTGCATTGGTGGCAATTCTTTTAGCGTTGGGGGTCCCGTATTTTAGAGAAACAATCACGAGTAATAAGGTTGTTGCTGAAACCAATAACTTGATGGCAAGTTTTAATTTAGCTAGAGCAAATGCCGCCAGACTCAATCAACCGGTAACGGTGTGCAAAAGTGCGGATGGTACTGCATGTACTACCGCGGGTAATTGGGAAGATGGGTGGATTCTATTTAATGATTTGGATATGGATGGCGTGGTTGATGTCGGGGACGGGGATGAGGTGCTTCAAGTGAATTCGCTTCTTCCAACGGGTTACACGCTTAGAAGTACGGCCCAGTTTTCAAATAGGGTTACCTTTTTACCTCAGGGGGTAGTTCGTGGAGCGGCGACATTGGATGACAACTCTTCGTTCCGTATATGCTCACCTGATGCCAGTAGTGAGGAAGACGATGCCAAGGCAAGGCAGGTTTTCATCAATATTACGGGTAGAACACGATCCCAGAAAGGATTAGATGCGGGCATAGACTGCCCCTGATACTTCTGGTGCATGGAAGGAGCAAACAAGTGATAGAAAAAAGAATACCACATAGGCGATCATCCTTTAAACAACGAAATGACTGTGTGGGCGTTGGTTTGATAGAGGTGATGATTGCTGCTTTAGTGCTTGCTGTGGGTGTGCTCGGCTATGTTGGCCTTCAGCTGAATGCCAAGCGACTAAATTTTGAGGCAATCCAAAGAACCACGGCATCTTACGCGGCTCAAAATTTACTTGAAAGGATGCGTGGTAACCCAAAGCAAGTGGGTAGTTATGTTGTAACAGACCTTGATCCTGGTGCTTTAAATGAGCCAGCGCCTAATTGCACAACAGCACAATGTACAAATACTCAACTGGCCACATTTGACCTCTGGGAGTGGGATCAGGTTTTGGATGGTGCGTCTGTGTCCGGTGGGCTGGTGAACCCAATGGCCTGTGTGAGCAATGCGAGTAACTTTATTACAGTCACAATTGTGTGGCAGGGAAAAGTAGAGCTGGATCAGGCGAATGCACCGGCATGTGGTGATGGTAATTACGGAACAGATGACAAACTCAGACAGTGGGTTTCCATGAGTTCCTTTGTGGCAGATGTATGAATATGCTTGGCTTTCAGGGTAAGACGATGGGTATAGGTTCACGGCGTGCTAAGGGTTTTACCTTAATAGAGCTGATGATTTCTCTATTGTTGGGGCTGTTGCTCTCAGGTGGAATTATCAGTGTGTTCATCGAGGGTAAAAGAAACTATGTTCAGGACGATGAGGTTTCTCGTGTTCAGGAGAATGGTCGTTATGCTTTGAGACTGTTATCACGAGAAATTGGTATGGCCGGTTTTTTTGGTGGTGTTCCCGATTCGACCAATATCAGCGGTGGTTCAGTAACAACTGACTGTGGTCCTTCTGGGAGTGATTGGCTGTTAGATGGTGCCGCCCCCCTAGAAATGATAAACGATGCCGATAGTTCGACGATTGGTGCATCTTACACCTGTTTAAGTGGCTTGGTGGTGGATGAGACCGACGTTGTTGCCATAAAAAGATTATCAGATTCTCCGGTGATTCAGGATGGAGAATATCAATCGGGACTAACGGGTTTAGTGAGTAACCGGTATTACCTGCACAATAAAAACAGAGGCTTGGGTGCTGTTGATCTGAAAAAGGGATCCCAGCATGATCTTGCTGAGGTCGTTGTAGCCAATAACGGTTCCGATGTTTGGGAATATTACGCGTCAATTTTCTATATCGGTACAGGGGATGATGGCACGCCCAGCCTATGTAAGAGAGAGATTTTATCAACGGGTACTGGAATATCCGGTGAGCGCTGTCTTGTCAGTGGCGTTGAAAATTTGCAGGTTGAACTCGGTATGGATCTGGATGCCGATGGTTTTGCCGACCAGTTTGTTTCTAACGACACTGATCCACCCATAGCGAGTGCAGAAGACGCCGATAATATCGTGGCTGTTCGGATTCATGTGTTGGCGAGAAGTATCAACGAAATCAATAATTTTCCTGCTGAGTCGCGGAGCTATCGTTTGGGTGGTGGAACCACTGTGACGACCCCGGTAGACCGTTTTTATCGATTGGCATTTTCGGCAACGACGGTAATCCGTAATCCGACCAGTTTAGTGCCATGAAGTTAAGCGATGGAGTTGAAATCATGAATACAAACCAAGGTGGCAGCGGGAATTGTGACGCGATGAGGCAGCGTGGTGCCGTGCTACTTATCTCTATCATTTTTTTGTTATTACTCAGCATGTTGGCATTGGGAACCATGCGTTCAGGCACGCTAGAGATACTGATGGCAGGTAACGAGCAGTCCCGGATTGAAGCGTTTGAGCTGGCGGCGGCGGTGAACGAATCGGTGATTAGTCGTTGGCAGGGCGGATCGGGAGTAGAGCCTAGTTTCAAAACAGACCAAACACTGTGTAGTACTGGCCACTCCAATCCCGGTTCGGAGTGTGATGCCTTCAGCCTAACAATCGACGGTTCACTTTCATCTGCTATCAGCACTGCTGGGGCTGATAATGAGTATGCCACACATTATTTGGGGGAAGGCCAGGTTCCCGCAGGCTTTGGGGAGCAGGTAAATACCTGTGCATTCTATTTTGATACCGAAGCCGATTACGACAATTCACAGAATAGGCAGGGTGTATCCCACCAGTCGGAAGGTGTGTTTATTGTTAACCCTGTCGCAACCGATTGTAGTGGTTTGAATACAGCAGACGCCGGAGACTTGGATAAGTACACACACTTAGAATTTATACCATAAGTATATCTTTACTTAGCGGAGGGTGCCGTCGAAGGCGCAACAGAATGATGAATAAACGTAATGTTTTCCAATACGCTGGATTGTTGCTGTGCTTAATGTCGGCGTCAGCGCTGTCAGATGACACAGAGATCTTTTTTGGTGAGCCTCCAGCGGATGATGCCGTGCCGCCATTTGTGATGTTGTCAATGGATTGGCGACCCAATACTGGCTCGAATGAATATGCCTGTGACTTTGATACAGACCCCGACATTTCAGACTGTGATGACAGCAGTGAACTGGGGCCGGATATCTACAATGCCTTGGTAGAGGAAGGCCGTTTAACGAATGATGATGAACCCAAGCTATTTGATGTCTTGCGAGGAGCCTTGAGGGTTGTTTTTGATGAAATAGAACCTTTAGGTTTTTCGATTGGGCTCATGATGAGCCATCAAAATAATAACAATTGCACGAGTACTCATGGTTCTTTAGGTAATGATAAAGGCTGTAGTGACGGAGGCTTTATTCTACGTGGTTTTGATATTGTAGATGCATCAGCTGATGGGCAAGCATCCAAAACTGAATTGTTAGAGATTCTAAAAAATATGCCTCATCCACAAGATTCAGCTGGTGGACACCCATATCAGGGGCGAGAGCTGTTTTTTGAGTTTTATCGTTATCTCACTGGTGGTGCCGTGCTCAATGGCCATAAAGGTTGGTCAGACTTTGATAGTAATAAGGTCTCTGGCAAAAGTTATTTAAATCTGGATCAGGAGTATTTAGACGGCGATGGTAGTGGCAGCGCCACCAGCGGAAATGGTGCCTGTGATTTTGATACAGAGCGCGGTTGTGACGGGGTTGCATTACCCGCTGGAGTTGATGCCAATGAAAATTCTGATGGCACCATCTCTCCCTGGATGGTCTGGGATATGGATATTGATAATGGTAGCAATTATATCAGTCCATTTACTGCTGGCGACTACTCCTGCAGTAAAGTGTATACCGTTAACTTCCTATTTGGTGAAACGGCTAATGAAACTGACTGGAATACGGAAATTTCAAAGGACATTGGTAGTGCGTCGAACAAGCAAGGGTTGGGGTTGGCGAATACGCGAAACGAGCCCAATACATTTACAGAAATATTGGCAAAATTGCACAGCCTCGATGTTGCCAGCACTGATGTAGGCTTGAATATTGATGGAGTACAGAATGTAACCTCTTTCTTTGTATCAAAAAAAGATCAAGCAAAACAGGTTGCCTATGCGCAGGCTGGTGGTGGTCGTGATGCCCCTATCGATCTCGGTGGTTCGCCAGAGGAGCTGTTGGACGAGTTACTTTCACTGTTTCGTAGTATCGCTTCTGTAAGTACAACATTCACTGCGGCTTCGGTTCCCGTCAACGTGCAGAATCGTACCGAGGCTCTTCCCGATATATTTATGGCTCTGTTCAAGGTGGATCCGGATGGCTATCCCCTATGGCCAGGAAACGTCAAAAAACTGAAGGTTGAGTCGACCCTGTTAAATGATGGTTCAACCTCAATAGAAATCGTAGATGAGCCTGGAACGGAGGCTTTTAATCAACTGACTGGTCAGATAAAAGAAGATGCACTCACATTTTGGACGGACCCGACGGCGTTAGATGTTCTTACACCTGACCCCGATGCGGTGAGCGATAATAGTGGTGAGGATGGCAACTCAATTACCCGTGGTGGAGCTGGGCATCGTTTACCCGGTTATCGCGTTGATGTAAATGGCGACCCAATAACGGCTAATCCTACAGCGGCTAATGTCTCTCCTTCAATAGAGGGCGATACCGATGGGCGGCAGTTATTTCTCAGTCCTGCTAGCGTTAATGGAAACGCATCTACGGGTAATGCGCTGATACCATTGAACGCCGACGATGCGAGTGTATTAAACTCTGATACTGAGATCCAAACACTGCTTGGTCTAAGAGATGCAGCGGATGTCGTAGATGAAACAGAGGCGAAAAGTATTCTGGATCTTGCCGCTGTTGCTTACAGTGGAGCAGATTCTGCTGATGACTTGGCTGAAAAAGCCACTCAAGTCTTACTGAAGTGGGCTCGGGGTATCAACGTTTTTGGTTGGGATGACAACCTTGATGATGGCTATACCCCGGGTCGAGATGCTGCCCGACCCTGGATGATGGGTGATCCGTTACATTCCCGGCCTTTGACCCTGAATTATGGTAGTTTGGGCGGCTATACAGAAGCTCACCAGGATGTACGGATTTTATTTGGTAGTAGCGATGGCTTCCTCCACTCAATACGAAATACGACTTCTGCTGGAGCTGGTGATGAATCGGGAGTTGAAGAGTGGGCATTTATGCCCCGTGAGTTGCTAGCTCATATTCCAGACCTGATCAAACGAACGTATGTCGGTGATGATAAGCCTTATGGTGTCGATTTGCCGCCTGTTGCTTTTGTGATTGATAATGATCGTGATGGCACTATTGAGCGAGGCTCTGGCGGTAATGCTTCATTCTGTACGCCAGGCGGCGATGACCAAAGTGGTGGGGATCCTGATGTCACTGCTCTCGATTGCGACAAGGCTTACGTATATGTTGGTTTAAGGCGGGGAGGTAAGTCTTACTATGCCTTAGATGTGTCTGCGCCAGATGATGAGCCGAGGTTGCTCTGGCAAATAACAAATGAAGGTGCTGGCACTGATTTTGAAGAGCTTGGCATGAGCTTTTCTACCCCAAGGCAGGCCTGGGTCAGGTTTGAAACAGATGGGGCTTTGAATACCTATAATGGAGAAAATGTCCCGATTCCTGTTTTGATCTTTGGTGGCGGTCTCTATGGTGGTTGGACAGATGATCGCAGCGGGCGTGTGGGTCGCGATGATCTGTCCTACGATGTTACTACCGACCCGGTGGCTGCTGGCCATGACCCTGAAGGTGCTGCAATATTTATAGTTCACGCCAGAACGGGAGAGCTTATATGGAAAGCAGTATACGGGGCCTCAGAGGGAGGTGTATCGGCCAATGAGTATCACCATAATGAATTGATTCATAGCATTCCCGCGGCGGTGACCCCGCTCGATTCCGATGGTAATGGTATTACGGACCGAGTTTATGTGGGCGATACCGGCGGTAATGTCTGGCGTTTCGAATTGCCCGAATTTGATCCGGTTGTCGCCTCAGGTGATGCTACTTATGCGAGTAATTTCCGTGAAGATTACTGGAGAGCAACAAAGTTAGCTGAATTAGGTGGCAGTGTGGGTTCTGTGAATGACCGTCGTTTTTATCATGGATTAAGTATTGTACAGGGTAGAGATTCAATTGGTCGTTATGATGGTATAGCCATTGGCTCTGGTGATCGTACACACCCTCGATCAGCCCCCTCTACTATTCAGAATAAGTTCTTTTTAATTAAGGATAGAGAGGTTTACGCAGATGCAGATTTGACAGCCAATACGGGTGTCGATGGTCGTACCCCCTGGGTGATT
>JBFICW010000047.1:0-12443 GCA_041581635.1 Porticoccus sp. | reverse complement strand
TTTTGAATAAAAATCGCTTTTCTGAAATACAGAATGCATTGTACACTAAATAATATATATTTTCATGCAAGTAGAAAAGTGGAATGATTGATAGACTTGATTGCTCTTGTTAAACACAAAAAGGCTAGTCGGTTATTCAGCTGCTCGCTGTGTATAATCGACTGATCAACACCAGAGATTGGGACAATACTTTGAGCGATCTTAAAGATGTACTAGTAGCACTACGCCGAGTTATTAGGGCGACAGATTTGCATTCGAAATACCTGGTTAAAACAACCGGATTAACAGCTCCTCAGATCCTCATTTTGCAAACCATTCACGATAAGGGTGAGCAAACCATAGGTAGCCTGGCGAATGATGTCAGTCTCAGCCAAGCCACGGTGACCAGCATTCTGGATCGTCTGGAAAGCAAGGGGCTTGTTTTGCGTGAAAGGTCCAAAGAGGATAAGCGAAAGGTTTATGCTCGACTCACACCAGATGCGTATAGAGTTCTGGAGAATGCTCCTCTACCCTTGCAAGAGCAATTTGCGCAACAATTTGAAGAGTTACAGGCCTGGGAGCAAACAATGATTATTTCTGCTTTGCAGCGTATTGCCCAGATGATGGATGCTGAAGATATTGATGCCGCCCCCGTTTTGGATGTTGGTTTGCTGGACCGCCAAGCGGTGGGCGAAGACAAGTCACCTACGTCAAATAATGATTAGAAGAGACTGGTTTATAGTGCTTTTGGGGGCTGTGTCATCGATATATAGGCTGAGAGGATTGCGTAGGAAATTGCGTGCTCTCCGTCATGCGCCGAGTGATTCTACCAGAGGCGGTGGTAAGGTCTAGGGGTGCCCTACGAAACACATTTACTGGCTTTATAAAGTATAAGAACCTGTAAAAACAGGCCCTTATACAGCGATCATTTAATTCTGCAGTCTTAGATAACTCTAAAATGGAATATCGTCATCAAAGCTATCAAAGCCAGCGTCTGGCGCTGAGCTGGATTGCGCCGGTTGTTGGTTGGGTTGTGATTGGGGCGAATTCTGTTGCATGGGAGCGGGGCTGTCATAACCTGCTGAACCTCCGCGGCTATCGAGCATTTGCATTTCGCTGGCTACGATCTCAGTGGTATAGCGGTCTTGACCGTCCTGACCTTGCCACTTACGCGTGCGTAGCGAACCTTCAACGTATACCTTAGAGCCTTTCTTCAAGTATTCGCTGGCAATCTCAGCCAGGCGGTTAAAAAACACCACACGGTGCCATTCGGTACGCTCTTGTTGTTGGCCCGTTTGCTTATCTTTCCAGCTCTCACTGGTAGCTATGGTGATATTCGTGACCGCGTTACCGTTGGGCATGAATTTGGCCTCTGGGTCTTTTCCCAGATTGCCGACTAAAATAACCTTGTTAATACCCCGAGCCATACCTTGCCCCAACTTGAAATTTGTTTATTAAGCCCGCAAGTTTACCTTGGAACATCAAGGCTGTCATCGGCTGGATTGACTGAGGCTGCCTATTATTCTTTTGGTTCTTTATTGGTTTGTCCGTACAGGGGTTAGATAAAGAATGATGAAAGAGCCTCGTTCCTAGCTATTATCCCTAACGCTGGGTCGCTCCGATACAAGGGCGTGCCAGCGCTTTAAATTGATATGGTTGTCAGGGATAGTGACTTTGGCCCACTGTGCAAAATCGACGGTGACGAGTGCGGTTATATCGGCAACAGAAAACTCACTGCCAGCAACATATTTATGGCTAGCTAAATGTTGCTCCATGTCATCAAAGAAATTCATAATCCGCTGGCGGCCCCGGTCGACCAGCTCGGGAATCTTGTCATAGTTATGTGGGCCAACTAATGCGCGCCCCTCAAACCAGTCGGGGCCATTTCGGAACAGATCGGCGACGGCCTGAAAGCCATTGGTGAAACAAATTTGGTTCCACATTTCAATGGTGCCAATTTCTTCAGGGGTGGCTCCGTATAAGGGAGGCTCAGGATGAAGGGCTTCGAGGTAGCGGCAAACAGCGTTGAGTTGTGAGATGCAGGTGCCGTTATCTAATTCCAGCGTGGGGACATCACAGTTGGGACTTTTTGCTCTAAACTCCGGCTCCAACTGTTCCCCTTTTAGTAGATCTACCTGAACACGGGGGATATCGATGCCTTTTTCAGCCATAAAAATATTGAGACGACGTGGGTTGGGTACGCCGGGGTAGTCGTAGAGTTTCATGAGATCTCCCAGAATGATGGTAGCTGTATTGTAAGGGCAAGTAAGAAGTCTTGCAGAGTATGCCGGTTAATTCTCGTATAAAAGGCACATGCGGGCTATGGGCGTTAGTAGGGGGTAGTATAAATGAGCATTTATGACGGTTGAAAAAAGGGAGAGCCAATGGCTCTCCCCGATGATATTTTTCAATGTTTAAATCATGGTTAGCGGTTATTCATAACGTTGAAAAGTCAGTGTTGCATTCGTGCCGCCAAACCCAAAACTGTTAGACATGATGCGATTCAATTTGGCGTTATCAATACGCTTGGCGACAATCGGTAGATCGGCTGCCTCTGGATCGATTGTCTCGAGGTTTGCCGATGCGCAGATGAAATTACTTTCCATCATTAGCAGGCAGTAAATGGCTTCCTGGACACCCGCAGCACCTAAACCATGGCCGGAGAGGGATTTGGTGGAGCTAATGGGTGGTGCCTCACTACCAAATACATCTTTAATCGCTTTCAGTTCTGCTAGGTCGCCTACGGGCGTGCTAGTGCCATGCGTGTTGATGTAATCAATGCTGCCATCCGTGGTTTCCATGGCCATCTTCATGCAGCGCACAGCACCTTCGCCAGAGGGGGCTACCATGTCGTAGCCATCTGAGGTGGCTCCGTAACCAACGATTTCAGCATAAATAGTCGCGCCTCGAGCCAGGGCATGATCCAGGTCTTCTACTACTAGACAGCCAGCGCCAACGCCAGGGACGAATCCATCGCGGTCTGCATCATAGGCACGAGAGGCTTTCTCCGGTGTATCGTTATACTTGCTGGACAGGGCGCCCATCGCATCAAACATGCCTGCCATTGACCAGTGCATGTCCTCAGCACCGCCAGCAAAAACTACATCCTGTTTGCCCATCTGGATCAACTCCATGGCGTGGCCGATACAGTGGGCACTGGTAGCGCATGCTGAGGAGATAGAATAGTTGGTGCCTTTAATCTTGAATGGCGTTGCCAGGCAGGCTGATACGGTGCTGGCCATAATCTGAGTGACTCGATAAGGGCCGGCACGTTTAATGCCTTTTTCACGCATCACATCGATTGTTTCGGTGAACATTTCTCCCGATACGCCACCAGAACCCATAACGAGGCCGGTACGTATGTTGGAGACTTGGTCTTCAGAAAGGCCCGAGTCGGCAATGGCTCTTTCCATGGCGATGTAGCCATAGGCCGCGGACGGACCCATAAACCGCATGACTTTGCGGTCGATATGTTCTGCAGGGTTGATATCCAGTTTAGCTGCAACATTGCAGCGCAACCCCATCTCTTTGAAGTCTTCCCGGAAGGCAATGCCTGATTTACATTCTCGTAAAGATTCGGTGACAGTTTCTTTGTCATTACCTAAGGGGGAAACAATTCCCATTCCGGTAATTACCACGCGTTTCATTGGCTACCCCTATGCCGGTTAAAAGGTCCGGTCATTGTCATCTAAAGGATCAATTGTAATCGAAAGGATCAAAAGTTGTCAGTTGACTCAAAAAGGCCAACCCTAAGATCTTTGGCGGTATAGATTTCACGACCATCTACTGAGACAGTACCGTCAGCGATGGCCATTTTCAACTTACGTTCAACTATACGCGAAACATCAATACGATAAGTGATTAACTTGGCCTCTGGCAGGACCTGCCCAAAGAATTTCACTTCTCCGGAACCCAGTGCACGGCCGCGCCCCGGGTTGCCCTTCCAGGCCAGGAAAAAACCGGTGAGCTGCCACATGGCATCAAGGCCAAGACATCCGGGCATCACTGGGTCACCTTCAAAATGGCAACCAAAGAACCAGAGGTCTGGACGAATATCGAGTTCAGCCGTCATGGTTCCTTTACCATATTTTCCTTCGCCAGCATGGATGTGGGTGATTCGATCCACCATCAGCATATTGTCTGCAGGAAGTTGGGCGTTACCTTCACCAAATAATTTACCCTGGCTGCAAGCGACAATTTCCTCGCGGGTATATGAGTTTTGCGATTGTGGAATGAATGTGGTCATCTATTGATTGGCCTCTGCTATTTATCCCTGTTGTACCAGGTTTATTGATTTTCTTTTGAAGGGGCGAATTTTATCTGATCTGTGTGTTAAGTCCAGAAAATATAAGGTTTTCAGCGATGTTGGTGTTATACCAGCTCGCGAGTTTGTCTTACGACTTGCGTTGAATGGCGAAGTCGGCGAGATCGAACATTGCTTGGCGTTCGGGGGTGTCGGGTAGATCCGCAAGGCATAATTTTGCTTGCTCAGCGTGTTGTTTAGCGCAGGACAATGTGTAGTCTAAGGCCCCGGTAGCATTGATGGCCTCTAGTATGGCTCCCATTTGCTCTATACCCCCTTCTTCTATGGCACTACGGATTAATGCAGCCTGATCGGGGGAGCCGTGTTGCATAGCATGAATTAAGGGTAGTGTGGGTTTGCCTTCCGCCAAGTCATCGCCAACATTTTTGCCAAGGTCTTCTGTGTTGCCGTTGTAATCCAGAGCGTCATCCACCAGTTGAAATGCCATTCCAAGGTGGTGCCCATAACGCCCCATAGCCGTTTGTTGGGCGGGGGTAGCGCCCGCCAATACGGCACCGGCTTCGGCAGCAGCATCAAATAGTTGGGCTGTTTTTTTGCGGATAACCTCGAGATAAGTTGTTTCGGTTGCATCGGGGTTTCCAGCATTAATGAGCTGTTGAACCTCACCTTCAGAGATAATGTTGGTGGTATCCGCGATGATTCGCATGATATCCATGTTTTCGATCGCTACCAGCATCTGAAATGCTCGAGAGTAGAGGAAGTCACCGACCAGTACGCTGGGGGCATTGCCAAACTTGGCGTTGGCTGTGGCTCTGCCGCGGCGCAAGTCAGACGTGTCGACAACGTCGTCATGGAGTAGCGTGGCGGTGTGAATAAACTCAATAATGGCGGCTAAAGAGGTATGTTGACTGCCATTATAGCCGCAACTATTAGCGCTCAGTATGACTAATAGGGGCCGCAACCGTTTTCCACCAGCATCAATGATATATTGGCCAATGTTCTCCACTAAGCCGACATCAGAGTGTAGTTGGCTAAGAATTAGGTCGTTGACCTGGTCAAATTCAGCTTTTACTACCTGGTGAAACGGCAACATGCCAGAGCCCCGTGAAATTCTTGGTTGGATGTGTTGTTTTTTTTATCGGATCGGTCCTCTAAAGCGGACGCGTTGGCATCCTAGGGTCGGGTGGAGGGTGTGTCAAGGGGAGGGCGCATTATTGCTGGATTTTCGGCGATTTTTCCTTGCGGTCGTGGGTCGTTTCCCTTAGAATTCCGGCCCTCGCAAATCCGGCCTGGAGAAATCGTTCTCTTGGGCGTCAAACTGGTATAAGCGAATACGGAGCAAATTATGTACGCAGTTATTAAAAGTGGTGGCAAGCAGCACCGGGTTCAGGAGGGTGAATACCTTCGTCTGGAAAAGCTGGAAGTGGCCACAGGTGAAAGCGTTGACTTTGATGAAGTGCTGCTGGTAGCAGACGGTGACAACGTAAAAATTGGTACTCCCTTGGTTGAAGGTGGCAAGGTCACAGCAGAAGTGCTTAGCCATGGACGTGCTGATAAGGTGAAAATTATTAAGTTCAATCGCCGTAAGCATAGCCGTAAGCAAATGGGCCACCGTCAGTGGTTCACCGAGGTTAAAATTACTGGCATTAGTGCTGGTTAAGATTAGATAGGAGAACGTCATGGCTCACAAGAAAGCTGGTGGTAGTACCCGTAACGGACGCGATTCCGAAAGTAAACGCCTTGGTGTTAAGCGCTTTGGCGGCGAGCAGGTGTCAGCGGGAAGCATTATTGTTCGTCAACGTGGTACTCGTTTCCATGCAGGTAGCAATGTTGGTATTGGTCGTGACCACACGATTTTCGCGACTGCCGATGGTGAAGTGCAATTCACAGTTAAAGGTGCAAAGAACCGGAAATTTGTGAATATCGTTACTGCTTAAAGCGACGGTTTTTCAGAAAAGCCCCGCATTGGCGGGGCTTTTTTGTTTGTGTGATTAGATTTAGCCAGATTATGCATAGGTTTTGATGCTCGTTCTGTAGCAATGAGTTTTTTACCTATATTTTCGGATTCCTGATAACAACCCATTGAGCGCTGTATACTCTTACGATGAAATTTGTTGATGAAACACCCATTCATGTCCAGGCCGGCCGCGGAGGCAATGGTTGCCTGAGTTTTCGCCGTGAAAAATATATTGCCAAAGGTGGCCCAGACGGCGGTGATGGCGGAGACGGCGGCAGTGTCTATTTGGAGGGAGATGAAAATCTCAATACGCTGGTGGACTATCGTTTTCAGCGTAACTTTAATGCTCAGAGTGGGCAGGCGGGTAGTTCCAAAAATTGCACGGGTAGGGGGGGTGAAGACCTTATTCTTAAAGTGCCTGTGGGTACCACTATCATTGATGAGGACACAGAAGAAGTGCTTGGTGATATTACTGCGGATGGCCAACGATTAATGGTGGCTAAGGCGGGATATCATGGCTTGGGGAATACCCGCTTTAAGTCCAGCACAAATAGGGCGCCACGTAGAACGACACCAGGCACAGAGGGTGAGTTGCGGCACTTGCGATTGGAGCTGAAAGTATTGGCTGATGTCGGGTTGTTAGGGTTGCCAAACGCAGGTAAGTCCACCTTTATTCGTGCGGTATCCGCTGCGCGCCCAAAAGTGGCTGATTATCCTTTCACAACCTTGGTGCCGAACCTGGGTGTGGTGAAGGCGCAAAAGTATCGTAGTTTTGTGATTGCAGATGTTCCTGGTCTCGTCGAAGGTGCTGCTGAAGGAGCGGGCCTGGGTATCCGTTTTCTGAAACACCTGACAAGAACGCGCCTGTTGCTTCATTTGGTCGATATGGTGCCAAGTGATGGCGCAGAGCCTGTCGACAATGTCAATATTATTGAAAATGAGCTTGATCAGTTTAGCCCGACTTTGTGGGGGCGCGAACGCTGGCTCGTGTTAAATAAGATAGACCTCCTTCCTGAAGATGAGCGTGAAAAACGCTGTCGAGAGGTGGTAGAAAAGCTTCAATGGGAAGGCCCGGTTTATCAGGTGTCCGCTATTGGTTCTGAAGGCACGGAAAAATTGTGTTGGGATATCATGGATCATTTGGAAGAGTGCTGGGAAGCAGAGCGAGATGATCCCGAGGTTGCCGAGCATGAGCGAGAATTGCAGAGCAGGATGCAGCGTGAGGCGAGAGACAGAATTGAAGCGTTACGCCGTCGTCCAAAATCAATTGGGCCAGATGACGATGATGATTTTGACGACGACGATGATCATGATGTGGAAATCATCTATTCCCCCTGATGCTAACCAAATACAATGCCTGTAGAAAGCAAAAGCAGCTGGATGGTTGTGATCGGATATGAGCGATAGAAGTGTTGTTAAAAAGGCCCGGCGCTGGGTAGTAAAGATTGGTAGCGCATTGCTTACCGCAGATGGAAAGGGCCTTGATCGGGAAGGCATTTCTGACTGGGTAGGACAGGTTGCCGCACTGCTGGATCAGAATATTGAAATTGTCATGGTTTCATCGGGTGCCGTGGCGGAAGGTATGTCCCGTCTAGGTTGGGGCAAGCGCCCATCGTCTATACACGAACTTCAAGCAGCTGCAGCTGTGGGTCAGATGGGGCTGGTGCACGCCTATGAATTCCAGTTTCAGCAATTTGATCGTCATACCGCACAGGTTTTATTAGATCACGATGACCTCTCTAATCGAGAGCGTTACCTCAATGCCCGAAATACCCTACAGACACTGCTGGAATTGGGTGTAGTGCCAATCATTAATGAAAACGACACAGTGGTGACTGACCAGATCCGCTTTGGGGATAACGATACCCTGGCAGCGATGGTTGCAAATTTGATCGACGCGGATCTGCTGGTGATCTTAACCGATCAGGATGGACTGTTCGATGCTGACCCTCGCAGTAATCCACGTGCACAATTGATTTCCCATGGAAAAGCGGGTGATCCCACGTTGGATGTTTTGGCTGGGGGGAGCGTCGGCGGCTTGGGGCGAGGGGGGATGATCACCAAGCTCAAGGCGGCCAGACTTGCTGCCCGTTCGGGTGCAAATACACTGATAGTCGGTGGCCGAACAGAAAATGCATTGATTCGTTTGGCTGCTGGAGATGTCCTGGGCACGTTGTTGGTTGCCGGGCAGGAGCCCATAGCTGCACGTAAACAGTGGTTGGCGGGTCGCTTGCAGGTAAGAGGCTCGCTGACGCTTGATGAGGGCGCAGTGAGAGTGCTTAAAGACCAGGGTAAGAGCCTGCTTCCGGTGGGCGTAAAGTCGGTAGTCGGTGACTATAGTCGGGGTGATTTGATTCGTTGTGTGGATGAGTCTGGCAATGAGGTCGCTCGAGGACTTGTTAATTACAATGCATCGGAGAGCCGTAAAATTATTGGTAAGAGTAGTCATCTGATTGCTGAGGCTCTAGGTTATTGTGATAACGAAGAGTTGATCCATAGAGATAATTTGGTATTGATTTAGGTGAGTGTTGGGATGGGTAACGAGTAAATTTTCTTATGCCTCCTCATATAATTATTATCTGTAGACACAAAAAAACCGGCCTCTAGCGCCGGTTTTTTTAATCCGCAGAACTTAATTGCTTAGCTGGCAGCTAGTGCCTTAACTTGAGCGTTCAGGCGGCTCTTGTGACGTGCAGCCTTGTTCTTGTGGATGATACCTTTGTCCGCAATGCGGTCTAGCACGGGCACTACAGCGTTGTAAGCAGCTTGAGCTGCTTCAGCTTCACAGGATTCAATGGCAGCATATGTCTTTTTAAGATAGGTGCGGACCATGGAACGCAGGCTAGCGTTGTGCTTGCGACGATTTTCGTTTTGCTGCGCTCGTTTGCGTGCTTGGGGTGAATTGGCCACCTAAGTGCTCCTTTCAAAATGAGTCTGATTTCAAGGCGCGGAAATATACAGCGTTTACTTAAATTTATCAACCCATCTTGGATTGAATGGTTATCCGGAATGGTTGCCAGAAAAAGGCAGGGTTGTAGTAGTTTGTGTGGGCGCAGTCGTCTCTCTACATGGGTTGAAGAATATCTTCTCGAGAGTATCTGAAATCTAGGGGGCAATATACCTAAAGAGAAGGAGGTTGTTGCTATCATCTGGGGGGTAAAATCTCTATGATTTGCCAATAATTTAAGAGTATCCACCAGAGAGTGTCAGGTTTGCACAGCCAGCGTATTGAACAGCAAGACCCACCGGTTAAGTCATCTAAATTACTGCGTTCCAGCGGTGTGGTCAGTAGTATGACGATGATCTCTAGAGTGTTGGGGCTGCTGCGTGATGTGGTCTTTGCTCGAGTCATTGGTGCTGATGCGATGGCTGATGCATTCTTTGTTGCGTTTAAGATCCCTAATTTTTTTCGTCGATTATTTGCCGAAGGCGCGTTTTCCCAGGCATTTGTGCCAGTGTTGGCCGAGTATCGAGAAGCCGGGAGCCAAGCCGCAGTAAAAGCTCTGCTAGATAAGGTTGCCGGCGCACTGGGCTCTTCGTTGATTGCTTTAACGGTGGTCGTTGTGATTGCCTCACCCTTGGTAACGGGGCTTTTTGCATTTGGTTTTTGGTTGGACTACCCAGACAAGTTCGATGCGGCAAGTAGTCTGTTGCGGATTACTTTTCCTTACTTGATGTTGATCTCTCTCACCGGGCTAGCCGGTGCCATTCTCAATAGTTATGACCGATTTGCGGTGCCGGCATTTACGCCTGTATTGTTAAATTTATCCATGATTGTCGCTGCACTGGTGGTGTCTCCCTGGTTTGATGCCCCCGTTTATGCCTTGGCTTGGGGGGTCTTAGTTGCGGGTGTTTTACAGTTGTTGTTCCAGCTGCCATTTTTGGCGCGAATTAATATGGTGCCTCGCCCTGTGGTGGATTGGCGTGATGAGGGTGTGTCGAAAATTCTGAGGTTGATGGCACCTGCAATATTTGGTGTGTCGGTCAGTCAGATAAACCTGTTGTTGGATACGATGATAGCTTCGTTTCTTCCCACCGGTAGCATTTCCTGGCTCTATTATTCGGATCGCTTGTCCGAGCTGCCCTTAGGCGTTTTTGGCGTGGCTATTGCGACAGTTATTCTGCCGAGCCTTTCGCGCCAGCATGCTGCGGAGACACTCGAAAAGTTTAACAGCACCATGGACTGGGCCTTGCGGCTGATACTGCTGATTGCGATACCGGCCGCCTTGGCGCTCGTTATTCTTGCCAAGCCGATCTTGCTGACGCTGTTCTACTATGGTGAAGTGATTACCTCTCGAGACATAGCGATGGCGACGCTGAGCCTAAGGGCTTACGCCATAGGGTTGGTGGCCTTTATGTTGATTAAGGTGCTGGCGCCGGGGTATTACGCTCGACAGGATATTAAAACGCCGGTTCGTATTGGTGTGATTGCGCTGGTGACCAATATGGGGCTCAATATTGCGCTAGCTGTGCCGCTTCATATCTATTGGGGTGTTGGGCACGTGGGGCTGGCGCTGGCCACTTCGTTGTCGGCGATATTAAATGCCGGGTTACTTTTTCACGGTTTGCGAAGTGCGAAAGTGTACGTCCCAGAGGCGGGTTGGCTGAAATTCTTACTGATTGCGCTGTTGGCTAATTTGGTGATGGGGCTAGTGCTCTATGTGTCGACCTTAAACTTAAATAGTTGGCTGCAGTGGTTGTGGTGGCAGAGAGCTGGCTGGATGGGGTTGATCTGCGTGGGTGGAATGAGTGCTTATGTGATTGTTCTCTTTGCAGGTGGTTTTCGATTATCTCACCTCAAACACCGATAAAATAAGGCATTATCCTATTTTTCACCTGACGGGCTGGGTTATACTTTCGCCCTTATTTTTTGATGTCGGCAGCAAGTGACTGGAGAAAAGAAGCGGTTCGTTCGCGGCCTGCATAACCTAAAGCCTGAGAAAGGTGGTTGCGTAGCAACTATTGGTTCTTTTGACGGTGTTCATCTTGGGCACCGGGCAATTTTGCAGCAGCTCATTGATAAAGCTGTCGAGCTTAACTTGCCTTCTGTTGTGATGATTTTTGAACCACAGCCCCAAGAATTCTTCTCCGGTGAGCAAGCGCCAGCCAGGTTAATGCGTCTACGGGAAAAGGTAGAGGCATTTCTCGAGGCGGGAGTCGATCGGGTTTTCTGCTTGCAGTTTAACCGCTCTTTGCGGAGCTTGTCGGCTATGGATTTTATTGATCAGGTGCTGGTTTCAGGGCTTGATGTACGCTGCCTCGTTGTGGGGGATGACTTTCGGTTTGGTCACGACCGCAGTGGTAATTACCAGTTGTTGGAGCGCGTTGGTAAGCAGCAGGGATTTGAGGTTCTGGATACCCATACCCTGATGTATCAAGGTGAGCGTATTAGCAGTACGCGAATTCGTCGTGCGCTAGAGCGTGCCGACTTTGCTTTAGCTGAGGCGCTATTAGGTAAGCCGTTTAGCATCTCTGGACGAGTGGTCTATGGACAGCGACTTGGCCGGCAGTTGGGAATCCCCACTGCCAATGTTCAGCTCAATCGCTATAGTGCCCCGTTAAGCGGAGTTTACGTAGTTGAGGTGTTGTTGAATGACGCCCGTTTACCTGGGGTGGCAAATGTTGGTGTTCGCCCGACAGTGGGTGATTTGATTAAACCGGTTCTTGAGGTCCATTTACTGGATTTTGACGAACATATCTATGGACAGCGAATCCAGGTTGAGTTTAAAGCCAAAGTTCGGGATGAGGCTAAGTTTGAGTCTCTAGAGCAGATGGTTGAAGAAATTCATAACGATATTACAGCTGCTCGGAGCTATTTTTCCGAGCGATTAACAGATGATGTTAGAGAGCGATGACTGATTACAAATCAACCCTGAATTTACCTTTTACGGAATTTCCCATGAAGGCCAATCTGGCTCAAAGAGAGCCGGGCATGTTGAAAAAATGGCAGGATGGAAAACTCTACAAACAGGTTCGCGAGAAGTGCCAAGGGAGAGAAAAATTTATCCTCCATGATGGCCCGCCCTATGCCAACGGTAATATTCATATTGGCCATTCGGTCAACAAAGTATTGAAAGATATTGTTGTTAAGTCGCGTACATTGAGTGGCTATGATGCTCCCTATGTGCCAGGTTGGGACTGTCATGGGCTGCCTATTGAGCATCAGGTAGAAAAGAAAATTGGCAAGGCGGGTGTCAAGGTCGACCATAAGACCTTCCGTCAAAAGTGTCGCGAATATGCACG
>JBFICW010000046.1:0-13162 GCA_041581635.1 Porticoccus sp. | reverse complement strand
CATTGGCAAAGTGTCTTGTTGTTGCTCCCTGATCAGTACCCACATCTGATATCTGAAGCCCAGTTGAAGGATTTATTGTCACAGGCATCCCGAGAAGTGGGGGGCATGGCAGAACGTTTGGTGAGCTTTTCTGTGAGCACTTTTCCAAGTGTCGTCGCTATGATGGTGTACTTGGTGTTGGTGCCGCTGCTGGTTTTTTTCATGCTAAAAGACAAGGATGAATTATTGGAAATATTGTCGACTCTGCTGCCCCATGAGCGTCCCGTGATGTGGCAAATTTGGCATGAAATGAATGTGCAAATGGCCAATTATGTTCGGGGTAAAGCGATTGAGATACTGGCCGTGGGCTCGGTTAGTTATATTGCCTTTTTAATTATGGGGCTAAATTATGCGGCGTTGCTCTCCTTGTTGGTGGGCTTGTCGGTCGTTATTCCCTATATAGGTGCCGTGGTCGTGACTATTCCCGTAACCGTTGTGGCCTACTTTCAATGGGGCTGGGGTGGTGACCTGTTTTGGCTGGTGATGGTTTACGGTGTTATTCAGGGGTTGGATGGTAATGTGCTCGTGCCCCTGTTGTTTTCCGAAGCAGTGAACTTGCATCCTATTGCTATTATTTTGGCGGTGCTGTTTTTCGGTGGTCTGTGGGGGTTCTGGGGGGTATTTTTTGCCATTCCGTTGGCGACGTTGGTAAAGGCACTTTATAACGCATGGCCGAGAACTGATTTGGGGGTTTCGGTGTCCGAGTAATTCGATAAATTATATTTCATCGACAAATCGTATATTTCCAACAGTGAACGGAGTCCCATGAAAAGAGTATCTGTAGCGTTTGTTTATTTGCTCATTATTGCCCTTGGTTGTAGCCAGGCATTAGCTGGGCGTCCATGTCATGACAATCAGGCGCAGAGTAAGCCGGTTGATATTGCAAAGAGTGATAATGATTCCTCGGAATATCGCTATCTGCAACTATCGAATCAACTGCAAGTGCTGTTGGTTTCTGATGCGAAGGCCGATAAGGCTGCTGCGGCTTTGGATGTCTTTGTGGGTAGTTCAAATGATCCTGCAGATCGCCAGGGGTTGGCCCACTTCCTTGAGCATATGTTATTTCTGGGAACAGATCAGTACCCCCTTCCCGACGAGTATCAGGCATTTATCAGTCAATATGGTGGACAGCATAATGCCTACACGTCGTTTGAGCACACCAACTATTTCTTTGATGTCGACCCGGCAAAATTCGAGCCTGCGTTAGATCGCTTCGCTCGATTTTTTGTTGCGCCTTTGTTTAATGCTGAATACGTAGAGCGTGAAAAAAATGCTGTGCACTCTGAGTACAAGGCGAGAATAAAAAATGACTACCGCCGACAATTGAATGTGTTTAGCGAAGTGGTTAATCCGGCACATCCTGCCTCAAAATTTAGTGTTGGAAATTTGGATACTCTGGCAGATACAGACAAAAGCCTGGTGCGAGATGATCTTCTCAAATTTTATGGAGAGCATTACTCAGCCAATCGTATGACTCTGGTGGTGTTGGCGCCGAATTCTCTGGATGAGCTTGAGTCGATGGTGGCATCACGATTTGAGGCGGTGCCCAACAAGAATGCTGAGCAGCCGGTTCATGGCCAGCCGCTCTTTGAAAAGGGGCGGTTGCCACTGTTGTTATCACTACAGCCTGTTCAGGAGTTGAGGGAGTTGTCTGTCACTATTCCCTTGCCGGCTGTTTATAAATACTACCGACAGAAGCCCCTCGCCTATCTCGGGAATCTCATCGGGCACGAGGGGGCGGGTAGCTTATTGTCATTACTTAAAGAAAAAGGCTGGGCGGAATCATTGCGTGCCGGTAAGGGCCTTGCCGACCGAAGTGGAAGCTCTTTTGATGTCACCGTTGGTTTAACCGTGGATGGTTTCTCGCACTGGCAGCAGGTGCTTGAGCTTATTTTTCAAGAAATAGCGTTGGTTTCCGAGCGTGGGGTAGCTGAGTGGCGGCACAAGGAACAGGGTGCTTTGGCGGAGGTTCAGTTTCTTCATAATGAACTGGGGGAGCCAGTTCACCGGGTGAGTCAATTGGCTAATCAGCTACATAATTACCCTTATCAGGATGTGATGAAGGGTCCCTATCGAATGGATATTTTTGATCCCATCCTGATTGACGATATGTTGTCTTTGATGAAGCCAGAGAATGCCCTGGTTACGCTAATGGCACCAGAGGTGAAAGCCGACAAAGTTTCGTCGCTCTACCAAGTGCCTTATAGCGTTACAACGTTACCTGCCAAGTTACCGAAAGCTTCTCTCGTTGACGCTACAGAAAAGCTCAAGCTTCCGATAGAAAATAATTTTGTGCCGGAGAGTTTTTCACTCAATTATCCCGATAAGTCGGATGAGCCTGGAGTTCCAGACCTGCTTGTAGATAAACCCGATTATCGGCTTTGGAGTTACTCTGATCGTTACTATCAGGTGCCAAAGGCTCAGTTCTATGTGGCCTTAAAAACACCGGCAGTTTCCGATGTTAAGTCTGCCGCAATGACCGACCTGTATTTGCGTCTGGTACAAGAAACACTTAGGGAGTCCAGTTATTCGGCTGCACTGGCCGGGCTTGGTTACAGTATTAATCGTCGTCCAGATGGTCTCGGCTTTGTCGTTAGTGGTTTTGATAACAAATTGCCCCTGTTGGTGGACTCGGTGGTCGAGGCCTTGTTGGCCCCCACCGTTTCTGATGAGCTCGTGGAGCGTCTTAAAACCGAGCTGATTAGGAGCTGGCAAAACAGTAGTAAGGATACGCCATACAAACAATTGATGCGCGAAACGGGAGTGTTGCTCAGCATCACAGCTTGGCAGCCAGAGGCGCTGGCTAGTGCGTTGGCAGAATTTGATCTGGCAGCATTCAATCAATTTGTAGGCAGTCTATTCAAAGGTGCATCACTTGAGATGCTGGCCAGTGGTAATTTGAGTCAACCTGATGTGGAAAAACTTGCCATGTCTGTTGCACAGAAAGTGATACATGGTAAGCCAGAGGCTTGGACTAAACGTGGGGTGCTTCGTGTTTCTCCAGGAGAAAAAATTCATCTTCCCATGTCGATCGACCATAAGGACTCCGCCATCCTTCGTTACTACCAAGGGCGGACTGATGGTCTCGAAGATACTGCAAAAATAATGCTTTTACGGCAAATGATGAAGTCTGAATTCTTTCATCAGTTGAGAACGGAGCAGCAACTTGGTTACGTTGTGGCGATCGTTGACCAGATGATTGCTCGTGTCCCGGGTTTTGGCCTGCTGGTGCAGTCGCCTAATGTTCAGGTTCCCCAGTTGGAGCAGGCTATTGATCAGTTTTTGGTTGATTTTCGTCGGCAGCTCCAGGTGATGCCGAAAGAGGAGTTTGAACGGCATCGTCAGGCCGTCTTGATCCGGTTGAAAGAGAAGCCTAAAAGTTTGGCTGAGCAGTCCTCAAGGTTCTGGGCGAGTATCGACCTACGCGATTACGACTTTACCCAAAGGGAGAAGCTCATTGATGCTGTCTCATTGCTTTCCCTTGGGCAGTTACAGAAGAGTTACGAAGACCTGATGTCAAACGCTGGTTATTCGTTGCAACTGGATAGCACCCATAGCCCGGCGATTAGTGCGGCAGAGCTTGCCATTGGTCGCAAGGTCTTTTATCTTCCCGGTAAAGATATGTAATAAAACTATATTTTATAAAAAATAAAATAAAACAATATAAATCATATGGTTAGTGTTATTTTTAGGTGGTAAATGTAAATATTTAAGCATATTTTAGTAGCTGTGCCGGTTGAAAGTGCATGCTTTGTGTAGTTATACTACAATCTGTAGCTGGGGCCCCGTTTGTAAAAATCGTAATCCTAGGGATGATCTATACTTCTCGGGTGGCTCCTTGTAGATAACTAAAAATAAGTATTTAGAGGGTATAGGGTATGCATAAAGATACGGATCCTGTGGAAACCGAGGAATGGCTTGAGTCGCTGGATTCTGTATTAAAGTATCAAGGGGAGTCGAGAACGGCGTTCTTGTTGCAGAAGCTGCTGGACCGGGCAACGGCTACCGGTGTCCGTATGCCAAATGCCATCACCTCTCCCTACCGAAACACGATACCACCCACCCGTGAAAAGCGTATGCCAGGCGATTTGTTCATGGAGCGGCGTATCCGTTCCATCATTCGCTGGAATGCCCTGGCTATGGTTATGAGGGCGAATAAAGACCCTGACGAAGGTATCGGTGGTCACATTGCTTCCTTTGCTTCTTCTGCCACACTTTACGATATTGGGTTTAATTATTTCTTTCGCGGCGACGAGGGCGACACTCGTGGTGATTTAATCTATTTTCAAGGTCATAGTGCACCGGGTATCTATGCCCGCTCTTACCTTGAGCGCCGTTTTGACGAAGAAGATCTGGATAATTACCGCCGAGAAGTGGGTGGTAAAGGCCTTTCTTCTTATCCCCACCCTTGGCTGATGCCGGACTACTGGCAGTTTCCTACTGTATCTATGGGCTTGGGGCCTTTACAGGCCATCTATCAGGCTCACGTAATGCGCTATCTCTCCGCGCGTGAATTGGTGCCCAGGGGTGAGCGTAAAGTCTGGGCCTTCATAGGTGACGGTGAGTGCGATGAGCCAGAAACATTGGGCGCTATTTCTCTTGCGGGCCGTGAAAATCTTGAAAACCTCGTATTTGTGGTGAACTGTAACCTGCAACGTCTAGATGGCCCCGTGCGTGGTAACGGGAAAATTATTCAGGAGCTCGAAGGTGTATTTCGTGGCGCTGGCTGGAATGTCATCAAGGTGGTGTGGGGCCGTTTGTGGGACCCATTACTGGCAAAAGATAAGAATGGATTGCTACAAAAGCGCATGGATGAAGCTTGTGATGGCGATTATCAAAACTATAAGCACAATGGTGGTGCTTATACGAGGGAGCATTTCTTCGGTTCATCTCCCGAACTGAAAGAGTTGGTTGCCGATTTAAGCGATAAGGACATCATGTACCTTAACCGTGGTGGTCATGACCCCTATAAGGTTTATGCCGCATACGCCGAGGCTATGGCGCACAAAGGGCAGCCTACAGTTATTCTGGCTAAAACAGTGAAGGGTTATGGTATGGGATTGGGTGCCGGTGAGGCAGCGAATGATACCCATTCCATCAAGAAACTTGATTTAGAAAGCCTTAAGCATTTCAGGGATCGTTTCGGTATTCCCGTGGCCGATGACCAGCTTGCCGAAGTACCCTATTACCGTCCACCTGAAGATAGTCCGGAAATGGCTTATATGAACAAGCGTAGGTCATCTCTGGGTGGGCCGTTGCCCTCCCGTCGTGCTACCTTTGATCCGCTAGAGATTATGCCATTGTCGAGTTTTGGCAAGTTACTGGAAAGCAGTGGGGAGCGTAAAATTTCAACCACCATGGCGTTTGTTCGGCAGCTGGGAATGTTGCTAAAGGATAAAAGCATTGGCCAGCGCGTGGTGCCCATTGTTCCCGATGAAGCTCGTACCTTTGGGATGGAAGGAATGTTTCGCCAGCTAGGAATTTACTCCTCTGCCGGTCAGAAATATGTGCCTCAGGATCATGATCAAATCATGTATTACAAAGAGGACAAGAAGGGGCAAATCCTTGAAGAGGGTATCAGTGAAGCGGGAGCCATGTCTGCCTGGATGGCGCTGGCGACCTCCTACAGTAATAACCATTTTCCGATGATTCCGGTGTATATCTACTACTCCATGTTTGGCTTTCAACGCATCGGTGATCTGGCTTGGGCCGCCGGCGATATGCAAGCGCGGGGCTTTTTGATTGGGGCAACCTCTGGTCGAACCACGCTCAATGGCGAGGGGCTTCAACATCAGGATGGGCATAGTCATTTGTTGGCCAATACCATTCCCAATTGCAGAACTTATGATCCAGCCTATGCCTACGAGGTGGTGGTGATTGTTCAAAATGGTCTGAAGGTTATGTTTGAAGAGCAGGAAAACTGTTTTTATTACATCACCACCATGAACGAAAACTATCAACAGCCTGCAATGCCCGAGGTGGACGGTGTTGAGGAAGGCATTGTTAAGGGCATGTACCTGTTTGAAGATGGTGGAGACGCGGATCTTAAAGTCCAGTTGATGGGCGCGGGGAGTATTCTCAATGAAGTGCGTGCCGCATCGGTCATCCTTAAAGAAAAATATAATGTGTCAGCGGATATCTGGAGTTTAACCAGTATTAATCAGCTTGCCCGTGACGGCCAGAGCGTTGATCGCTGGAATATGCTGCACCCTGAAGCTGAACCAAAAGTTCCCTGTATCACTGAGTTGCTGACCGGCCGTCAGGGGCCAGTGGTTGTGGCTACTGACTACGTTAAAACCTACTCTGAACAGTTAAGGGGTTATATCCCTGCCGATTATCATGTTCTGGGAACCGATGGTTTTGGCCGAAGCGATAGCCGGGAAAACCTGCGTCACTTTTTTGAAGTGAATCGCTATTTTGTGGCTGTAGCCGCTCTAAAGTCCTTGGCAGATCAGGGCAAGATCGAGAAGTCTGTGGTGTCCAAGGCAATTGCCGATTTTGGATTAAGCCCGGAAAAAACTAATCCGCTGTATTGTTGAGACGAGAATCCATAGTGACCACTGAAATTATCCAAGTACCCGACCTCGGCGGTGCCGAGACGGTGGAAGTCATCGAGTTATGTGTGGCTCCCGGTGATGTTGTAGAGCTGGAGCAATCTTTGATTGTACTGGAGTCAGATAAAGCCACGATGGATGTTCCCAGTCCGAAAAGCGGTGTCGTAAAGTCCGTGATCGTAAAGGAGGGGGATACCGTCAGTGAGGGTTCAGAGATTATTGAGCTCGAGCTGACTGCCGGTGAAGCTGATACTGTTGTAGAGGCTAGTCAGGAGGTTGCTCCAGAGACACCTCTAGAGGATGTCGATTCTGACGCTGAAAGCGACAAGTCTGAACCTGAGCCTGAAGTCGACTTACCCCCTGCTAGCACGGCTGTTGAGCAGCCCGTCAATTTGCCGGATATCGGTACCACCGATGCCGTTGAAGTATTAGAAATTGTGGTCTCGGTGGGCGATCGTCTTTCAGAAGGTGATAGCCTGTTGGTGGTCGAGGGCGACAAAGCGACAATGGACATCCCTGCGCCTTTTGGGGGTGAAGTGGTGGAGATCCTCGTGAAAGAGGGCGATAAAATTGTTACTGGAGATAGCATCGCTCGGATGATGGGTGCCGTTGAGGCTCAATCTGATGCGCCGGTAGCAGAGCAAGTGTCTGACGCTTCCCCATCATCATCGAGTAGGCCTGATTCAGAGCCGCCAGTTGAGGCTGAGAGTACCGTTGAGTTGGAGCAACCGCAGGATCTCCATGCAGATTCTGATGTTTATGCCGGACCCGCATCCCGGGCCTTGGCAAGAGAATTAGGTGTCGATTTGCGTAAAGTCGCGGGCACGGGGCCCCGGGGTCGTATTCTCAAAGAAGATCTTCATGCGTATGTTAAGAATGCGGTAGCAACAGCTGAGTCGAGCCCTAAAGAGGCCGCAGTAGGCTCAGGCATTCCCGTTGTGCAAGATACAGATTTTAGCAAGTTTGGCGAGATTGAAACGATTTCACTCAACAAGATCCAAAAGTTGACCGCCAAAAACATGCAGCGCAGTTGGCTTAATGTTCCTCATGTTACTCAATTCGATGAGGCCGATATTACCGATCTCGAGGAGTTTAGGAAGTCGCTGAAGGGCGAGGCAGAAAAACGTGGGACTCGTTTGACTCCCTTGCCATTTCTTCTAAAGGCCTGCGCTCGTGCGCTTGAGGCCAATCCCGAATTCAATCGCTCTATCACCAGTGATGGTGAGAGTTTTGTACAAAAAAAATATGTACACATTGGTATCGCAGTGGATACCCCCCGTGGTCTGGTGGTGCCGGTCATCCGCGATGTGGATACGAAGGGTATGTGGCAGCTGGCCGGCGAGGTCAATGAGATGGCGATTAAAGCACGCGATGGCAAGCTGTCCTCAGCTGAAATGCAAGGCGGCTGTTTCACCATATCGAGTCTGGGCGCTATTGGTGGCAACGGTTTTACGCCCATAGTGAACACCCCAGAGGTCGCTATTCTGGGGGTCTCCAAATCTCAGGTGAAACCTGTTTGGAATGGTTCCGAGTTTATGCCGCGCATGATGTTGCCGCTTAGTGTGTCCTATGATCACCGCGTTATAAACGGCGCTGTTTGCGGTCGGTTTTTTACCTTCCTGGTCAGTGAGTTAAGTGATACTCGGCGGCTGGCTTTATAAGCGCTGTTTAGCGTAGGGCCTTGGGGCTCATTTCTAACCCTGGGCTGCTATTAAGCGGCCTGTTTGTTCTGTAACACTGCGCTTTTCAACGCCTGAAGAAGCAGACCGGTTTTTAATAGCGGGTTTGTTTCTGTTGGAGGTTGTGCGCTTTTTATCTTTTGCCCGCAATAAACCCTGCAGGTCTGTTTGGCTGCGCTGGTCGTGTCGCGCTATGCCGCGTTGCGATCGCAATCGGTGGGTTGGGGTAGGCGGCCATCATTATCACTCTTGGTTCTATGGGAAGTGTTCTTTAATAGCGTTTACTTGCGGTGGGCATAAGGAACCATTCTGCAGCTTGCTGTGCCTAAGCCTATGCGTATATATATGAATAAATAGGTACTCTTTTTAACGGTAAGCAACTAAATAACTTAGTAGCGCAGGATACAGATATGAGAGGCAATACTAGAAATAAAATGGGTTGTGCCGTGGTGACAGTATTGCTGTTGCTTGTTGTAAATCCCCAGGCTTTGGCTGAATCGGTTGTGGAAGAGGCT
Organism: Porticoccus sp.; assembly: GCA_041581635.1. Classification (GTDB taxonomy): domain Bacteria; phylum Pseudomonadota; class Gammaproteobacteria; order Pseudomonadales; family Porticoccaceae; genus Porticoccus. The sequence continues at coordinate 4,375 of JBFICW010000046.1, read as the reverse complement.
GATTTAAAGGCAATTCAGTTGGTTATTAATGGACAGATTTTAGCGTTTAAATCAGACGATCATAATGCTGCCTATGAATTTGCGGCACCCAATGTGAGGCAGGCGTTCCCCACCGTTGATATTTTTATCAACATGGTAAAAAGTGGTTACGAGCCACTTTATCGGCCTGCATCCTATTTTTTTGGCAGGAGCATGATGTCTGAAGGCGAGGTCTATCAAGAGTTGATCATTTCAGATGCAACGCGTCAGCTATGGCAGGTGATCTATACCCTGAGTCAGCAGCAAGACCAAAGCTGGAAGGTGTCTAATGTTCTTATGTATCCCTATCAGGGAACATCGGCTTAATGAGATCTGTGTAAAGTGAATCAGGGGGCAATTTAGTCCCCTGATTCGTTTCTGTTCAATTTGATTATTTGCTGCGGTTGCTCTTGCGTGGGGCGGAAGGTTTTTTACCTCTTGGCTTTTCCTCGGTAGAGCGTTTTCTGGGCTTGCTGGCCTCGACAAGGCTGAGCTTCATCGGCTGTTGGCAAACTCGGACTTTGTTTCTCAGGTGGTTGAAGATTTCCTTCGGCATCCCCTCGGGAAGATCCACAGTGCTATGGTCGTCGTCCAGCTTAATGCGGCCAATATTTTTGCTTTCGATGCCGGCTTCATTGGCAATGGCGCCAACAATGTCCTTTGGCATCACGCCATGATTTTTGCCCACTTCCATTCGGTAGGTAACCATTTCAATGTCGTCGAGGTGTTTGTTGTCGCGGCGTGGGCGGCTATCTTGTTCTTTTCTGCCGCCTCTCTCGCGCTTATCGCCCCGCTCAGGTCTATCCCTTCGATCGCTGCGCTCTGATCTCTCTCTGCCCCTGCCACCCGTTTCCAGTGGGGCAAGTTTAGGGAATAAAGGCCTTTCCTGTTGCAGCTGGCAGGTGAGTGCCGCGGCAATGTCGGTCATCGAGACACCGTTATCTTCGGCGAGCTTTTCCAGTAATGAGCGGAATTGATCCAGGTTGTTGGTTTCGAGGTCTTCCAGAATGCGACTCTGAAACTGCTGAACTCGCTGGTCGCTCACTTGCGCGCCGGTAGGTAGCTCCATGACGGTGAGTTTTTGTCTGGTGGATTGCTCGATAGAGCGAAGTAGTCTGGTTTCTTTGGGTGCCACAAACAGAATAGCTTGACCCTCGCGACCAGCACGCCCAGTACGCCCTATGCGGTGTACGTAAGCTTCGTTGTCATAAGGGATGTCATAGTTCACAACGTGGCTGATACGCTCTACATCAAGGCCTCGAGCCGCAACATCGGTTGCCACTACAATATCTACTTGACCTTTTTTGAGGCGGTTAACCGTGCGTTCGCGCAGAGTTTGACTAAGGTCGCCATTGAGTGCCGCAGCCGAGAAACCTCGGGCTTCAAGCTTTTCGGCGACTTCTGCGGTGGCAGACTTTGTCCGCACGAAGATGATCATACCGTCAAATTCTTCTACCTCGAGAATCCGCGTCAGAGCATCCATCTTTTGATGGCCTTTGACGATCAGATAACGCTGGGTAATACGTTCAACGGTTTTGGTCTTGGCTTCAATGCTGACTTCTTTAGCGTCACCCAAATACTTTTTAACCACTCTGCGAATGGCGGGTGGCATGGTTGCAGAGAACAGAGCCCTCTGACAGGTGCCAGGAGTCTCTGCCAGAATAGTTTCCACATCGTCGATAAAGCCCATGCGTAGCATTTCATCGGCTTCATCTAGTACCAGCCCGTTGAGCTCATTGAGCTTCAAGCTGCGACGACGAATGTGGTCGAGAATTCGTCCGGGGGTGCCGACAATAACCTGTGCACCACGTTCCAGGCCGCGAAGTTGCCCACGCATATCTGTTCCACCATAGATAGGCAGCACATGAAACCCTTTCAGGTTTCTGGCGTAGGTTTGAAAGGCTTCCGCCACCTGGATAGCCAGCTCGCGAGTTGGCGTCAGCACTAAAATCTGTGGAGTCTTTTGCGCGCTGTTAATACGGCTCAACAGCGGTAGCGCAAATGCTGCGGTTTTACCGGTACCCGTTTGGGCTACGCCAAGCAGATTTTCTCCGTTCAGGAGTATTGGAATGCTTTGTGCTTGAATCGGTGAGGGCTGTTCATACCCCAGTTGTTGAACGGCTTTAAGCACCGGACTGGCGATGCCTAGTGATTCAAAATCGGGGGATGACATAGGGGGGGTGACCTGTTTGCTTGGAGATGGATAGAATTAGGGGGCCGAAGTATACGCCTATCACCCTGAAATAGAAAGAATTATTAGTGATGAACACCCCGTGGTTACTGCTGATTTTAGGGTGGTTGTACAGCCTTTTACGTCCCCTTTTTTGCTAACAATCGATCCAGTACATTGGCAAATTGTTGGCGCTCCAATTTACCCATGCTGGAGGGCCCTCCGCTCACTTCCCCAATAGAGCGAAGCTCTTCCATCAGATTACGCATGGCGAGTCGTTGTCGAATATTGGCTTTGGTGTAATGCTCTCCTCTGGGGCTGATGACCTCGGTGTTTTTTTCGATGACTTCAGCGGCAAGGGGAATATCCTGAGTAACCACAATATCGCCCGGATTAACCCGCTGAGCGATGTAGTTATCGGCCACATCAAACCCGCTTTCCACCTGTTGAAATTTAATCAGTGGCGATTTGGGAATGCTGAGGTGGTGATTGGCCACCAGCGTCAGGGGGACTTTGCAGCGTTGGGCCGCCCTGAACAGAATATCTTTAATCGGATTGGGGCAAGCATCTGCATCTACCCAAATATGCATGTAACTCTCTCTCTATTCATGCCTAATCACACAGCGGCTACATGGCGCTACAGAATATAGGTTAACGTGAGTTGGGTCAGCAGGCTGATCACCAGAATCCCCGTAATATTTAGCCAAAAACCGGCCCTGGCCATCTGCGGAATACGAATCAGGTCAGAGCTAAACACAATGGCATTGGGGGGTGTTGCCACTGGCAGCATAAAGGCGCAGCTAGCGGCAATAGTCGCTGGCAGAATAATAGCTAGCGGGTTAATTCCCAACCCTTCTGCCATCACCGCAAAGATGGGTATCAGTGCGGTGGTCGTGGCGGTATTGCTGGTTAATTCGGTAAGAAAAATAATCAGCGTAACCACAAGTAGCGTCATCACCAGCGGTGGAATACCCTGCAAACCGACCAATTGACTGGCGAGTAATTCACCAACCCCACTGGAGCGAATAGCCCCGGCCAGAGCCAGACCGCCACCAAATAGTAGTAGCACGCCCCAGGGTATTTTGATGGCCGTATTCCAATCGATGAGAAACTCGCGTTTTTTAAAGTCGACCGGAATGGTAAACAGCAACAGGGCGGCAAATATCGCAATGCCTGTGTCTGTCAGATTCGCTAGCGGTGGCCATTTCACCATCAGAGGGCGGCTGATCCAGCTGAGCGCGGTCAGTATAAAAATAAACAGCGTCCACTTTGCTCCCCGGGTCCAGGGTTCCGGTGCGGCGTCGAGAAAAGATCGGTCGATGGCCTCTTCGCCGGGTGGGTAAATAAAACGCGTCAGTAACAACCAGGCCACGGGGACAAACACCAGAACAATGGGTAAGCCAATGGTCATCCACTTGGCAAAACCAATCTCAATGCCCAGTTCAGTTTGAATAAAAGACACCGTAAACATATTGGGTACCGTGCCCACAATCGTGCCTATGCCACCTATCGAGGCGGCGTAGGCAACTCCCAGCAACAGGCAAAGGCTGAAGTTTTTGCGGTTGGGGGCATCTTTGTCCAGCAGGCTAATAATACTGAGCAAAATCGGCAGCATCACCAAGGTCGTGGCAGTATTGGTGATCCACATGCTGAGGGTGGCCGAAACAAACATAAAACCACCCACCAATGTGGTGGGTTTAGTGCCCAGGCATCGTAATACCGTGAGTGCGAAGCGGTGATGTAAGTGCCATTTTTCAAGGGCTAGAGCCAGAATAAATCCGCCGAGAAACAGAAAAATAAGCGGGTGGGCATAGGCGCTGGCGGTCTCGCTTATCGTCCCTATTTGCACCAGAGGCATAATTGCCAAGGGCAATAGTGCCGTGGCATAAATCGACGTGGCTTCCGTCAACCACCACAGAGCCATCCAAACAGCCAGGCCCGCAGTAGCTCGGCCCGCCGTACCCAGCACCAGTTCTTCACCATTCAGGCCCGCCGCACGTTCCGGTACCAGTGAGTAAACCAGCAGGGCTAACAACGGCCCCGCCAACAAAGCGAGCTTGCGGAAGAGATGAATACCTTGGTGAAGATAGTTTGAAGGCATAGTGATTGTTATTTGACGTTATTACACACAAACGCAGCATAACAATCACTGCGACAGATAATAAGGACTATTGAATAAGCAGTTAT
>JBFICW010000045.1:0-13315 GCA_041581635.1 Porticoccus sp. | reverse complement strand
GTATAGAAAGGCAAGAGAAGATCAAGAGAGTTTTAGTGAATTTCTCTATGCGTCAGGCCTATACGGACAACTAACCGATAAACAAAACATCGTGCTTCAAGTAGCCAAAAGCGGTATGGCCTCGACATTCACAATAACCAATGTCAAAGAGAACCCAAACTGTGCATACAACACAGCCGCTGCAACTTTGAATGGGCTTGTAGATCTAGAGCTGTTCTCCAAATTCAAATCTGGCCGAGAATGGGCCTATAAAATGAAAGACAGGAAAGTAATTCAACACGGCTGGAAAGCTAGCAGAAAATAATACGGGGAAAGCTATTTTAGCCAAAAGACTAAAAGCTACCTAACCACATGTAATATAAAGAGAGTTTTGGTCGGGGCGGCCGGATTTGAACCGACGACCACTACACCCCCAGTGTAGTGCGCTACCAGACTGCGCTACGCCCCGATGTACTTAGAGATATGGTCTCTGAAGAAGGCGCTCATCATACCGAAAGCAACCAACAATACAAGTGGTGAAATTAGGCTTTGAGAACCAAAAGAAGCTCTTCTAATTCACCAACAGTCTGCTCAATTAGCTGGCGTACTTGAGTCGCATCCTCTTTGGCATCGTCACCGGTTAATCGCTGGCGGGCGCCGCCGATTGTGAATCCTTGATCATAGAGCAGTGAGCGTATCTGGCGGATAATCAAGACATCCTGACGTTGATAGTAACGTCGATTACCCCGACGTTTCACCGGACTAAGATTAGGAAACTCTTGCTCCCAATACCTCAGCACATGTGGTTTTACATCACACAGTTCACTGACCTCACCAATGGTGAAGTAACGCTTACCAGGAATAGTGGGTAATTGATCGTTATTACTCGGTTCCAGCATAGCTCTCTACCCTCGCCTTTAATTTCTGCCCTGGCTTAAAAGTCACAACGCGCCTGGCAGAAATTGGGATCTCCTGTCCCGTTTTAGGATTACGTCCTGGACGGGTATTTTTATCACGCAGCTCAAAATTACCAAAGCCTGACAGTTTGACCTGTTCATTACTCTCTAAAGCAGATCTTATTTCCTCAAAAAAGGATTCTACAATCTCTTTAGCTTCCCGCTTATTCAAACCCAGCTCTTCAAAGAGCATTTCGGCAAGATCGGCTTTTGTGAGTGCTGACATGTATAAATTAACCCCTAAGGCTCGCTGAATATTGTGCTTGCAAAGCCTTTACAACGCTTTCAACTGACACATTGATTTCATCCTCTGTAAGGGTGCGCGAACTATCCCTAAAGGTCAACCCTAGTGCCACACTTTTTCTATTGTTTTCAATACCTTTACCTTGATATACATCAAATACCTTTAAGTCTACAAGGTTAGAACCAGCAGTTTCTCGCACGGTGCTGCTCAAAGAACCAGCAGAGATTTTTTCGTCAACGATCAAAGCAAGATCACGACGAACCTCGGGAAACTTGCTAATCCCCTTAAAGGCAGGCAGCTCATCTTCTAGCACTTGATTCAAGTTCACCTCGAAAACAAAAACTGGCTGACTTAAATCCAGAGCCTTCTGAACGCTGGGGTGCACCTGCCCCAAATAGCCAACCAACTGGCCATTTCGCTCAATCCTTGCAGTCTGTCCAGGATGAAGCGCAGGGTGCTCACCAGCCACAAAATCAAACTGACCACCAACATGCCCCAGCTGTAAAAGGGCCTCGACATCACCTTTGATATCAAAAAAATCTACATTGTCCTGATTCGCAACCCAACTTTCTGGGTCGCGACTACCCGTTATGGCTCCCGCCATCATCGATGACTGCTCTAGCGATTCGCCACTGGGTATAAAGTTGAGACCTGTTTCAAACAACCTTACGCGATTCTGCTGCCTGTTAAGGTTGTATCGGATGGTGGGCAGTAACCCTGACCACAGGGTTGTTCTCATCACCGACATATCACTGGCAATCGGATTTGCCAGTGCCACAGCATCGACATCAGGAGTCAAATGCCTCTGGACCTCAGGATCAACGAAACAATAGGTAATTGCCTCCTGATAACCACGCGCTATTAATTGCTGACGCAAAGCGGGTAGACTCTGGCGTGTTTCACGCAGCCCTTCAATCGGTAATGCCGCTTGAATTGTCGATGTCGGTAAACGGTTGTAGCCATAGATCCGCGCAATTTCTTCGATGAGATCGGCTTCAATTTCAATATCAAAACGCCAGCTAGGTGCTTTGCATGTCCAGCCGTTGTCATCGGAGCTGAGAATCGTCAACCCCAGTCTGATCAAGATATCTTCGACTTGCGTGCTATCAATTGAGAGACCTAGTTGCTGCTCAATCCGCACTTGTTTCAATGTAACCTCGGCCATTGATGGGAGGTGATTTTTTTCCTCAACGATTGTGACGGGTCCTGGCGCGCCACCAACAATCTCTAATAATAACTCAGTCGCCCTTTCTACCGCTGTTTCTTGTAACTGTGGATCTACGCCACGCTCAAAACGATGCGAAGAATCTGTATGCATTCCATATGCCCGCGAACGTCCAGCAATAGCCAACGGATTAAAGAAAGCACTTTCCATGAAAATATCGCTGGTATCGGAAGAAACAGAAGTTTCTGCCCCTCCCATGATCCCAGCCATAGCCAACGCTTTTTTCTGGTCGGCAATCACAAGAGTATCGCTATTCAGAGCTACATTAGAACCATCCAGCAACTCCAGTTCTTCCCCTTGATTAGCCATGCGCACCACAATGCCGCCATCCAGCCTAGCCAAATCAAAGGCATGCATGGGCTGACCAAGTTCGAGCATCACATAGTTGGTCACATCCACCACGGGATCAATACTTCGAACACCACTGCGGCGTAGCTTTTCCTGTAGCCACATGGGTGACTCCGCACCCACATTCACATTTCTAATCACTCGACCGACGTAGCGTGAGCAGGCCTGTGGAGCCTGCAAGTCGATATCAACAGTGTCAGAGATCACGTCACTCACAGGCTTGCAGGGCGACCCAGAGACGGCGCTTTGGTTTAATACCCCCGCTTCTCGTGCCAACCCTCTGATACTGAGACAGTCGCCACGATTCGGAGTGAGATCCACTTCGATAATATGGTCGTCCAGCTTAAGGTACTCACGCAAGTCAACACCTACAGGTGCATCGGTAGGTAGCTCCCAAAGACCATCAGAGGAATCACCAAGCCCTACTTCATCCGGGCCGCAAAGCATACCAAAGGATTCCACATCACGGAGCTTGGCCTTTTTGATTTTAAAATCACCGGGTAACTTCGCCCCTACGGTAGCGAAGGGAATTTTTAACCCTTCGCGAGCATTGGGGGCACCACAAACCACTTGCGTATTCACTTCGGTACCACCGGCCACCTGACAGATTCTTAGCTTGTCTGCATTAGGGTGTTGTTCTACCGATGTAATTTGACCGACCACAACACCGCTAAACTCAGGAGCCACTGGCTCCACAGCATCTACTTCCAAGCCAGCCATGGTTAACTGAGCAACCAACTCTGTCGTATCAACCGATGGATTTACCCATTCTCTCAACCAGGATTCACTGAATTTCATTCGCTAATTGCTCACAAATAATATGTAATAATTTACTTTATGTAAAACTTACAACCTATTGATTTAAAACTGTTTTAAGAACTGCATATCATTTTCAAAAAACAATCGAAGGTCATTGACGCCATAGCGCAACATGGCCAACCTCTCAACACCCATACCAAAGGCAAATCCGGAGTACTTGTCTGAATCTACATTACAGTGAGCAAACACATTGGGATGCACCATCCCGCAGCCCATCACCTCTAGCCAGCCGGTATTTTTACAAATTCGGCAACCTTTGCCCTGACAATTTGTACACTGAATATCGACCTCCGCAGAAGGCTCGGTAAACGGAAAATAAGAAGGGCGAAAGCGTACCGGTAAATCCGCCTCGAAAAAGGCCTTCAGAAATTGATCAATCGTACCTTTAAGATCAGCCATACTCACATTTTCATCGACGACCAAACCTTCGACTTGATGAAACATGGGTGTATGAGTTAAGTCTGAATCGCACCGATACACTCTTCCAGGGCAAATAATCCGAATGGGGGGTTCCGTTGATTTCATCGTACGAATCTGAACCGGTGATGTGTGAGTTCTCAGTACTGTGTTTTCATTTACATAAAAGGTATCGTGCATCGCCCGAGCGGGATGATGCGCTGGAATGTTGAGCGCTTCGAAGTTGTGATAATCATCCTCAATCTCTGGCCCCTCTTCTACCGTGTATCCAACTCGGGTAAAAAATGATTCTATACGCTCCATCGTATGAGTAATGAGATGCAATCCACCCACACTCTCACATCGGCCAGGCAAAGTTACATCAACAGCCTCGCCCGCCAGCCTGGCAGCAACAACAGCCTGCTCGAGGCTCTCTCGACGTAGATTAATCTTCGCCTGAACCTGCTGCTTCACCTCGTTGATACGAGCGCCAGCTGCTGGACGCTCCTCAGCTGAAAGCTTGCCAAGTGCTTTAAGCAGACCGGTTAACTGTCCCTTCTTGCCAAGATATTCAACTCGAACTTGATCGAGAGATGACACGTCAGCCGCCTGATCAACGGCCTTTTCAGCTTCACTTGCCAGAAGCTCAAGGTTTTCCATTCTTACGCCCCTTAAAAAAGGCCTATTAAAAAATAAAAAAGGGAAAGAGCGCCGGCCCTTTCCCTTTTCAATGCATATTCATTCAGCGCCGATACATCGGCATGAATGTTAAGCTAGGGCAGCCTTCGCCTGTTCTACAACAGAGGCAAATGCAGCCTTATCATGTACAGCAATGTCTGCCAAAACACGACGGTCAAGCTCGATGTTTGCTTTCTTTAATCCAGCGATCAGGCGACTATAGCTTAGCCCTTCAGCGCGGGACTGAGCATTAATACGAGTGATCCACAACGCACGGAAGGTACGCTTTTTAACACGGCGATCGCGATAAGCGTATTGTCCGGCTTTAGTAACAGCCTGAGTAGCAACGCGGAATACACGGCTACGAGCACCGTAATAACCTTTCGCTTGCTTCAGGATTTTCTTGTGACGACGGTGCGCAGTGACACCTCTTTTTACACGTGGCATATCTTTATCCTCTCAAACAATTCGATTAATCAGGAACGCAGCAGGCGGTCGACCAGTGGGGCATCAGAATCATTCATAGTACTGGTGCCGCGCAGGTTACGCTTACGCTTCTGTGACATTTTTGTGAGGATGTGACTTCTATTAGCATGTTTGTGCTTGTAGCCAGCGCTGGTTTTCTTAAAGCGCTTGCTTGCACCGCTATGTGCTTTTGCTTTTGGCATTTCAGTTCTCCGTTAATATACGGGTTAAAGTGAAAAGAAGTTACTCCCGGACAGTCTGCCAAAGGCTGAACGCGGGTAGCATGTTCTACTTCTTCCTAGTGCTTACTAATTACTACTTTTTCTTACTTCTGGGGGCGATAACCATAGTAAGTTGGCGCCCTTCCATTTTCGGATACTGCTCAACCGAACCCAGTTCTTCCAGATCCTTCTCAATTCGCTTGAGCATTTCCATACCGAGCTCTTGGTGAGCCATTTCACGTCCACGAAACCTGAGGGTGACCTTGGCCTTATCCCCATTTTCCAGAAAACGTGTCAGATTACGTAATTTAATCTGATAATCGCCCACGTCCGTGCCCGGACGAAATTTCATTTCCTTGACCTGAGTCTGCTTCTGTTTCTTACGCTGAGCAGCTTGCTGCTTTTTCGTCTCAAACAGCTTTTTGCCGTAATCCATTACTTTACAAACTGGGGGTTCTGCATCTGGAGAAATTTCTACCAGATCCAAACTCGCTGCCTGGGCCGCGCTAATAGCTTCCGCGATACTAACGATACCAGCCTGTTCGCCATTAGCGTCAATTAAACGTACTTCAGAGGCTTCGATCTCTTCGTTCATACGAGATCGTTTTGCTGACCCCTTTCCATAGCTTTTCTTGATAACTTAATCTCCAACTTCAGTCTTTTAAATGCACGCGACCGCGGCGATTGACGTCGGTAGCGAGAAGCTCAGCAAACTCTGCAATACGCATAATGCCTAGATCTTCACCGCTACGTGTACGTACTGCCACGGTCTGCGTTTCAACCTCCCTATCACCGATAACCAGCAAATAGGGAACTTTCTGAATTGTGTGCTCGCGGATTTTAAAGCCGATCTTTTCGTTTCTCAAGTCATTTTCGACACGGAACCCCTTGTTTTTCAAGGAATCGCCCACTTTCTTCACATAATCGGCCTGACTATCGGTAATATTCATCACTACCGCCTGATGAGGGGCCAGCCACGCAGGGAAAGCACCTTCATAATGCTCAATCAAAATTCCAATAAAACGCTCAAAAGAACCCAGTATTGCCCGATGTAACATCACTGGCACCTGACGGGAACCGTCCTCAGCTACATATTGCGCATCGAGCCTACCAGGCATTGAGAAATCAACCTGAATTGTGCCACATTGCCACACCCGGCCCAGACAGTCTTTTAACGAAAATTCAATTTTCGGACCGTAAAACGCGCCTTCTCCAGGCAGCAGATCATAATCAAGACTTTTTGCCGCCAAGGCATCAGCCAGCGCCTGTTCTGCTTTATCCCACACTTCATCGCTACCCACACGCTGTTCGGGGCGAGTGGACAAACGAATAATAACATCCTCAAAACCAAAATCTCGATACACATCAAACAACAGATCACTAAATACAGAAACCTCATCCTGAATTTGCGATTCCGTACAAAAGATATGAGCATCATCCTGGACAAAGCCCCTAACCCGCATCAAACCCTGAAGGGTTCCCGACGCCTCATTCCGGTGGCAAGAACCAAACTCTGCCAACCTCAGGGGTAAATCACGATAACTCTTCAGCCCTTGATTAAACACCTGAATGTGACAAGGACAGTTCATGGGCTTTACCGCGTAATCGCGTGATTCCGATTCCACAGTAAACATATTTTCGCGGAATTTATCCCAATGACCAGAGCGCTCCCACAGTGTCCTATCAACCACCAGCGGTGTTTTAATTTCACTGTAGCCATTCTGACGCTGCACTTCTCGCATATAGCGCTCGACTTCCGTGTAAATGCTCCAGCCTTTAGGGTGCCAGAACACCATTCCCGGGGCTTCCTCTTGCAAATGAAACAAGTGGAATTTTTTTGCCAGCTTGCGGTGATCGCGCTTCTCCGCCTCTTCCAACTGATGAAGATAGGCTTTTAATTCTTTCTTGCTACTCCAAGCGGTGCCATAGATTCGCTGTAACATCTGGTTATTTGAATCGCCACGCCAATAGGCTCCCGCCACTTTCATCAACTTAAAGTATTTCAACTTACCGGTTGATGGCACGTGGGGACCACGACAGAGATCTTCAAAATCACCCTGACGATAGAGCGATAATTCCTGATCGGCAGGAATATCCTCGATAATCTCTGCCTTGTACTCTTCACCTAAACCACGAAAATAGGCCACAGCCTCATCACGAGATAGCACCCGACGCTCAATGGTGGCATCTGACGAAGACAGCTCTGACATTTTATTTTCAATGGCCGTTAAATCTTCCGGGGTAAACGGGCGCTCATAAGAAAAATCATAATAGAAGCCGTTCTCGATGACTGGGCCAATGGTGACCTGAGCATCGGGGAACAACTGCTTAACCGCCTGCGCTAACAAATGCGCGGTTGAGTGGCGAATCACTTCCAAGCCCTCTTCGGAGCGCTCAGTGATAATCGCCAACTCAACATCAGACTCGATCAAATATGACGTATCTAGTAATTCGCCATCAATTTTTCCAGCCAATGCAGCCTTAGCCAAGCCCGGCCCAATATCGGCGGCAACATCATGGATACTGATAGCGTTTTCATAACTACGCTGACTACCGTCAGGAAGGGTAATAATAGGCATCATTCTGTCCTTTCCAGTGGTGACCCCTACCAAAGGCCACATGGTGAATACTAAATGCTACGGATATAGCATGTGGTGTAAAAGGGGCCATTTTACCGGCTTAAAGGCTAGAATCAAGCAAGTCTGACTATTTGCCCACATGCAACTTCAATCGGGAAATTCACTTGTCACATTGCCCTTCCACTGGTAAATTACGCGCCTCTTGCAAAATGGCCACTTGGTATTAAAACCACACGCCGTCTGCAGGCACGTAGCTCAGTTGGTTAGAGCACCACCTTGACATGGTGGGGGTCGGTGGTTCGAATCCACTCGTGCCTACCAATAACTTAAAGGCTCATCTATTTATAGGTGGGCCTTTTTTTATAGATACATTTATCATCGACAAAATTAGGGAGTCCCATTCAGATTGGTTCGGTCATGTACACCAAGACAAGGTCAAATGACATAATCCTCGACGCTGGATGCAGACTCTAACCATTCACTCGAATCCGCTCGCTCAAGCTCCAACCAAAACACACACCCTTCTCCATGCTGGCTGCTCATACCTACCGCCCCCCCCATGGACTCTATCAACTTCTTTGTAATAACCAGACCGACTCCAGAACCTTGGATATCAGAGGCTTCCCTTCCAAGTCGCTCAAAGGGCTGAAACAACTTAGCGATCTGTTCATGGGTCAGGCCATACCCCGTATCTTCGACACTAACACGCACTCTATTATTATCGACCTCACAACAGCTAACCCACACATTTCCATCCGTACGGTTATACTTTATTGCATTTGATACAAAGTTCAGCAGAGCCTGCTTAAGCCGTACAGCATCGGCTTTAACCATAAGGTTTTCTGTCTCGCCAAACTTCACCCCAACCCTCTGGTTTACGGCAAGCTGTGTTGCCATGGTGAGGCACTCCTCAAAGATCTGACTCAACTTAACCGTGGCTATAGAAAACTTAGCTTTCCCAGCATCAATACTAGCAAGATCGAGCACCTCGTTTATCAACTGCAACAAATGCGTACCTGCATCATAAATATGCCCAACCGACTCCTTATGCAACTCGTTCAAAGTATCCGAATTCAAGTCCAGAATTTGAGCAAAACCAATCACGGCATTTAGAGGTGTACGCAACTCATGGCTCATACTCGACAAAAACTGGGACTTGGCTCGATTAGCCTCTTCAGCCGCTACTTTTGCCTCTTCCAATGTCTTATTGGTATTCAGCAGTACTTGCTCCACTTTTTTTCGTCGACCAACTTCTCTTTTCAGCTTTAAATTAATGTAATACATGGAACTGATTACAATAAGAACCGCCAGTAAGATTTGCCATAAAAGCGTGTAATCAACGACATGTTCGTAACGAATACCCATCCATTTATTGTGAATGTCTGTATGCTGCTTACCATTAATTGAGTCGATGGCTTTTTGTAATATCCCTACCAGTTCGGGCCAATCACTGCGAACCCCCATACTAAGATCGAAACGGTTAATCACCTCCCCCGCTACCTTTAAATTAGCCAATCCCTTTTGCCTGATAGTGTAACTAGCTGTAGCTATATTTCCGACAAAAGCATCATATTTTCCTTTGGAAACAGCAACCAGTGCATCCTCCACAGTAGCCTGTACATGGAGATCCAAATCCGGATGGTTAAGCTGTAGATATTCATGAGATGCATACCCATTAACAACAGCAACGCTCAGGCGTTTTAGACCTTCAGCACCATTCACAAATTTAATTGAGTCAAGAGTGACAATGACGGTAGGAAAGGAAAGGTAAGGCCTTGTAAAACTCACATACTCCTCTCTCAATGGTGTTCTGGTAACACTCGGAAAAACGTCTAGCTCATGGTCTTTTACTGCCTGCACAACCTCTGTCCAATTTTTCTCTTTCTCTACTTCAAAATGTATTCCTAGTTTTCTTTCAATTAAATCAATGTAGCTTGAAGCGAGACCAAAATATTGACCACCCTCTACCCATTCAATAGGAGGCCAGGCTATGTCTGGTGCCAATCTAATAACGGGGTGCTCATCCAGCCATCGTTGCTCCGCATCAGTTAACACAATCTTCTCCTGCCCCAGGCCAGACCCCACCCCCGATGCTGGTGTTATCCAACGCTGGTGCAATTTATTTTTTTCTACGCCACTGAGAGAATCCAACCCCTTATCAAGAATATTTCGGAGGATCAAATTACCCTTTGCTACCGCCATGTGCTGACTAGCACTAAACCCCCCTCCAAAAAATGCATCACCAGCAATCTTGATACTGTTAACCGGGTATTTATCCAAGATATAGGTAACAATCCCCGCCCCTTCTACAAAAGCATCTACACTTCCACTAGAAACGGCTTTAAGCCCCGCATGTGCATCGACAACTTCCACAACATCTATATTTGGAAAATCTTTTTGTAGGGCCAGTGTGTTCGCATAACCGACGATACTTGCAACACGCTTATCAGCAAGATCTGACAGGCTGCCTATTTGATTATTATCTTCATGAGTGACTATCACCATGGGTGGACTAAAGTAACTTTTAGTAAATTCAGAAAACTCCAGTCGCTCTTCAGTCAGATAGATAGAGGGCATAATATCGATTTGCCCCAACTTAAACTTCTCTAACAATTCCACCCAGTCTGACCCGGTTACAAACTCAACCCCAAAACCAGATTTTTCTCCTAGTAAACGGATAAGGTCAACGGTATACCCGAGGGGTTCACCGTCCTCAGCATAATCAAAAGGAGGCCAATGGGAGAAGTTGGCAACAACCAAATTTGGATGCCTCTCAAGCCAAGCACTCTCTTCATCGGTAAACTCAATTTTGTGGCCATCCAAGGCTAGAGCGATAGAAGGCTGAAACAATAGAACCAGTAGAAAAAATAATTTTACACGACAGGATGAGTGGACTTTCAACCTACTGAACAACGAATCAGGCAACATAAAACTTTCCGCTTAATTATATTTATTATTGTTTGTAAGCAGTCCGTTGCACGTTATACGCTGTATGGGAGGAATCTCTGTTATATATTTTACAAGACCCTCGGGACAGATAGTGGCAAGGGGCAATCTTGTTTAGAGGAGGCATTATTTACTCATTGCTAGGGTCAGGCAATACCATCCACCAACCTTTTTAATTGGGTCACTTCATCTCTTAAGTTTGCCGCCTCTTCAAATTCCAAATTTTTCGCGCTTTCAAACATTTTTTCTTCCAACACAGCAATTTGTTGCCATATATCTGATTCAGTATGAAGCGCACTCTTGTCAAATTGATAATTACCTTTTGACTCGGCCACTTTGCGAGACCCTTTTCCGGGTATTGCCGCACCACCTTCCATGATGTCGGCCACCGATTTCACAATACCCTGAGGAGTAATACCGTGTTCCTCGTTATATCTAATCTGTGATGCACGGCGACGTTCAGTTTCACTTATAGCTCGCTCCATTGAACCGGTTATCTTGTCAGCATAGAGAATCGACCGCCCCTCCACATTTCTTGCTGCACGACCGATGGTCTGAATCAACGATTGCTCTGAACGTAAAAAGCCCTCTTTGTCAGCATCAAAAATAGCAACAAGGGCCACCTCTGGCATATCCAATCCCTCTCGCAATAGATTAATACCGACCAGCACATCAAATTCTCCCAACCTAAGATCCCGGATAATTTCCACCCGTTCCACAGTATCAATATCAGAGTGCAGATAACGCACACGAACACCATGCTCATCGAGATAGTCGGTAAAATCTTCTGCCATACGCTTGGTCAATACAGTGATCAGCACCCGCTGTTCCTTGGCCACACAAAGATTAATTTCTGACAACACATCATCTACCTGCGAGATAGCGGGCCTGACAATAATCTCCGGATCCAACAACCCAGTGGGGCGAACCACCTGCTCAACCACCTGGCCTTCATTTGCTGCCTCATATTTACTGGGGGTTGCCGAAACAAAAATCATCTGCGGAGCCAAACGCTCCCATTCATCAAAGCGCAAGGGACGATTATCCAGTGCAGAGGGAAGACGAAACCCATACTCCACCAGCGTTTCTTTACGAGAGCGGTCGCCTTTATACATCCCTCCCAGTTGCGGCACGGTGACGTGGGACTCATCAATGACGAGCAATGCATCGTCTGGAAGGTAATCAAAAAGCGTAGGAGGCGGATCCCCCGGTTCTCGACCAGAAAGATAACGTGAATAATTCTCTATACCGTTGCAATATCCCAGTTCTTGCATCATTTCGAGGTCGTAACGTGTCCGCTCTCGCAGCCGCTGCTCTTCTACCAGCTTATGCACAGACCGCAACTGTTCTAGCCGCTCAGCAAGCTCTTCTTTTATTTGCTCAACAGCATTGAGAATCATCTGTCGCGGTGTCACATAATGAGACTTAGGATAGACAGTGATACGCGGTACACGCTTAAGCACCTCACCAGTCAACGGGTCGAACAGCGAAAGATTTTCTACCTCATCATCAAAGAGCTCAATCCGAACCGCCTCGCGATCCGAATCCGCGGGATAAACATCAATGACATCACCCCGAACCCGATAAGTAGCCCGCTGAAACACGGCATCGTTTCGCGTATATTGCAGCTCGGCCAAACGACGAAGTACCGCTCGCTGATCAATCTTATCTCCACGAACCAAGTGCAATAGCATTTTCAGGTAGGATTCCGGGTCTCCCAAACCATAGATTGATGACACCGTCGCCACGACAATAACGTCCTTTCGCTCCATCAAAGCCTTGGTAGCCGAGAGCCTCATCTGTTCGATATGCTGGTTTACAGACGCATCTTTTTCGATAAAAGTGCCTGAAGATGGCACATAGGCCTCTGGCTGATAGTAGTCATAATAAGAAACAAAATACTCTACGGAGTTATTCGGAAAAAAATCACGAAGTTCACCATAAAGCTGGGCCGCCAGGGTTTTATTGTGCGCCAAGACAATAGTTGGTCGCTGCACGCGCTCAATCACATTGGCAATAGTAAAGGTCTTGCCCGACCCGGTGACACCCAACAGCGTTTGTGCCGCCAATCCAGCATCCAGCCCCTCTACCAACTTCTCAATAGCGGCAGGTTGATCTCCCGCCGGCTGATAGGAACTGGTAACGTTAAATAATTTTGACACAGGATATTGACCCAATCTTTACGGAATGAAAAACATAAGATTATACGCTAGAAAAGCACCTTAAATTGATCTCTAATCAGGGTTGACTCCCCCCATATCGATATATAAGATACGCGCCTCTTAACCGATCCGCCTTAGCTCAGTTGGTAGAGCAAATGACTGTTAATCATTGGGTCGCTGGTTCGAGCCCAGCAGGCGGAGCCATATAAAACAAGGGGTTGCAGGAATGCAGCCCCTTTTTTATTGCCTAAGTTCTGCAGTCCGAGACCTTCATAGCCTTGTAGTCTTTTTCAGCCT
>JBFICW010000044.1:0-13891 GCA_041581635.1 Porticoccus sp. | reverse complement strand
TACTTCGCTATGCACACTTTGCGGGGGATCATTTGCGTGGCGCGGCTGAGAATGTCCAGGGCACAATTCTGGCACAATCCAGAAACAAAAAAGGCCTGCGATTGGTTGCAGGCCTTTAAAATGGTGGTGCCCGGAGGCGGAATCGAACCACCGACACGAGGATTTTCAATCCTCTGCTCTACCGACTGAGCTATCCGGGCATTACTGGTGTCACTGCTGTGTCACAAGAGGCGCGTATTAAACCTTCTCGTCTTTATATCGTCAAGGGCGTTTTGGAAATTATTCGGCTGGAGGTACGTAGCCTTCCGCTTCGTCTATTTTTTCACCAGACAAAAACTTGTCGCGCTGTTCGTTGAGGTAGGTTCGTGCCGTCATGTCCATCATGTTGAGACGTTTTTCATTGATCAGCCGGGTTTGATGTTCCAGCCATTCAGCCCAGGCTTGCTTGGAGATGTTGTCGTAAATGTACTGACCCTTTGGGCCGGGAAAGGGTGCGACATCGAGACCTTCCAGTTCTTTGTTGAGTTTTTTGCAGTGAACCATACGAGCCATTGATGTGTTCCTTATACTTTGAGTTGTTGCAGAAGTTGCTGTACCGGTTGGGCCGTGCCCACCTCTAGTGGTGAGTTAGGGTTATACCAGACTCTGGCACAGCTATCCATTATAGAGGATTGCTGTGTGGCGTCGATCAGCACTGGCTGGTAATCCAAATGGAAGTGGCTAAAGGTGTGTCGTTGTTTGGGTAGTAGCTGCCAGTTGATCGGCTGGCAGTTCAGCTGATGGCAGGTGGGTCTGATGTCTGCTTCCCTGTCGCACTGGGGAAAGACCCAAAGCCCACCCCATAGTCCGTTAGTGGGTCGCTGTTCCAGAAGGATCTCACCTTGAGGGTTGCGAATAATAAGGAACAGGTTTTCTCTGACGGGTTGTTCTTTACGTGGTTTTTTACCGGGGTAGTCGGTAGGTGTCCCGCTATTATACCCCTGGCATTCACGGGCTAATGGGCATGTCTGGCATTGAGGCCGAGTGCGAGTACAGAGGGTCGCTCCCAGATCCATAATGGCCTGAGTGTAGTCGGCAATTCTCGACGTGGGGGTGTGTTGTTCTGCCAGAGACCAGAGTTGTTTGCTGGTGGCGGTCTGTCCAGGCCAGCCATTAATGGCATGGTAGCGGGCTAGTACCCGTTTGACGTTGCCATCGAGGATGGTGGCTGTTTTTTGAAAGGCAATGGCGCAGATGGCTCCTGCGGTGGATCGGCCTATGCCGGGCAAGGTTTCGAGTTGTGCGACAGTATTGGGGAATTCTCCGTCTAGTTCATTGACGATGCGTTGTGCCGTTTTATGCAGATTTCGTCCGCGGGCGTAATAGCCGAGGCCTGTCCAGTGGTGCAGCACGTTGTCTTGAGTGGCGCTGGCGAGAGCCTCAATGGTGGGAAAGCTTGCCATAAAGCGCTGGTAGTAGGGAATAACGGTTTTCACCTGAGTCTGCTGCAGCATGATCTCGGAAACCCATACTCGGTAGGCCGTGATCTCCTTTTGCCAGGGAAGATCCTTGCGGCCATGTTGGTCAAACCAGTCCAGCAATTGTTGGGAAAATCGCTGGCTCACTAGCGAAAGATGCCTTTTAGCAGGGTATCAATGACTTGTTCTTTGATGTCTGCAGGTTCCTCTGGTGTGGTTTCTTGATTGTTTTCTGTGGCGTCAGTTGTTGACTCTGGTTGAGATGCATCTGCTTTGGGTTTAAGGAATTTATCAAATAGCTTCTCTTTTATTTTTTCTTGCAGGAGCTGGTTGATGAATTGTTTGTCCGGCAGACAGTTACCTTCGCCATTCTCTGCAAAGGAGCCTGCGCAGCGAAGGGGGATATCGCGATTGCGAATTCGTTTGCTCTTCACGATACAGCCGGTCTCCGAGGTGCGGTCTCCCTGAAGGTTTGCGTTGATCAGCATGTTGTAGGTCTGTTGATCCAAATTCACTGTCCCATTACCTGATACGGCGAGATTGCCAAGTCCCGTAGTGAAGGCGGGCAGGGTGAGTTTTTGCTCCCGCCATTGGAAATTACCCTGTAAGTCCCTGAGCTTGGTGCTCTCGGGCCAGGATTGGTTGACCAGAGGTTGTTTTTCTACCAGTGCCGCCATTTCACAGTAGCCGCGTTCTACGTTGATGTTGTCGACTTGAAGATTGCTGACGTTGAGTTTGCCGTTACCGACAAGGTTTGCCATCAATGCTTCCTGGGTATCACCAAGACTCGTGCCGGTGAAATCCATGGTTAGGCGTCCCCGGATATCCGATTGTTCGGCCAGCGTCGTGAGGGCTTGGTGAAGATCGATATCGACTAAGTGCTTGGCGAAAGTAACACGAGGTGTTTTGTCTCGAAGGTTAACCTTGGTGGTGGCTTTGAATTTGCCGTCAAAGACCTCGCCGGATAAATCGGTTACTTCGAGAACGTTATTGTTGGTGAACAAGTTGAGGTGGAGTTGTCCGATACGAATATTATTACTGGTAATGCTTTTAAGGTTTAGCTCTACGTGACCCTTGCCGCCCTCAAGAAGTGCTAGGGGTGCCAAAAGGGGTGTGAGCAGGGCGGCCTGATTTCCAGTGTTTGCACTAGTCTCTCCACTGGCGGGTAGTGTCAGGTCGTTTCCATTCAGGGTCATTTCCAGTTGGCGAACGCCTTCCAGCTTAAGTGACAGCGCGCCAGTGAGACTGAAATCGTCGAGGGACAGCTTTAGTTTATCCAGTTTTACCGCCTGGTCAGAGACAGAAAAACTGGACTGTATGCCGGCCTTTTTAAAGCCTTCCGGCGCCTCAAATGGCAGCTCTTTAAGCATCATGTTGTTGATCGACAGTTCGCCTGCCAAAGCGGGCGAGGTGGTTAGCTTCTGGCCCGTCATCATCCCCTTGATTTTTGCCGACCCGAGTTGACCTTCAATGTTCTCGAGATTTAAGGCATCCGTTTGGCCGTTGTAGAGGGCATTGAATTTCAGGGTTAGTGGAAGCTTGTCGTAGCCCTCTAGCGATAGTGTGGAATTTGATAGCGCGACCTGCTGGTTTGCGAGCTGCAAGGTCAGCGCTGAATCAAGCGCAATACTGAGCGGGTTGGGTATCTCTGGGAGTGTGGTTTTAAACGTTAAGTTTATCGGGAAGGCATTGCCATCGAGATTCAATTTGCTACTGGTGAAGTTTAGTTGTTCGATGACCCTGTCCGGGGTTCCGGGTGTTGCCAGTGTGATGCGGCTGTTGGTGAGTGACAGCTCATCAATGGCCAGTTCAAAGGGTAGTTCCGTGGCAGAGGCTTTCTGCGTCGATGCTGCGGCACCTGGCAGAGCGGCCACCGTGGCAGCCTCCTGAGCAGACTCGGCCCTGATGTTGGCGCCATCTATTGTGATGGCTCGAAGTCTTATCGTACGCGACAGCAGGGCTTTCCAGTCCAGTGTAAAGTCAGCTTGTTCAAAGTGAATATCTGGAATACCTGCCTCTTTACCCGCGAGGGAGGTGGCCCCTGCGTGAATGGCTAAATTCGGGTAAAAGGACCAGCCAAGGTCGCCTTCAATGGACAGTTCAATTTTGTTTTGAGCTGCCAGCTTTTCCAGCTCGGGCTTGTAGCTGTTGGGGTCTACACCCAGAAGTAAAAAGGCGATGCCCCCCGCCAAAACCAAGATCAACAGGAATGCTACAGCAAAAACAAGCTTCAATAATTTCAACGCATATACTCCCTTACAAAGAAGAAACGGCCATTTCAGGTAGTGATCTTACGCGTAATGGCCGGGATTGTTTACTTGAATGCGACGTTGTTCAGTTATAGACGCTTAGAAGCTAAAACGGGCCCCCAGTTCCAGGCTTTGAGCCGGCTCTGGTGCAATATCACGCAAAAAAGAAGTGGCGTTGCGTATTTCTCTATCGAGTAAGTTGGATGCCTTGAGAAAAATCAGCCAATGGCCTTTTTCTGTATCGATATGATAGTGGAGGTGTCCGTCCAGCCTGGTATAGCCTTTGGTCTCTTCCTCAAAATCGCCAGCATGATTTTGTTGTTCTACTTCTGTCAGTCTCAGGTTGGCACGCCATTGTGCTTGCTGGTAATTCAGGGCCATGCCATAGCGGAGTGGGGGTATACGAGGTACATCGCCACTGTTGTCGAGTTTGGCCCGCACATAATCACCAAAGAAGTCGAGCTCCCATTGGTCCGTTAAGGGGATGCCAATGCTCGCCTCAATGCCTTTAAAGGTTGCGTCTTCTTGCTGGTATTGAAAAATCGCGAGCTCGTCGTCAATGTCGACAGCACCGGTGTTTTTCTTGAAGATAAAGTCATTAATGGCGTTGTAGAATACGTTGATGCCGAGGTCGACAGGGCCTTGATACTTATAGCCGAATTCGATGTTGTGACTGGTTTCCTCATCGAGATTGGCATTGCCGCGATCAAAGCTTTCACTTGCATGGTGGGGGCCGTTGGACAGCAGTTCTTCCACCGATGGTGCCCGTTGCGCACGGCTAAATGATAGGCTGATGCTCTGTTCGTCGGTCATTTGCCAGAGGCTACCGAGAGATAAGCTTTGGGTGTTATGGCTGATCTCTGAAAAATTCTTCGGGTCTATGGTCTGTCGATCCAGCCTGAGTCCAAGTTCATAACTCCAATCGCCGTGGCTGGTTTCTCCCACCCAGAAGAGTCCGGTATTTTGGATGTCAGATTTTGGAATAAACGCTTCCTCACCAATGGCGGCAAATTGTCGATCTTCAAGTTGTAACCCAATGGCACCGGTCCAGCCCGATATTTCCTGATGCAGTAGCTCCACTCGTGCTTCAATGGCCTCATTAGTGAACCGAGTCCCTTTTTGATCACCCTCCAGCTCAACATGCTCATAATCGTTGTGACTAATACGAACACGGCCCAGGTCAATGCCGGGCAAAATGTCCGACCATTCGGCTTTCAGGTCTACTCTGGTTTGCTCCATATCGATACGAACCAACTCCACCTGTTCGTCGTGATTGTGGCCACCGGGTGGGATACCGTATAGATTTTCCATTTCACTTACCGAGATACCGATAAACCCTTCATCGGTAATCCAGGATAGTCCCCCAGTGATTGTTGTGGCCTGGGTGTCTGTATTGGCGATAAACCCCTTGGTGGTTTCATGGTCAGCCGGATCTTCACCCTGTTCGGGGCGCATTGCCAGCCCTTCGATTTCGGTATCGTTGCTGTCGCGATAAACGCCATCGAGGTGCCATGCCCAGTTGCCCAGAGGGGTGTCGACTAATGCGCCTTCCACCAGCATCGCCGTGCTATTTTGGTCGCTGACATTATTATGTCGGTACTCGATGGCCCCCTGTACCTCGTCTGGGAGCGTGTCTGGTATCCGGTTGTCAATCACGTTGACGACACCACCGATGGCACCATTGCCGTAGCGCAGGGTGGCTGGGCCACGCAGTATTTCGATGCGTTCAGCTACTAGTGCTTCGGTGCTAATGCTGTGATCGCCACTAGCTGACGATGCATCGAGGGTGCCTAAGCTGTCCTGCATGACTTTGACTCGATTACCTACTTGACCACGGATGACGGGTTTGCCGACACCTGGGCCAAAACCTGAGCTGGTTACCCCACGCTCATTTTGCAGGGTTTCACCAATCGTTGCAGCGGCTTCGCTATGCAGTGCTTCGCCAATTAATACGCTTGTAGCTTGATTGATGCCGGTGGCATTTTCTTCCAGCGGTGACGCAGAAATGATGACTTCGTTAAGCTGAGGTTCGTCGTGTTCCAGTGTTTGTGCGATAACCGTACAGGGTAGGCTGGACGCGGCCAACACTACCATAAAAGTATTTTTCATGAGCAATAGTCCTATAGCGAGGATAAATAAATGTTGTTGTTTCTAGGGTGCTATAGGGCAGGGGGTGCGCGGCTGTTGCGGGGGGCTACTGGAGTGAGTTTTGGGTGTATGGTCTTGACAGCCACAATTTCTGTGGTGAAGACATTACTCTGAAGGGGTTGTACAGTGGACTCGAGAGTGGAGTCGCCTGTGCCCGAGGATAGGCACAGCTGGCAGTTGACCTTGTCATTGTCCAGATGGATGTGCGCAGCAGCGGTCTGACTGAGCCACAGGGTTGTGATGGCCAGTAGACAAACAAAAAGAATGTTGGGGCTGCGAAAGCGCATATTTTAGAGAATCAGGCCGTTGTATTGGAACAATTATGTGCCAGAAGTGTAATCACTTCATGCTTCTTATGGAAGGGTTTGGGTGAGCGCTTTATAATACGGCTCCCCACAGCCTCGTAGGCGGTGGTAATGTCAGTGTGTATTAGTTGAAAAAGCTTGTCTTGGAGAACAGCATGGCGGAACGTAAGGCGGCAGTAAGTCGTGATACGCTAGAGACGCAGATTACTGTCGAGGTGAACCTCGATGGAACGGGGCAGTCGAGCTTTGATACTGGGGTGCCCTTTCTCGAGCACATGCTGGACCAAATCGCCCGTCACGGTTTAATTGATATTAATGTGAAAGCCAATGGCGATACTCATATTGATGACCATCACACGGTAGAAGATATTGGCATTACCCTGGGGCAAGCATTTCACCAGGCACTCGGTGATAAAAAAGGTATTCGCCGCTACGGCCATGCCTATGTTCCTTTGGATGAGGCGTTATCTCGAGTGGTTGTAGACTTTTCTGGCCGACCCGGGCTGGAAATGTTTGCCGAGTTTTCTCGCCCGAGGGTAAAGGATTTTGATGTGGATCTGGCCTATGAATTTTTTCAGGGGTTTGTGAATCATGCCGGTACCACGTTACACATTGATAACCTGCGTGGGAGTAATGCTCACCACGAGTTAGAAACGATCTTTAAGGCATTTGGTCGCGCTGTGCGGATGGCCATTGAGTTGGATCCAAGGATGGCTGGTGTGATGCCTTCCACCAAAGGAACGCTCTAAGACCGGATGCCTTATTAAGGTACCTTACTAACGATAATCTATAGATTAAATTTCTTATGACAGACTTCCGTACCCGCATTGCTGTACTTGATTATGGCATGGGCAATCTACATTCCGTTTCGAAGGCTTTGGAGCATGTAGCACCGAAGGCCGAGGTGATCGTGACGGCCAGTGCCGAAGACGTTGCCGAAGCAGATAGGGTGGTGTTTCCCGGAGTTGGGGCGATAAGAGATTGTATGGCAGAGATTCGCCGCCTTGGCTTTGATAAATTGGTTGCCAAAGCCATAGAGGAAAAGCCGGTGCTGGGTATCTGCGTGGGTATGCAGGCATTGCTAGAACACAGTGAAGAAAATAACGGCGTGGATTGTCTGGATATTTTGCCGGGCAAGGTGCGTTTCTTCGGTCGCGATGTGCACGATGCCAGCGGTGAAAAACTGAAAGTACCTCATATGGGCTGGAACCGCGTTCATCAAACTGTCGACCATCCTATGTGGCACGGTATCGAGCAAGATAGCCGCTTCTATTTTGTGCATAGTTATTTTGTCGATGAGAGCCACAAGGAATTGGTGGCAGGCACCTGTGATTACTCAGTAAAATTTGCCGCAGCGCTGGTAAGAGATAACTTATTTGCGGTGCAGTTTCACCCTGAAAAAAGCCACACGGCAGGTCTTCAGTTGCTCAGTAATTTTGCGACTTGGCAGGGGTGTAAATAGTTCACTTGGTGGCCATGAGTGATGGGCTGCCACCAATACAGATCATTCATTTTTAACTCAAGATGTGACAGGAATTAATTCGTGCTGATTATCCCCGCTATTGATTTGAAGGACGGCGAATGTGTTCGCCTTCGCCAAGGTCGTATGGACGACTCAACCGTATTTTCTGGTAGCCCCGTTGAAATGGCTGCGAGATGGGTCAATGCGGGTTCGCGCCGACTACATCTGGTTGACTTGAACGGCGCTTTTGCTGGTGAACCCGTCAATGGCGAGGTGGTTACTGAGATCGCCAAGGCATACCCCAAACTACCTATCCAGATTGGTGGTGGTATTCGGAGCGGCGAGACAATAGAGGCTTATCTTAAGGCCGGTGTGGAATACGTCATTATTGGTACTAAGGCAGTGAAAGAACCGGATTTTGTGACTGAAATGTGTCAACAATTCCCCGGTCACATTATTGTCGGTATTGATGCTAAAAAAGGTCTGGTTGCCACTGATGGTTGGGCTGAAGTCACAGAGGTCAACGCTGCGGATCTGGCCAAGCGATTTGAGTCTGATGGTGTGAGCGCCATTGTCTACACAGACATTGATCGCGATGGCATGATGCAGGGTGTTAATGTTGAGGCCACCTTGGCTATGGCTCAGGCGTCATCTATCCCGGTCATTGCCTCCGGCGGGATTACCAATATGGATGATATTGTGGCTCTTAATAAGGTCGCGGATCAGGGAATATTGGGTGCTATTACCGGTAGGGCCATTTATGAAGGCACTCTGGACGTAGCCGAAGCTCAACAACTTTGCGATAAGTGATCTGAGACTTTTTTGACGATATTCTAGCTCCTCAGCAGGCGTCGCCAGTGGTTGTTGGCGGCGTTTATTTTCAGCGTATTTATCAGTATCAATCCTACCTATTTCTTTTCCGGCCAAGCCCGCCTGCTTTCCCTGTCTTATATATTGACTACTCAGAGTGCTATCATCAGTGGTCGTGTGAGACGAGTTTTCTGTTATGGCTAGAGGTGATCACATTTATGTGTGCCGCTTTGGTGGGGTGTATGCTCATCATGGCATTGATGCGGGTGATGGGTCGGTCATTCATTACACCAGCAGCCACTGGATGACACCAAGACAGGTTTGCCGTACTTCTATTGAGGTATTTGCCAAGGGCGATGATATCTATGTCAGGGATTACACCCGGTTTTTTGAAAAAGTGAAGGAAGGCGATCTTGTCGATAGAGCTTCCATAGGTCTGAATCAATTTATGGATCAGCTTCGAGGCTTGCGCACCGATGAGCTGGATTTTTCAGTCGATGCCGTGATGGAAAGGGCAGAAAAGCGTTTGGGCGAGTTTGCCTTTGATCTCGTTTTTAATAACTGTGAGCATTTTGCCAGCTGGTGTAAAACCGGCATCAGTAATAGTGAGCAAATAACGGTGCTCTGGCGACAGTCGTTAGCGGGAGGGGGATTGATAACGCCCCTCTCAGACTCCAAACAGACTAATGAAAGGCTGATGAATCCCGACGACATACCATGGCACCTTCTTAAATAGTGTCCTACTTTTAAGGGTAATCGCGGAGAGTTTAACCGCGGGCAATGAAGGTGATCATATGGGCAAGGGTGATAAAAAAACCCGTCGTGGGAAAATTTGGCGTCATAGTTACGGCATTACTCGGCTTAAAGCCAACCGTAAGCGTGCGAAATCAGCTAAGAAATAACCAAGGTGTGGCCCCGTTCGAGCAATGTAGGTACCGAGCCGAAAGAAGGTGCTTGCGGGGGAGTCATTTGGTCATTTTTTTAATTGCGGGCCTCAGTTAACAAAAATTCTACCAGTGCTTTCTGCGCATGGAGGCGGTTCTCTGCTTCATCCCAAACCACTGACCAAGGTGATTCCATAATGGTGTCGCTGATTTCCAGTCCTCGGTAGGCGGGTAGGCAGTGCATGAAGAGAGCGTCTTTTGCGGCCAGCGCCATCATATCATCATTGACCTGAAAGCCAGCAAACGCTTTTTCTCTCAGCTGTTTTTCCTCTTCCTGGCCCATAGAGGCCCAGGTATCAGTGACAACCAGATCAGCACCCGCTATCGCTGTCGCTGGGTCGCGAACAATAGAAACTCTAGTGCTGAATTTTTCGAGCAATTCTGCTGATGGTTCATAACCTTCGGGGCAGGCAATAATAAGCTGAAAGTCCAGCATGTCTGCAGCATTCATATAGGACTGACACATATTGTTGCCGTCGCCAACCCAGACCACCGTTTTTCCGCTAATGCTGCCACGATGTTCCATATAGGTTTGCATATCTGCCAAGAGTTGGCAGGGGTGATAATCATCGGTGAGAGCGTTGATGATGGGTACGGATGAATATTCGGCAAATTTTTGCAGTCTGTCATGGCCGAAAGTGCGAATCATGATGATATCTACCATCCGTGAGATGACTCTGGCCGAGTCTTCGATGGGTTCTCCTCTACCCAGTTGGGTGTCATTGGGCGATAGAAACAGAGCGTTGCCACCCAGTTGGGCCATGCCCGCTTCAAAGGAGACCCGCGTGCGAGTCGAAGATTTTTCAAAAATCATGGCCATTACTTTGCCGGAAAAGGGCTGTCCAGCCGTGCCGTTACGGTGAGCAGCCTTAAGCTCGATGGCTCTTTGCAGCAGTGTTTTCAGCTCTTCTTTAGAGAGATCCTGGAGGGTCAGAAAATGTCTTAGTGGCATAATTTATACTCTCTGCTTAATCAGCTGACTCAAAATATCAACCAGTTGATCAGCTTCCTCGGTGGTCATGATCAGTGGCGGCAACAATCTGATGACCGATTGAGCTGTAACATTGATTAACAGCCCCTGTGCGGCGGCGCTGTCTACCATGTCTGAGCAGGGTTCATTCAATTCTATGGCCAACATTAACCCTTGCCCGCGAATTTCTACCACATTGTCAGCCCCCGCCAAGTTGTTGGCAAACTGTTGTTTCAGGTAGTTGCCCATGACGCGTGCTTGCTCACAGAGTTCATCCTTGATGATAGTGTCAACAGTGGCTAGTCCCGCCGTACAGGCCAGCGGGTTGCCGCCAAAAGTAGAGCCGTGACTGCCCGGTTGCATCAGGTCGGCTGCTTTTTCACCGGCTAGGCAGGCACCAATAGGAACACCATTCGCCAAGCCTTTTGCTGTGGTGACGACATCGGGTTTGACGTCATAGTGTTGATAGTTAAAGTAGGTGCCAGTACGACCATTGCCGGTTTGGATTTCATCCAGCATCATCAGCCAGTTCTGCTCATCACAGAGTTGACGGATTCCACCCAGGTAATCAGCCGAAGGTGTATGGATGCCACCTTCACCTTGAATGGGCTCTACAAATACAGCCGCGACATTCTTGTTATTGCTCGCAATTTTTTTAAGAGACTCCAGATCGTCGAAGGGAGCTCGAACAAACCCCCTAACCAATGGTTCAAAACCTGCGTGTACTTTACGATTACCTGTGGCTGACAACGTGGCCAGAGTCCGGCCATGAAATGAATTTTCCATGACGATAATGGCGGGTTCAGAGATACCTTTCTTGTGTCCGAACAGACGGGCTAATTTGATCGCAGCTTCGTTAGCTTCGGCACCAGAATTACTAAAGAACAGTTTGCTTAAGCCAGAAATATCCCTCAGCCGTTCCGCCAAAACTTCCTGAGCTTCGATGTTGTAGAGGTTAGAGCAGTGTGTCAGCGTGGCCGCTTGATCGGCAATGGCTTTCGTTACCGCTGGATGTGCATGACCCAGGCCGCAGACGGCAATTCCTGAAATTGCATCGAGGTAGCGGTTACCTTGATCATCCCAAACCCAGACTCCTTGGCCCTTTCTGAGAGTGATCTTTCTGGTACCGTAATTGTTCATTAACGCACTGCTACCCATACCCGTTGCCCCAATACCTTTTATTTACCGCCCGTAGGTATCAATCGATACCAATATTCAAGTGTTCTTAGCTAAAACAAAACAGCCAGAAAACGAAAAAAGGCAGCTACGTGCTGCCTGATAAGCGTTAATGTTATAAGGATTTATAGAGGTTGGCAATGGCCGGCTTGTGTCTCGAAGTGTCTTGATTTAGGGTTCTGCATTGAGAACCTGTAGGCGTGCTATGTGAAAAGAGCCTGCGATCAGATCATGAATACATAATCGAAGTTATTTTGGGGAAACGCCAGAGATGGATGCAAAGCTTTTAGATCAATTATTGGCATCGGACTATTTGCCCTCCTTACCTATTGTTGCCACACAGGTGTTGGCACTATCGAATGACTCGGTATCGTCGTTGGAAGATTATGCTGATCTAATCCAGCGTGATGTGGCACTTGCTGCTCAAATTATCAAAATGGCCAACAGCGGATACTATGGGAACCGTTTCTCAGTTTCCAATATCCATGAGGCAGTAAAGCTTATCGGTCTATCTGCTGTGGTTCCCCTTGTTGTTGTGTTTTCGATGAGGGGCTTGCTTTACACCACGAAAAGCCCAATTGATTTGACGCTCTATTGGAAAAGAACGGTTCTTTCATCGTGTCTGTGTTCATTTCTCTCGCGCTATGCCGAGGGTGTTAGTTGTGAAGAGGCGATGTTGGCTGGTCTATTACAAGATATTGGGATCTTGGCTGCATGCGCTGTTTTTCCAGATAAATATTGCGAAATTAAGAAACACTTTTGGCTGGATCACGATAAGGTGATTGCTGAGGAAAAAGCTATTTTCGGTATAGATCATAGCTCCATAGGTGCATATTTACTGGGTAAGTGGCGTATCCCGGTTTCTATATCCAATGCGGTCTTGAGTAGCCATCAGGTTCCTGATACAGGTTGCAGAGATCTTGAATGGTGTGTTTCCGGATCAAATATACTGACTTCCAATGTTATTAGTGGTATCGAGAACCAAAATTTGTGGGAGGAAATATCTATAACACTTGGTTGCCCCTGGTTAGACCTGGCATCTGGAGGCGTGGAAGGTGCGGTAATTGCTGTATTAAACCTTGTATCTGAGACAGAGAATCTCTTTGACATTACGATTCTTCCTGAAGACATAGAATCAATGCTCAAGTACGTGTCAAAAGAGTATCGGTAATTCTTGAGCCTAGTATTAACCGCCTTCTTTTCTTAGTTTATTGTGACTGTACCAGGCCCATAATCCAGTAAGAGCCAGTATGCAGAATAATAAACCAACAAAATCCACAAACAGTACGCCGGCTTTACCAAAGAAGCGGCCACTGTGAAGATCCAGTATAAGTGTTTCTAAAGAAATTCCAGCAAGCTCAGCGCCGTCTTGTAGTTGAGTTGTCAGTTCCAAGGGGAGGGCCGATGGTTTGTTCCAACCTTTTGGCCGATCAGGAACTGGTTCAACACTTAGTGTATTAATGTCCAGTGATAAGGTCTGTTGGTTAGCGCTTATCAATAGCCTGTCACCATCGGTTTGAATGGCCGAGGCATTATTTGGTAGCCCGCCGAGTTCATCCAGTTTTTCGACCAGCTCTCCCTCAGGCGTGAGGATGATGAGTGCATCTTGGCATAGAGCCAGAAAAAGTGACTGGAAATAGGTAGCGCCCAGCAGTGGGGGTTGGCAGTTGGCAACAGGTTGGGTGTTCAGATATAGCTCGGTATGTCCGGAGTGGGCTAGCCATTGTCCTCCAAGGTTAAACCCGGTGAGCTCCGTTTTCTCAAAACCGTACCAGTTCATCAGCCAATCATATCGGAGCGTGTTTTT
This sequence comes from Porticoccus sp., assembly GCA_041581635.1. GTDB lineage: Bacteria > Pseudomonadota > Gammaproteobacteria > Pseudomonadales > Porticoccaceae > Porticoccus. The sequence goes on along the minus strand of JBFICW010000044.1, from coordinate 563 downwards.
ACTCAGAGACAGCGAGGGTGAATGGTTAAGTAGTACCCCGGTTATGGCCAGAAACAGCACCATAATAACCACGGATAACCCAATACGCCGATGCCAGCGTAGATTCAGAATAATGGTTTTACGGAGACTTTGTGACAAGTTCTTTATTCTCTTTATGCAGTGTTTGCTTGGGTTTTTCTGGGTTGACTTGTTGATGATAGTGAAGCGCAAGGGTGGCAGCTTTGGTTACTGCTCGTACTGAGAGCGTGGCACCTGTTATACCATCGATATGTGTATCCAGTTTGTTGTTTGGGGTTATTTTGACATTCTGGTACTGAGCCGTAAATGCTGGGTAGCGTACCTCGCTCCCGCGGCTTTCCCTAAATGCCAGAATTTTAATCTGCTCAATACGATCTTGGTTCACTACAACGCCGATAGTAATTGGAAGTTCTTTTCCTATTTCTTCCATGACCCAGGCAGTTTTTTCACCAAGTTGCCAGTACCGTACTCGCATACCTCGGATCCTGTGGTTCACGATTTCCTTAGCATTGGATTTCAGCTCTGGGGTCAGCCAAAGGAATTTC
>JBFICW010000043.1:0-14081 GCA_041581635.1 Porticoccus sp. | reverse complement strand
CGCGCTGGCTTCCCCAGCCCGGCGGATGACTTTGTGGAAGCTCCGCTGGATATCAGGGAACACCTGATCAAGCACCCCTCGGCCACCTTTTTTGCCCGTGCCGAGGGTGATTCCATGACAGGTTTTGGCATTTTTAACGGCGACCTGCTGATTGTAGACCGCGCCTTACAACCACAACATGGCGATGTGGTCATCGCGGCTATTGATGGCGAACTCACCTGCAAAGTGTTGGATATGCACGACCAGCTACTGCGCTCTGGCAATGTCCGCTACCAACCCATTGAATTACACGATAACGCCGAATTACTGATCGAGGGTGTGGTGATCCATTCTGTACGCCACCACCGATGTTCGCGCTAGTCGACTGCAATAGCTGCTATGCCAGCTGTGAGCAAATTTTTCGTCCCGACCTACGCAATAAACCCGTGGTGGTTCTGAGCAATAACGACGGCTGCATTATTGCCCGCTCGAAAGAGGCAAAGGCATTGGGCATTCCCGATCTCCAAGCCTACTTTAAAGTGAAGCATCTTTTAGAGCGGCACCAGGTGGCCATATTTTCCAGTAACTTCCGACTCTATGGCGATATATCCCAACGGGTCATGGATACCCTCGGCCACTTTAGCCCCAATATTGAAATTTACAGTATCGACGAAATGTTTCTGGACTTATCCGGCATAAATAAAGCATTGAGTGATTATGGCCGGCTGATGAAAAAGGCCCTCTGGCAACAGATACGGATGCCGGTCAGTGTCGGCATTGCCCCCAGTAAGACTCTTGCCAAATTGGCTAATCATGCCGCTAAAACTATTCCCAAGTGCGAGGGAGTCTGCCTGCTCGACAGCCCTCATAAGTGGCAATGGCTATTGCGCCGGGTTCCGGCGACCAAAGTCTGGGGCATTGGCGCTCGTATTGGGCGACGCCTGACCGATATGTCCATTCACACCGCCTGGGACTTGGCCAGCTGTAGCCCCAAAACGATTCGCCGCCAGTTTAGTGTGTGCGTAGAGCGCACCATCGAAGAACTCAATGGCAAACCCTGCCTGACGTTGGAGGAGCTTCCTCCAGACAAAAAACAAATTTATTGCACGCGTTCTTTTGGCGAAAAGCCCACCGAGATCACGCCACTTTTACAGGCCATTAGTCTCTACGCCAACCGTGCGGCAGAAAAGCTGAGGAAACAACAGCACTTGGTGCTGAGCATCCATGTGTTTATTCATACCTCCCCCCATCAACCCAACTATTACAGCAACAGCGCGGTGGTAAAGTTACCCTACCCCACAGATGACAACCGGGTTATTGCGGCCAGAGCCAAGCATGCCATTCATTCACTCTATCGGCCTGGTCACGCTTATCTCAAGGCCGGCATTGGTTTGATAGAGCTGGTTTCAAAGAAATACCACCAACAAGATATTTTTCAGCCGCCCCAAGACCAAAAGGCCGATGAGCTAATGAAAACACTGGATAACATCAATCGACGCTACGGTCGGGGCACGGCATTTATAGCAGGCGAGGGAACAAAGAAGCGCTGGTCGATGCGCCAGCGGCACTGCTCCCCTCACTACACCACCGACTGGCATCAAATACCGATAGTAAGAACGTAAGCACGGAAAAGGTGGTCATTGCCCGTCCCTTGAACACCATAAAAAATTTTCAACTCATAGCGAGCAAATGGACGGTAAACCAACCATCTGCAGAGGTCGACACCGCATGGAAAAACAAGCGTATTCGACGACGGGCATTCCACTGAACAGTGCTGAGAAAAGCGCTAACATCAAGAGCATGAAGTACTCGCCATGTTTTTCTATTGACCATGCAGGCAACACTAGGTCGCGAGTGTTACAGCTCAATGTATAAGAAATGACAATTTGATGACCGGCGGCCTCGAAACAACTTTGTAAGTCCTGTAGTGTCTAATGGCTTGTCCCTGTCCTTTATTAGGAGAATAAACGTGAAATGGATAATTTTGTCTCTCGCCGCACTAGCCAGCGCGGCAGATGGGCAAACGGTGTACAAGTCCGTGGGTGCTGATGGCACGGTTGTCTACAGTGATGAGCCCGTTGCCAATAATGTCCTGGTAGAAACACTGGAATTCGAAAATCGCGTTGATACCCAACAAGCGGCAGAGGCCGCGGCAGCACAAATTGAACAGATGTCTCAAACCACAGAGCGCCTTAAACAGGATCGTCAGGACAGAGAGCAGACCCGTCTGGCTGAAGAAGAGCTTGAGCTGATTAGACAGCAACAGCAGACACCTCCTCTAATTTACCGGGAGGATTATTACTCTTCACATTACCCTTATTACCATCACCGCCCCTATCGCCCAAAGCTTGTACGCCCTCATAAACAACGGAACCTAAACAACCCGGCGGTGTTGACCCCTAGATCTAAACCATTAACCCCGAATATACCCCGCGATAGGTCGTCGTCTTACCATCAGAAAAATAGCCGCACGGACGACCGCAGGGGAAGATAACTACCGACAGCAACCACATACTTGGTCACCCACACAGAAAAATAGGTGGTCTAGCGTCCGTTATGACATTCGAGATATTTCCCAGAAGCGTATAAAACACTGCGCCGTAACACTTATTGAATTGGAGAAGAGTTCTTCTCAGGACTTATGACACACCCAAGGTTATAATGTCGGGTTCTGACAGACGAACCTATAGAGAATCATGGACATCAAGTTATATATGCAGCAACTGGGGCAGCAAGCCCGCGCTGCGTCGAGAGTCGTTGCCGCAACCACCACGGACATTAAAAATGCCGCATTGCTGGCTATAGCCGAGGCACTGGACGCGAACCGCCAGCAAGTATTGGCCGCCAATGCTATCGATCTGAAAAATGGTCGAACCAACGGTCTGGATGCCGCATTATTAGATAGATTGGAACTGAATGACGCCCGCATCGACGCCATGGTCGAAGGGCTGCATCAAGTAGCCGAATTACCCGACCCCATTGGCCAAATTACCGACCTGACCACACGCCCCAGCGGTATTGAACTCGGAAAAATGCGCGTTCCCCTGGGCGTGGTAGGAATCATTTATGAATCCCGCCCCAATGTCACGATTGATGCCGCCAGCCTGTGCCTGAAGTCTGGCAACGCCACTATCTTGCGTGGTGGCAGCGAAGCCATACAGTCGAACCAAGCGATTGCTGAATGCATCAAGCAGGGGCTCTCTGCGACAGGATTACCCGAAACAATCGTGCAGGTAATTGAAACCACCGACCGTGCAGCGGTCGGTGAATTAATCACCATGACTGAATTTGTCGATGTCATTGTGCCCCGCGGCGGCAAAAGTCTAATCGAAAGAGTTAGCAAAGATGCCCGTGTGCCTGTGATTAAGCACCTGGACGGCATCTGCCATGTCTATATTGATGACAAGGCCGATCTGGACATGGCCTTTAATATTGCCGTCAATGCTAAAACACACCGCTACGGGGTGTGCAATGCGATGGAAACTCTACTGGTCGCTGAAGACGTTGCATCAGACATCCTCCCACGTCTGGCGAAGGCCTATGAGGTGGAAGGTGTTGAACTGCGCGGTTGCGAAAAAACACAGGACATCATCCATTGTGTTGCCGCCACAGAAGAAGATTGGAGTACTGAATATTTAGCCCCCATACTCTCCATCAAAGTCGTCAGCGACATGGACGAGGCAATGGAACATATTGCTCGCTATAGCTCACAACATACCGAAGCTATTGTCACCAGTGACGCAGCTCGCGCCCGTCGGTTTATCGCTGAAGTAGACTCAAGCTCAGTGATGCACAATGCCTCGACCCGATTTGCCGATGGCTTTGAATACGGACTGGGAGCCGAAATTGGTATTTCCACGGACAAGATACACGCCCGTGGCCCTGTTGGGCTGGAAGGCCTGACCTCACAAAAATGGGTGGTTTTTGGTCATGGCGAAATTCGTCAATAGTCACCCTTGTATAGGCTAACAAAACATGTCTCAGAGTCCTGACTACACAAATGGTGTAGGCATCTTTGGCGGTACATTTGACCCGGTGCATATCGGCCATCTCAGAACATCGGTGGAATTACGAAAAGTGCTCGGGCTTGCTGAAATGCGGCTAATTCCCAGTGCCAACCCACCACACCGGGCGGCCATAACAAGCGCTGAACACCGGCTGGCCATGCTGCAATTAGCCCTCGGTAGCCACTCAGAATCAACGACTGAACCAAGATTGGTGGCCGACGACAGAGAATTGCGCCGCAAAGGGCCTTCTTACACACTGGAAACACTGACAGAAATCCGTGCAGAAATAGGAGTAAATACACCTCTCTACCTCTGTATTGGCATGGATGCATTAATCCACTTGAACCAGTGGCACCGCTGGGAGGAACTGGTCGACCTTGCCCATATTGTAACGGTGGCAAGACCCGGCTGGCATCTGCCCAAGATCGGCGAAGTGCTGGAGTTCGTCCGGGCACACCGGGCAACCAGCGCCGAGCAATTGCAGGAAACACCTGCAGGAAAAATATTAATTATGGAAATGACGCTGTTACCTGTATCCGCGACAGGTATTAGGCAGGCGCTTCAACGGGGAGAATCTATCCGTTATCTGGTGCCCGACCAAGTTATTGATTACATTAGACAGCATCAGCTCTACTCTGATTAAAAAGACAAACAAAACAGGAAACTCAATGAGTAAAAATCTAATAGATATCGTGATAAACGCCCTCGAAGAGGTCAAGGGTAAAGATATCACCACGTTGAATGTCAGCGACCTTACCGATGTAATGGACACCCTGGTTGTCGCCAGCGGAAACTCAAATCGCCAGGTAAAGGCGATGGCTAACAATGTGGTCGAGGATTGTAAAAAAGCAGGCTTCCAACCTATAGGTGTTGAGGGCATGGATACCGCCGAATGGGTACTCGTCGACTTTGGCGACATCGTCGTTCATGTGATGCAGCCCACCACCCGTGAATTTTATGACCTGGAAAAACTCTGGTCAGTCCGCCCAAGCGACCTCAATGCCACCAACGAGGAATAAACGCTAGTGCGATTACGAATCATTGCAGTCGGCACTAAAATGCCAGACTGGGTAGAAGCCGGCTGCAACGAATACCTGAAACGCCTTCCCTCAGAGCTCAACCTGGAGATTATTGAATTACCACTGGGACAACGAGGCAAGGGCGCGGATATCAAACGAGCCATTACCCGCGAGGGCGAAGCCATGCTCAAAGCCATCGGTGAGCATGACCACGTCATTGCACTAGACGTGCTGGGCAAACCCTGGAGTACCGAACAACTCGCTCAAAAGTTGCAACAGTGGCAGCTCTCCGGCGACAATTTTAGCCTATTGATAGGTGGCCCCGATGGGCTGGCACCTGAATGCCTGCAACGAGCCAATAGCAAATGGTCTCTCTCGGCGCTGACGCTACCCCACCCATTAGTACGAATTTTATTGGTAGAACAAATCTACCGTGCCGGCACTATTAATTCCGGGCACCCCTACCATCGATAAACACTGAACAAATAATTTAAATAAATTCTTTTTAAGCATTAATTAAAAACAACGAAATTACTAATAATTTTTTAAAGAAATTTAATGTTTAATGTCTCCTTTTACCTCTTGATCACTCTGATCAAAAATATCATCGGGCAACTCAAACCCCAGCGCTTCCGCGCGTTTTACCCACTGCTGCCTCGCCAGCACCTGCATATTTTCAACGTTATCTGTTTCATCAACAATATCCATCCCCAATAAAGTTTCAATCACATCTTCAAGGGTGACAAGCCCTTTTACACTGCCATACTCATCGACAATAACGGCAATTTGCTCACGGTTATCAAGAAAGAAATCCAACAAATTGGGTAGTAGCATGGAATTAGGGACAGCATGAATTTTTCGTTTAAATGATAGAAGAGTGAGCTGTTCCCGCTCGGAGGGACTGTACAACATGATTTTATCTTTCAGTGCAAAACCCGTTATATCGTCATTGTTTTCGCCGTACAGCGGCAATCTTGAAAATGGACAGTGTCGCAAAACCTGCTGAGCATCTGTCGCCAACATATCTTGGGGAAGGGCGGTTATAACAATCCGAGGTGTCATTATATCGGTGACTTTAAGTGATCTAAATCGAAATAAATTCTTAATAATTTTAGATTCATGCTCATCAATTTCACCGGCCTTCTCGCCGAACCCGACCATGGCAAGAAACTCATCTCGACTAAACCGATGAACACTTTTTCCACGAGTAATAAGTGTCGTCACTCCCTCTGATGCGCGGACTAATGGGTATAGAACAACAATCAGCGTTCGAATAAATAATAGGGTAGCACCAACCAGTCTTCGCCAATAAACTGCGCCTAGTGTTTTAGGAATAATTTCGGATAGGAACAAAATCATCAGAGTCATTCCACCTGAAAAAAGACCAACCCAGCTACTACCAAATACCGCCGCTGACTGCACTCCAGCCTCAATAGCACCCACCGTATGGGCAATAGTATTCATGGTTAATATGGCAGCGAGAGATCGATCTATTTTTTCTTGACGAAGCAGCTTAAGAAGCTTCGCTCGTTCAGGGTCTTTATCTGACAAACTCTCTATGTAAGAAGGGGTAATACTTAACAACACGGTTTCGGCTATAGAACATAGAAAGGAAATAACCAATGCCATAGAGACAAAAATTATCAGCAAAAAAACTGCATCTGATTGTTGTTCTTGTGAAAAACCACTACTAGCTATACCGGCCACAGGCTCAATAGAATCAGCGACACCTACAAAACCCAATAGCAGCAATACACAAAACCAGCTACAAATTTTTTTAATGCGAAATTTCAGGTAACTCATACCCGGCTCATTATCTTTTCTCCCGGACGAACTATTGTATTTTCATTACCTATTGAACGGTAATAAAAAATATCAAAATTTAAAAACAGCGTATTAAAAACAACAGCGATGACACTTCTAGAAATGCCATGTCTCTTACTACCTGTCACTTAATAATAGGTTAGCTTTAAGAAAATTAAAAAGAAGATGTAACCACATGAAACTGAGGAACTTTATTCAAGAGAGAAACAAAGACGATAACGATCCAGAAAGCGGCTGCTAGTCGGACATCAGCCCATTCAGAAGGAATGCGAGGAAAAATATTAGCATTTGTTGTTCGCCACCCACCATCTACTCAAGGGGTGGCGCAACAACAGGCTTACTTAGTATGAATTGGCAAGCTTTGCCAGGCTCAAGGCAACATCTTCATCAATGAGCAAACCATCATATTCACCACGAACGATATTAGCCTTACCGGGCTCTTTATCATGAGAGGTGACCAGTGCTTCGGCAAAGTGGCCACAAGGTGACTTAAGAATAAGCTCTACATGAGGAAATTTTTTGTGCTCTCTTTCTGACATAACCTTACAGTCAGAATATTTAAACTCGATATCGCCAATAATAAGAACAAGCTCGTCGAAAGAATCGCATTTAAATTCTGTTGTCATATTGATTACCTTTTATTTACTTTCAAACCGTACAAAACATGCCATCCCAACACAGCCCCCTCTCTGCTCACGAGAGCAAATAACCGGGATTCTCTATCCTATCGGAGGGTATAGCTCTGGGGCCCTAACTGGCGGGATTGGATACTATCTCGATTCAATTGCCGGTTCCACCCCTAAAAACAGATTGAAAGACGGGTTGCGGCAAATAGGAACCATCACTGCTCTTCATCTGGGATGAACAATAAAGCTTCTGAGTTTATGCAATAACGCAGTCCCGTTGGCCGTGGGCCATCCTCAAACACATGCCCAAGGTGTTCGCCACAAGCCGAGACGACCTCGGTGCGACGCCCCATCCATGACCAATCATCTTTCAAGATGATGTTGTCAGGACTATGCATTTCCCAAAAACTGGGCCAACCGGTGCCCGACTTGTATTTTTGGCTGGAATGAAAGACAGGCAAACGGCAACCGGCCGTAACATAGGTGCCTTTTTGTTTGTTATTGAGAAGACTTCCGGTAAAGGCCCTCTCAGTCCCTTTTTCCCAGAGTATATTGAACTGTTTGGGGGTAAGAATTTTCCTCCAAATGCCCTTTGGAATACTCGCCAAATCACGCCCTTCTTTTATCAGCTGGCGGGCCTGATCTACCGTCATAGAAGCCTTTTGTGTAGCTTCTGCAGCCAATAGACTGGAAAAAGGAATTATGGATAACAAAAGTATTAACAGTACCAGCGGCCGCGATCTGGCGTTGAAAAAAATCATGTTGTTCATGACTAAACCCGATATTTAGTGTCGTTCCAGGCCGAATGACCTAGCTGGAAGGTTTGACCACACTAAACCGCCGGTGTTCATATACCGGCATTTTCTGACGAAGTTTTTTAAGATAATTCAGGTCGATATCTGCAACGATAACACCGGAACCATCATTTAGTTCGGCCTGTATATTACCCCAGGGATCAATGATGGCAGATCCTCCCCAGGTGGGTCGCTTGGGGTGAAACCGGTCCCCCATATTGGCCCCGACAACATAACAGAGGTTTTCCACTGCTCTGGCTCGCAGTAACAGTTGCCAGTGGGCTTCGCCCGTTTTAGTGGTAAATGCCGAGGGAACCACGATTAACTCAGCGCCCTGATCCCCAAGATATCGGTAGAGTTCTGGAAACCGAAGGTCGTAACAGACAGTTAAGCCTAATTTTCCGAATGGGGTGTCAACCACCACGGGCTTACCTCCGTGGCAGTAATCTTCTGACTCACGATAACTACCTCTGGCATCATCCACCTGAACATCAAACAAATGAATTTTTTGATAACAGGCCACCTCCCTGCCTTCGTCGTTAACCACAAAACAACAGGCGGCGGCACGTTCATCATGAGGTGTAGCGACAGGAATTGTCCCACCCACAATCCAGATTTTATGACGAAGAGCCTGCTCTGCTAAAAATTGGCGTGCGGGACCGGTTGCGCAACGCTCCTGCTGGGCTATCACTGAAACATCCCCACAACCTTGGTAGGCAAAATATTCAGGGAGTACCAGAAGTTGTGCCCCTTGATTAACCGCCTGCTCAATCAGCGCTCTTGCTTGGGTTAAATTCGCTTCGAGACTATTACTACTGGCATCACTGGCCATTTGCAGAGCTGCGAGCCGTGATAAAGCAACCGCCTTGCTCACTGACGACCTCCTTGAGTCGCATTGTCAGTTTTCACTGACTGACGATTAGAGCTTTTACTGCCCGAGGTTCTATCGCTAAAGATTTTCTGTACCTGAATCTCAGGGTCATCCCAAGACCCACTCAGTCGATAACTAATACTGGACAGTTTATCGACCTGCTTCTTAAACACTTTGCTGGTGAGATAGACTCCTGCAGCGGCAGGCAACCCCCCAATGGCTGCAGCGACCCAGGGAAGGTTGGTTCCCACTGGCAACGTCGTCACCAACTGTGCATCTATTTGCTCAGAAACCAGGTTGGCAGAGCCTTCCATCTTGATACGGCCGGAAGGAAGTTTCACCACCAAAGGGGCATCGAAGGTGAGCTTACCGTAATCAAATACTAGCCCCCCACTCATCTCATCGAAGCTCATCCCCTTGCCAAACAAATCTGAAAAGTCGAGCTGTAAGCGGCGCAGCCAGTTTCCAAAATTAAATAGCCCCACCAGCCTTATCATTGCATTTGCCGCAGCCGCGGGGGATTTATAAAAATGACCGTCTTCCAGATAAAGCGACATCGTGCCATTTATTGATGATGGAGATATTTCCCAAGGTCGACCATCCCAGCTCAACCCGGCGAAAAAGTGTGCTTCATCGCTATCTAAAACTGCCGGCAACTGCCAGGCCTTCATCACCTCACCCACATTACCTGCACGAAGTAGTCCGTCAAAAACAGTATGGTGACGTCCATTCTCCACGCGCCACTCCAGGCTGGTCTCGTGCTCCTGACCTCCCAACTGAAGGCCTAGAAGGTTGGCATTGATGCCAGAGAGAATCACCCCATTAGTCTGCGGCGTCATCAACAAGTCAGCTTCACCAAAATGTTTTTCGCCGATACTGAAATCTCTGATAGACAACTGCATATGTGGCAATGACGTTGGATCCAGCTCATCGGCTTCGCCACCCGCTTCACTTGGTGTAGGTAGTGACAGCCGTTCCAGGTCGATCAACATTGGGGCGGCCACATCCCTTGGAATCAACACATGACCTTTGGCTCGATCACTTTCAAGACCGATCAGCCACTCGCCACTCTGGTAACCGCCATTGACCGATGCATCTTCAAATGTCAGGCCAGCCACATCCAGGGCATCAATGGTGACATTAAAGACGGGGGTTAAAGGCTGATCAGAACTTACTCCACCACGAGTACCGGCTTTTACTCCACGACTATCAGCGCTTAGTTTTTCGTCACCATCTCCGGTGACATCCAAGATTTTAGGGTAAGCATCGAGCCACTGGGCCAAGGAAAAATACGCCAAGTGACCCACAGCCAACAACTGTCCTTTTTCTGGCAACCCCGAGTGCTCACTATCAATAGTCAATAAGCCACGAGTTATCGAACCGTCTTTGAGACGCAGATGTGATTGAATATTTTTGTCCACAGACACCTGAAGATCCAGGCTATCAGCAAAAATGACCTCAGCCACAGTATTTCGCTCACTATCTGCCTCTTTACCAAAGGGCGCGGGCAGGTTAATCGTGGCGCCCTTCAACTGACTATTAACCTGTAATCGAATCGGCAAAGTCAAATCTTCCAGAGGCACTAACACCTTGGCCAGAACATCCGTTTTGCCCAGCAGCACTTGGTCTGACGGTAAATTAAGGAATGTTCCAAGCTCGGGCATGGAAAAACGCCCATCGACATCGATCGACAAATTATCTCTTATCGTTGCTAGCTTGGCAGTGACAGGCTCACCCCAGAATTGCCCGGTAATCCTCGGAGAAAAAAGCCCCTTACCATCACGGTACTTAAGCACTCCCTGTAATTGCTCAAATGCGATGTCAGTATTAGGCAGCAGCATCAACCCCTTATTTATTTTTGTATCTACTTTGTAGGAGCCTCCCGACGCATTGGCCGTTAGCGGTATACTCAAATCTAAATCAATATGACTATCACCCGACAATTCCCAACCAGCCAACCCGGCAACACGAGATTTCAGGGGGGATTGCGCCAACACATCCACGGCATCACCGAGATCCGCTGCCACGTCACCCTGTATCAGCAACTGAACGCCATTCCCATCAGATAATGGTCGAACCTGTAGCTCACTGTGTTGCACCCTCGCGTTACCCAGTGAGGCACTGATAATATCACCATCCAGCTCACCACCATCGAGTGTCACCAGCGCATTCAGCTGTTTTAAAGCTGGCCAGTTTGGCTGAAATTTCAGATTGCCATCAACGGTATTGAGATAAAGCTGAACTGAACGCAGATTACCCCCACCACCAGACAGCGACCCCCGCCAGACAAAACCGACCTCTGGCACGGAGACATCACCCACGGAGGACTCGATCCAGTTCAACAGCCCACCATTCAAATTGCGTGGTAAGTAACGGTCTCTATACCGGGAATGGGTATTGCGAACACCTACGGAAAGATACATTTCAGGCTTTTTATCTGGCTGCCCCAGAGGCAGGTCAAGGTAGAGATAGGCCCTGCCCAGCCCTTCTTCTCCACCGATATCAAGGGGCCCAGTATTGACTTTTACCGCACGATTTTCTGCATCCCAACGCCATGCTATCTGACCCTTGATAGCGCTATGCTCCATAAACTGGTCAAATACCTGGGGATAGTGCAAGGCAAAGCCATTTGGGCTATCCAATTCAACGAGGCCAGAGGCGTTATGTACTTCAAGGTAGCCATTGACCTGGCGGCTTGCTGGCGCACCACGCCAGGAAGACGAGGAAATATTATCCAGATTAGCGCTCATTCGAACATCTGGCTGGTCATTTTCCAGAGACAAGTCCAGATGAAGATTACGGAGATTACCTGCAGGTTGTAATTGCTGTACCGCTGTCAGTATCGGCTCTGATACAAGCTGGGTTTTTACCAGAATGTCATCGAGTAATGCCAAGTTAATCTGGCTTACCGCCAGTGAACCGGTTCCCCACTGAGCACCAACCTTCTGAAGAAAATTAAAACTTAAAGGCTCAATCTGCAAATCGCCCCAGTCAAAATCCAGCTCCTGAAAACGCAGCCCCCAGTCCTTACCAGGCGTAAACCAACCTGTAATATCGGTCTTAAAATCAGTCAGTGGCGCAACATCTTCCAGCCAATTGAGGGGAATCTCTGCGGCAGAGAGTCGGCCCACAAGATTTGCGCCCCCACCATGTTCAGTACTGACCCATAACTCCCCATCAATATCCGTTTGAATATCGCCGATACGCTCAACTATTTTGGGAAACCAACCCTTGGCCAGTGCACTGAGGGAACCACTAAAATTAATCCGCTTAAGTTTCAGGTACCCTAACCCATCAAAATTTTCTAAATCCCGATGGTCGCCACGCCCCTCTGCTACGAGTTGAGCCGAGTGTTCATCTCCTGCGAGATTAACTGCGGCTAACAGGCGATGAAAATCGCCGCTGTTTTCCAACAAGATATTGTGGCCTTCCAGAACCGCATTAGTGCCAGAAAAAAAGTCCAGAGAAAGAGAGACCAACTGAATTTCCAAATGCGCACTGTAAAGCAGCACATCCAGTAATTCGTTAATATCACCCCCACCTCCGTTGAACGACAATCCAGCAATGCTCCAAGCACCACTGGCATCTTCTTTTGCTGTCAGATTAACCCGACCCAGCTTCAGTTGACGCCAGACCAGCTGCCGCGACAAGGCACTTTGAATCAGGTCGAGATCAAGGGTTACACGATCTAAAGTAATGGCGGGCTGTTGCTGACCAGGGCCATAAATAGCCAATCCTGTAGCGGTCACCTGAGGTGTGAACTGATGCCATTCTCCCTGCAACCCTTCACTATTTAACTCTAAACCCAGCAATTCAGAAGCATAGCGATTAACTTGTGATCGATAACTGTCCAGGCTATCAATCGTTTCACGACCCACAGAGACGATCAAAGCAAGAGCTATCACCAGACATGCTGATAACAGCAAGATCCAATTGGTAATGCCCTTTAATAGCCGAACTCCGTTCAAGATGTGCTCCTAACCCTGATATTGCCCACATAACTGGCTAAAACAACTGTTGGTAATGTAGCCAGCACGCACCATGTCAAACTGAGTATGAACCTCAAGAAATAGAGCATTAACGATGACATTCCAAATTCAATAATACGCGAGCAATTAATAAATAAAAAATGGGACATCACACGGCTTAGTCTATCCATTGCTCTCAGCTCAACCAGCCACTTCATTCCTATCGCCTTCACTAAGCAGGAATGATGTCAAACTGATCCGGCGCGTACATGCTCTCTATACGATACTGTATGGTTCGCCCAATAAATTCTTCCAAATCGCCCACATAGGAAGAGTCTTCATCCTGAAGACGATCAATCACTACCTGCGACGCCAACACAAGAAATTTATCGCACTCGAAAGCTCGAGCCTCCCGAAGAATTTCCCGCAGAATTTCGTAACAGGTGGTTTCCGCTGATTTCAATTTCCCTTTGCCCTCACAGGTAGGACAATCCTGACAGAGAATTTGCCCAAGACTTTCGCTGGTTCTCTTGCGAGTCATCTCAACTAGACCCAGCTCTGAAATACTGGCGATGGCGGTCTTGACGCGATCTTTTGCCAGAGCCTTTTCAAGAGCACGCATCACTTGGCGCTGGTGTTCAACATCGAGCATATCGATGAAGTCGATAATAATAATGCCACCCAGATTACGTAGCCGTAGCTGGCGCGCAATTGCAGAAGCTGCCTCCAGATTCGTTTTAAACGTTGTTTCTTCAAGGTTTCGGCGGCCCACAAAGGCCCCCGTGTTGACGTCGACGGTGGTCATCGCTTCAGTCTGTTCAATAATGAGATAACCACCCGATTTAAGTTGAACTTTTTTCTCCAGCGCCCGGGTAATCTCATCCTCTACACCATACAGATAAAAAAGTGGTCGATCTTCAGAGTAGTATTCAATGTATGGTGCCATATCTGGATTAAACTGCTGCGCAAATTCAACGAGCTTAGCGTGAGCCT
>JBFICW010000042.1:0-16071 GCA_041581635.1 Porticoccus sp. | reverse complement strand
GTCGATTACAAACTGATTAAAAATTCAAAAGCGTCTTCAGGGAAAGAGGTTCACGTCATCGAATTTTTTAGCTACGGTTGCCCGTGGTGTTATCACTTCGAACCCACACTTGAAAAATGGCTTGCGCACAAGCCAAAGTATGTCACTTTTGAGCGAGTGCCCGTTTTGTTTGAGCCGAATTGGGATGTGTATGCACGCGCGTATTACACCGCTAAAGCGCTTAAGGTTCTCGAAAAGTTACATGCGGCTATTTTTGAGGCAATGAACCTTAAAAAGGAAAAGCTGCAAACAGAGGAAGAGATTGCCAAGGTGTTTGTTGACAATGGTGTCTCTTTAGAACGCTTTACCAAAGTGTTTAATTCCAAGGGTATAGAAATGGCAGTGAATGTTGCCAAGAATAAACAGGCGCGGTATAGAACCCAAGGTACTCCAGAAATGATTATTAATGGAAAGTACCGGGTTTCTGGTCGTACAGCTGGCGGTAATGACCGTATGCTAAAAGTGGCAGATTATTTGATTGATAAAGAACGCACCGCGAGCCAGCAATAAAGCGATGCGGTAAAGAGTTGGTGCATGGGGGTGCCCCCTCGTGCACTCGCGCCTATCCCACCTTTCTTGTGAAACAGCTGAAAATCAATGATATTGGCCCTAACAGCTTTGCTCTTGCGGCAATCGCGATTAAAATTGCTCGTTTCTTAAGATACCATCCAGGCAATAAACTATGAAACCGACACGAAAGCCGGCTAACCCCAATTTTTCTTCTGGACCTTGTAGTAAGCGTCCAGGTTATGACATTTCTGCACTTGATTTATCAACGTTGGGCCGGTCTCATCGCGCTGCAGTGGGCAAGGCTGCGCTAGAGCGGGCCTGCGTAGATACCGCGAAGATGCTGGGTTTGCCAGAAGGCTACCGTGTGGGTGTTGTACCGGCTTCAGATACAGGTGCAGTAGAGATGGCACTTTGGTCTCTGCTTGGCCCAAGGCCGGTAGATATTCTGTCTTGGGAATCCTTTGGTCAGGGCTGGTTGTCCGATGTACTTAAACAGCTCAAACTTGAGAACGTCAACGATTATGGGGCAGATTACGGTAAGTTACCTGATTTGAGCCAAGCAAACTCCAACAACGATATTGTATTTACCTGGAATGGTACGACCTCTGGTGTGAAAGTGCCCAATGGTGATTGGATTAGTGATGATCGCCAAGGTTTAACAATCTGTGATGCGACGTCAGCTGTTTTTGCCATGAAAATGCCCTGGGAAAAACTGGATGTGGTCACATTTAGTTGGCAAAAAGTACTGGGCGGTGAAGGTGCTCATGGGATGCTTATATTGAGCCCCCGTGCAGTTGAGCGACTGGAAAGTTATACCCCGCCTTGGCCGCTACCCAAAATTTTTCGGCTAACCAAAGGTGGCAAGTTGATAGAGGGTATTTTTAAGGGTGCCACGATCAATACGCCATCGATGCTTTGTGTGGCTGATTATTTGGATGCGCTCGATTGGGTTGAATCTCTGGGTGGGGTCGATGCTGCCATAGCTAAGTCAGAGGCCAACCTTAACGTAGTAGAGCAGTTTGTTGCCGAACGAGATTGGATTAACTTCTTGGCGGAGGATCCTGCGACACTTTCCAATACCAGTATATGTTTGAGCTTGGACCTGGATGCTGATCAAGTGAAGCAGGTTGTAAAGATGTTGGATAACGAAGGCGTTGCCTTTGATATAGGTGCTTATCGTGATGCTCCAGCAGGCTTGCGTATCTGGGGCGGTGCAACCATTGAAGCGGTAGATCTTGAACTATTGATGAACTGGATCGAATGGGCATACGAACAGGTTTCTGAATAATTTATCATTCAATCCAAGTTGGAAAAATTATGTATAAAGTGCGTACTTACAATCAAAT
This sequence comes from Porticoccus sp., assembly GCA_041581635.1. Classification (GTDB taxonomy): domain Bacteria; phylum Pseudomonadota; class Gammaproteobacteria; order Pseudomonadales; family Porticoccaceae; genus Porticoccus. The sequence continues at coordinate 14,176 of JBFICW010000042.1, read as the reverse complement.
TTCTTCTAAGGGTCTGGATTGCTTTCCCCATGAGCACTATGAAATTGCCAGTGAATTTTCTGAACCCGATGCTTTTTTATTGCGTAGTCACAAACTGCATGGTGAAGAGATCCCTGGTAGCGTTAAGGCGGTAGCCCGTGCGGGTGCAGGAACAAATAATATCCCTGTAGATGAATATACGCATCAAGGTATTGTGGTGTTCAATACGCCAGGTGCCAATGCCAATGCGGTTAAAGAGTTGATCGCTTCGGCACTGTTTCTCTCATCGAGAGATATCTTTGGTGGCATGAGCTATGTTCAGGGATTGTCTGAGATTCAGGACGGGGCAGAAATGTCCAAGCTTTTGGAAAAGCAGAAAAAGCAGTTTGCTGGATGTGAAGTTGCAGGGAAAACATTGGGGGTAGTCGGCCTTGGTGCTATTGGCTCTTTAGTGGCCAATATGGCACTAGAGTTGGGCATGAATGTGGTTGGTTATGACCCGGCAATATCGGTGGAGGCCGCATGGCGATTATCCAGTCGAGTTGGAAAAATGGAAAACCTGCAAACACTTTTGGCAGCCTCAGATTTCGTCACACTCCATGTGCCGGCATTGGAGGTAACTCGCCACCTGATGAATGCGGAGATGTTAAGGTGTATGAAACCCTCGGCAGTTCTTCTTAATTTTGCACGTGAAGAGGTGGTGGATACAGATGCCGTTTTGGCCGCCTTGGATAATGGCACCTTAGGTAAGTACACTACCGACTTCCCCACGCCAGAACTATTGGACAGAAAAGATGTACTGCTGATGCCACACATTGGGGCTAGCACTGAAGAAGCTGAAGAGAACTGTGCCATTATGGCGGCTAGGCAGCTAATGGACTATCTGGAAAATGGTAATATTCAAAATTCAGTAAATTTCCCGGCCACTAAAATGCCTAGAAATGGCGGCTATCGCATCACGTTTTGTAATGAAAACGTACCTAAGGTGTTGGGTCGTGTCCTTTCATTGTTGGCCGATCGAAGCATGAATGTCATCGATATGGTTAACAAAAGTCGCGATGAAATTGCCTATAGCATCGTTGATGTGGAAAGCCAGCCTAGTGATGAACTCTTGGCCGAAATTCGTCAAGTAGACGGAATCGTTGATGTTCGTGCCATCTAAATAGTCATTGCTGGTTCATTTCTATTGAGTCGGCAATTTTTGGTATCCATCTGGTTTTTAAATCTCCGTATTATCTACCTCGGCAGCAATCTGCCCTATCAATGTTGGAACCTGTTCAAGGTGATCAGTTTTTACTGTCTCGTGCAATGTTCTAATCAGTTGCTCAAGTGTTGATAGCTTAAAGATACCTGCGAACCCTAAAAGTTGGTGAATGCTTTCCCTGAGTTGAAGAATTTCGTCACTCTCTAGCGAGTTTTTGGCGCTGTTAAGCAGGCTGTGTACTTCTCGTCGAAACAATTCTGTGGAGATGTCGCCATTGGCTGTCGTGGCTTGGGTGAATTCAAGCGGGGGGCAAATATTTAATTGTCGGCAGATGGCTTTTAGTAATGCATCTTCATCCAATGGTTTTATTAGTAGCCCATTAGCACCGGCCTTAAATAAAGCGTCTTCGTCTTGCTGAAGGATATCGGCTGTAATCGCCAGGCTAGGGATGCTAGCGTTATGGTTACTGCTTTGTCTTAATGTCCGTATCGTTTCGATGCCATTTTTAAGGGGCATATGTACATCCACAAGAAAAATGTCGAAACGATCATGCTGACAAGCTGCCAGTGCTTCATTGCCATTACCAGTTAACGTGCAATAGGCGCCCAATTTACTGAGCAAGGTATCTAGTAACAGGCGAGTAAACTGGTTGTCCTCTGCAATTAAAATGTTCACACCATCGAGTAGGTGCGTATTGGGTAGGCTTGCAGCTAATGCAGGGCTAGCAGATGGCTCTTCGCTAAGAGCGCGTTGCAGTTCTGAAAGAGGCGGCGGCAAAGCCAAAAATGTGACCGGAAAGAGTTCTGCTCGTTGCTTGGCATTGAATAATTGATAGTAATTGAGCTGTGTTGCCGTGACGATCAACTTAGCCGGTGTGCTGGTCCTGAGCTTTAACATGAATTCTGTAACGTTAAATTGTTCCTGGTGAGTTGTGGGCAGGCAAAGAATCACCCGGTCTTCGCTACTTAATTTTGCGACGGCTGTGATCAGGTTTTCTTTGTCTGTGACGACAATGTCATTTAGGTTAAAGCGTTCAAGGGCGTGAACCACAGCTTGGGTGGTGTGTTCGTGACAGGCGCCTATCACCACCTTTCTCTCTTTTATATGCCAGTCTGGTTGGTTTTCTGTTAGCTGCAAAGGTAGGTTGATTGTGAATGTGGAGCCCTTTCCAACAGTACTTTTTAAGGTTATTTGGCCATCCATTAAATCTACGAGGTTTTTTACAATAGAGAGCCCTAGACCGGTACCACCATAGAGCCTGGAAATAGATGTATCGGCTTGTGCAAAGGCATTGAAAAGTTGATCCTGAGCTTCTTCCGGAATACCAATACCAGTATCCTTAACTTCGATAATGACACCAGACTGGTGGTCGCTCTTGAGGTGTATATAAATGTTACCTTCATTACAGAATTTGATGGCGTTGGCGATCAAATTACTCAATATTTGCTGTATTCGTACAGAATCACCGATGCGGTGAAGTGGAAGTTCTGGCGCATAATCTACAATCAGATCTAACCCTTTATGTTGGGCTTGGGGCCCAAAAAGAGCGATTACCTGTTCTGAACATTCTGCCAGGTTAATGGGTTGCTGAGCCAGTACCACGGTGTTCGATTGTAACTTCGAGAAAGCCAGAATATCGTCAATTAATGTTAGAAGGTGAAGCGCTGCTTGGTCGATGATCTGACAGTAGTGTACATCCGTTTCCGAAAGTCTGGCAGCCTCTAGTAGACGTGCAAAGCCCTGAATCGATGTGATCGGGGTTCGAAGTTCGTGGCTCATCCTTGCCAAGAAGTCATTTTTTGCCAGATTTGCTTTTTCTGCTTCAAGTCGAGCTGCTTCCAGCTCTTGGTTTTTCCTTTTTAGGTCGGCTAGAGTTTCTTTTAGCTGGCGGGTAGCTACCCTGATCCTGTCTTCTAAATTAACTCTGCCTTCTGTTACAGATTCCGCTAGCTGGTTGATGCCGTTTGCAAGGATAGACAGCTCATCCTGAGAATCTATTTCAGCTCGAACACCCAGATGACCGCTGGCCATTGTTTTGATTGTAGAGGTTAACTTTTTAATCGGCGCGATCAATTTCAGGCTGAGAAGGTAGGTCAAGATGGTCGCAATAACAAAACCTGTCAGCGCCAGCCAGAGAGTGGTAGTAATAATATTGTGTTCTTTGGCCAGTAAGCTGGACTGATCAACACCAACGATTACCCATCCAACCAGTTCAGAGCTTGGCGCTTGTGAGTCGATTTCCTCGTGGTAGTCCTTAAATTCAATGCCAGACAGGTAAATTGGTTTTTTAAAATAGAGCTGGTTATCCGGCCCGGGAATTATTTGAAAGCTGACAGCAATAGACTGGGCCAGCAAAGGAAACGCTTTAGTGTTGAGAACAAGTTGGTGCTGCTTGTCCAGATATCCCACGCTGGCTATATCTGGCAAGTTAGTAGCAGATAGAGCTATATTTAAGAGCATGTCCGAATTTTGTGAGTAGAGTGCAAAGTCTGAAATGGTAGAAAGGTAGTCAGAAGCCATTTCACCAGACTGGTTAAGACTCACTGACAAATCATTTCTACGGGCTTCGATGGTATAGGTACTTAACAGGCCTGTAATGAGCACTAAGGGTAACAGCGCAACAATAAGGAAGCGTTGGTGGATCGAATTATTGAACAGCCGCCTAAAAATCATTGAATGGAACCTTCCTGTTTTTGGAATCTCTCATAAAGTTCACGTTCAGTCGGTAGCGAGATGCCTAAGGATCTTGCCACGGCGGGGTTAGTGCTCAGGGTAAAATAGTGAGGATATTGGGGCTGCCAAATAGCTTGGTCGCTATGTTTTAACCAGTTATAGATTAGCTCCCCTGCATGTTTGCCAATGCCTTCAGGCGATGAGAATACAGAGGCGAGTGCGCCGGCGTGTGTATAGGCTCTGGAAAACCCGATTACAGGTACTTTCTGTTGAAAGCCCATATACAGAATCCATTTGGCAATGGCCCGGTTGAGCATGGCGTGGTCTGGAATGGCAATAAAAAGATCACTTTTTGTGACCACGGGTTTGAGAATGGCGACGGGGTTATCGTCCTCGTCCAGAAATGCGTAGTTAAGTTGTATGCCATTTTTTTTTGTTAACGCCTCAATTTCCGGTTGAGAGCCTTGAGATACGGGGCCAAAAATAGTACCGAATTTTGCTGCGTCAGGCTTGAGTAGACGGCCGAGGGTAATGAGTCGAGATAGTGGTTGGTCGAGGTAAATAGCCGATATTTGGCGGTTGGATGCAGATACTGCTGACAAGGAGATCGCATCAAAAGCATTTTTTGGCGTAAAAATATTAAGTAACGGTGCGGTTTTATTCTGTTCAAGGGCCTCTCGAGTAGCTGCAGTGCCAATGGCTACGATCAATTCGTAAGGCTTGCTTACTATGGCGTTAGTTTTATGGGCTTCTTCGAGGGTGGCTATTTCAAAGCTATTGGATGCCATACCCAGTGAAGAAACGGTTGCTTGGAGGCTTTCAGCGGTTTCCTGATAGTAAGAGTTATCTCCTGAGAGCAACAAGAGGATACTTGCCTGGGAGAGAGGGCATATAAACAATAGGCACACAATTAACGCGTAACGTATTAAACCGCTGGCGCGTTGTTGCCTACATCCAGGCTTGTTATTTTGGCCATCCATTGGCTGTCGCTGCGTTTTAGAATACAAATCGAATTATAGTGTGCTTTTTTTAATATCGAGAAAGAAAAATATACCAACGGCTAAATAGAGGAATTATTGGCATCAGGGCAACTCCAGTGTCAGTTGTAAATAGACTCTAGTGTCGAATACATTGTTTTCACCGTGTTCCATATAGTTTTCTCCAAGGTTTTGCCCAATGAGTGAAAAGTTTCCTTTGGAAGACGCTATTGAGAAATTAAAGCCTAGCTGAGCATCGACTCTGACAAATTGGTTTACCGCGTTGCCATCTCGCCAGTCTGCATCACTCATATGGTAAAGATTCATCCCCGCGGACCATCGTGGCGTAAATTTGTGGTTAAAAAGTAGTCCTGCGGTATGGCGGGGACCGTCATTATCAAGGCTTCCTTCAGTCTTTTTTGGCTCAAAGCGTGCGATATAAGAGCTATCTACATCACGATATCCATAATGAGCGGTGACTAAGGTTTTATTATCTGGCTGGTAGCGGAGCTGTAGTTCTGTTCCTGTCATATCCCACTTGGCGATATTGCTGCGGACAGAAAAATTATCTTCGGGATCAAAACTTGGCAAACCGATATCGGCAAGCTGCTGATACACCTCGAAGGCATCCCTGACCTCTTCTCTAAATACCCTCACATCAAAGCTCAAGCCAGATCTAGGAAACAAGGCTACATAGCCTAGCTCTAGACTTCTTAAGCGTTCTTCGTCGGGGTCGGGATCACTGCGGCGGATAGCTGCAACTAAGAGTTGGTTGTCGATAATATCTGCATTGAACTCTTTCGCTTCTGACAACGTAGGTGAGCGTTTTCCCAGTGCATAGCCAAGGCGAAGAGTGTGGTTGTCATTGAGGTGGTAGTTAACCCCTATGCGCCCGGAGGCAATTGGGTTAATTAGGCTGTTGTCCTCCAGCATCAGCCCAGCATTTAAGGTCCATTGATGGAGTGGTTGCCATTCAATATGACCAAACAATCGTTTGCTAGTGAGGCTTTCATCGTGGTCGTGGCCGAATATGGTTTCACCTTCAACACGGTCGTAACGGATGCCTGCACCCCAGGTGGCTCGGGTATTGCTGGTCAGTTGAAGGTGATGTTCCAGTTCAAAATCGTGACGTTCAGACTCGGTACTCAGAAACCCCGTGATGAATAGCTGATCTTCGATAGTCAGACCGGGATCAATGTTGGCTTGTAGAAATGGCTTCACGTCGTTTGGACCTATGGGGAAACCAATTTCTTTGGTGAGGAGTTCAGAGAGCAGGCCCTGATTTACATAGTTCTCTCCCTCCAGTTTGTTGTGATAATAGTGCAGTTTCAGCGCGTCAGTGGCATTGAGCTCCCGATTCCATTTCAACGATTGGTATTGGCTTTCAAACTCCGTTTTGGAGTATTCGTCGGGATGATCGACATCGCCCCAGCCCATGTTGTTGTGGTTAAAGCCCAACTGAACGTCAACGGTGTTGGCAATATCCGGTGTATACATTCCTCGAAAATTAAAGCCCAGGCTTTCTTTCCCATCTTCCAGTGGCCCGGGGTTTTCACCGGACTTTACTGAGGGAAATCCCTCATTGTGTTGGTAGTTTACGCTGACACGATAATCAAATTGTTGGAGGCGTGCATTGTAACGAATGTGTCCCTCTCGAGTCTGACGGTCGCCCACCGTAACCCGTTGATGTAGGCCGCTTTCCTGTTGGGGTTTTATGGTTACGATATTGATTGCACCCATAAAAGCATTGGAGCCTTGGGAGGGTGCATTTGAGCCACGGATTACTTCAATGTGGTCTACTTCGTCCAGTGTTATGCCAAGAGAGCCCCACTCGATACCAGAATAAGCTGGTTCATAGATGGAGCGATCATCCACCATTACTTCAAGGTGGTTGGGAAACTCCCGGCCGAAACCATGATATGAAATACCGTATCGGTTGCCATTGATAAAATAAGCCTGAAAGCCTGGAACTAGCCTGAAAACATCCACCCAGGTAATGGCTCCAGAAGCATCGATCATTTCGCGGTCAATAATCGTGACGCTTGCGGGTACATTATTTATGGATTGATTCATTCTGGACGCAGAAGAAACCATTGGCAGCTCACCAAGCATATCCTCTTCGGTAAAGAACGATTGTTTTTGTCCTTCCGCGATGACCTGATGTGAAGATATCAAGACGAGTAGGGGGAATAATTTTTTTAAATAGCTCATATTTTTATCCTACCGGCCATTGTGAAATGACATAGATGAATCATTCTAATGCCGAGCCAAACCTATTTAAACAACAGATTTGGAGACAGAAAAATAGTCGATGCTAATTATCCTGTATTGCCTAAGCAGACGTGGGAGATAAGAGCTAAAATAGGCCTCCGAGCAGGAGGATAAAATGTCGCTGGAAGATACACGTCGTGAATATAAATATGGTCGTTTAACTCGAGAATCCCTCGCAGAATCTCCGTTTGACCAATTTTCTCTGTGGATGGATCAGGCGATTGATTCTGAATTGTCTGATCCTACCGCTATGTGCCTGGCGACGGTCAATGAACAGGGAAAACCTTGGCAGCGCACTGTTTTGTTAAAAGGCTTTGATGATAAAGGCTTGCTGTTTTATACCAACCTCGGTAGCCGTAAGGCCAAAGAGATAGAGGGGAATGCCAATGTGAGCCTGATATTCCCGTGGGTGCAGCTAGATCGGCAGGTGGTTGTGGGCGGACGGGCTGAAAAGCTGACCAAGACCGAAGTGTTGAAATATTTTATAAAGCGTCCCAGAGGTAGTCAGTTGGCAGCTTGGGCTTCCAAGCAAAGTAATCGAATAAATTCCAGGCAGGCACTAGAAGCACAATTTATGCAGATGAAACAAAAATTTGCAGCAGGGGAAGTTCCCGTGCCAGATTTTTGGGGGGGCTTCAGAGTGGTTCCAGAAGAGTTTGAGTTTTGGCAAGGGGGGGAATCCCGTCTTCACGACCGTTTTCAATTTCTATTAATCAATAAGTCGTGGGAGATTTCGCGGTTGGCCCCTTGAATTGTGGGGGTGGTCAGATTTGGCGATAGATAATAGGCAGTTATTATAAAAAAACCCGGCATTAACCGGGTTTTTTTATGGGAAGCAAAGAATTATTTCCGTTTCATCGACATAAAGAACTCATCGTTAGTGGCAGAGTCCTTTAGCTTATCGATAAGGAATTCAATGGCATCAGAATCTTCCATGCCGTGCAGGAGTTTTCGAAGAATCCAGACACGCTGTAATTCCTCCTCACCCATTAACAAATCTTCTCGACGAGTTCCAGAACGGCGAATATTGATGGCAGGGTAAACGCGTTTTTCCGCAACCTTGCGATCTAGGTGTAGTTCCAGGTTGCCAGTACCTTTAAATTCTTCGTAGATCACTTCATCCATTTTGGAGCCAGTCTCTACAAGTGCTGTGGCCACGATGGTCAGGCTTCCACCCTGTTCGATATTTCGTGCTGCACCAAAGAAGCGCTTAGGCCGTTCCAGTGCATGTGCATCAACACCACCCGTTAACACCTTGCCTGAAGAGGGTTGAACAGTGTTGTAGGCTCGGGCTAAGCGAGTAATAGAATCAAGCAGAATGACCACATCTTTCTTGTGTTCAACCAAGCGTTTTGCTTTTTCGATAACCATATCAGCCACCTGAACATGGCGTGAAGGTGGCTCATCAAACGTGGATGCGATGACTTCTCCGCGGACAGAGCGCTGCATTTCCGTTACTTCTTCCGGACGTTCGTCAATCAGCAGGACAATAATGTAACATTCGGGATTATTCCGAATGATCGCTTGTGCGGTATGCTGCATCAGAATGGTTTTACCGGCTTTGGGTGGCGCAACAATCAGGCCGCGCTGTCCCTTACCGATAGGCGAGATCAGGTCAATGATACGACCGGTCAGATCTTCTGTTGAGCGGTTGCCAGTTTCCAGTACTAAGCGTTCGTCAGGAAACAACGGTGTTAGGTTTTCAAATAGAATTTTATTACGTGCATTTTCTGGCTTATCGAAGTTAATCTCATCCAGTTTTAACATGGCGAAGTAGCGTTCGCCTTCCTTCGGTGGGCGAATCTTTCCGGAAATACTGTCACCCGTTCTTAGGTTAAAGCGCCTGATTTGGCTTGGGGATACATAAATATCATCAGGCCCTGCCAAGTAGGAGCTGTCTGCTGATCTAAGGAAGCCAAAACCATCAGGGAGTATTTCGAGTACACCATCACCGTAAATATCTTCACCACTCTTGGCGTGGCGCTTGAGGATGCTGAAGATGACATCTTGTTTTCGAGAGCGGGCGAGGTTGTCGAGCCCGATATCGGCTGCAATTTTTAAAAGTTCATCAATGGGTTTGGTTTTCAGTTCAGTTAGGTTCATAAATACAGACATAATAATGTTGTTGAGAATTGGGGTTGGCAGCCTGCCGGTTAGGATTGCTTATTGGTTTCCGGAAGGGGTTGTTGAAGTTTTTGGAATGTTGTGTGCGTTGACGCACATCGACGTAATTTTCGCCAAGTATAGGCGGGCCTTATTGAAAGCGCAACAACCGTTGCGGCAGTACCTTTCAGTACTACCGCAAAGAGACGTATTAAAGGCTGGCGTCGATAAATTCAACCAATTGGGTTTTTGAAAGCGCACCCACTTTGGTGGCTTCAATATTGCCATCTTTAAAAAGAATGAGTGTTGGAATACCACGTACATTGAACTTAGCTGGGGTCTCAGGGTTGGCATCTACATCCATTTTGCAGATTTTAACCTTGCCGGCATATTCTTCGGCGAGTTCATCCAAAATAGGCGCGATCATTTTACAGGGGCCACACCAGGCGGCCCAGAAATCAACCAGAACAGGCAGATCAGTTCCAAGTACATCACTTGCAAAACCGGCATCGGTTACGTGAACGATATTGTCGCTCATGGGCGGGGAGTCTCCAGGTTAATGTGAATTCAATAGTACAGGGGTAGAATAAACCAAATGATAGCACTCGGATCGGGTGAGGAACAAACTCTCTAAGAAATTTACTCGTTAGTTTGGTTTGAGAACGGGAGAACACAAAAATTAATAAGTTGGATAGTGCTCTGAGTAACGATCACGGAAGGACGCTAGCGGCAATTGACCTGGGTTCGAATAGTTTTCATATGATTGTTGCCCGTATTAATCATAACGAGATTCGGCCTATAGAGCAGTTTTCAGAAAGGGTCCAATTGGCTGCAGAGATGGATCGGCACCGACTAAACCTCGACGCAATGGCTCGAGGTCTTTCCTGTTTGTCTCGTTTTAGGCAAGTGCTCGATACGCTCAACCCAGATCAGGTTCGCGTGGTTGGCACCAATGCCCTGCGAGCAGCAAAAAATGCCGATGAATTTATTCGACCAGCAGAAATGTTGATTGGTCATCCTATTGAGGTGATTTCAGGTCGCGAAGAGGCGCGGCTGGTTTATCTGGGGGTGGCTCATACACTGGCAGATGATGATGACGCACGGTTAGTTATCGACATCGGAGGTGGTAGTACAGAATTGGTCATTGGTCAGCGTTTTGAATCAAGATTGAGAGAAAGCCTTCACATGGGTTGTGTCACGTATAGAGATCAGTTTTTCAAAGGTGGAAAAATTTCTCAAAAGTGCTACGAGAAAGCCTATGGTGCCGCATGTCAGGAGGTGCTTGCCATTCGTAAACCATTTAAAAAATATGGTTGGGGAAATGCTGTGGGTTCATCGGGCACCATGCGGACTGTTGAGCAAGTGCTGGTCGGGCAGGGTTTAAGCCGGGAAGGAATTACTGCGGCGGGGCTGAGTAAGCTACGAAAAATGCTGTTGAAAAGTAGCCGTGTTGATGAACTGCCAGAGCTGGATGGGCTTAGTGATCGTCGCCGACATGTGATTGTGCCAGGTATAGCGATTATCAGTGCAATCTTTGACACCTTGGGCATTAATAGCATGCAGACTTCGTCGGGCGCACTCAGGGAAGGGGTCGCTTATGACATGCTGGGTCGCCTGGAGCATGAGGATGTTAGAGAGCGAACCGTATTGGCATTAATGCAGCGAAGTGAAGTGGATCAACAAAATGCTGAACAAGTAGAAGGCATGGCCTTGCGGTTATTTGATGCTGTGTCAAAAGCGTGGTGTTTGGGTGATGCTGACCGGGGGCTACTGCGCTGGGCGGCCAAGCTTCACGAGGTTGGTCTGAGCATAGCTCATAGCCAGTTTCACAAACATGGACAATACCTGATTACGCATTCTGATTTACCCGGCTTCAGTAAGAAGGAGCAACGAATTATGGGGCTGTTAGTTCGTAGTCATCGGCAGAAGTTTCCTGTGGCTGATTTTGATCAGTATCAAGGCCACCAGCTTGCTCGTTTACAGCAGTTGTGTGTTTTGATGCGTCTTGCCGCATTGTTTAAATATGTGGTGTCAGTTGACGGCGCTCCAATCTTTACCACTCAGGTGGGGGACTCCAAAATCACCTTATTCTTTACTGGGGGGTGGTTAGCGCGAAACCCGCTGACCAGTGCGGCACTTGTTTCAGAACAGCAATATCTTAAAAAAATTGGATTCAAGTTACAGTTTTATGAGCGCTAATCGGCCATTTTTTCGAGTAATTCCATTTGTGCAGTACGTCGTTCCTCGCCCTCTCCCGGTGCATTGAGTAAATAATTTCCATCAGATTGAAGCTCCCAGCTTTGAGAGTTGTCCATCAAGTATATTTGTAAGTCATTTCTGATTCTGGCTTGTAGTCGAGCGTTGAGAATAGGAAAGCAAATTTCCACTCTGTGCATTAGGTTTCGCTCCATCACATCGGCGCTGGAACAAAAGATATGGGGTGATGCATTGTGAAAATAGTATACCCGTGAGTGTTCGAGAAAACGCCCAACAATCGAGCGAACCCGGATGTTGTCCGAAACCCCGGGGATACCTGGACGTAAACAGCACATCCCCCGAAGAATTAAATCAATTTTTACCCCTGCGTTACTGGCTTCGTATAGGGCTGTGATGACCTTGGGTTCGGTTATGGCATTAACCTTGATGATGATATGTGCGTCCTTTCCATCGCGGGCGGCATTGGCTTCCGCCTCTATTAATCGAAGCAAGTTTTTTTTCAAGGTAAAAGGAGCGCTAAATAGTTTTTTGATTCGCTCTGCCTTGCCCATGCCTGTGAGCTGCTGAAAGATTTTGTGCACATCGCTACAGAGGTCGGGATCAGCTGTAAGAAGGCTGTAATCCGTGTAAAGACGAGCATTTCCAGAGTGATAATTTCCGGTTCCCAAATGTACATAGCGGCGTAATTGATTGCCTTCTCGCCTTACAATAAGCAAGGCTTTGGCATGGGTTTTGTAGCCAACTACGCCATAGGTGACCACGGCGCCAGCTTCTTGAAGGTGGGTTGCCAGTTGCAAATTTGCCTCTTCATCAAAGCGAGCTCGCAGCTCTATCACCACGGTCACCTCTTTCCCTGCACGAGCAGACTCTAGCAGTGCATCGACGATTTCTGATGAGGCTCCTGTGCGGTATAGCGTCATTTTAATTGATAGAACACAGGGATCTTTGGCAGCTTGCCGGAGTAGATCGATGATGGGGGTGAACGACTGAAAAGGGTATTTCAGAAGAATATCTTCCCTCTGGATAATGTCGAACATGTTGATATCTTTGACACGTAAAGACTTTGGAATTGAGGGTGTAAAGGGTGGAAAGATTAAATCTGGACGATCCAGCATATCTTTTAATTGCACCATTCGGCCCAAATTGACGGGGCCATCTACCCGATAAAGTTCGTCTTCCGTCAGGTTGTATTGATCGAGTAGAAAAGAAACCAGATCGTCAGGACAATTTTTGTCGACTTCCAGGCGTACGGCACTGCCAAACCGGCGAGTGTGTAATTCACCCCGAAGTGCTCTGGCAATATCCTCGACTTCTGCTGCATTTAAATCCAGGTCGGCATCTCGGGTGATACGGAATTGATAACACCCAGTTGTAGTCATACCATTAAACAGATCGTCAATATGTGCATCAATCAGTGATGAAAGTAGTACAAAATTATCGCCATCCGAGTAGAGTTCAGGGGGAACTTTGAAAAGACGTGGCAGGGAGCTTGGTGCAGGCACAATTGCCATACCGCTGTCCCGACCGAAAGCATCTTTCCCCTCCAGAGAGACGATAAAATTTAGACTTTTATTGACCAGTCGAGGAAATGGGTGGGCGGGATCCAGCCCGATGGGGCTGATAATGGGCATGACCTGGCTACGGAAATAGTTTTCTGCCCAGCGAGCGATTTTATTGTTCCAGTCTGGATGATTGAGAATCCGAACTTTATTGCGCTTAAGCGTAGGCAGTAAAACATCGTTGAGAATGTAATATTGCTTTTCAATGGCGAGCTTTATTTGTTCGCTGAGGGTTTGCAAGACATCTTGTGGGCGCATCCCGTCAATATTGACGGTTTCCCGAGCAAAGCTGACCTGCCGTCTTAGACCTGCAATACGAATCTCAAAAAACTCATCCATATTACTGTTGAAAATCATTAGAAACTGAAACCGTTCCAGTAACGGATAATTTTCATTCAAGGCTTGTTCGAGCACGCGCAAATTGAATTGCATCAAACTGATATGACGGTTGATGAAATACTCAGAGCTATTAATATTGATCTCTTCTTCGGCCATAGTTGTTTTTTGATCTTCCATTTGGGGCGATGGTTTTCGCATCTTGTCAGTGTCCTGAATCGAAAAATTCGAGTAAAAACTCCATTCTCACCCTGATATATTGCAATGTTTGGTCATTTTTATGACGGACACCATTAAGAACTCACAATATTGAACCGATGACACAAAAACAGCTCTAAGCGCTTGATAATAAAAACACAAAGAACGGAGCCACGATGCCGGCAAAAAAAATTTCCCTCCTAATAGTTATAGTGCTGATTGTTGGCGCCTACCTTATTTTTGACGGAGAGAAGTACCTTAGCCTTGGTTTTTTCCAGGATATTTATCGAGAACAACCTCAGGCAACAGCACTGGTGTACTTTGTTATTTACGTCGTTGCCGCGGGTTTGTCATTACCTGGTGCGGCATTGCTGACCATTATTGCCGGAATGATTTTTGGTCTATGGACAGGGTTGTTATTGGTGTCATTTGCCAGCTCTCTGGGTGCAACGCTGGCCTTTATGGTGTCTCGTTTGTTGCTCCGCGATTGGGTGCAAGATAAGTTTTCAAGCCATTTGGTCTCTGTGAATAGAGGCATAGAAAAAGATGGCTCGTTTTATTTATTTACCCTGAGGTTGATTCCCGTGATCCCTTTTTGGGTCATCAATCTGGTGATGGGGCTTACCCCAATGAAAGCGCTGACGTTTTATTTAGTGAGC
>JBFICW010000041.1:0-16111 GCA_041581635.1 Porticoccus sp. | reverse complement strand
CTGCGCGTGACCGCCCGTACCTATGCAAAGGGGGCAATTAGCAATAAAGATCATGGGGAGAATTCCAATAGATGATTTGTAGATCTAGTAGCTCAGATGTAGAAGTTCAGACCAGATCTTCAGTGGGACTACCGGGGTTCTCTTCTTATGTGTTCAACTGTAGAAGTTTATGTAAAAACGTAAACCTTCCCCAACCCACTATATTCGACACCTCAATTTTTAGCACTTTTGTAAACCTCAAACTGATAACTATTTGATATCTTAATAAGTCTCTATTTGTATTATTTAGCGCTTTCTGTCATCGGACGTTGTCCTTTAAATGGATTCTATCGGCCTATTCTGGCAAAATTCAGTCTTTCCAGTACCCAGCTGTCAGTCACCCTCTATTCTTCCAGCCCATCCATCAGATTAGGGTTTCATCATGAAGACATGGATATGATTGAAGCTCCACACTTTATTCGTTCCTAAGGAGTTTGTATGTCTTTCAATAGCTTTCCTGACAAGCAGCTTATTGCTGAATTAAGCGCAAAAATGTTGCTTGAAATTGGAGCTATCAATTTCCGCCCCAATGATCCTTATATACTTACCTCAGGAAAGGCCAGCCCGGTTTATATTGATTGCCGCAAGATCATCTCCTACCCTCGCGTCCGCTCAACACTGATGGACTTTGGTGCCTCTACGATTATGCGAGACATCGGATTTGAATCCATTGATGCCATTGCAGGTGGAGAAACGGCAGGCATCCCATTTGCCGCATGGTTAGCGGAACGACTCTCTCTACCCATGCAATATGTTAGAAAAAAGCCGAAGGGTTTCGGTCGCGATGCCCAGATTGAAGGTTTCCTGAAGGAAGGCTCCAAGGTTCTTCTTGTTGAAGATTTGACCACTGACGGTGGTAGCAAAATCACTTTTTGCGATGCACTGCGTAAAGCAGGAGCAGAAGTCACGGACACCTTTGTGATTTTCTTCTATGATATTTTCCCAGATACACGCCAAAAACTGGCTGATGTGGGTGTAAACCTACACTCTTTGACGACTTGGTGGGATGTGCTAAATGTCTGCAAGAACAGCAATCAGATGGACAGCCAATCCTTGGCCGAGATAGAAGCCTTCCTTAATGCACCCGATGAGTGGTCCCTCGCTCACGGCGGCTCTGATAAGTAGAGCTAATTACCGCACAGTTTTACGCATCACCTGCTTTAACAAATATCTCCTCATATAATAGATAAGAAAACTATTTTAACCTTTTGTATTATATGAGGAATACCCTAAGGAGCATTCAAACTCCAATCATAGTTGTAATCAATTTTCCCCTGAAAACCCAACAGGTATAGAGCAAGACGATCATCGGCATAGTGCGCAAATATTTTCAGAAGTGTCTTCTCATCCTTGGCAAAATCCTTTTGATACCACTTAAAAATACTCGAGGCTTTCAATTTCCCATTTTTTAAATACACACCACGAGGATGATTTATATAATCTCGTCCGGCCTGTTTCAGTAGCGGTCTAACATTGCTACTGGTATATGCTGTCGGCAGTACATTTGGGCAGCTTAGGCTCGCACAGCTAAGACCAAAATGTATTTTGTAATCCTTCCATATAGGCCTGAGGATACGATGCTCAATATCATTTAAGCTCAAGTGCTGCCCCGCCACCCTGACTAACGCACTATCCCAGGGACCGCGCTTAAACACTTTTCCGTCAATCTCTTTGATACTTTTGATTGGATAATTGTCGATAACGAGTTTTACTGTCAGTGCGTTGTATAAGTTTATCCAGTAAGCCTCCTGCTCCCTGCGGTTATAGGTTCTAGGATCAAGGCCTTCTAATTCTTTAATATAGTGCGCCAACTTTCTTCGGTTTGCCTTGGTTACATCACCATAGCGGAATCGGTTAACACCCGACGCATGATCATCGATAACATAAGTCTTAAGGATGTCATCCCAGGCACTATGATCAATTCTGGCAAAATTACGTTGACTACTTCTATCCCAGAAGCCCCAATACTTCTCATTGGGCGTTGCAGTAGCAATACAGCTGACAAATATGAGTCCGAATAAGAATATTTTGATCTGCTTTACCAGCATTATTTAGGCCCTAAACATCGTTAGAATTTTTATATGCTCTTTGGTAACACGTTGCTAGCTGCCTTACAATACAACTTCTCCAAGCTGTGAATCAACGCCCATGAAACATCTAACCACCTCTCAAGTTTCAACTATTGACCAGCAACATATTTGGCACCCCTACTCTT
Organism: Porticoccus sp.; assembly: GCA_041581635.1. Classification (GTDB taxonomy): domain Bacteria; phylum Pseudomonadota; class Gammaproteobacteria; order Pseudomonadales; family Porticoccaceae; genus Porticoccus. The sequence continues at coordinate 13,857 of JBFICW010000041.1, read as the reverse complement.
CATTGACCAACCCAATTCCTGCCTATCATGTGGTCAGCGCCGAAGGTGTGCGCTTGAAATTAGCCGATGGCAGAGAGCTTATCGATGGTATGGCCTCATGGTGGTCAGCGATTCACGGTTATAACCATCCCTACCTAAATACCGCCATTAAACATCAGATTGATTCAATGTCTCATGTGATGTTTGGTGGTATCACTCACGAACCCGCTGCAAAACTTGCACAAACGCTGGTCGATATTACACCAGCAGGTCTTGAAAAGGTGTTTTTTTCCGATTCTGGTTCAGTTGGGGTTGAGGTTGCTTTGAAAATGGCCATTCAGTACTGGTACTCTCAGGGAAACTCCGAGAAGTCGCGTATTTTAAGCCTCCGCAAGGGATACCATGGCGATACCTTTGGCGCTATGTCTGTCTGTGATCCCGTCACAGGCATGCATCATTTATTCAGCAACACCCTGGCCAAGCAGTTATTTACTGAATCACCTCGCTGTAACTTTAACGACACCTGGGATGAACGCTACATTGTAGATATCAAAAGCCAGCTTGAGAAACACCACCATGAATTAGCCGCAGTTATTCTCGAACCCATTTTACAGGGCACTGGGGGTATGCACTTTTATTCGCCTACTTACCTGAAACGCGTGCGTGAATTATGTGATGAATACGATGTATTGCTGATAGCTGATGAAATTGCCACGGGGTTTGGTCGAACAGGTAAACTGTTTGCCTGTGAATGGGCGGGTATTTCTCCCGATATTTTATGTTTGGGTAAAGCGCTTACCGGTGGCTACATGACCCTCGCCGCCACGCTGTGCACAACAAAAGTCAGTGACGGCATTTGCCACGGTGAAGCCGGCGTATTCATGCACGGCCCTACTTTTATGGGCAACCCTATGGCTTGCTCTGCTGCCAATGCCAGTATCGATTTATTGCTTAATTCCAATTGGGAAAAGCAGATTGAAAATATAGAACGGCAACTTAAAAGCGGGCTGGAACCGGCAAAAAACTATGACAATGTAACTGATGTTCGGTGTCTCGGTGCTGTGGGTGTTATCGAGTTGAAAGAACCTGTTGATGTCGCCACGATTCAAAAACAGTTTGTAGATAACGGTATCTGGGTCAGACCCTTTGGCTCTAGAGTTTATGTCATGCCGCCCTACATCATTTCCAGCCAAGATCTAGATACCCTAACGAGCAATATGCTCAAGGTAGTAGAGTTCTACAACTGATCACTTTACGGCTTAAACTCGAGGCTAACACGGCCTCTAACATAAACTAAGCCAGTGAGTAGAGTCCTACCGCTTCATTAATCTCAGCCATAAAGGGGGCGCTATATGCCCTGGCTTTTTCGGCACCCTCTTTCAACTTCTGTTCGATAAATACAGGGTTTTCCATCAGCTCATTGTAGCGCTCACGCGGCTCTTTGATTTCATCATTAATCAGTTCAAAGAGTTGTTTTTTCGCCTCACCCCAAGCAATACCACTTTCAAACTCTTTGCGCATTGAAGCGGTCTGTTCAGCAGATGCAAAAGCACGCCATATTTGAAAAACTGTAGAGGTATCCGGGTCTTTTGCCTCGCCAGGCTCTAACAAATTGGTTTTGATCTTATTGATATGTTTTTTCAACTGTTTTTCAGGGAGAAAAAGCGGAATGGTATTACCATAGCTCTTACTCATTTTCCTTCCATCCAAACCTTGTAGCACGGCCACATTGTCATCGACAACGGCCTTGGGCAAAGCAAAATGTTCACCGAAAATATGATTAAAACGTTGTGCGATATCCCTAGCCATTTCAATGTGCTGAATTTGATCACGCCCCACGGGAACCTTTGTACCATTGAACATCAATATATCAGCGGCCATTAGTACCGGATAAGAGAATAACCCCATAGTGATACCAAAATCTGGGTCTTCACCTGCATCCAGATTTTTTTGCACAGAATCTTTATAAGCATGGGCTCGATTCATCAGGCCCTTGGCTGCGACACAGTTTAAAAACCAGGTGAGTTGTGTAATTTCAGGGATATCAGACTGACGGTAAAAGACAACGTTGTCTGTATTCAAACCCAATGCTAGCCATGTTGCTGCAATTTCTCGGGTTGATTGGTGAACCATCTTAGGATCATGACATTTGATCAGTGCATGGAAATCTGCCAGAAAATAATAGGCATTAACATCTGAGCTCTGACTCGCGTCGATGGCAGGTCTAATGGCACCCACGTAATTTCCCAAATGAGGTGTTCCCGTGGTAGTAATACCCGTTAAAACCGTTTCTTGTGTCGCTTTTTCAGAAGTGTGATTGCTCATCGGTATCTGTTTACTCATGGCCAAGTGTGCTACTGCTTATGGGTGATGGCGCCCATCATACGGGTTTCATCAAAGTAATAAAGTGGAGCAATAACATTTAAGAATCAAACGTCAATTAATTATCAGACTGTCTTGGTAATTATAAAAACCGCTTAAAACTCGATAGAGATTATAAGCATCCTCAGCACCTGCCATTTCGCGAATAGAATGCATGGCAAAAGTGGGCACACCCACATCCAATGTCTGGACACCAATATTCGCGGCGGTAATAGGGCCGATAGTACTGCCACAGCCTAAATCTGTCCGGTTGACGAACGACTGAACAGGAACTTGCTGCTTCTCACATAGGTGACGAAATACCGCTGAAGTGAGACTACTGGTCGCATAGCGCTGATTTGCATTAATCTTTATAACAGGCCCCTCGTTGAGAATAGGCCCATGGTTGCCATCATGCATACCACTATAGTTAGGATGTATACCATGTGCATTATCAGCAGAAACCAGCAGCGACTGACTTATAGCCCGCGCCCTGTTTTCTGGATCGGGATAAAGACGCTCTAATAGTGACTTAAGCATCGGCCCATTGGCACCACAGGCAGAAATACTTCCCACCTCTTCGTGATCGGAACAAATAAGCATACTGGTAACCTGTCCATCTGATTCGATCAACGCTTCCATTGCTGTAAAACAACTTAAAAGGTTATCCAGTCTTGCACTGGAAATGAAGTCCTGATTTAACCCGGTGATAGCAGGCTTTTGACAGTCATACAGGTAGAGATCGTAATCCAAAACCTGAAGTTCCATAGGGTCACCGTACTGCCCCAACACTTCAGCCGCTAGCAATGACCGAAAATCTTCTTCGCAGTCTTCTCCAAATTTAAATAACAACGGAGGAATATCCGTCTGCGGATTAATCTTACGATTTTCATTGGCCTCCCTATCCAGGTGAATGGCCAAACTAGGAATTACAGCCACAGGCTTTCTCATATCTACCAGTGCTTGTTGCAAGCGTCCATCGCCAACATTAAACACTACGCGCCCAGCAATTGAGAGGTCGCGGTCAAACCATGGATTGAGTAATGCACCGCCATAGACCTCTACACCCAACTGAAAATAGTTATGATTCTTCATCTCGGGTTTCGGCTTCACTTTCAAGCAAGGGCTATCTGTATGTGCACCCACCATGCGAATACCACTCTCGACTACTGAATTTTTACCCGCGACAAAAGCGATAATTGAGGAGCCATTTCTGGTCAAGTAATAACGTCCGCCTGGAACTACATTCCAGCTATCCTCCTCTACCAAAGGTGAAAACCCTTCGGCCTCAAGAGTCATCTGGATATTTTTCACTGCATGGAATGGTGTTGGAGAGCGGTGGATAAAATCCAGTAATTTCTCATTGTACCGTTTGTTGTCCATTTTATTTCCTGGTCTGCAATGCTAATTTTTTTCTGATAAGGCTTCGAGTCTTGCCAGTAAACTGGAGGTATCCCAACGATGGCCTCCCATTTTCTGCACATCTGCATAAAAATGATCAACCAGCTCTGCCACCGGTAATTGAGCGCCATTAAGTGACGCCTCATTGAGGATAATATCTAAATCCTTTCGCATCCAGTCAACTGCAAAACCGTGCTCATATTCACCTGCCAACATAGTTTTGTAACGATTATCCATCTGCCATGATTGCGCAGCACCTTTAGAGATCACACCAATAACTTTTTCAGGATCTAGCCCGGAAACTTTTGCAAAGTGAAGCCCTTCAGCCAAGCCCTGTATCACCCCTACCGCGCAAATCTGATTAACCATCTTAGTTAACTGACCATTTCCAACAGGGCCCATCAGCGCCACTTCACGAGCATAGTGAGCAATAATAGGTTCGATTCGATGAAAAACCTCATCGTTCCCACCTACCATGACAGTTAGCGCGCCTTTTTCAGCGCCTTGCTGCCCACCAGATACAGGCGCATCAAAAAACTCAAGCTCGTGTTGTGCTGCAATACAGGCCAGCTCACGGCTAACTTTGGCAGAAACTGTGGTGTGATCGACAAAAACAGCGCCAGCTCTCATCCCACTGAAAGCACCCAACTCACCCAGCGTGACCTGTCGAAGATCATCATCATTACCGACACAGGCAAAGACAACGTCAGCATCTTTTACAGCCTCTTTGGGGGTTTGAGTAGAAATGCCTTTATATCTATCTAGCCAGGCCATCGCCTTCTCGGGATGGCGGTTATATACCGTAACCTCATACCCGGATCTGCTCAAATGCCCGGCCATTGGAAACCCCATTACTCCCAAACCCAGGAAGGCTACTTTGGTCATCTGTTACCCCACTAACGACTTGCTTAACTGGTTAAAAGAATGGCTATTAAGACAGCGCCAAGAAAAAGCCGATAGAGTACAAAGGGAAGCATCCCGATCCGATTGATCCAGGTAAGAAATAAATGGATACATAGGTAAGCACTCATTCCAGAAAGCGCTGTACCCAAAGCAATATCTGCCCAGGGCACTGCATCCAGCTGTACTAGCTGTGCTGTTTTGTAACCGCCGCTCAAAACAATAATTGGGATAGATAGAAGAAACGAAAATCTCGCGGCCGCAGTACGGTCGAAACCTAACGCCAAAGCCGCTGTGATAGTGATGCCAGATCTTGAAGTACCAGGGATCAATGCAATGGCTTGAGCACAACCAACGAATAAAGCAGAAAACCAGGTAAATTGATGAAGGTCTTTGACCCTCTTACTAAACTTATCGGAAAGCCCCAATAAGACACCAAACACAATCGTAGTAAATGCAATAACGGCAATAGAACGAAGGTGATGCTCTATTACCTCAGCAAGAAAAAGCCCTGCCAGACCGGCGGGAATCGTTGCCAGAACAATCTGCCAAGCCAGCCTGCTTTCAGGTGTTTGACGACCACTGAAAAGACTCTGGCACCAACACACTATTAATAATTTAATGTCCTTTCTAAAATAAAATAAGACAGCTATTAACGAACCAACATGAACAGCCACATCAAAGGCAAGCCCCTGATCTTCCCAGTCGAGAATTGCAGAAGGCAGAATAAGGTGGGCAGAACTCGAAATGGGAAGAAACTCTGTAAGCCCCTGTATCACTGCCAGAAAAACAACCTGAAAGGTGTCCAATGTTATGTATTTCCCTTAATCTTGTAAGCTATTGTTCAGGTTTTCTAACGTAATCGCTGACGTTTTTTCCAAGTAATTTTATCTCTCAGATAGACAGGGCTAACCTGATCTATAGAGCACACTTTTCCCGCGACTACTTTCGGCAAGGCAATGTTTAACGCATCTCTAGCGTCAGGTAACAGCATTGAATCAACGGTGGCGGGCGCTAGTGAAATACGAGCTGCATAATTCCAACCATCGCCCACAACCGTATGAGGCAAGTCAGAAAAAGTAGAACAAACCCCTTCAGGGGCGGTTAAACAATCCTCTACAACACGACTCAAACCTTCGTTTTCATACTGAAACAAGCCCCAATAAATTTCATCCATTCGAGCATCAAGCATGGGTAGCACATAACCATTAGCTGAAATTTGAAGTTTCCTAACGGCCGTATACGCTAATGTTTCTAAACTCGAGACAGGAATTACTGGCAAGTCCGCACCAAAGGCTAAGCCCTGGACAACACCAAAACCAATACGAATTCCGGTAAATGATCCCGGACCCGCTGTAAATGCTATAGCATCAACTTGTCCTAAGGTTTGGTCTACTTCCCCCAAAACCTCATCAATCATCGGTAAAATAACTTGAGTGTGAGACCTGCTAGCAAGCTGAAAACGCGAAACAACATCGTCACCACAACTCAGTGCAACCGAGCAGGCCGGTGTCGATGTGTCAATTGCAAGTATATTTACCACGCTAAAAAAATCCCCCGTCAGGCGGGGGATTGTAACCTTTTTGTAAACAAGAATAGAGAAACACAATGTTCTTTTTTCTTGAGTGGTTCCATCAAAGAAAACTAATTCACGATGGAGTATCTTGCTTTAAAGGTTCTGACACTGGGACTACCGGCTTATTCTCTGTAGGTTTTTTTGCTATGACTTTCTTTACAGGAGTTTTCTTAACCACTGGATTCACGGCACGTTTTGTTGATACGGCCTTCTTGGGACGACCAGGCCCTCTTTTAACTGTAGTGGTTTTTGGTGCTGTTTTGGCCGTTGTACTTTTCTTTGGACGACCAGGCCCCTTTTTAACAGCAGTGCTTTTCGCCGGTGCTTTAGCTGTAACTGTTTTTTTGGGGCGACCTGGGCCCTTCTTAGTAGTTTTGGAGGGAGAAGCCTTACTTGTTGTTGCTTTCTTGGGACGACCTGGACCGCGAGTAACGGCAGATTTTTTTGCTGTAGCGGTGGCTGCGGTCTTTTTTGGACGACCTGGGCTACGTTTAACAGGCGCTTTAGCCGTACCTTTAAGTGATTCGATTTTAGCCTCAGCTTTTTTAAGTACTTCAGCCGCTTGCTTCTGTAGACGTTTTTCTACAGTTTTTACACGAGAGACAGCACTCTTCTCAAGATCCCTTAGCTGAAGCGCTACATGCTTGGAACGTTGGTTGACCCAAGATTTCTCATATCGCTTGAGAGCTTTTTCCAAGTCGGCCTTCGTTTTAGCCTCAAGTTTTTGTTCTGCCTTTTGGATTTGAGCTCGAGCTTTTTTCTCCATATTCTTGATCTGCTCAAGAATTTTAGTCGCTCGCAATTCAGCTTTAGCGACAGTAGCTTTAACGACCAACTTGTCGAGTTTGTTCACGTTCATACGCACCTCACTCGTTGCTTTTTTGAGGGCAGCGTCTGCAGCCTTAGTCGCATTTTTAGCAACTCGTGCACGACTAGTTGCCACTTTATTTCGAGCAGCCGCGACTTTTTTTGTCTGTGTGGCGATTTCTTTTTCAATGGCGCTAACAACCAAAGAGGCTTTATCAAGCGCTGAGGTCAACTTAGGTTTTTTAGCAGTAGAAGTTGATTTTTTTGAGGCCGGCTTGCGTACTGCTTTTTTTGCAGCCGTTTTCTTTGCAACTCGCGCCATTGTATTTCTCCTTTATTATTTAGGAATACTGGACTTGCTCGATTACCATAGAAAAATTCAGGTGGTTAAAGTTTATGCAATAAAAAAAATTTTTCCACAAAAAAAGCTCTTTTTTTAGCCATTATCAGGAAAAAAGTTGCCAACTCTAACTATTTTCTCACCATTTATCTCTAAGAAAGGTTTAATCAGTTTAAACAGCGCAAATGTGAAAGCCGGCGAATCATTAACGCAAGGGATATAGTTATAGCTCAAACCACCGGCATCCATAAAAACTTGTCGGTAGGAAATATTTAATTCTTCAAGTGTTTCGAGGCAGTCAGCAGTAAATGCCGGACTGATAACATCTACAGACTCGACACCCTCTGCAGCCCATTTTTTAAGCTGCTCATCTGTATAGGGCTCCAACCATTGCTTAGGTCCAAATCTAGACTGAAAACCAATACTCCAGTCAGACGAAGATAACTGTAGTGCCTCGGATAGCGCAGTTGCCGTAGCCATACAATGCTCTCCGTAGGGGTCACCTTTGTCTGCATACTCTTTAGGGATCCCATGAAATGACATCAATAGTTTTTTATTTCGCCCATTTTTTTCCCAGTATTCTCTGACCCGTAGAGCTAAAGCATCGATATATTTAGGATGATCATAAAAAGATTTTACCGTGTGAATATCGGGTACATTCCTAACCCCTTTAACCATATCTGACAATTGATCGTAGATCGCACCTGTGGTTGATCCTGAATATTGCGGATACATTGGAACAACGATGTATTGATCTATGCCTTTTTCTTTTAACGAAGCAATAACTGCTGCTATTGATGGGTTACCGTAAGTCACAGCATCAACGACTAATGGAGCCAGAGTTTTATATTCTTTATTCAATAATTCTTGTAACGCCGCCACCTGACGATGGCTGATAACACGAAGAGGAGAACCTTCATCCCACCATATTTCTCGGTATGCATGGGCTACTTTTTTAGCGCGCAATGGAATGATGACCAACCGAAGCAGCAACCACCAGATTAGACGCGGAGCCTCGACCACTCGCCTGTCTGAGAGAAACAATTTCAAAAATCTAGACACACCTGCCGCTGTAGGAGATTCGGGTGTACCTAGATTAACAAGAATAATCGCTGACTTTTTCATCACATAAACGTAATAAAGTTGGGGTAAAAAAAATGGGCTCCGAAGAGCCCATTCTGCATGACTTATTGACCTCAGGCCAGCGCCGCTTCCAAGCGAGACTGAACTTCGTCCAATGGACCCACACCATCAACGCGAGCATAGCTTGGCGCGCTCTCTGGTTGAGATGTAGCCAAACCCTGGTAGAAACCTACCAAAGGTTTAGTTTGATCATGATAGACATTTAGGCGGTTACGTACGGTTTCTTCCGTATCGTCTTCACGCTGTATCAGCGGCTCGCCAGTCACATCATCCAGACCCTCTTGCTTGGGAGGATTGTTACTGACGTGATACACACGCCCAGATCCTTCATGCACACGACGGCCACTCAGACGAGCAACAATTTCTTCGTCTTCTACGTGTATCTCAATCACTTTGTCTATGACAACACCTTCAGACAACAACGCTTCTGCTTGAGGAATGGTTCTTGGGAATCCATCAAAGAGGAAACCGTTAACACAATCAGGTTCCTGAATACGCTCTTTAACAAGCGCGATAATCAGGTCGTCTGAAACCAATCCGCCAGAAGCCATAATACCTTTGGCTTTCAGGCCTAGCTCAGTCCCAGCCTTAACAGCTGCACGTAACATGTCGCCAGTAGAAATCTGGGGGATACCGAATTTCTCGGTAATATAAGTGGCCTGAGTGCCTTTGCCGGCACCGGGTGGGCCCAACAGAATAATTCTCATCAGTGATCTCCGGTTTACAGGGGGGTAATTTATTGTTTATTTACCCAGTTGTTCATTAATCGGCGCAAACCTTACACATAAATGCCTGCGGCCACAAGGTGTGTGCTTGTTTAAGGCACAGAGATTATGATTGTTTAGCCTGATTCCATAATTGATCCAGCTCATCGAGTGGAGTTTCAGACAAGGATTGACCGTTGGCCCGAACACTGTTTTCAATGAATTGAAAGCGATGCTCAAATTTTCTTGCTGATTTTCGCAAAACTGTTTCGGCATCTACCCCTAGGTGACGACACAGATTTGCCATAGTAAACATCAGATCCCCAAGTTCTTCTTCAATAGCTATCTGATCTCCCTCTTTAAGGGCAACTTTAAACTCTTCTGTTTCTTCATCGAGCTTATCGACGACGCCATCGATCGATGGCCAATCAAAGCCATGGCTAGCAGCTCTTTTTTGAAGTTTCATTGCCCGCGTTAAGGCTGGAAGACTTTCTGGAACATCCGCAAGTATCGACTCTGCACCTTTGCTCTGTCGCTCGGAAGACTTGATCGATTCCCACGTTTTTTTTATCTGCTGTTCGTCAGGAACAGCTTTTTCGTCTCTCTTGCTATTGAGTGTTCCGTCAGGAAAAACATGGGGGTGACGTGCTAGCAATTTGTGGATAAGCACGGCCACGATATCAGTAAAGTCAAACAGGCCCTGCTCTTTTCCCAGTTGACTGTAAAAAACAATCTGAAACAGTAGATCACCTAACTCTTCCTTAAGGTGCCTATAGTCTTCACGCTCAATAGTATCCACCACCTCGTAGACTTCTTCGAGAGTATGTGGAACGATCGTTTGGAAGGTCTGCTTAAGATCCCAGGGGCAACCTGTTTGAGGATCTCTTAATCGCTGCATTAAACACAACAGATTATCTAACTGGTTTTTTTGATTTTCCATATAACCCCTAGGACTCTTGCACACGCTGAACACTCGTCATATTCGGAATCTGCCTGAGACGTGACATAACTTTGCCCAACTCATCAATGCTTGTCACCTCCAGGGTAATACCCATTCGCACCGACACACCGTCGCGACCCTGGTCTGTTTGAGACGACATAGATAGAATATTCAAACCCGCTTTATCTAACACCGCAGTGATATCTCTTAGCAAACCACCGCGATCGTATGAATCCAAGGTGATCTTAACTGGGTACCCCTGTTTTGGTGCCCCACCCCAGTGAACCTCCAAGACCCTTTCTGGTTCGGAACCCTGTAATCTGAGTAAATTCCCACAGTCTTTGCGATGTACAGATACGCCCCGACCACTGGTGATGTAACCACTAATCTCATCCCCTGGAATGGGGTTACAACACCTGGCAATGTGGGTTAATAAATTTCCGACGCCATAGATATAGATATCTGATTCCGCATAACGGCTGGCTTTTGATGGCATCGCAGGATAGGTTTTACTCGGCTTTTTGTTCATGCCCGACTGAGCCAGAACAGAATTGACCACTTGATCTATGCCGACATCACCCGCACCGATAGCTGCGAAAAGTCCATCTTCACCGTGTTTATTGAACTTAGTAGCCAGTGCGTCCATATCAATATTGGGTATATTGAGCTGCCGAATTTCACGATCCAGCATTGACTTACCCGCTTGGGCATTCTTCTCGTGATCCTGTTTACGAAACCATTGCTGCACCTTGGCCCGGCTCCGGGTCGTATGCAAATAGTGTAACGCTGGGGACAACCAGTCTCGACTAGGGGCTTCTTGCTTGCCCGTCAATATCACGACTTGATCAGAGGTCTGCAACGCAGTATTAAGGGGTACAATTCGGCCATTCACCTTTGCCCCGCGGCATCGGTGCCCAACTGACGTATGTACTCGGTAAGCAAAATCTAAAGGGGTTGATCCAACGGGCAAGTCAACCACATGCCCCTCTGGTGTAAACACGTAGATACGATCTGTTGCATTATCGAGACGGAGCAGTTCCTGAACGTGGTCTTCCTCAAGCTCTTCATGCCACTCCAACACCTGACGCAGCCAGGCAATTTTATCTTCATAGCTGTTGGCAGTAGATTTGGTATCGGTACCTTTATAACGCCAATGAGAGCACACGCCATATTCAGCTTCTTCATGCATTTCGAAGGTACGGATTTGTATTTCAATCACTTTTTGATGTGGACCGATGACAGCCGTATGTAGAGAGCGGTAGCCATTCTCCTTGGGAGAGGCAATATAGTCGTCAAATTCGTTAGGGATGTTTCGCCAGTGACTATGAACAATGCCAAGCACCGTGTAGCAATCGGCAATATTTGGGACTAAGACCCTCACAGCACGGATATCATATATCTGCGAAAAGCCGATATCCTTGCGATGCATTTTCCGCCAAATACTGTAAATGTGCTTGGCTCGCCCAGCAATATCACCTTTGATACCAGACTTTTCCAGTTCGTTTTTTAGCGTATTGATTAACTCCTCAATATAACGCTGGCGATCCATTCTCCTCTCATCCAACAACCTGGCAATGCGCATGTATTCATCATTTTCCAGATACCGAAATGCCAAATCTTCCAGCTCCCATTTTAGCTGGCCGATACCAAGCCGATGAGCTAAGGGGGCATAAACATCAAAAATCTCACGGGCAACACGTAAACGCTTTTCTTCAGAGGCTGTTTTCAATGCACGGATCGCACAGGTGCGTTCGGCAATTTTTATCAGTGCGACGCGCACATCATCAATAATGGAAACCAACATCTCCCTGACTTTGGTGGCCTGTTGGGCGGCTGCATGACCAAAGGCACCGCCATCACTATCGGCTCTCAAAGTGCTGATAACAGCCATTTTTAGAACACTTTTTATCAACCTGGAGACATTCTCTCCAAACTGCTTCGTCACGACTTCAGTTGATATACGCCCCTCCCGAACCCCTCTGTAGAGAACCGCGGCGACAAGGCTGTCTTCATCATATAAATGCAGTTCAGCAAGAATTTCGGCCATTTCCAGGCCAGTATGAAAACTACTCACAGTTGCAGCCCACACTTGGTCATTCAAGCCATCGCTACTCGCCTCCGAATCCTTCGCCAGTTCACAAGCGGCAACCAGTACTTCTCTACTAATATTGCCATTAGAAACCCTATCAAGTAGATGAGTTACCCACTGCTCGATACAAATATCTCCATCATCGTGGAGGGGGTGACGACGCCTAACTTGAACCATATCCCAACCTGTACCCTATGCCTCTTTCTTCAGACACAGCCTCTTCTATCAACAATCAATGCACGGTATAACTTAATGCGGACCATTAAATTGGCCATACTAATAAATACCAGAGGATAGATAACGATCCCCACGATCACAGATAATTGCGACAATCACCGCATTTTCAACCTCAGCAGATAAACGCAAAGCGCCAGCTACTGCGCCTCCAGACGAGACACCGCAAAAAATCCCCTCCTCACAGGCCAATGCACGCATACACTGCTCAGCCTCCTGCTGTCCCATATCCATAGTACGGTCAACACGAGATGCATCAAAAATCTCGGGAAGATATTCTTTGGACCACCGCCTAATACCGGGAATACTCGCTCCCTCCTCTGGCTGCAGTCCAATGATTTGAATGTCCGGATTTTGTTCCTTTAGGTAACGGGAGACACCCATAATAGTGCCAGTTGTACCCATTGAGCTGACAAAATGTGTAACGTTACCATTACTTTGCTGCCATATTTCTGGGCCGGTATGCTCGTAATGAGCAAGAGGATTATCCATGTTGCCAAACTGATCTAACACAACACCTTTCCCCTCAGACTCCATGGCTTTAGCAAGATCGCGGGCTCCCTCCATACTCTCTTCTTTACTTACTGAAATCAGTTCAGCACCATAGGCCCTCATTGCCGCTTTGCGTTCCTCAGTACTGTTTTCCGGCATAATTAGCACCATTTTGTACCCTTTTATGGCCGCAGCCATCGCTAAAGCAATGCCAGTATTTCCCGAGGTAGCTTCGATGAGCGTATCCCCTGGGCGAATTTCACCACGCGCCTCAGCGTGCTGAATCATGCTCATTGCGGGTCGGTCTTTAACAGAGCCTGCAGGGTTATTGCCTTCCAGCTTCACTAAAACGGTGTTACTTGTATGACCCGGGAGTCTTTGCAATTGTACTAGGGGTGTTCCTCCGACGAAGGACTCAATAGTTGGATATAACATCAATTTCCCTACTAAATAATGTACTACCTGGCTGTTAGGATTTTTTTCATAACAGCACATTGAACATAGCGACGCTTAAAATAAAATGCGTAGTTTATCTTGAGTGGAAGGCCTTTGTTTGAAAAATAACCGAGACCGCCAAGAAGCAATCATAATTATTACCTATCAATCAGTTATGAGCAGTGAATAATCAGGCTTTTAGGTTGATCTAGCCTTATGCTATCGGCTCGTGTCTGACTTCTAACCATTACCCGACAGTACGACAAAAGCCACCGCAAAATCTTTCTCATCTGAAAGACTTAGGTGCACATGGGCAACCCCCATTTTCAGCATACGCTGCAATGCCGCGCCTTTAAGGGTAAGTACCGGCCCCCCGCGACTATCGTTACTGACCTCCATATCCTGCCAGGATATTAGCCCAATACCTGTCCCCAGGGCTTTGCTGGCGGCCTCTTT
>JBFICW010000040.1:0-18581 GCA_041581635.1 Porticoccus sp. | reverse complement strand
TGACTGTTAATCATTGGGTCGCTGGTTCGAGCCCAGCAGGCGGAGCCATATAAAACAAGGGGTTGCAGGAATGCAGCCCCTTTTTTATTGCCTAAGTTCTGCAGTCCGAGACCTTCATAGCCTTGTAGTCTTTTTCAGCCTACCTCTAAAATCCTTTCAAAGGTCTCAGAGCTTAGGTTTAGGTGCAACACCAAGGCACATTTTACTGAGTGCTGCTTGGGCTTTGCATGCCCCAACCTGAATGTATTGATGAGAAAGGGTGCCATTAGAACGATTGCATCAGCGGCACCTTCAGCATTTGTGTATTTCAATGGCTATGTGAACCGGCCTAAAAGCTTCGGGAATTCTTGCTTTGTACTCGATGGGAGTGAGGGGGTTGCGTGCAACAACAGAAATTTGTGCAGAATAAATTTCTGGGCCAATTGACCATACATGTAAATCAGTGACCCATGTATCGCCATCGGCCTCAGTTGCTTCTCTAATTTTTTGCCGTAGCTTTTCAGGCGCTTGTCGGTCGAGCAAGGTGGCACTTGTAGAGGCCAGTAAACCATAGGACCACCTTGCAACAAGAAGTGCACCGAGAATGCCCATAACGGGGTCTATCCAGACAACCCCAAAATACTTCGCCATAAGCAAAGCTATGATTGCCAGCACAGAGGTAAGGGCATCAGCCATTACGTGTAGGTATGCAGACTTCAGGTTGTGATCGTGATGATGGTGGTGTGCATGATCATTATTGTGATGATGATCGTGGCCCTCGACCCCGAGGATAAACACACAAGCGCCATTCACCAACAAGCCAAGCACGGCAACAAATATGGCTTGATTGAAAATAATATCGACAGGGTTAAGTAACCGACCAAGACTTTCTACAGTCATGAACAGAGCAAAAATTGCCAATAAAATGGCTCCTGTAAAGCCACCTAAAGCATTAACCTTGCCCGTTCCAAAGCTGAACTGGCTATTGCGCGCATTGCGACAGGCATAGATATAAGCAAAGGCAGTGATGCTCAGAGCAACGGCATGAGATGCCATATGTAACCCGTCGGCGAGCAGTGCCATGGAACCATACTTGATGCCGGCATAAAGCTCGACGGCCATCATGACGGATGTGATGGCAATGACAATTAGCGTGCGCGACTCGCCAGGTCTGCGTTGATCCTGTTCAAAAGTGTGATCGTGATGCCATTGTTGAACATTGTCGTTATGCATGTTTTTCACTTGGGAGCTTATTCAAATGTTTATGACCTAGTATCACTTTGACCCATAAAGCCAAAATCACCCACCCTAGATTATGACAAGTTAACTTGTAAACACTACAGACGTAAAAAACCCCGGTCATGGTGAGTGAACCGGGGTTTTTTGCTGCTTGGGGAGAAGCATTTTGCTGTTGTAATAATTAGTCAGATAAAACAGTCATAGGTTCCATACAAATAGTAATTATTTTACTTTTTTAGCAAGAAACACCCCAACCTTGTTCATAGCTCCCGAAAAAATACTTATTTTCTCTATAGTTACCAATAGATCACCAATGAAAAAATGTCGCTATAGCCTTGTTGAGCTACTTCAATTCGATAACGAATTTTAAGAAAGCACCCCACATCAGAGCCGGAAGACTTGGTAACTTATCATCACCATTGGAGTTCAAACTACCCCACTGTAGATTAGCGAAGAATCAACCAGCACCCAGAGCCCGGTACAAGCTAATGGTACCCTGAGCGAAATCAATGTTGGAAGCCGTCAGTTCACGCTCCGCTTCCAGCAGGGTGCGTTCGGCATCCAGCACATCCAAAAATGACTCGACACCGGCGTTATAACGCAACTTAACCAACTCCACAGC
The DNA here is from genome assembly GCA_041581635.1 of Porticoccus sp. Lineage (GTDB taxonomy): Bacteria > Pseudomonadota > Gammaproteobacteria > Pseudomonadales > Porticoccaceae > Porticoccus. The sequence goes on along the minus strand of JBFICW010000040.1, from coordinate 16,741 downwards.
TTCACGACTGGCGGCAGCGGATTCTCGCAAAACACGATTACGTTCTCGCTCTTGGGCATGACGTATCAATGCACTGTTGACCTCTTCAAGCGCTTGAAGGACCACGCCATCATAACGAGCCAACTGCGCCTCGGTAGCGGCCTTAGTCTGTTCAATACGCGCACGAATAGCGCTGCGATTAAACACATTCCAGACAATGCCCGGACCCACGGCATAATTACTGGCGCTATGATCACTGAGACTCGAATTGCTGTCAGCTGCTACGCCGACACTGGCAACAAAGTTAACGGTGGGAAACAGGTCTGCTACAGCCACTCCAGTTAGAGCCGTTAAGCTGGCCAACCCCCGCTCAGCCTCACGAATATCAGGCCGACGGCGGATCAACGAAGCCGCGTCGCCCACCGCTATGAAATCTGGCATGGCAGGCAGTGAAGTGAGTTGCTGCAATGTTACGTCCAGCGACCCGGGCACTCGACCAGTCAGACGCGCCAAACGATTCAGCGCGGTGTTTTGATCACTAATAATGGTTGGCAATAATGCCTGAGTAGCTGCCAGCTGGGCGTGTGCACGTGCCGTATCAAGCTGCGAACTCATGCCTTCGCGGACCAGAATAATTGTCAGCTCCATTGTTTCGCGCTGGTTGTTGATATTACGCTCAACCACCCTGCGCCTTTCCTGAGCACCACGCAGATCAAAATATGCCGCCGCCACATCGGAAATAACAATACGTTTCATATCATCGCGCAATGCTTCACTGCGCTCTATATTGCTGCTTGCTGCCTCAATACTACGACGAACACGGCCAAACACATCCAGCTCCCAGGCCAATCCCAGCGAGGCCGAATTAATCGTATTTACACCAGTTTGGGGTGCATTGATGATCGATGCCCTAGATCGCTCAACCCCAGCCGACAGATCGACCGAAGGCTGCAGCCCAGTAGCGGTTTCCTGCAAAACTGCCCGTGCTGCTTTCAGGTTCGCCAACGCAATACGCAGATCAGTATTGGTCTGCAGCGCTTGCTCAATCAAGCCGGTCAAGGTTGGATCTTTTAACTGCAACCACCAAGCATCGGCCGGTTGTTGCTGAAGATACAGCGACTGCACACCCGGTGACTGAAGTCGCAGCGATTGAAATTCGGTATGTTCGGGATCCAGCGTTTGCGGTGGCCCGGCATAATCCGGCCCCACGGCCACACAACCGCCCAACAGCAACGCTGACACCATTAAAACTACGGCAATACATCTCATTTCAACTGGTTCCTATGAGCCGCTGGAAGCGGTCGATTGTCGCCTACCAGCGAGCCAACGACAGGCCACGTAAAATACAGGAGTGAAAATCAAACCAAACAACGTTACTCCAATCATGCCGGCAAACACCGTGGTGCCCAGCGCCTGTCGCATTTCGGCACCCGCTCCGGAAGCCAAAACCAATGGCAGTACACCCAGAATAAAAGCCAGAGAAGTCATCAGAATCGGCCGCAACCTCATCCGGGCCGCACGCACCACTGCATCAAGGCGGTTCAGACCTTCCTCTTCTGCTTGGCGCGCAAATTCGACGATCAAAATAGCATTTTTTGACGCAAGACCAATAAGAACAATAAAGCCCACTTGCACCAGAATATTATTATCGATACCACGCAGGGCAATACCTGACACCGCCGCTAATAAACACATAGGTACAATCAGGATCACCGACAGCGGCAACAACCAGCTTTCATAGAGCGCTGCCAACAGCAAGAACACAAACAGCACCGCCAGACCAAAATTGACCAGCACCGAACCGCTCGCCAGTTTCTCCTGCAACGCCATTTCGGTCCACTCGAAACCAATACCCTCGGGCAAACTGTTAGCCAGCAGGTTTTCCATGCGTTGCATGGCCTCACTACTGGAGAAACCGGCCGCGGCACTGCCGGAAATATCAATGGCACTGTAGTTGTTATAACGCGCCAGTCGAATCGGACCGGTACGATCTTCCAACGTAACCAGCGAACCCAATGGCACCATATCGCCATCGACAGAACGTGCGCGCAAGCTGTTGATGTCGGCACCTTCGTCACGGTAAGGCCCATCGGCCTGTGCCACTACGTTGTAGGTGCGCCCCAGCAAATTGAAATCATTGACGTAACGGGAGCCCAGATAAATTTCAAGTGTGTCGATAATATTCTGGGTCGGTACATTGAGCATTTCCGCACGGGTTTCATCAATATTGGCAAAAATTCTTGGCGTACGAGTATTAAAAAAGGTATACACCCGCGTCAGCTGTGTCTGCTGATTCGCTTCGGCAATAATGTTTTGCGACACTTGTTCTAAGTTTCCAATGCCGCTACCGGTCAAGTCCTGAAGGTACAGCTTCCAGCCACCGGCATTGCCCATCCCCCTCACCGATGGAGGCATAATCATAAAGGCCATTGCTTCCTGCACCTGACCCAATGCCTGCTGCGCCTGCTGCTGAATATGGACTGCCGACAACCCCCTTTTCTCTCGATCCTCAAAGGGTTCCAGCGGTGTAAAAATCACACCTGCGTTGGAAGCATTGGTAAAGGTGGCACCATCAAGCCCTGCAAACTGAACAGCATGTGCCACGCCATCGACCTTCCTCAGAATATCGGCGGCATTTCGGATAACCGCATCAGTTCGGTCCAACGTCGCACCCGGTGGCAACTGCACCACGGTGATTAAATACCCTTGATCCTGCTCAGGAATAAAACCTGCAGGCACCTGATTAAACTGCCAACCAGTGAAAGCGATTAAGCCTGCGTAGACAAACAGCATCAGCATCACGACACGCACCAGCCGCTTGGTTAAATTGGAATAGCCCGTCGCCAATTTGTCAAAACCAGCATTAAAAGCGTGGCCTGGCCAAGCCACCATTTTCTTCCAGCCGCTGAGCTGCTTGTAGGGTACGTGGGGCTTAAGCAAGAGCGCCCCCAGCGCAGGCGACAAGGTCAGTGACACCACCAACGAGATCACCGTCGCCGAAGCAATGGTCAGCGCAAATTGTCCGTAAAAGGCGCCGGAAACACCACTGATAAAGGCCGTGGGAATGAACACCGCAATCAGCACCACCGAAATAGCCACCAGTGCGCCACCTACCTCATCCATGGTTTTATGGGAGGCCTCGCGAGGTGACAGGCCTTCGGCTATGTATCGTTCAATATTTTCCACCACAACAATGGCGTCATCTACCACGATCCCGATAGCGAGCACTAGCCCGAACAGCGATAAATTATTAAGTGATGTACCTAAACTCGACATCACAGCGAAAGTACCTATCAGCGACACGGGAATAGCGACAATAGGAATAATCGCCGCACGCCAGTTTTGCAGAAATACCATCACCACCAACACGACCAGTAGCACCGCCTCAAAAATCGTTTTATAGATTTCATCAATGGAGTGTTTGATGAACTGTGTCGGGTCATAAATAATTTTGTATTCAATGCCCTTCGGCATCGTCTTGGCAATATCTTCCATTTCCGCCCGCAGCGCCTGCGCCGTTTCCAGTGCATTACTACCAGGGCGCTGAAAGATCACGATCGGCAACGCTTGGTCGCCGTCTAAATAACCGTTTGTACTATAGTCGCGCGCAGCAAGCTCTGTACGAGCCACATCCTTGAGACGCACAAGGCGACCATCTTCACCCCGCTTTACAATGGTTTCGGCAAACGCCTCGGCACTGAGTAGGCGACCACGGGTCTGTACGCTGTACTCAAATCCGCCTTTACTTTCGATCGGCTGTCGATTGATCACACCCGCAGCAATTTGAACATTATTCTGGCGAAGGCCACTAACCACATCATTGGCCGTTAGTCCCAGCGTGTAGGCTCGTTCAGGGTCAATCCAAACCCGCATGGCATAAGCCCGCTCGGCCACTAGACGTGCTTCACCGACGCCCTGAATACGTGCCAGCCGGTCGATTACCTGGGTTCTGGCGTAGTTAGATACATACAGACTGTCACGACTGGCATCCGGTGACAGCACATGAATCACCATCATTAGGTCCGGTGAGTTTTTGCGCACGTTCACACCCTGGCGCTGCACTTCCTCCGGCAAAAAGGGTTCGGCCAGGGCTACTCGGTTCTGCACCAAGACCTGTGCGATATCAATATCGGTACCCTGCTCAAATGTAACCGACATTGAGGTTCGGCCATCGGCGGTGTTTTCCGACTTCATGTAGAGCATGTTTTCAACGCCGTTGATCTGCTGCTCTAGCGCCGTCGCCACCGTTGCCGCAGCAATCTCCGCCGTAGCACCGGGATAACTTGCCGTCACGCTGATACTGGGCGGAGCAATTTCGGGGTACTGGGAAACGGGCAAATTCAAATAGGCAATACCGCCGATCATCACAATCAGAATCGATACTACACCAGCAAAAATTGGCCGCTCAATAAAAAAATGAGCAAGCTTCATGAGGTTGGCCCAGCAACATTGGCCTGCTGAGGTGTCACCAGCACACCCGGACGAACTCGCAGCAGGCCTTTGGTAATAACCCTATCCTGTTGCTCCAGTCCACTACGAATCACTCGCAGCCCCTCATGCTCAGGACCCAACTCAACGGCCCGCGACTGCACCCGGTTCTTCTCATCCACCACCATCACCACTTTCTGGTTCATGTCGGCCATGATCGCCGCATCCGGGATCAGCAACACCGGCCCGGGTTCACCAGCAGGCAACCTTACCCGCCCAAAGCTGCCCGGCAACAGCAGCCCGTTGGCATTGCTGTCAAATACGGCCCGCAGGCGGATAGTTCCGGTTTTATCGTCCAAATGCGTATCGACAAAATCTACCCGCCCATTATGGTGATAATCTTGCTCGTCCAATAATCTCACCTGCACCGCTAGTGTCTGATTGATAAGCGTGTCATCACCAGTCCCATTACGCTGGCGTTTATATTTCAGGTAGTCGCTTTCAGACATATCAAACACAAAATACACTGGCTGCTGTGCCACGATAGAGGTCAGCATCTGACTACCATTAGCCTGAATCAGGTTGCCAGTATCAATTTCACGACGCGAAATCTGCCCGCTAATCGGCGCACTGATGCGTGAATATTCCAGATCCAACTCGGCAATATCCAAGGCAGCCTTGGCGGCAGCCAAATCCGCCTGCCGGGCTTTCATGGTAGAACTACGAGTATCGAGCTCCTCCTGTGACATGGCATTTTTTGCCACCAGCCTATCGCCACGTGCCAGCTCCTGCCGGGCCAATGCCAGATTAGTCTCTGCTCGCGCTAACTCTGCCCTGGCCGATGCTATAGCCGCCTCAAAAGGTCTCGGGTCCAACGTAAAGAGAAGGTCACCTTTGGTCACCCGCTCGCCGTCGGTAAAATTGATAGCCTGTAGATAACCGCCCACTCGAGCGCGAACCTCAACCCGGCGATAAGCTTCAAAGCGGCCGGTAAATTCATTCCACTCGGTAATAACCTGCCGCTCCGGATAGGACACTGTCACCGGCACTCCCGGCGCTTGTTTTTCTTCGGCCATCAACAAGGGGGATGCGACCAAACACAATCCCATTAACAACCCGACTTGCATTAGCGGCCTATTGCAACCGTGCAATAACTGAAGAAGCTTTTCTCGCATTGTCTGATTTCCCTGCTCGATATTGTTTGTCTTAAATGTACGAAAAATACGCCGGGGTGACGCCTTGCCCAGCAAATAATTTTTTGCTTTCCAGAAAGATATCTGTCACTATAAAACCCGTTTATCTTTCTTGCAAGGTAATTATTCAGATGGCAGAACAAAAGCTGAATGTTGAAGATCTCATCAGTTGCACCCAAAAAAATTGGCCTCAGTCCAATCTGGACGCTGGTGCGACGGCAGTACGCTTGATTCGCGCAGGCGACATGATGCTGTCGAACTGCCGCAAATTTATCGAACAATTTAATCTCACACCGGCGGAGTTCGACACACTGGCAACCCTGAGAAAAATGGGTACACCTTATGCACTCACACCTTCTGAACTGTGCCAAGCTAATCTATTGTCGTCTGGTGGCCTCACTAAAATCCTTATCCATCTGGAAGAATTAGGACTGATTTCCCGCCAGCCAAATGCATCAGACAAACGCAGTCGTATCATTGCCCTCACAGAAAAGGGTAACCGCTTAATAGAAGAGAGTATGGCGATGGTATTAAGTGAACATGAACAAAAGCTGTCAGCCATCTATTCTGCTAACGAAAGAGCTGAGCTTAACCGCCTGTTACGCAAGTTCCACCTGGCCGATATGTACTGTTCAGAGAGTAATAAGTAATAGCTAAAACAATCGGTCTTTTTAAACGGTAATGCCCAACCGTGCCAAGTTCATCAAAGTAAGCGAAAACATGTGCCGAGTTCAGTTCACCAACAGTCAACGGTCAATTCCACCTCAACAAACACTAGGCCACCGCTCACCCAAAATTGGGGTCATTACCGCCATGGTGCTGGTATCCATAGCAACATCTATTATTGCACCTCTAATGTTGCGCCCATTAATGTCAGTAAAATGATGAATAAACCATCATCTTACCTGCAAAGTTATTACTAATTTTTTAAACAATTTATAATTCTACCCAGGTGACAAACTAGCTTAAACTCGGTAATTTTTTCACCGCTTCGGCAAGCAAGTCAGCCAATGCAATACAATTACTAGGGTGCTGAATACTATCGGTACTCCACACGCCTCCCACTCCCACCTCTCGTAAACGCTCAACAGCATCTTGCGCAAATAGGGGATGAGTCACCAGTACATCCACAGACTTGGCCCCCGCTTCGAAACAACGTTGAGCAGCGATTGCCATTGTCTCGCCACTACTAATGACATCATCGACCAACACAACGGCTTGGTCTGCCAGATTAAGGGCTGGCAAGTTAATGCGAATCTCTCGATCACCAAGGCGTTGTTTATCGGCAACACCGTATGTTAAATCCCCGCCTTCCGCGATAGCCTTTACCCATTGAATAGACTCAGCATCGGGACCTAACAGGATGGCACTGGAACGGGAGTGCAAAAAATCAGACATCACCTTATTCGCAGATAAAGCAACAGCATGCGTCACAGGGACAGCATCTACAAAATGATGTGTACGATGCAAATGGGGGTCAACGGTAATAACATCGTCAAACAGCTCGGCAAGAAAGCGGCCAATGATCTGCTGGCTCACAGCTTCACCTACTGCAAAGGCCGTGTCCTGGCGCATATAACACAAATAGGGAGCCACCAGCGTCAATCGTTGAGCACCCATCTGACGCGCCGTGGTAGCCGCCAATAGAAGTTCGATAAGTTTATTATTAGGGCGGTCCAGACTACGGCAAAACACCACATGCTCCGGCAACTTTTCCGGTAAAGTAACCTTGACTTCACCGTCGGGGAAACAGTGTGTCACTACCCGGGCATAGGGCCAGCCAAGCGCCTCGGCAAGACGCCGGGCTTGTAATTCATAGTCTTCAAAGCCCAGTAACATCAATCTTTCACCTTAAACTATCTTCAAAATTCCACGAAGGGTTGGGTAATATCTGCCTGCTGGCCAATAGTGTAACCACTGGCCTGCTCGCACAGCGCGAGAGCAAATTTAAAGTCAGAGGGAAACTCTGCATACAAGCGATAAAGTGTTTCACCTTTTTTGACAACATCACCCAGCTTTTTGAAAATATCAACACCGGCACCCTTGTCTATAGGGGCTCCGGCAAATCGTGCAATACGCGCCATCTGGAAATTATCGATAGCGGTGACCAGGCCATCGGCTGGAGCCACGATATCATGGGTTAATTTACCCAATGCATAGCTCGTTGTTTGCACGCCCTGTGCCTCGATTATGGCATTCATTTTTTCCAAGGCTCGTCCCGAATCAAGAATATTCCGAGCCATGGCAAAACCGTAACCACCCCGAACATCTGGATCAAACTCCAATACACGCCCCGCCAGCCGAAGAGACTTTTGACGAAGATCATTGGGAGCCTGCGGATCATTCTGCAATACCTGCATCACATCACGGGCCTCAAGCATGGGCCCGATGCCATTGCCTACAGGCTGACGCCCATCAGTAATCACCACTTCCAGCTGAATTCTCAGCTGGTCGCCGACATATTCAAATAGCTTTTTCAATCGCTGTGCGTCGCGCATATGGCGGATCTTTGTGGTGGGCCCCGTAGGAATATCAATCAACAAGTGAGTTGAACCCGCTGCCAGTTTTTTAGACAGGATAGACGCCACCATTTGTCCCTGCGAATCAATACCCAATGGGCGCTCAACGGAGATCATAATGTCGTCTGCCGGAGATAAACGCGCGGTGCCCCCCCAGATCATACAGCCGCGGTGCTTTCTGACAATGTCGTGCAACTTATCAATTCCCAGTTCGACATTGGCCAGCACTTCCATAGTGTCTGCGGTGCCGGCTGGCGAAGTAATGGCACGGCTGGAGGTTTTGGGAATAAGCATGCCGTGTGCAGCCACAATCGGCACCACTAGCATGGAAGTGCGATTCCCCGGAATACCACCAATACAGTGTTTATCCGCTACCTGCGACTCATCCCAGTCCAGACGCTCACCTGAATCCAACATCGCCCGAGTGAGATAAAGCACTTCATCGCGATCCATATCACTTTGCCCGGAGGCGACCAAAAATGCCGAAATCTCTGTTTTCGAGTAGCGACTTTCTGTTATGTCCTTAACAATGGCATTAAAGTCCTGTTGATCCAGCCGTTGGCCCGCAATCTTGCGCCGCACAGCATCCATAGAGACGGGGGGTTGTGCGTGCTCCACCGTCACCCCCTGTCCCTCACTCAGGCCCAGTTGATCGAATGCCTCTTCCGATAAAGCCAGTTCGTCGGGAGCTACGATAGCCGCATCATCCACCACATTGAGTACGGCAAGGATACGTCGACCATCCGCGCAGATCTTGACCTTCGATAAGGCCTGAAAACCTTCCGCTCGATAAACCTCGCAATCCCGGTGCAGATAGACAACATTTTCACGGTAGGTATCGATACCCAGACGGACCAATTTAAGTTTGGCTGCGGGCAGAGCTGTTTTAGCTGATGATTTCATAGTCTGCAGTTAGCATTAAAGGTGACTAAGTTAATCCCGTTCCACACAAGGGTCACGTTAACCTTAAGTCATCAATATGTTCTTTGCTACCACGCCCACAATAGCAACCCTGTGTTTGATGAACCGGCAGTTCGTTTTCTTAGGATAGATTCAAAACAAGGTGTAATAAAAAAAGTGCCGCTCACAGCACGAGTAACTCAAATGTACGAGCAAACGAATGCGCCTCAATTATGGCTTTCTTCAAGCTGGGCGAACAGCACCCCATAGACTCAAAGGCCTACTCAATGTATACAACGCTACAGTTACTGAAGACTATAATTTCCCCAAAATTCCTTCGCCAGAAAAACCTATTAAATTTCACTAACGTACTCTATTTTGGATAATCTCTGCGCACCTTAGTATTTCAGAAGCACCCCATTCACTGTGTTCTTATAACAAAATAGTTTGGAATAAAGTGCACAAAAAACGACCACAGGGTTTTATTGGACGATCAAATTGGTTAAGGTTTGCACAGCTTTTAATGACCACTTATATTAAAAGTCGTCTGAGGTTTGGTTAGATAGGATTTCACCAGTAGTACTTCTTTGTAGACACTTAATTGCTTGCTCAACGTAGCCATGTGACAAGAATAATGTGCCCGAACGAACTGGGCGTCATGTGGATAGAGTTAATGCCTTATACCGTCCAGACCCATTTTTCTGGACATCAATTGCTTTGCTTGGGGTGAAAAATGACTATTCCATCTGGCCTGATATCAGGCCCGTGTAGTGCCGTGCGCGTATTTTTTACGGAGCACATATCACGTAATCGATCAAAACCTTTTCTCTTCCTCTTTAATTATTGCTTCATCATCACGCTGTTCAACTTAATAGCCGTTACCGATGTAAAGGCGAATGATGCGGCTGCTCAGAACCTGGAATCACTTATAGAAGCGTTTAGTAGTTCCAGTCATCCAGCCCATCAAAAGGTGGTTCAAAAACTTCGGCAGAACAATGGGCCATGGGTTGAACTGCAGGGCACCCTAGAAAATTTCTATGAAGATAATACAGCAGACAATAACGTTCTCTTACGACGCTTTCTAGTGACAGCTCAGGGTAAACGCATTGAACTGGAAATACCTGAACAGAGCATAGAACATGGCTTTGGCAGCCAGGTAACCGCCGGTGGCGTCCTTCTGGAAAACGATGGCCAGGAACTCACCTACATGCTGGCGACCACAAGTCAAAGTGTCACCTCAACCGAACCGGCAAATACACCCATCACCCAGACAACTGGAGACCAGAACACCCTGGTTATTCTGGTGAACTTCGCTGATGATACCAGTGAGCCTTTTAGTCATACTCAAGTAAACCAAGCTATTTTTGGTGATGTTAATGCTTATATGTATGACAACTCCTTTGGTCAACTCTCACTGCACGGCGATATCTCTGGCTGGCATACCCTGTCACTATCGAGTGGTAATTGTGATACTAACGCCATTCGCGATGCTGCAAATGCTGCGGCAACTAACGATGGGGCCAACATCAACGCCTATCAACGAATCGTCTATGTATTCCCCAATAATGCCTGTAGTTTTGCTGGGGCTGCCTCCGTGGGCGGTAGTCCTTCCTACGTGTGGCTAAACGGCGACATCAGTCTACGGATCGCCGGACACGAGATAGGACACACGCTTGGGCTGGCCCATGCCCATGGGCTTGAATGCGGCTCCTCTATTGTCGGAGACAACTGTGCCAGTTGGGAGTATGCCGATTCTCTGGATATTCAGGGACAGCGTCCCGGCAACTTCAACAGCTTCAATATGGAACTGCTGGATTGGTTCTCCAGCAACGATGTACAAATAGCAACCAGCAGTGGTCATTACGATATAGAGCCCTATGGTGCCGCCCGAAATGGTCTACCCAAATCCATTAAAGTGGAGCGTGGACAGAACCCCGCTACCGGTCGTCGCGAATGGTTTTTTATTGAGTACCGCACCGCAGTGGGTTACGACAGTATTATTGATGAGGATGCGGCCTTCGACAGTGCCAACCTCCACAATGGTGTAGTCATTCGTATTGGCGAAGAGAACAGTGTTAACTCCGGTTATATGCTGGACATGACCCCCGGAAGCGATCTGATCTTCGACTGGTTCGATCCCGCATTGGAAAATGGTCTCAGTTTTACCGACCCTGAATCAGGTATCGTCATCACGACATCGGCCATCTCCCCTACCAGCGCCAGGGTTCATGTGGCTCTTTCCGGGAACACACCCGTCTGTACAACAGCGTATCCCTCTGTCTCTCTGTCGGCGCTCAATGGCAACAGTAGTGCTGCTGGCGGCACGCTCAACTACCAACTGACTGTCACCAATCAGGACAGCGCTGAATGCCCGTCAGCCACCTTTGATTTAAGTGCTGCAGTACCTGCCGGTTGGTCGAAATCTCTGAGCACTTCCAGCATCAACCTGGCACCAGGCAACAGTGGTAATGCCACTCTCAGTGTGACATCGGCCAATAATGCGCTTGATGGCAGCCATGTAATTCAAGGCACTGCTACCCAGCGCACCAGCAGCAAGTCAAATACCGCCAGTGCCACTTACACCGTTGTAAATCCCGCTAACAACACCGCGCCTAATGCAAACAATGACAATGCCAGCACCCCGGAAAGAACCTCTCTGAATATTCCTGTTATGGCCAATGACAGTGACCCTGACGGAGACTCGCTGACCGTTGTTTCCGTCACCCAGCCCAATAACAGGGGGTCGGTGAGTATCAATGCCGATGGCACTGTACGTTACAGCCCACAACGTAAATTCACTGGTACTGAATCGTTTCTATACACGGTTAGTGACGGGAGCAATCAAGCGACAGCACAAGTAACGGTCACCGTATCGGCTGGTACTACCTCTGGAGGCGGCAGTGGAGGAAAAGGAGGCGGAAAGGGAGCCAAAAAATAAATCCCTACCTGCAAAAAATGGCCTGGCTCAATAAGAGTCAGGCCAACATTAAAACTAGCATTTTTTCTTGGCTCCTGAACCAAGTCTAAGCGATACAATAATCCCTCACATCACTACCACCTTTCCCTGTTTTGCGCGCTACAACTCTACGCACTCAGGGCATGGTGGGCACAGTGGGCATTCGGGATCACCAAACTCATCCACAGTATCGTCTGAGGCCGAGGTAACACCACCGAAAACACTCAACCCATTAGCTGTCGCTTCATTGTAGAAGCTTGCGGTTGACGGTGAATATTTGTCATCACTGGGATCAGCTGGTGTGCCATTGTCATCAATGGTCAACTCCTGCGGCATCGCCGGTAGATAACACAGATCAAGACCCAAGTCTGAAGCCAGGTCAATTGATACCCCGGGGGCCAAAGGTCCGTAATTGATCGAACCATCAAGCACCGCGATATCGGCATCGGAAACGGTCACTATACTCAAGGTTTCTAGCCCGTTGTTAGTAACAACAATAGATGGGCAAACCTCAACAGCAAGAATACCGCCCATTCCCATCAAACGTACGTCGTCGTCACTGGGGCAATCCTTGTCAATGGCAATACTGGGTACCGATGCCAGCGCACAGGCTCCACCTGAATCCAGCAATGGGTCTGAGCTATCCATATCCATGACCATTTCAGTCTCGTGCGTACCCTTGGCTGCTATGGTATTAGCTACATTAAGGGCATTATTTTCACAGGTGATTTCCAACGTCACCCATTCATCCACGGCCAAGTCACCATCGAAACTACCGCCATTCGGTACTGCCATGTAGACACCACTGGCTAACGGCACATTCATGCCGGTGCCTCCCACATCAGTCAATGCACAAGTATTCAGTGCTTCCTTGATTTGAATACCAGTTAAGGGGAAATCACCATCATTGGTGATGACCACCTCATTAACCGTAGTCGCTGTCGCAGCATAAACTGATTGCTGACTACAGCTCTTGGTCACATCAATACTGGGCTCACCGGGCTCATAGCAGAAGGAAATATGGCTAAGGCCATAGTACCTTCCATTTTTTGGGTTGAGCGGGGAATGCAAACCAGTATCGGAAGTTTCCCCAGCGGCATCATAAACGTATTTATTGGCGTTAGGCCCTCCTTTTACAACGATAATAAAGACGGTGCCATTCAAAGCTTCCCAGTCAAATACTGGTCCTTGGGGTGTATCACGAACATCAATCATCACCTCCAAGGCCCCGTCCGGATGATTACCCCCGGTAAAAGTACCGTCATAGGGATCATTTATTTTGAATTCATACTGACCACCCACATCTGAACAGGTTGGATTGCCCTCCACAAACATAGGGTTTACATGAGTTGCATTGGCCGATGCAGCCGCCAAGGCCATCATCAAAAAGAAGCTGGCCAATAGCCAATAAACTGATATCCGCCTGACATCGATACTGCAGGTGCCGGCGTAACTACAACAGTTCGTTTTCATGACTTTATCCTCCTTAACGGGAGCGGGGTTACCCCGCTCCCGTTTATTCCATTAATCGACATCACAGACACCCAATCTAGGGACAAAGTGGGCAGCTGGCTTCTGATGTCAATGGACCCAATGAATCACCAAACGTTGTAGTTGCCGATGACGAAGCAGTGTTTTTAAATTCAACACCACCAGGATTGGTCAGGGCATCAACAATATTATTGCCATCTGGTAAATAGGCCTGTTTGAACACAGCGGTATCACCTACACCCAAACTACCGGTGCAACTGCTACCGGCGCTACAGTCGAAGGTTGGCCCGCTATCCTGTACTAATTGACCGATATCGGTATCGCTAACCTGAACCACATTCAGCAATGTATCCCCAGTGTTTTCCACTGTGATAATGTTGTGAACACGTACCACCACAACACCGCTGTCCTGAATCAGATCTACACCACTACCACTACTGCCAAATGCGGGGTCGCAGATTTTCACCAGCGTCATAGCTGGTGCAGGTGCAAAGCCACAGGTGGCATCATCCATCCAGCTGGCAGTATCCGAGGAGTCAAAGACATTCTCCCCAGTCGCTGTCACTTCATCGGAATGAGATGTTTGCGTAGTGCTACCAAAGTTGTAGGAGAAGGTATCGGTCTCGCCAGGCTCCAGATCGTTCAGATTGAAGGTCTGGTCAATGCTGCCATCCTTGTCGATATCATCCTCTACGGTCACATTGATCAACTTCACGTTACCGGTATTTTCAACGGTACCATCGATAGTAAATGTGGCCGTTACTCCATCGAATTCCACATCACAATCTTTAGTCACCAAAATAGCAGCTGTTCCCACAGCGCTACAGGTTGCCGGCGCCGTTTCAGGACCTACCGTATCAGAGCCAAACAAACCGCTGGCCGTCACGGTATCGTTGAAGTCAAAACCAGGAGCGCCGCCGTTATCTACAAGATTCGAAGTACTATAGGAACCTTCATAGGCGACAACAACACCCGGACCGTGATCAAAGGACACTGTACCTGTCCCAATGCCGGTCAAATTAGGCGGAGCCGCTTCCAGTAAGTCAATGACCCATTCTGAGCCATTCCATACAACACCACAGCGACCATTTTCGTTGGCATCGATACAAACTACGTTGAAGATACTGCCAGCTACACTGTCAGTTAGTGTAGTCACCATCTCAACTGCACCTGTATTGGTTGTTTTACCGTAGAAAATCACATCTGCGGCATCACCCGCTTCATTGATCTCTGCTTCACAGGTTTTATCCACGTTAAGACCACAAACGTTAAACGCACCCAATGCAAAGTCTTTCAATTGAGCCGTTTCGGACTGAGAGGAGCGGGTCTCGGCAAGGAACGTACTGAAACAGCCAATACTACCGCCAAGCAGTTCTGTGATATCCAACCCAAATTCAACAAATGCTGCTGATTCGTACTGGTAACTATTTGCATCCATCGGGTTATTAGCAACCAGTGTGTTGGCGTAATCAAAGATTGGGTCTTCACCAAAGGTCGTGCCGGGCATGAGCTTGTTGATCACACCACATACATCGTCACCGGGTGCTGCTGTTGCACAACTCTGGCTTGAAGCCATTAACATCAACGAACCCGTGGCATCATCACCATTCCAGACATACACATCGATATCACCAACGCGACCACCCTCTGAATAAGCCACGGCCACAAAGATATCACCATCACTGTGCTCGCCCGTAAAACTCCCAGTATCTGCACCGGCCTCCAGCGGGGTCAAACTGACGTTATCCCGAAAGAACCAAAAACCGGCATTGGAAGAGCCATTTACAGAGTGAGTATCAAGGCCGAAGTAAAAGATGACATGATCGTCACTGGGATCAATATAAGCTGCCGCAAAGGCATTGACGATATCATTCTTATCGGGAACCTGGTCACTCACGACTTTATACAGCCACGGGCCTTCCTGAATACCATTGGTGTCTTTAGAGCCACCACCCGTATAGAAGCTGTCTTCCGGTGTTCTGAGGGCAACAAAGGCCTCAGCACCATTGTCAATATTGTTGTTGGCAAAGGTGTCTTCGATAAATGAGGTTGCGAAAGCGCTGGAAGTACCGTTGTAAATATCCACCCAGTCGTCATCGCCCTCATTGATCGTGTTACCGTCTCCGACAAAATCCGGAATCGGTTGATTTTTCTTGTCCTGGTCACCATCGACACCGGCCCTGACATCCAGTTCAAAAAGACCGTTGTCATGGACGGCATAAACCTGTGCCGGCATCATGGCAAAGCCCAGAACACAAAATATGCTGATTAAAAACTGTTTAAGGCACATGATAAGTACCTCCCCATTGATTTATTCCCTGCGCACCTTGAACAGGTGCACGCCGTTTTAAACGTGCCGCCATGTAATCCTTAGGATTTATAAATCAATGGCGGCGCTGATCGATTGTGTGTTACGGGATTTGTTCATCTTGTTACCTCTTTTTGCCGAACATAACTCGAGTGTCACGCGATCAAGAGGTATTCCCCCCCCTTAGATCAGCGCCTATAACAAGCGATTCAGGAAAAAGTCCGCACAACGCGCTCACACATAACCCTGTGGTTTCGCGCCGATACGAGGTCGAATGGGAATTGGGCTACCGAACCTGAAACCAGCCACCGCGGCATCAACACCACGATCCTGAAGGAAGTAGAATTCCCATTCACTTCCGGCTGCTATTCTCCACAGTGAAACACCAGGCATTAGCTATTTATTGGTATGCCAGTTCGGGAATTGAAGGGGAATGCTGGATGAGCGTATTTGAAAGACCGTGTCTAGATGTCAAGTCAAACAGATTAACCACCGCAACCCCAAACTGTTGCCTGAAGCTTTTCGGTAGTCCGGACGTCTGGATAAGCAGAGACCCGTGGCTTTGCGTTGCTCACTAACTTCCGTAATTCAGGATATCCGCTGTAGTGAGATGCTGCCTTTTCGAAGCTGTAATAAGTTAGATAGTAGAGCTTGAAGAGTTTATCAAGTTTCTGGTGGTTAATTTTTATAACTCTGAATGAGACATGCCGATAAAACATAGTGACTAGAAAAATAATCCAGAAATTTTGATAGGCACCAGAAAACATATTTATCTCTAGTATTAATTTCTAACTAATACGGCAATCAAACACAGGTCGATCGCCAGCCATTTTCTTTGGATCTGATTTAGTCATGCCATCAGGACTCTTTGCGTGACTAGGCAAACGCTTCAATTGATCCAGATAAACATTAATTTCGTAAAGATAAGAGCAGAACTGTTTCTACCAATATGGATAACCCTAAAGAG
>JBFICW010000039.1:0-19772 GCA_041581635.1 Porticoccus sp. | reverse complement strand
AAAGGTGATCTGACCATCGACTTTGCCGGTAACAACTGTGACGGTGCGTCACTGGCCACAGGTGCAAACTGTACGGTGAGCTACCAAACCACAGCGGTGGCGAATGGTACGGTGAACAATCAGGTGAACGCAGTGATGAGTGCGGTGGGCTTCTCCAACGCCATTGCACACAATGCTTCGGACAGTGTGAATGTGTTCAGTCCCAGCTACACCATCACTAAAGTGGCGGATACTGAGAACGTTAAGGTCGGTGATCCCATTAACTGGTTGATTACGGTGACCAATACCAGCACCGGTGCCAGTGCTCCGAATCTGACCTTCGATAGTCTGTCGGATACCCTGAAAGGTGATCTGACCATCGACTTTGCCGGTAACAACTGTGACGGTGCATCACTGGCCACAGGTGCAAACTGTACGGTGAGCTACAGCACTGCTGCAGGTGTTAGTGGTGGTACGGTGAGCAATCAGGTGAACGCGGTGATGAGTGCGGTGGGCTTCTCCAATGCTATTGCGCACAATGCTTCGGACAGTGTGCTGGTTATCGATCCCAACTTTACAGTGTCTAAGAGCTGCGTTGATGAGCCAGTTCCCGTGGGCTCATCTGCCAATTTCCGTATTCGGATTGAGAATACGGGCGATGTTCCCTTGGAGCTAGCGATTGTGGATACGGTATTGGGTATAGACTCCAATGTCACTCTTGGTGTCACCGCAGGTGCTTGTCAGGAGGCTGACTTCGGTGGTGACCCCGGCACGGGTTGTTACGAAATCGAAGATGGCGTAATAGCTACGGTACCTGGTGAACTGCTGAATACAGTGGATGTTACAGCAACGTTGGTTCAATCTTCACACCCATTGCCAAATAGCATCTTGAAACAGGCAGGTGATGCATGCACCGTTGAGGAAGGTGGTGCCACTCGTACGTTAGGATTCTGGAAAACCCATGGAAGTGATGGCGATAATGACTTCCCATCTCCAGTAGAGTACGGCTATACCTGCCATGTTGCACAGGATCATCTAGGATTCCCCATAGATATCGGTTTTACAGAGCTGAATAGCTGCGAAGATGTCTTTGGTGTCTTTATGGCAAGCCCTGGGCAGGAATCTAATGGCGACAATAGAAAAGACAAGGTGTGTAAAGCCAGAGTTCAGGCCTCTTGGGTCTATCTGGCGGCAACCTTGAATCTGGCATTGGATAATGGCGCATCAATTGATGCTGGCGATTACCAGGCGTTGTATGACGCACTGGCAGGCAATAACTTTAAAGCAATCAAGGATGCTGCTGGGCCAGTTAACCTCTATAACGAGTCAGGTGACGATGTAATGATTGTCGACAATGATGGAGCGATGATTCCGAATGCTGATCCAACGGGCGTGAAGTTAATCGCAAATACTTCCATAATGGATTGTAATTAGTCTTAAATAAAAGGATAAAAAAGGCCGGTCAATGACCGGCCTTTTTTATTCAATGATAATGTTTATTAATTGAAGGTTAATGGAAGCATTTTCTTTTTCTATTCCCTTTTTTGATTCAATATTTCGAGTAGAAATTTTAACGGGATTGGCCCCTTTTGCTTCAATACGTAAATCAGATTTAATTTTTGGTAATGGAGAGGCGAGCAAGATTTCAGAATTCTCAGAAAAAATTGCGTCATCAAAGAAAATCTCATTTAGCTTGTCATAATTATTAGCGATTAAAATTGCACCTCGTAAGGAGCAATTGTTTCCTGCTGTGGAGCAGACTCTCAAGTCAATATCTTCAGTGGTATCGACAGTTAATGGGTGTAATAGCGGTTGTAGTTCAAAGGCACCTATGTCGGTGAATCCGAATACATATCTAGGATCGCCATTGCCTCGTTGATCCCAAATTAAAGGCTTTCCCTGCTCATCCACTGATTTCAGGTTGTTCCCAAAATTGATGGCCGGACTTCTTTGTGCCAACGGTATGGTTTTTGTTGGCCCATTGTAATAATTAGGTTCATCCAACAAAGGGTTTGCGTTGGAAAATGATGTTCCGCACCCATTAGTACTTTCGACAATATTACTATTTTCTGGGACATCAAATACGGTGTTTGACCAGCAGTCAGATTTTGAATCGCTGTTGGCGAGAATTGTATTTGCCAATGACAAAGCGCCCAGGTTGTAAATGGCTCCGCCTTCCTCTGAACGATTCTTTGTAAATGTGGCATTGGTAATAAACGACGCCCCCGAAAGATTAAAAAGAGCGCCGCCATTTTCTTCGGCTGAATTGCCTATCAAAGTACTGTTGATAATAAATAACAAAGTTCCTCTGTTGCTAATGGCTCCACCGGATTTCGTTGCGTGATTCCCCTGCATCGTTACCCCTGTGACTGATAGTTGGCCAAGGTTTAAAATCCCCCCACCGTATTCTTCAGTACCATTGGCAATTGTGATATTTGTTATCTTGGCTGTTACTCCCTTATTTATTCTGAAGGGACGAACCTGGTTGTTTCCATCTACTATGATCCCAGACGCTTTCCATAGCATGTTATCTATATGGCCATCTATTATCAGGTTGTCGGTGATGTCGGGAAGTGGTTGATCCAGTAAAATATTTTGAGGCTGTTGGTACAGGCCTTCCTCATTTTTAAAGAATATTTTATCTGTTCCGGGAGAAGCATTGGCAAGATGAATGGCTTCCCGTAATGTTCCGGGACCTGAGTCAAAAATAGATGAAACGGCAAATTTATTTTCGGTTTTTCCTAAATCAAAAGGGGGAAGTTTTGTTTTGTTTGCACTATTGTTGTTCGGATCAAGATTTTTCGATGATCCCCAGCTAGGCAGGATTGTAAGGCAGGTGGAAAAAAGAATGACAAGACTTGTTTGTTTTAACATAGTGAGTTCCACAGGCTTACCTGCTCCAAGTCTCCCATATTTATTTACTGATCAGTATAGGTCCAAACGCCTATTCGGCAAATTTCGTTGATTTTTTATTGGTAAAGCTATCGCCATTTAAATCAAACGTCTAGACTCTGTAAGTACAAGGAATATTTATGTATTACGAGTCTTACTTTGAACTCAAGGAAGCGCCGTTTTCCATTTCGCCAGACCCCCATTATCTGTATTTAACGCAGAACCACCGGGAGGCTCTGGCACACCTATTATATGGTGTAAGCAGTAACGGCGGCTTTGTCTTGCTGACGGGTGAAATTGGCGCGGGTAAAACCACGGTTTGTCAGTGTCTTCTGGAGCAGTTGCCAGAGAATACCGAGGTGGCTTACATTCTTAATCCCAAGCTTGAAACCTGGGAGTTTTTGGCGGCCATTTGTGATGATTTAAGTATTTCCTACCCCAATGACCACAGTGGGTTGAAACTCTACATTGATCTGATACATGAGCACTTGCTGGCGTCTCATAGTAAGGGCTGCAATACGGTATTAATGGTCGATGAAGCTCAGAATCTCAGTCTTGAGCTCATTGAACATCTGCGATTATTAACCAACCTGGAAACCCGTGAGAAAAAGCTGCTCCAAATTATGCTGGTGGGGCAGCCAGAATTGCGTGACAAAATTGCGCTGCCAGAAATGGAGCAGATGGCTCAAAGAATAACCGCCCGTTTTCATCTGGGACCGTTGTCCAAAAACGAAGTGGCAGCCTATGTCAGGCACCGTCTCAAGGTGGCCGGGGCAGAGCACGAGTTGTTTACCCGTGATAGTTTGAAACTGCTATGGAGGTATACCGGTGGTGTGCCACGGCTCATCAATATTATTTGTGATCGTGCACTTCTGGGTGCCTATACCTCAAAGCGGGAGAGAGTTGATGCTGCCATCTTGGAGCAGGCCGCCCGCGAGGTATTGGGTATTAAAGCGAATATCAGAAATCCAGTTTTCCTGAGGTGGGGTTGGGGCATCGTCGTGTTGTCGGTAATGGGTGTCGCCTTTGCGGGAGCCTATTACTTTAGAAACAACCTGTCGCCAGAGCACCAGATTATTGCCGATAAGGTGGCCGTCGCACCTGTATCGGATGTAGTAATGCCGCAAGAGGAGATTTTGTCCAAAGCGGAGCGACCGGAACTACCGAGGGTTGAGCCAACTGAACGAATTGAGCTAGTTGAACCAGTTGAACCAGTTGAACCGATAGAACCTGAGGTGATAGAACCGGTTGTTCATTCAGCAACAACCTCTCTGACACCTGATGCGTTGGAGGTAACGCCTGTTCCTGTTGAGGAGCTTGATCAAGCTCCGCCAGAGCCTCAGTTCCCCGACGATTTATCATCAAAAATATTGGAGCTGTCTGCGTTCAGTGCGTTGTTCCGCCGCTGGGATATTAATTATTTGCCAGACCCGGGGGTTGATCCTTGCCAGTTTGCCTCAACTGTCGGGCTGGGGTGTCTAAAGGGACAGGGTAATTTACCCATTTTACAGTCACTGAATAGGCCCGCGTTGGTCACCCTATACGATAAGCAGGGTAAAGGTTATTACGCATCATTTTTGGGGGTTGATGGCAGCGGTGCGGACATCGTATTGGTTTTAGGTGGCGAAGTTCAGCGGCTGCCAATCTCTTCGTTGGCCAATTGGTGGTACGGTGAATATTTGGTGTTGTGGCAAATGCCCGCGGGATATCGGTTTCCATTGAAAATAGGTGCATCGGGTGATGTGATTGTCTGGTTACTGCAACAATTGGGTGAGACTATTGATAGCACCGGTGAAAATATAGCCTATCAAACATATACCGAGGAGCTTGAGGCCAAGGTGAAATTATTTCAGCGCAATCATGGTCTGATACCCGATGGCGTCGTCGGTCCCAGAACAATTATTGCCTTGAATAACCAGTCTGATGCGATATTGCCCAAGCTCAGCACAACGGTAATGGAATAGTGCAATGTCCTATATATTAGACGCCCTTAAAGAATCACAACGTAGTCGGGATGAGCAACCTGTCCCGAATATCGGTTCGGTTCAGGTGTCACCTGAACTTGAGACAAATCCTGAAAAAACCAGCAAAGGTTTGCTGATTGGTCTGGTGTCGCTGATTGTCCTGTTGGGCGCAGGTGGTGGGTGGTGGTTTGCCGGTCAGGATGATGAAGACCCGTCTACTCCAGCACAGCCAATTTACTCAAATGAGGTAAAAGCTCCCAAGGTTCAGGAGGCGCGTATTGATGCGGCCGCGGTTGACCAGGAAGCAACTACATTGGAGGTGTCTGAGCCTAAAAAAGTATCGGTGGTAAATAAGCCCGCAGTTATAGATGAACTGCCTGAGGCAGGTGAACCTGTTGTGGAAAATTCCGAGGCCATACTCGACGACCTGTCAGCAGCTGAGCCTGTATCGGAGCTGAACACAGCTGTGGCAGCATTAGACATGGGAAGTTCACCGTTAACTTCGCCGTCACAGGAACCCATCAACGATGCTATTGCTGGCACGCCAGTTGAGCGGGAGGACGTTGCCCGGCTAGAACTCCAGCCAGAAGCTCAGCCAGAAGTGCAGCCAAGGGTGAACGAGGTGAAGCCCGACCCACCTGTAGCAGAAGCCGATCCTCTTTCTGACGCCGCCAAACCGGTATCCAACATTGTGGATGAATCACCCGCACCGACAGTGTTGCCGACAGAAGAGGTGTCGAAAGCAGAAACAGCACCACCAGTTGTTGAACCAGAGCGAGTTCCCCACTACCGGGAATTGCCGTTTGATATTAGGCAGGAAGTGGAGGGCGTTAAGTTTTCTGTGCACCTTTATTCTCCCAACCCGGCTCGTCGATTGGTAAAAATTAATGGCATTGTGCACCGTGAAGGCAGTGAAGTTTCACCGGGATTGGTTTTGGACGAGGTGACACAAAAAGGCGCTATCTTTACGTACCGAAATTACCGCTTCGGGGTGCCAGTGCAATAATATTGTTTCTATCATGCCTCGGGTAACGCTTGATCGCGCATTAAATAATCTTTCCACAATTTAGAATACCGGTTGGATCAAGCAACTGCTTTAACTGGCGCATGATCTCAACTTCAACCTTGTTTCGGCTGAAGTGTAGGTAGTTCTTCTTTTCCAGGCCGATGCCATGCTCCCCGGAGATAGAGCCTCCTCGGCTTTGTAGCGGGGCGTAGACAGCGTGCTCGACAGCAGTTTTTCCCGATAGTGAGCCTTCATTCAGTTGTACAGCTACGTGCAGGTTACCATCGCCCAGGTGGCCCAATATGGCGATAAAAAGGTCTTGGCTAATAGCTCTAAGGTTTTTCTGCATATCACCCAGATACCCTTCCATTTCACTAATGGGTAAGCTGATATCAAACAGTACTATCGGCTGGAAGGCCATTAATGCGGGGATGTTGTCTCGAATAGCCCACATGGCTTGTTGTTGCTGACCGGATTCGGCCAAAACAGCATCGACAATCAACCCCTCCGACATGGCTGTATCCAGGGCTAGCAAGAACTGCTCAGTATCGGAGGCCTGATGTGCCCCCGTAGCTTCAATCAAAATATAGAACGGGTAGTTATCGGGAAGCGGAGGCTGACCCATATTCTGCCCACGGCAGGCGATGTCATAGTAGTTATGCCACATGGTTTCGAAGGCGCTGAGTTTCCCCCCCAGGCACTGTTCCATGTGGTTGAGAAGTGCCGCCATTTTGGAAAACTGATCGGTGGCAACTAACCCAGAGACTCTTGCTGGCATGTGAGGTCGCAACCGCAATACGGCCCGGGTAACAATACCTAACGTGCCCTCGCTACCAATAAATAAATGTTTTAGATCGTACCCGGCATTATTTTTTAGCATTTGATTCATCGAGCTCAGGATGCGGCCATCTGAGAGCACCACTTCCAGTCCCAGCACTTGTTCACGGGTCATGCCATAGCGGATAACCTGATTCCCACCAGCGTTTGTTGCAATATTTCCGCCAATGGTGGCCGTGCCTCGGGCACCTAAATCCAGAGCAAAAAATAAACCATGGGTTTCAGCGTGCTCCTGAACCCGTTGAAGTGGTACCCCGGACTGAACGGTCATGGTTCGATTAACTGGGTCGATGGCGTCTATGTGATTCATTCGCTCCATCGATATAACCAGTTCGTCTGTTCCGGCGACACAGCCTCTGGTCATGTTGGTACAGCCACCTTGGGTTACTATTTTCTGGCCTGCTTTGTGACAGAGTTTCATGATCTCGCTGAGCTCCCCTGTCGTTGCCGGGCGGACGATGGCAGGCGCCATGCATTCCCGGGTACCCCAACCATCGGTAGGCCGTTGATTTACCCCTTGTGTGAGAACGCCTTCAGGGCCGGTGATTGTGCGTATTTGATCCAGTAGCTGAGACATTATTTGCCCTTGTAAAGGATAGCCTGCATGGCGGAAATGGCTTCAGGTGAGCTCACCAATTTGTTAAAGATGCCTGCTTCATAGGCAATTCGCGCTTGTAACGATTCTTCGTTTTTTCTTAACAGAGCCTTTGTTTGTTGCATGGCATTGGCGGGCTTCTCCGCGAGTTTCTTGGCAATATTTTTGGCATGTGGAATTAAATTCTTTGTATCAATAATGGCGTTGATCAACCCCGCTCTCAACGCGACCTCACCGCCAAATGGTTCTCCGAGCATCAGTAATTCAGCTGCCAGATGATTTCCCGCGTTTCTTGGCAGTAATAATGAAGAGCCAAATTCCGGTACCAACCCCAAGTCAATAAATGGCAGGATAAAAGTGCTTCGATCAGAGCAATAGACTAAGTCACAGTGCAGTAATAGGGTTGCACCAATGCCAACGGCATAGCCATCAACGGCCGCAACCACAGGCTTGGTGCAATTGGATAAGGCTTGAATAAAATCACCCAGTGGGGAGGTTAATATTTTAGTCGGGTACTGGAGAAAGTCTTCCAGGTCATTTCCGGCAGAAAAATCGTGACCACCTGTAATGAGTACTGCTCTGATATGTTCATTATGAGTCGCGTCCTCAAAAGCATTACTAAGCGCTGCATACATATCCTGTGTCAGGGCATTTTTTTTGTTTGGGCGGTTGATGCTAATTTGAAGAATATGGTCAGTGATTTCAACCAGGATTTGATCCGCGCTAGAGGTTTTCATGGGTCATTGCGTGCCTACCTAGAGTACAAGGTTAAACAGTAGCCCTGGTCAAGCACGGAGGCAACTGGTAGGCCGATAATGATTTTCGCGAAATGCCATAGATGAAAGAGACATTAGCTGTAACGAGACTCAAATGCTGCGACAAAGTTATCGAGCAAGTCGGAGGGTAAATCATTAATACCAGCTGCGGCTTCGCGACCGCCCCCGGTGGGAAATTGTCGGCAAAGGTCGGCGGCACCTTTTTTATTGGTCAGCGGTGCTCGCACACTGACCAGGTAGTTGCCATCGCCCTTTTCGGTTAACACGGCATGGGCTCGAGCAGGGTGATGGTTGGTCAAGTCATTGCTGAAAACGCCGCTGACACGCCTTGCCCAAGGTTGGTTGGGTAGGATAAAAATCGCGGTATTTTCGGCAACTTTTTCTGGCCGAAGCATTTTGGCGGCAGACATATCTGAGTGATAGCCGCTTTCCAATTTCTCGAAATACTCACAACTGTCCGTTATGAAATCCAGTGGGTCGGCATAACTACTGACCAATCGAAATAGCTCATCTGGTTTGAAATGCAGGTCGTCAAGGTTTGAACCGTAGCCGTTGTAGTTGATATATATGCCAAGATTTTGCAGCTTATTAAGCACCGTTTCACCTAAAGCGAATTTTTTGGCAAGCCCTTGGGCGCTCTTATTCAGATTGTCGCCGAAAGCACCGACCACAGCCCAAGCTGGATAGGCATTGTTGAGATGCTGGTTGACCAGCAGGCTGGTGCAGACATCTGGTGCTTCATTGATAATCGCTGTCAGGTAGGGGGAGTCTGGTATAGCGCCGGGAAAGTGATGATCCACATAAAGTACTTCCACATCAGCGGCCAGGATACGCGTCAGATCTGTATGGTTTTTATCCATGGAGATATCGAGCACCGTGATGCGGTCACCACTTTTAGCATCGATACGTTTTAACAGATTGATATCCCGCTTTACTCCAGTAATCAGGGTGGTTTCACGGGGTTCAGCTAGCCGGAGCTGGGTAAGTGCGCAGATGCCATCTGCATCACCGTTGAAAACATCAAAATTGGCCATTGTGCTACTACCCGGCTGGTGACGAGGGGGATAAAGAAAGGGGGCCTTGTATGCCCCCTGGCAAAGGTTGAATTAGCCGTTTTCAGATTGATAGTAGTCCATGAGAATTTGGGCTACTTCCGGGCGGGAAAACTCGGGCGGTGGTGCAATGCCTTCCCCCAGTATCTGTCTAACTTTAGTGCCGGAAAGGATTACGAAATCCTCTTTTTCATGGTCTTCGGCTTCATTCATCATAACGACCCGGTTTAACTTCTTGGAATAGGCCGTGTGATCAGCACGGAAAATTTCGATATCCAGTGCACCTTCGGGTACTTTCTCATCAAAAATGGTTTGTGCGTCGAAGGCACCGTAATAGTCCCCAACACCCGCATGGTCACGGCCAACGATCAGGTGGGTGGCACCCATATTCTGACGGAAAACCGCGTGAAGTACCGCTTCCCGTGGACCCGCATAAAGCATGTCAAAACCGTAACCAGTCACCATGACTGAATTCTTGGGGAAGTAGAGTTCGACCATTTTTCGGATGCAGGCATCGCGAACAGGCGCGGGAATATCCCCTTTTTTCAGTTTTCCAAGGAGCATGTGAACCACAACGCCATCGGCACCGAGACGTTCCATGGCCATGCGACAAAGCTCTTCGTGAGCACGATGCATGGGGTTGCGGGTTTGAAAGGCCACGACTTTTTCCCAGCCTCTTTCGCTAATTTCGTTGCGGATCTCCACTGCCGTACGGAAGGTGTCGGGGAAATCATTCTGGAAATAGCTGAAGCTAAGTACTTGGATTTTGCCTGATATCAGGAAGTTACCCAGGCTGGTAAAGGTGGCAACACCAGGGTGCTCAGGATCAAGCGTGCCAAAGATTTCCTTTGCCATTCCTTGAATCTGCTCGTTGGTGACAGTTTCAATATTGTCTACATCCATAATAGCCATTACCGGATTACCCTCGGTATTGGGGTCGCGTAGCGCAATTCTACTCGCCCCTTCAATGGCACTAATATCCTGAGTGAGGTTCAGAATGGGGGTTGGCCAAAAAAGGCCATCTGTGGTGTGAAGGTTATCTGCGACGCTCAGGGCATCTGCCAGGTTCATGTAACCGTCAAGAGGATTGAAGTAACCAGCACCCAGCATAACGGCATTTGCTGCAGCGGCAGAGTTGAGCATAAGACTTGGTAAGGACTCTGCTTCGTGCATAAGTTGATGGTGTTTTTCCGTGTCGTATACAAACAGCGGGTTCAGCGTGTCTGAGCCGTGGGGCTTGATCACTACAATTTCTCCTATGATGGGATTGGCTAACGTCTTTTACTAATAAAAGAGGGTCTTAATAAACTGTTTTTATGTGCTATTGGGTCACGTGACGGCCAAAAAGCCATTTTCTTCAAGGTAATTGATGATAATGGCGACTTCTTGATCCAGCGTCATTTGGTCAGTACGCAAATGAATTTCCGGATTTTCCGGGGCTTCGTAGGGATCGTCAATACCTGTAAAGTTTTTAATTTCTCCGGCACGGGCTTTTTTATATAAACCTTTGGGGTCTCTTTTTTCAGCTTCTTCCAGAGAACAGTCCACATACACTTCGATAAAGTCTAGCCCCGCCTCATCATGGAGTTGACGAACGTTTTCTCGGTCTGCCCGGTAAGGGCTTATGAAACTGGAAAGCGCAATGGTGGCTGAGTCTACAAAGAGCTTGGCAATTTCACCAATACGGCGGATATTTTCTGTTCGATCCTCTGCGCTGAACCCCAGGTTTTTGTTAATACCAAGTCGAATGTTGTCTCCGTCAAGTCGATATACCAGTTTGCCATATTCATAGAGCGCACTTTCAAGTGCTACAGCTACGGTGCTCTTTCCGCTGCCAGACAGCCCTGTAAACCAGAGTGTCGCCCCTTTTTGTTCCAGAAGACGATGGCGATCTTCGCGAGTGATCTCACCGTCGTGCCAGTGAACATTAGTAGCTTTTTGTACGGTCATGGTTTAATCCTTTAATTCATCTAACTATTGGAGATTTGATCTCTGCAAGGCAGCCATTTAAAACAAGGTTTGTACATTTTAGAGTGGTATCCTGGAGGTTCAATGTTGCATCACGGGTGAGCATGGCCCCCCAATAATTGCACAGCCCAATTAGGGACAATGCCGCAAAATGACAATCTATGTCCTTTGATACGAAACCTTTCAGTGCGCCATCAATTAAAATTCCTTCTAATTGTTGGCGGTATCGAGAGCCCAATGCTTTGAGTTTGTCTCTTCTTTCTGGGGGTAAATACAATCGTTGTTCATTGTGTACTTTAAGCGCTTCGGTCTTATTTCTGTAGTTGGCCAGGTGTGCGCCAATTGCAAGCGTTAGTCTTTCCTGAAAAGGTAAGTCTTGTTTAGAGAGTTGTTCCATTTGTACAACATAGTCATGCATTGCCATGAGACAAACTTCTTCCAAAGCGCTTTCTTTAGACTTGAAGTAATAATAAAGACTGCCCTGACGAATACCCAAATATGAGGCAATGTCTTTTGTACTGGAGCCGTGGTACCCCTTTTTCGCAAACACTGACGCAGCGGCCTCTATGGCTTTTTTGTGCTGTTGCTGATAGCGCAGGGTGTTGCTGTTGTCTGGAAGCATGAGTTTTTCTGTAAATCTATAGGGTTATAGAATCTATAGCTTTATAGAAAAAAAGCAATAGGCAGGTCTTGTTTTTGAAGAGAATTCTGGAAATATGGGTGGGGCTTACATAGATAAAGATTGCTGCAGAAGATCTAGGACATCTAGGATAGTGTCCATGATATTTGGCGCACCCGAGAGGATTCGAACCTCTGACCTCTGCCTCCGGAGGGCAGCGCTCTATCCAGCTGAGCTACGGGTGCTTTAGAGGCCGCAATAGTATAGCTTCCATTATCATTAGTCCATTTCGACGTGGGTAGTGTGGCTAGAATCAGTTATGCTTCGTTAGCTCAGCTCTGAGTTATACTTGAAGTCGTTACATGTTAAAAATCAAAGGCTAGGGTGTTTGTGAAAGTGGGATGTAAGAGCCTAATTCTCCTCGGTATCCTTCTGGTATCGGGTTGCTCATTATTACAACCGAGAAACAGTGTTTCGGAGGTGCAGGTCTGTCCACCACCACCTGCTTGTCCCCGATGCGAAGAGATAATGTGTCCAGCCCCAAAGATCATTGAAAAAATTGTCGTACAGCCGGGTCCAATTAAGTCAACTGAAGAGCAGCTTCAGCCACTCTTAAGAGTCGGTGGTCAGTTGAATTTGCCGATTGTTGGCGGCGTGGAGGACGTCGCGGTAGACCCACCTGGCTTCAAATACCAGGCTCGTATTGATACTGGTGCGGAGTCTTCCTCTATTCATGCAGAAAATATTCAGTTGATTGAACGAGATGGTAAGCGCTATGTGCGTTTTTCATTATTAAACCCCGAGACCGATGAGCTCCAAGAGCTGGAAAGACGTCTCCAGCGAAAGGTTCTGATTAAACAGCAGCAAGGTCAGTTCGAACGCCGATATGTGGTAAAGCTATGGCTGACGCTGGGCGAGATTAAAGAGCGGGTGGATGTCACGCTATCTAACCGATCTGATTTTGAGTATCCCGTTCTTGTGGGGCGTAACCTCTTGACTGATACAGCGATCGTTGATGTCAGCCAACAACACACGCTTAAGTAGCTTGAAATGACCTCTAAATTACAAATTAGTCTGGTGGCAGGAATATTAATTGTTCTTGGCTTGGGGCTCACGCTCTATAAGAAAGTTGATCTTGGTTTTCCTTTGTTACCTGGCCAAAGGCAGTCCGTCTGGACGCTCGAATCAAAAATCAGCTTAAAGCCTGTGGCTGGACCCGTTGAAATTTCTTTGGCCTTGCCTGATTCCCAAGCGGGTTGGGTGGTGCTGGATGATCACTTTGCTTCATCAGGTTTTGACTTCACTGTGATGGAGAGCGATGGGAGACGGCATGCTCGCTGGACTCGTGAATCTCTGGAAAGGAATACCACGCTCTATTACAAATTGCAGACCTACAGAGCAGATGAGTTTGATTTGGGCGGTAGCCCGGTTCCGGAAATTATTCCACCGGAGTTAACTGCAGATCGTCAAGCGGCAATGGAAAAGGTAGTAGCAACACTGCGAGAGAGTACTTCTGATGCTGCAGGCTTTACCAAGCTCCTGCTACAGCAGTTTGTACAGGATGAAATGAGCCAGGATGCCATATTTTTGTTTGGTAGTAGGGAGGAGAGCAAACTCAGTGTGGTTATGGATGTCTTGGCTTTTGCGGACATTCCTGCACAGCGGGTAAGAGGTGTTTTTCTAGAAAGTGGACGTCGT
Source organism: Porticoccus sp. (assembly GCA_041581635.1). Taxonomy (GTDB): domain Bacteria; phylum Pseudomonadota; class Gammaproteobacteria; order Pseudomonadales; family Porticoccaceae; genus Porticoccus. The sequence goes on along the minus strand of JBFICW010000039.1, from coordinate 6,386 downwards.
CGTCAGAGCATCGATAGTTTAATTGAAGTGTTTGATGGCCGAAGGTGGCACATTTTTGATCCTAAAACAGGCCTGCGGGGTTTGCCTGAGAACTTTTTCGTTTGGCAGCGAGGCGGCAAATCAATTCTGGATGTGGTGGGCGGGAGTACTTCCCGCCTGGAGTTCGCCATTGTAAAAAACACCTTGCCGATCAAAACCGTGTTGTTTATGGAGCAGCAGGCGGGTGAGCAACCGTTATTGGACTTCTCTATCTATTCATTACCGGTGGAGCAACAAGGTGTGTTTAAGGGGCTGTTACTGATTCCTGTAGGTGCTCTGGTGATTGTATTACTTCGGGTGTTGGTGGGAATTCGAACCTCTGGCACGTTTATGCCTATTTTGATTGCATTGGCGTTTATTCAAACAACGCTCGTCACCGGGTTGGTTATCTTTTTGACCGTGGTGGGTGCCGGTCTATGGATTCGCTACTACCTCTCACACCTCAACTTACTTCTGGTCGCACGAATTACCGCGGTGGTGATTGTGGTTATTTTTATTATGGCGGCCCTCAGTATCGTCAGCTACAAATTTGGCTATGACCAAGTCCTGACGGTGACATTTTTACCGACTATTATTCTTGCATGGACCATCGAACGTATGTCCATTCTTTGGGAAGAGGAAGGCGGTCATGAGGTTTTGATTCAGGGTGGAGGCAGCTTGCTGGCTGCGATCTTGGCCTACCTGTTGATGTCCACAGCATTGATTGAACATCTGACCTTTAACTTCCCTGAACTGATGATCAGTTTGCTCGGTGTTGTCTTGTTGATAGGTAAGTACTCCGGGTATCGTTTGTCAGAGCTGTATCGGTTTCGTGATTTGGGTAGGCACGACCAATGAGGTGGAAAACCCCTCGAGAATTGCGAGAATTGGGCGTGCTCGGCATGAATAGCCGCAATATTGATTATATCGGCCGCACTAACGATAGAAGTCGTTACCCTTTGGTCGACAATAAATTGAAAACCAAAAAGGTGGCACAGCAACAAGGTATTTCTGTGCCTGAGTTATTTGGTGTTGTCAGAATTCAGCATGAAGTGCAGGGCTTAGAAACCATTCTTCAAGGTTTGGATACATTCGTGATTAAGCCCGCACAAGGCAGTGGTGGAAAGGGCATATTGGTTATTTCCGGCCGTCGTGGTGATGAATTTATAAAATCCACAGGTGCCGTCCTGAACTATAGAGACGTCAAGCGTCATGCCTCCAATATACTCAGTGGGCTATACAGTTTGGGCGGTCGCCCCGACGTGGCAATGATCGAGGATATGATCGATTTTGATGAAACGCTCAGTAACTACAGCCACGAAGGTGTGCCAGATATACGTGTGATCGTTTACCGTGGGTTTCCGGTAATGTCGATGATGCGCTGTGCGACCCATGCCTCTGATGGTAAGGCCAATCTACATCAGGGTGCTGTTGGGGTCGGTCTCGATATTGTCACTGGCCATAGTCTTTATGCGGTGCAAAATAATCAAAAAGTTGAACAGCATCCGGATACCGGGTTTCGCTTTGACGAACTGGAGCTGCCTCATTGGGATGAGGTGCTGCAATTAGCTGCACGCTGTTTTGAAATGACGAGGCTAGGTTATTTTGGCGCAGATGTTGTGTTGGACCGGAATAAAGGCCCCATGATTCTGGAGCTTAATGCTCGTCCCGGTCTGGCTATTCAGATTGCCAATCAAGTGGGTCTGCAGAAACGTTTGCGGATGATTGATGACATGAGAAGCATTGAACGTGATGTGGAAGAACGCGTTAGTCTGGCAAAGCAAATGTTTGGTGTGACACTGGTTTAACTGAACGGTAACTACAGTAAAACCGTTTCTATTCTCGATAAGACTTTGAAACTTTCCTTGAAACAACGTTCACGGTTTGAATTTATACAGCTATAATGCGCCACTGAGTTTGGCCGCTAATACGAATGATACGGAGGCGAGAATGAGCCAATTGAAAAAAGCAGGCATTGCTGCTGTTGCACTTATGCTGGTGTTGGGAATAACAGGTTGTAGTTCCGATAAGGAAGAACTGAAACTCACTGCACAGCAAGAGAAGGAAATGTCCGAACGTCTCGCTCCTGCAGGTGAAGTTGTGCTGGAAAAAGATGTTGTTTCTGCGGCGCCAGTTGCCAGCACTTCTGGTCCTCGTTCTGGTAAAGATATCTTTAACAAGAGCTGTACAGCATGCCACTCTACTGGTGCTGCGGGTGCGCCTAAAGTAGGTGCTGCCGCTGATTGGAGTGCTCGGATTGATCAGGGTATGGATACGCTTTATGCAAACGCCGTTAACGGTATTCGCGGTATGCCAGCAAAAGGTCTCTGCATGGATTGCTCTGAAGATGAAATAAAAGCCACCGTTGATTACATGCTCGAACAGAGTAAGTAATTGTTCTCGTGAATTAAAAAACCGCGCTTTTAGCGCGGTTTTTTTTGCTGCGATTGTTAGTATGGAATCATGAATCACAGTTTGATTGTCTGTGAATAAGCCGATGTAGAGTGCAGAGAAAAGGTGTAGGAAGCGTTAAATGACGTCGTGTCGAGGTTTGGTTCTGGCTGGAGGATTGTCTACTCGAATGGGGAAAGACAAGGCCGCGTTGCGTCGCAACCACCAGACGATGCTGGAATATACGGAGTCACTTCTCAGGTCTGTTGGGCTAGAGATTATTGTCAGCGGGGGTGAAAGGGGTATTCCCGACAAGGTACCTCAGTCTGGCCCTTTGGGCGGCATATACACCGTCATAAAAAAATATCAGGTAGATGCGCTACTTGTGGTGCCTGTCGACATGCCCTTGCTGACACCATCCTTGTTGCAGCAGTTAATTGCTGAGGGCGAATCTTCTGGGGCTGCCGTTTGCTACCAAGATTGTTATCTGCCGCTATATTTGCCCGTCAATGAAGCATTGTCTGCCTATCTGGCTCAGGTTCTGGCACCCGGATCAGGCTTGCCCCGTTCCATAAAAAGAATGCTTGCAGCGGTGAATACCATACAGTTGCCCGTTAATGACCCTAATGTGTTGGTCAACACAAATACCCCTGATGAGTGGCGTTCAATTAAGCCGCTAATTGAGACTGATGATGCTGAGTGACCAAGAAAAAAGACGTTATAGCCGTCACCTGTTATTGAGTGATATCGGCGAATCAGGACAGCTAAGGCTTACCCAATCAAGCGTGTTAATCGTTGGCCTGGGTGGATTGGGGTCTCCGGTGGCACTTTATCTGGCGGCGGCAGGTGTCGGAAAGCTACTCATTGCAGATGGTGATAGTCTCGATGTCACCAATCTTCAGCGGCAGATCATGTTTGATACGGACGGTGCGGGACAGCTAAAGGCAGACTTGGCTGAAGAGCGATTGTCTGGTCTGAACCCCGAAGTTGAGCTTGAAGTGATTGACCATGCGCTCACTGAAGACGATCTCATGGAATATGTATCCGGGGTCGATCTTGTCCTCGACTGCAGTGATAATCTTTTGACCCGAAAAGCGGTTAACCGGGCTTGTGTCGAGCATCGGGTACCGCTGATATCTGCGGCTGCTATTCGTTGGGAAGGGCACTTAATGCTGTTCGACTTTCGTGAGTCCGAGACACCGTGTTATGAGTGCCTCTATCCACCCAATGCGGCCGAGCCGGTATTGAATTGCAGTACCAGTGGCGTAGTGGGCCCATTGCTTGGGGTTCTGGGTTCCATGCAGGCACTTGAAGCCATCAAATTACTACTGGGTATGGAGGCAGGTATCAATGGGAAACTGATGATGTTTGATGGCAGGTGCCATCAATGGCAGAGTTTCCGTATACAAAAAAAGTCGGGTTGCCCCATTTGTGGTAACGCTGCTTAACAAGCGGTGTTCCACCGTTAACCCGTGGTTTATTCAAAAACCATCTCGATACATTTCACTCTAATAATATCGGTATAAATTCGAGGCCATAAAAAATAATTTGACAACTGTACCGGTCAGTCCATAATAACCGGTATGACGTATGGAAGACCAAGAGAATTTGATATTGATCGAGCCCTGGAAGCTGCGACTCAGCAGTTTTGGTCTGTGGGCTACGAGGCCTCTTCGCTGCAGAATTTACTTCAGGCGATGAGCTTATCAAAAAGCAGCTTGTATCAGACGTTTGGAAACAAACACGAGTTATTTATTCTTTGTCTCGGGCATTATCAGAAAAAAATAGTGGACGAGCTAAATATCAAGTTAGCCAACAGCGGTTCTGCAAAACAATTTTTGCAAGATTTCCTCGAGAGCATTATTGCAGAAACAGATTCAACTGATGTTAAGAAGGGCTGTTTTCTGGTTAATACCGCCAATGAATTATGCCAGCGTGACAAATTGGTTTCAGAGGCCGTAACCCGCGCGACAAATGATTTGGCCGGTGTCTTTCGTCGAGCTATTGAGCAAGGTAAACGTCAACATGAATTTAGTGCTGAGATCCCGACGGATGGCTTAGTCGATTACTTGATGACTTCCGTGAGCGGACTGCGAACCATGATCAAGGGCGGCGCAGCGCGAGATACCCTAAATCCGGTGATTAATTTGATTCTGCAGACCTTTGCATAAATGAGAACGTTTTAAACACGTGTAAATTTTTTTAACTATTTATGGACTGATTAGTCCTAAACTATCCACATAGAGAGGAATATACGATGAAATCAGAATACAAAGTTTCGCTACCACCCGTTACCATCGATGCTGCTGGTGATTCAGTAAAAAGTACACTTGAACAGCAGCAGGCCAACTTTGGTTTTTTACCCAATATGTATCAGACCATGGCTAATTCCCCCGGCCTGCTAAAAACCTACCTGTTCGGATATGAGCAGTTTCGTACAGCGAGTGATTTCACCCCCTGTGAGCAGGAAGTTATTTTTATGATCATAAGCCGTGAAAATGGCTGTGAGTATTGCGTGGGCGCACATAGTTTTATTGCTGACAATATGTCGAATGTCCCAACGCATGTGACTGATGCTATTCGCGAAAGAAGAGTGATCGACGACCCAAAACTACAGGCATTATCCAGCTTCACCAAGGTGCTATTTGATACCAGGGGCGTACCTAGCAGAGCCGCTGTCGAAAATTTTATAGGGGCCGGTTATACAGAGAAAAATATTCTCGACATTCTTTTGGCAATGTCAGTGAAAACCCTGAGCAATTATTCCAATCATATTTGTCAGCCAGAACTAGACGAGGTCTTTGCTGGCCGCGCATGGAAAGCGTAACTAACGAATAAATTCGTAAAGACTGAAAGAAAAAAAGCCCGGTGGAATAAACCATCGGGCTAAGAAGTTTGGCCTCAGGGGGAGTGAGGCCATAAAAGGGAGAGATAAATGGATTAAAAATTAACGACCACCTGTAACCATGCTTTTTGGGTGTCAGTACCAAACTCATCAGCATTGTAGTTAGCGTACTTCAGCAGCAAGTTAACGTTTTTATGAACTTGCTTGGCAACAACCAGATCGATTTCGTCACCGTAGTCAGCACTGCCTTCGTCTGCTTCAAAGTCATGGTAAATAATACCGACTTTAGCACCGAGTACTTTGGTGAATACAGAGGCATAAAGATCTTCAATACCATTACCTGGTGTGTTCAGGAATTTGTCTGCGAATCCCTGGAATTTATGTAGAGTTGCCAGGGGCGTTGAGAAAGCGATACCTTTTTTACCATCTGCTTCAAGTATTTCCATACCTAATTTGGCAGTAACACCCTTGGCTTGGAACCCACCTTCCAGGTTGTAGTAATTGGCATCAAAGCTCGTAGGGTTGTTTTTGTAGTCAGACTGACGGGCAAATTCGGCGGTATAGAGGAATTTGGTTTCCTCCCCTTGTGAACCGGTTAAGCGCGCACCAAATGTTTTGGTGGATAGCGCGTCTGACAAAGTGTGGTTTACGGGATGGTCATCCACATCAAGCAGGTAGGCGTAGGCTGAAATGGCTCCAATACCTAGACCCTTATAGTTCACATTAAAAATATTGGCATCACTATCCAGGTTAACATCAGCAGCGGGAGTGCCAGCACGACCACTATTTGGACCAAAAATGCGGTTTACATTACTCACGTGGGCATAAACCACGGTGGTGTCTGGCAGCGAGGTGTTTACCACGGTAATACCATCATAGGTCTGTTCGTTTTGACGCCAGCCTACACCGCCAACAAAACGTTGATTATCTAAATTGATACGTTGGCGACCAAATTTAACTGTCGTGTTGTCAATACCGGAATAGGCAATCCAGGCTTGGTTGATTTCAGTCCCTTCAGGGTCTGCTACAACGGCATGGTCAGTTAAGCTGCCATGGAGATCATCATAATTATCTCCTCCAAGTGCTTCCACATGGTCTACTTCCAGGCCAACTTGAAAATTACTAAAGGTTT
>JBFICW010000038.1:0-20761 GCA_041581635.1 Porticoccus sp. | reverse complement strand
CTGACGCGCTCCACTAACTCAGATTTAAAACCGTTCTTTTTGAAGTGGCCCAATATCCGGCCCGCGTCGATTTCATTGAAAAACGTGACATTAAATTTCATCATGCCGCCGCCCTCTTTGCCTTGCGGATCGCTTCAATATCGCGCCCCGTACCAAAGCATTTCAGGCATTTAGAAAATTTGTTGTAGGTGCAAATTGGCTGGAATAGCCGGTCATACTGTTTAACAACCTCGATCACCAGACCATCACCCGCGCACATATCGCATTGGTTCGGCCCTTGGTAGTTTTTCATCTGGTGAATACGTTGTTTGCTGGCATCTTGTATGCCCTGCAAAAAATGATCGACTGAGGTGTGCCCGTGGTGATTTTTCAACCCGGAGAAAGATTCTATAAAAGTATTTTTTTGCATTTTGGTAATCCTTGGTCTAGTTCTTAATACATTCCCCATCGGTGGCCCGGTAGCGAACCGGGCATTCCGACCAAGGAACAAAGAACGCGCAAAATTTGCGCGACCAACGACAGCAAAATGCGGAGATATTTCAGTCAGTTAGCACTATTTCGTATGGCTATTGCGTTTAAAGTAACTATACATTATGCGAAGTTGTAATTGAGGCTAGAGCCGGTCTATCCCAGTGCTAACCTGCCAACGTTCGTTTATGAAAGACGACGACATTGGACAAACTGTCATCATCCGTGTGGGGTTTTAATATGTCAGGATCTTTCACGCCGTACAGTGGCATGACTAAATGTTGTGGCTCCCACCAATACCGATATGACAATTGATTGCAGTACAGTCTACCGCCACGAATTTCCCAGTCAGTCCAACCAAAGCGATCCAGTGTACCTGGCGCCATCGATACCAAGTTCTTCTTGAAATGTCACACAGTTCGATACAGTCATCCACACTCAGGCCCGCATGAATTAGAGCCTCGTGAAGATCATCCGTATGATTAAGCTTGGCTCTCTTGACGTAAGACAATGTGAGCCTTCTCGGCTAATTGGTGGCAGTGATCGCCATTCACTTGCAAAGATAGAGAATAAATTGACGCTTACATCATCCCGTGGCCCGCTATAAACCCATAAATCTGACCATTTATCATTAAACCACCATACGAGTTCCCAGGCTCATTGAGAGCCTGTTCAGTGGGTTTTACGTAGTATGAATAGGCTGATCACTACGGCGGCTTGACAGCTTTTGGTAACCCGAAGTGTCTTTGTGCGACTTGTGAGAAGTCGGTACCGACAGGCAGCCTGAGTATGAAGTGCGACAAAAATAAATAGGCCGAGCACTATTCCGCCAGGCCCCTCCTCCTCTGCTGGTTTTACTATCCATTTTAGGTGCAGTCGTTAGCCTAGGTATAAGTAGTTACGCAAAATATAGTGTGCACCCGGGTTGCTAATAGTTTAGCTCTCGATCATCAGTCAAAAGCTTATGTAAAAAATTTTTATATAACTAATGCATATATATAATTTTCGTCTATAGTCTATTACAACTAAATTATGTACACATAAAACTGGATTTACCTTTATAGGGAGGTTGGGTAGTGCTCAAAGCCAGCGACGTTACTCAGTACGTTACGTTATTAGTCCGTCGGTCTTATGTGAGCTTGTCGAAAAGTCTGTTTGTTGTATTTGGGGTACTGCTACTTATCTCAGCAGCCAATGTGGCCTTGTTGACTCAGGCCTCCAGTCGCCTGGAAGATTTTGTCAATGTCACCAACGTGTCTGGAAAACTGCGCATGTTGAGCCAAAAAATGGTGTTACTGTCAGTGATGGACAACAAAAATGACTTAATCTCACAGCAACTGAATGCATCAATTGACGATTACGATGCGGCACTTGACGCACTGGAGAACGGTGGCAGTGTCTTTGGCTTGAGTCTCATCCCTGCGTCATCAGCGGTTCGCCCATACCTGGCCACCCTGCACAGCGAGTGGTCTGTATTCAAGCTACTGCTGGCAATGTCCCCGAGCGGTGCCGACAGAGAGGCGCGTATCATCTTGGAGTCCCAACAATTGTTGTCCGGCGCGGAAGACCTCGTCAAAGAGTTGACCGCGAATGCTTACGAGGTTAAACGGGACACATCATTCTGGGTTATGACTCTGTTGTTTCTCGAGACATTCACCTTCGCCGCGCTGGTGCTGTTTTTTCACAGAAGCATCATTGCACCGCTAAGGCTTCTCACTGTCAATGCCAGGGAGCTTTCCCGCGGAAATTATCAGCACAGAATCGAGTCCACTGCCCGTAATGAAATCGGTGAATTAATCACTGCCAGCAACTTTGCTGCCGATAAAATCAGCTCATTAATTCAGCATATCCGGAAAGACAACATGAGACTGCGCAGGATCCAAGTGATGAACCGTGTCTTTGCTGACAATTCTATTGTAGGTATTTATACGATCCGGCAAGGCAGCCTCGAATACGCCAATCAGGTCATGTTGGATATGTGGGGTTTCGATAGCATCTCTGGGTTCGAGTCAGTGAACATACTCGATCTCGTTGCCGAAGAAGAACGGTCATCAGTCCTTAAGCGAATCCATCAAAGTCTGCGCGGAAAACCGGGCAGCGACATATTTCAACTCCGGGCCCGACGACTCGATGGCCAATTCATGCATCTGGAAATCTTCAGCTCGTCAATCCAGTTGGGAACTGAGCGCTTTAATACGGGCATGGTGATTGATATCACGACCCGCCATGAGCAGAGGGAACAGCTTGAACACCTTGCCACCCACGACGTACTCACTGGATTGGCTAACCGCACGCTTTTTAACAGTCACCTGAAACATGCCATCGCGCAAGCCAAGCGCAAGCACAGCGGCGCCGCCGTGTTGATGATCGACTTAGATGACTTTAAGGTCATTAATGACAGCTTGGGGCACAGTTCTGGTGATTTGATATTACAGCAGGTGGGAGAGCGTATCAGCAATTGTTTGCGCGAATGCGATACCTTGGCCCGCTTGGGTGGTGATGAGTTTATGGTGCTGCTTCCCTGCGCAGCAAACGACGACGCAGCATCAGTGGTGACAGCGAAGATTCAAAACGCGATGTTCCAACCCTTTAGCCTCAACGGTACTGAGATCTTTGTTCGAGCATGTATCGGTATTGCCTTGTACCCCAGAGATGGTGATAACGATCAGTTGGTTCAGCGTGCCGACCTTGCTCTATACCTGGCTAAAAAAGACGGCCACAGCTCTGTACGTTTTTATACTTCGGAACTTGATGCTTACAATAAGAGAAAACATTACCTAGCCAGCCAGTTACATCGGGCACTGCAGTTAAATGAGTTCTCCCTGGTATACCAGCCTAAGATTTGCTTGAAAAGTGGCGAGATTGTCGGTGCTGAGGTGCTACTTCGCTGGTGCCATGGAGATGAGGGCTATATCTCACCGGGAGAATTCATCCCTATCGCCGAAGAGACCGGGTTGATCACCGACATAGGGGAGTGGGTGCTCAACAAGGCCTGCGAACATGGTGTCATGTGTCAGAAGGCTGGGCTGCCCCGCGTGCCCTTGGCTGTCAATTTATCAGTACGCCAGCTGTTCAATTACAACTTACTGGAAGTTGTTAACCAGACCCTGAAAACTACTGGGATGGAACCCGGATATCTTGAACTGGAGCTCACTGAAACGATGGTAATGGAGCATAAACAGACCGCGACAGAGACCATGACGCAAATCAGAAAACTAGGCATTGCTATCTCTATGGATGATTTCGGAACTGGGTACTCTTCACTTACATACCTCAAACACCTGCCAATTGATAACTTGAAACTAGATAAAACATTTATCGACCACGTGGCGACTATTCCTTCAGATGGAGAGATCGTGAAAAAGGTGATTGAGATGGGGCATGTGCTTGGATTGACCATTATCGCGGAAGGTGTTGAAAAGGCCGAGCAGGTCAGGTTTTTGTGCGAGCATGGTTGCGATCAGATACAAGGATTTTTCTTTAGTCGACCCCTTGCCCCTAGTGAGTTTGTCGCTTTATTGCGTAACCGTCACAGCTACAATGGACTGCTACAAACAGCCCAAGATAGATTGCCAGAGTCTTAAATTGCGAACATATACAATCGACAACCGCGTTTAACCTGATAGCCGCCACCGCGAAACGACTGCTTTCTTTACGACTTCCATGTAACTGTTTCGCTTTCCGTTAAATACTCATCAGGAGCATGCTGGCTCACTTACCTCTGATCTTGCGGGCAATCCTGGTCGATGGCTCGTGTTGGTTGGTTTATCGAGATGTTGTGAATAATTGTTGTGCTTTAAAAAGAATTCTAATCCGCCTTTTTAATTTAACATAATCCATTCTGTAGATGATGATTCCACTTAAATATCAAAAGGATACCAGTTCTTTTTGAATGATTATTCAATATATTATATTGGTGGTTAAATAATGAGATGACATCTACCACTACCCTTTCATCGTCACAAATTCTTCTGCAGCAGTTGGGTGAATGCCAATGGTTGCATCGAAGTCAGCTTTGCTTGCTCCTGCTTTGATAGCGATAGCGATGCCTTGTATGATTTCTCCGGCATGTTCTCCCACCATGTGACACCCCACTACCCTGTCGTTGGTTTTTTTAACAATGAGCTTCATGAAAACTTTCCCTTCACCGCCAGCCAGAGTATCTTTCATCGCCCTAAAGTGGCTGCGATAAACTGTAAGGTCATCCCCATATTTCTCTTTGGCTTGTTGTTCCGTTAAGCCTACGGATGCCGTGTTAGGTTGGCTGAAGACAGCTGTGGGGATGTTACTGTAGTCCAATGAGGTAGGATTACCCGTAGTTAGGGTGCGGGTTAAAGCCATTCCCTCGGCTATAGCAACCGGTGTTAGCTCTACTCGGCTGATAACATCACCCAGTGCATAGATAGACGGCTCTTCTGTTTGGAAGTAATCATCAACGATGACTGAACCATTAGTATTTGTTTTTACCGCGGTGTTTTCTAAGCCAAGGTTTTCTGTATTTGGTCGACGCCCTGTTGCGTACATAACCAATCCGGTCGTCATTGATTCACCGTTATTTAGTTCAACCCTATAGTTTGAGTTTTCAATTGGGCTAATGCTTGTGATGTCTGTTGAAAAATGTAATTGGATGCCCTGCTTCTCGATTTCCTCTTTAAGTACGTTTCGTAGATCTTCGTCAAAGCCACGTAAAAATAAGGGGCCGCGATACACTAGGTGAGTCTCCACACCGAGACCGTTAAATATTCCCGCAAATTCAACAGCAATATAGCCACCACCCACAATGATAATCTGGTCGGGTAGTGTATCCAGGTAAAAGGCTTCGTTTGAAGTAATGGTTAGTTCGCTACCGGGAAAATCTGGTACAAACGGGACACCACCTGTAGCGATCAGAATCTTTTCAGCGGTATATTGATGATTGCTTACCTGTACGGTGTGAGGGCCAAGAATGGTTGCCCTGCCCTCAATTAATTCTACATTGGCATTTTCAAGTAAGTTGCCGTATATGGCATTAAGCCGCTGGATTTCACGATTTTTGTTGTCACGCAGGGTGGTCCAGTCGAACGTTGGTTCTGGGACGTTCCAACCAAAGCCTGCTGCGGCTCTAAACTCTTCTGCAAAGGCTGAGGCATAAACAAATAATTTCTTGGGAACGCAGCCCACGTTGACACAGGTTCCGCCCAGGTATTGTGATTCTGCTACGGCAACTCGTAGACCCTGTTGGGAGCACATACGGGCTGTTCTGACACCGCCCGATCCTGCACCGATAACAAATAAGTCGAAGTCATATTCGCTCATAGCCTATCCTTCATGAATTGTTGGTGGTCGATGACATCCCCCATTAAGGCGTTATGCAATCGTTGTCTGACCTGCCATATAAGGCTTTAAAACATCGGGAATGTCGATGCTGCCATCAGCTTGTTGGTAATTTTCCATCACAGCAAGCAAGGTTCTTCCTACAGCTAAACCAGAGCCATTTAGGGTGTGTAGTAGTTCAGGCTTACCTGTTTCAGGGTTGCGCCAACGCGCCTTAAGGCGACGTGCCTGGAAATCACGGAAGTTACTACAAGAGGAAATTTCTCTGTATCGTGCTTGAGATGGTAACCAAACTTCAATGTCGTAAGTGCGTGCTGATGAGAAACCAAGGTCACCCCCACAGAGTATGACTGTTCTATAGGGAAGCCCCAATTTTTGAAGGATGGTCTCAGCATGGCCGGTGAGTTCTTCCAGTGTTTTGGTGGAGTCTTCAGGTTTTACAAACTGAACCATCTCAACTTTTTCAAACTGATGTTGGCGAATCATGCCCCGGGTATCTTTACCATAGCTTCCCGCTTCACTACGAAAACATGGAGTGTGGCAGGTAAATTTTACCGGCAGTTGTTCTGCGTCGACTATTTCATTGCGGAAGATGTTCGTCACGGGCACTTCGGCTGTGGGGATCAGGTAGAAGTCTCTATCGTCTTGTAGTTTGAAAAGGTCTTCTTCAAATTTTGGTAATTGGCCGGTACCAAACAATGAATCGCTGTTGACGATATAAGGAACATTTATTTCCTCGTAGCCGTGTTCCGCAACGTGAGTGTCCAGCATAAATTGAATCAGTGCCCGGTGTAATCGAGCTATGCTGCCTCGCATCACGGCAAATCGTGAGCCGGTTATTTTCGTCGCTGTTTCAAAATCAAGTTGACCACAATTGGCTCCGAGATCTACGTGATCTATTACTTCGAAATCAAAGCTCCGTGGTTCGCCCCAGCGTCGGATTTCAATATTTTCGTCTTCAGATGTTCCTGCTGGAACCTCTGCATCTGGAATATTCGGAACGGCATTCAGATATTCGTCGAGTTGGTGTTGTATCTCTGATAATTCATCTTCAGCCTGTAAGCAGGCTTTCTTAAGTGCTTCACCCCGTTCTTTCAGAGGGGTAATGTCTTCTCCCTTACTCTTGGCCTCTCCAATCTGCTTACCCATAGATTTGGCATAGGCATTTCTCTCAGACTGCAGGGATTGGGCTCTGTCTTGTAATTCACGCCGCTGAATTTCAAGTTGAGATAGTTTTTCAACATCTAAAGTAAAGCCTTTGACAGATAGGGCTTTTGCAATGGTTTCTGGTTCAGATCGAACAAGTTTAGGGTCTAGCATGGAGAGGGGGATTTCCTAAAATAATCGGGTCAAAACAATTGCGCCCAGCGTTCCTGCTAGGCACAACACGATATTCAGTACGACGTAGACCGCCGATAACGCAAAGTGTCCATTTTGCCATAAAGCGAGGGTGTCTAGCGAGAAGGTTGAAAAGGTTGTAAATGCACCTAAAAAGCCAACCATCAGTAGATTTCGAAGTTCCACTGGTAGAACGCCGCGTTCAATAATCAATACGTAGAATAGCCCCATTAATAGACTACCCGCCACATTGACGACAAGGGTGCCCATGGGAAACCGGCCACCAAGAACGGGGAATATAACGGCATTGACGGCGAACCGTCCCATGGCACCGAGTGCGCCACCTAAAGCTACAGCTATCCACTGCATGATGATTCCTCACCTTCTGAATTCTCGTACCGCTGTCGAGGGCTGTTTTTATCGAGTTCGTTCAAACGATCAAGCTTTTCCGATATCTTCTGTTCAAGCCCTCGATTTGTCGGAACGTAGTATTTCGCATGCTGTAATTCTTCTGGAAGATAATTTTCTCCTGGCGAGAAGGCGCCAGGTTCGTCGTGCGAGTAACGGTAGTCACCACCGTAGTTCAACTCTTTCATGAGCTTGGTGGGTGCGTTACGTAAATGCAGTGGCACGTCGTAACTGGGCAGATTTTTCACGTCGGCTAGTGCTGTTTTATAGGCCGAGTACACTGCATTGCTCTTGGGTGCTACCGCCAGATACACGATTGCTTGAGCAATGCTTAACTCACCTTCTGGACTGCCTAAACGTTCCTGTATTTCCCAGGCGTTGAGTGCTACAGCTGATGCCCTTGGATCGGCATTGCCTATGTCTTCGCTCGCCATTCTCACCACTCTGCGTGCGATGTAGAGTGGATCACATCCACCATCAATCATTCTCGCAAACCAATAGAGCGCGGCATCAGGTGACGAGCCTCTTATTGATTTATGTAGGGCGGATATTTGATCGTAAAAATACTCGCCATGCTTGTCAAAACGTCGGTTATCACCTACCAGAACTTCTTCAATAATTGCTTTGTCGATTGTCTTGTCAACGGCGAGATCACTGGCTATTTCTAAAAGATTGAGAGCTTTTCTGGCATCGCCATCGGCAGCATTTGCGAGTAATTTAAGAGCTTCTTTACTGGTCTTTAATGCGCTGCCTGCAAGCCCTCGTTCTGTATTGTTAAGCGCTTTATGAATGACTTCATAGATGTCGGCTACATCAAGGCTGCGCAGTACATAGACTCGGCAACGAGATAACAGTGCATTGTTCAATTCAAAGGACGGATTTTCTGTTGTTGCACCGATCAATACTACAGTGCCATTTTCGACGAATGGAAGAAATGCATCTTGTTGAGACTTGTTGAAACGATGTACTTCGTCGACAAACAGTATGGTCTGTCTGCTTCTGCAATCCCTTTCTTCTTGGGCGCGGGCGACGGCAGCTCTAATTTCTTTGACACCGGAGAGAACTGCAGAAATTGATTCGAGGTGCGCATCGACAGAATCGACGATGATCTTCGCCAAGGTGGTTTTCCCTACTCCGGGCGGCCCCCAGAACACCATGGAGTGCAGTTGACCGCCCAGAATAGTTTCTCGTAGGGGCTTGCCCTCCCCTAGAAGATGTTTTTGCCCTACATATTCGTCCAGAGATTGAGGGCGCATTCTGGAGGCTAAGGGTTGATAGACTTCTTGACTAAACAGGTCGTTACTCATCGCGGAGAATGTCTACACCCTCCGGAGGTACAAAGTTAAATAATTCAGTATCTAGAGGTTGGTTAATTTGCATCTGGGTAAAAACGATTTCGGTTTTTTGTCCCAAGCTATCCCAAAGGCTCATGCCTAATGGGCTGTCACCGTTAAAACTGAGCGCTACTTTTTCGTAGAGGCTGTCTTCCCCTGTTGGAAGCAGGGTGAAATGAGTCGGATTACCCGCTTCAATGAATACATCGTAACTTTGTTCGAGTGTGTCCAGGTTACCAATAAATAATATGGCAGGTGTTTTTGATAAGTCTTGATCAAAAGGTCTGATGGTGACTTGTTCAAGATCGGGGTCGAAAATCCAGAGTGTTTGGCTGTCGGAAATAACAAGTTGTTCCATTGGCGGTTCTGTTTGCCAACGAACCCGACCTGGCCTGGCCGCCTGCAATTTGCCAGACGTTTGCTGTAGAGACTCCCCATCAATTGAGTAGACGGTTTGTTGAAAAGCGCTGTTTATTGAGTTGAGGTTTGCCAACCGTTCGCGTAATTCACTCGCGCCTCCCGGCAGTCCACCAGCATATAGTGGATATGAGGTCATGAGAAAACAAAAAATAGCGGTTATTTTTTTCATTAACGTCCTGGACCGGGAGCTAAGACTTCGCGATTACCGTTAGTGCCCATTTCACTCACAACACCAGAGGCTTCCATTTGTTCTATTAACCTTGCTGCTCGGTTGTAACCCACACGTAATTTACGTTGAACGGATGATATGGAGGCTTTACGTGTTTGAAGCACAAACGCGACAGCTTCATCATAAAGAGGGTCGGACTCTCCATCCCCGTTGCCGTCTCCATCCTCGGTTGAGTAACCGGGTACGGGGATATTGCTGGTTGTGCTTTCATCGGTGATCTCATCAAGATATTGCGGTTCACCTCGTGCCTTCCAATCTGCCACAACCTTATGTACTTCGTGATCATCGACAAAGGCACCGTGAACCCTGATAGGCACGCTTGTACCCGGTGGCAGATACAACATATCACCGTGCCCAAGTAGCTGCTCTGCGCCACCTTGGTCGAGAATGGTTCGGGAATCAATTTTTGATGAAACCTGAAAAGCGATTCTACTGGGTACGTTGGCTTTGATTAGACCGGTGATGACATCTACCGATGGCCTTTGTGTCGCTAGTATTAGATGAATTCCCGCGGCCCTGGCTTTTTGGGCAATGCGGGCAATGAGCTGTTCTACTTTCTTGCCAACAATCATCATCATGTCGGCAAATTCGTCGATGACAACAACTATATAGGGCAGTTTTTCAAGTGCAGGAGCTGTTTGGCTCGCACCCTCTTCTGCAAACAAGCTGGCATTTTCATCCGGTTGCCAAAGTGGATCGGGGATAGGATTCCCTGCCGCGGCAGCATCCGCTACTTTTTTGTTGTAGCCTGAAAGATTGCGAACGCCCAATGCAGCCATTAGCTTGTAACGGCGTTCCATTTCGCCAACACACCAGCGTAATCCGCTAGCAGCATCTTTCATGTCAGTAATAACGGGTGTCAAGAGATGTGGAATACCGTCGTAAACGGACAATTCGAGCATCTTCGGATCAACCAGTATCAGCCTTACATCATCAGGCCCCGATTTATACAGAAGGCTTAACAGCATGACATTAATACCAACAGACTTCCCTGAGCCAGTTGTTCCCGCAACGAGAAGGTGAGGCATTTTAGCCAGATCTGCCACCATGGGCATACCTGAGATGTCATTTCCCAATGCAAGTGTTAAGGGTGATTTTGCATGGTCGTAGACTTCTGAGGACAGTACTTCACTCAGGCGTACCATTTCCCTGTGCTCGTTGGGAATTTCTATACCCATGACAGATTTTCCGGGTATAACCTCTACGACCCTGACACTGACGACTGCCAGAGAGCGCGCCAAATCTTTGGCCAACCCTGTAATTCTGCTGGCTTTAATTCCCGCCGCGGGCTGTATTTCAAAGCAGGTGACCACCGGCCCTGGAAGTACTTCGATGACCTCTGCCGTGATGCCGAAATCTTGAAGTTTTAATTCAAGTAGTTTTGACATGGCTTCAAGAGATTCTCTGGAATAGCCTTTACCCTTTGTGCTGTCTGCTTTGTCGAGCAGGTTGAGAGTAGGAAGTGCTCCCGTTACGGCGTCATCAAATAGTGATGTTTGCCGTTCTTTTACTGAGCGGAGGCTCGGGGTAATTGTTTTGACAGAGGGTTGAATGCTCGGTGGTTTTCTTTGAGCCTCTTTTTTAGCTTGTCTCTCTTTAATATCTTTACGGTGCTGTTGAGCGACTTCAACTTGCTGTATCTCTGCCAAACGGGCCTTTCGAGCCGCCAAGCTATGTTGTATAAATTCGATGAATTGAAGCGTCGAGCGTCCTGCACCATCAATAAGTGCCAGCCAAGATAAATCGGTAAATACCGTTAACCCAAAAAGGAAGATGGCTAGGAGTATCAGGGTACTGCCTACATAGCTAAAGGCAGTTGCTGCCGCAGCGGATACTGAGGTGCCAAGAATACCACCTACGCCAAAGGGAAGTTGTGTCTGTGTGTGTCCATAGTGAAGTGATGCCAGTGATGTTGCACACACCATGACCAGTACTAACCCAAGGGCACGTAGGGCAAAAACTACACCATCAAAAGCTCTCTTCTCTTCCCGGTGTTCTCTAAACACATTCCATGCACGTAAGGCCAGCAATACGGGGAACAGATAGGACATATAACCTAGCAGCGAAAAGAAAACATCAGATAACCAGGCGCCAAGAGGCCCTGCCGAGTTCTGCACTTGGTCTACGTTGCCAGTGTGGGACCAGCCGGGGTCTTCTGGTGAATGGGTAATTAACGCAAGTAAAAGATAGGCACAGATTGCCAGCCAACCAATTAGAGCTCCTTCCCTGAGAATAAGTATGCCCCGGGAAGGCTGAGGTTGTGTTGGCTCAGGTTTTTTATTCGTGGTTTTTTTTGGCTGCTTCTCTCTGCTCAAGGTGTTATCCAGTTTGTCACCATTGTCCGCTATTGTAATGGCCATAGGTTGAAATGCCAGCGATGGTATACACACTATGGCAGTATAAATTCAGTAAATTCACTTCATAGGCAAATGCTACTTTGTCTCGACGGAGTCATTCATTATGATAGCGGCTCATATATGTGACTTTTCAACAAAACTATTTGGCTTTGGAGTCTGTACTTATGTCGGATGTACAACACCACAAATTAATTATTTTAGGTTCAGGACCTGCTGGTTACACAGCAGCTGTATATGCCGCGAGGGCTAACCTTAATCCAGTGATTATTACTGGTATTCAACAGGGAGGCCAGTTAACCACTACGACTGATGTAGATAATTGGCCAGGTGATGCTGATGGTGTACAGGGCCCAGAATTAATGATGCGCATGCAAGCGCATGCTGAGCGATTTGATACGGAAATAATCTTTGATCACATCGACAGCGTGGATCTTAAACAACGCCCTTTCCAGCTGAAAGGAAGTAAACATTATAGTTGTGACGCTTTGATTATATGCACCGGTGCTTCTGCTCAATATCTGGGTCTACCCTCTGAACAAGCCTATATGGGACAAGGAGTCAGCGCTTGTGCAACCTGTGATGGTTTTTTTTACCGTGGTAAGAAAGTTGCGGTAATTGGTGGTGGTAATACTGCTGTAGAAGAGGCGCTTTATTTATCTAATATCTGTAGTGAGGTGACACTGGTTCATCGTCGTGATTCGCTACGTTCTGAGAAAATTCTACAAGATAAACTAATGGAGCGTGCCGAAAACGGCAATATTAATATCATTTGGAATCATACTCTTGAAGAAGTACTGGGCGATGATTCTGGTGTTACAGGACTGGCATTAAAGAGCACTCAGGATGGACCAAACAAAGAAATCGATGTGAGCGGTGTCTTTATCGCTATCGGCCATAAACCAAATACGGATATTTTTACCGATCAACTAGAGATGAAAAATGGTTATATCCTGATTCAAGGTGGATGTGAGGGTAATGCAACAGCGGTTAGTGTGCCCGGAGTCTTCGCTGCTGGAGATGTGGCTGACCATGTCTATCGCCAGGCAGTGACTTCCGCCGGCTCGGGTTGTATGGCTGCACTTGATGCTGAAAAATATCTTGATGAGTTGGGTTAGTTTTATCTGTGCAGGATCTTACTTTTCTCGATGTTGATCATCCAGTTTTTCCCAGTCAGGACAAAGCGCTTGAAAACCCCGATGGCCTTTTGGCTGTCGGGGGTAATCTCCAACCAGAAACATTAATTTCCGCTTACCATCAAGGTATCTTTCCTTGGTACGAAGATGGACAACCATTGCTTTGGTGGTCTCCTGCAGAAAGAGCTGTTATTTATCCCGATGATATTAAAGTTTCGCGTTCTCTTCGAAGAACACTGAAGCAAACAGATTGGGAAGTGCGACTAGATTCAGATTTTTTATCAGTAATTGAACATTGTGCCGCACCTAGAAAGAAAGGAAATGAAGACACTTGGATTACCGATGAAATGATGTCTTCATATTTCCGATTACATCAAATGGGTTATGCGCATTCACTCGAAATCTGGCGTCATGATAAGTTGGTCGGTGGGCTATACGGAGTGCTAGTCGGGGCTGTTTTTTGTGGTGAATCGATGTTTAGCTTGGAGAAGGACGCTTCAAAAATTGCACTGGTTCAGTTAGCTATAATAATGAAAGAGTATGCCTGTGGCGGCCTTATTGATTGTCAGCTTAGTAATGAACACTTGCTATCAATGGGAGCTGTTACAATTTCGCGCCGAAAATTTTTGGCTACTTTGGCAGACTTGGCTGATCAGCCCTGTAGATGGCCAGACAAGTGGCGGTGTAAAATTCCAGATCGTAGTGTCTAAGTTATTATGATTGATTAATAAGTTACTGATATGTCAAGAGATATTTCGCCAGATGTTCATGTGATTCGGTTGTTTTTAACTGAGCCGCACTCATGTAGCTATCTGAAGGGTAAGAAAGCTAGAACGGCATTTGTGGACCCTGTAATTGATATCGACTCACACCTGTATACCCAGTTGTCAGACATGGGGTTTCGTCGTAGCGGCCGTTACGTATACACGCCTCGTTGTGAGGGCTGTAAAGCCTGTATTTCTGCCAGAATTGTTGTTGGTGAGTTCAAGCCAAACCGTCAACAGAATCGGTGTAACAAGCGAAATACTGATTTAAGTATTCATATAACTACAGGGATTGATGAAGCTGAGCACTACCCTCTGTATAGGCGGTACATTAATGCACGTCATTCAGATGGCGACATGTACCCCGCCTCACTTGAACAGTTTAGAGACTTTATTAGTAGGCTCTGGCGGGAAACCAGAATTCTCGAGATTCGTTATAAGGATGAGTTGATTGCCGCGGGAGTGATGGATATTTTGGATAATGGTATTTCGGCCATCTATAGCTATTACTCATTGGATCACGATAAAAGAAGCTTGGG
This sequence comes from Porticoccus sp., assembly GCA_041581635.1. Taxonomy (GTDB): domain Bacteria; phylum Pseudomonadota; class Gammaproteobacteria; order Pseudomonadales; family Porticoccaceae; genus Porticoccus. The sequence continues at coordinate 6,458 of JBFICW010000038.1, read as the reverse complement.
AACCTATGTGATCTTAACTCAGGTGGAGCTGGCTCGGCAGATGAACTTACCCTATGTCTATTTAGGGTATTGGGTCGAAAATAGCAGAAAGATGGCATATAAGGCCAACTTCAAACCCTTAGAGCTACTGATAGATCGACAATGGGTGCGGTCGAATTGACTTTGCCACATTTTCAGGCAGAATGCGCCACGCCCTAGAGAAACACGTTTCGGAGAAACTAATAATTATGGCAAAAGAAGATCATATTGAGATGGAAGGCGAAGTGATTGATACACTTCCAAACACTACCTTCCGCGTTAAATTGGAAAATGGACACGTCGTTACCGCTCATATCTCAGGAAAAATGCGTAAAAACTACATCCGTATTCTGACTGGAGATAAGGTGAAGGTTGAACTAACCCCCTATGACCTGTCCAAAGGCCGCATTACCTATCGTGCCCGATAAACACTGAAACGACCTCCTAGGCCGTTTCAGTTTCTGTCTCTACCAGTAGCTCCCCATCTGATACAGATACATGAACTACCCCTCCACTGGCGAGTGAGCCGAAGAGGACTTCTTCTGCAAGGGACTTCTTGATTTTTTCCTGAATCAGACGTTCCATTGGGCGAGCCCCCATTTTTTCATCGTAGCCTTTTTCTGCAAGCCAGTCCCTTGCATCATCGTCAACTTCTAAGACTACATGTTTTTCATCAAGTTGTTGTTGAAGCTTGGTTAAGAACTTGTCGACTACCGTATGAATAACGGAGCTTTCTAGTGGGTTAAATTGAATAATTCCATCGAGCCTATTTCTAAACTCCGGCGTGAAGGTTTTCTTAATAGCTTCCATTCCATCTGACTCGTGATCTTGTGTCGTAAAGCCAATCGAGGCTCGACTCATTTCTTCTGAGCCAGCATTGGTTGTCATAATCAGAATCACATTTCTAAAATCAGCTTTTCGTCCATTATTATCAGTAAGGGTTCCATGATCCATCACTTGTAGCAACAGATTGAAGACCTCTGGATGAGCTTTTTCAATCTCATCAAGTAGAACGACTGAGTGGGGATTTTTCGTTACCGCATCAGTCAACAAACCACCCTGATCAAATCCGACATAGCCAGGGGGGGCGCCAATTAATCGAGAAACTGTATGCCTCTCCATATACTCGGACATGTCAAAGCGCAGTAACTCGATTCCCAAAACCTCAGCTAGTTGTTTCGAGACCTCTGTTTTACCAACTCCCGTAGGGCCAGCGAACAGGAATGAACCAATGGGTTTGTCACCCTCTCGCAATCCGGCACGGGCTAACTTTATAGAGGTGGACAATACTGATATAGCGTGGTCTTGACCAAAAACGACCATCTTTAATTTATCGGAAAGTCCTTTGAGCTGATCCTTATCAGAAGATGAAACACTTTTTGGTGGAATTCTGGCAATTTTCGCTACGATTGCTTCAACTTCGTGAACACCAATCGTTTTTTTACGTTTGTCGGCGGGTTGTAATTGCTGGAAGGCCCCTGCTTCATCAATAACATCAATTGCCTTATCGGGTAGATAGCGGTCAGTAATGTGACGTGCAGATAGTTCTGCCGCAGTTTTGAGTGCTGCTTGAGAAAACCGCAGATTGTGATGTTCCTCAAATCTGGATTTTAATCCCTTCAGAATATCAATGGTTTCTTCAACCGTAGGCTCAGGGACATCAATTTTTTGGAACCGGCGAGACAGTGCTCGGTCTTTCTCAAAAATGCCACGGTATTCCTGATATGTTGTAGAGCCTATACAGCGAATTTTTCCTGAAGTTAGCAGTGGCTTAAGGAGGTTTGATGCATCCATAACGCCGCCAGATGCAGCTCCGGCGCCAATAATGGTGTGAATTTCATCGATAAATAAGATGGAGTGTTCTTTATCGTTTAGTTCGGCGAGCACGCCCTTGAAGCGTTTCTCAAAATCTCCCCGATATTTGGTACCAGCTAGCAAATCGCCAAGGTCTAACGAGTAAACAACCGAATCAAGAAGTACCTCTGGTACCTCTTTTTCTACAATCATTTTGGCTAAACCCTCTGCAATGGCTGTTTTACCTACGCCAGCTTCGCCTACAAGTAAGGGGTTATTTTTTCGACGTCGGGCCAATACCTGCGATACACGCTCTATCTCATGGCTTCTGCCAACCAAAGGGTCAATGTGGCCCTCACTCGCCAAAGCATTCAGGTTGGATGTGAATTGCTCTAATAAACTACGTCCAGGGGAGTCTGTCTCGGTAATCGCCTCATCGTGCTGGGGTTCGCTATCGTGTTGCTCAGACTGATCGGCATATTTGGAAATACCGTGGGAAATATAGTTAACAACATCTATTCGGGCTACATTCTGTAGCCTTAAAAAATAAACGGCCTGACTTTCTTGTTCGCTAAAAATGGCAACGAGTACGTTTGCGCCCTGCACTTCCTTGTTTCCCGACGATTGCACATGAAAGACGGCACGCTGCAATACTCTCTGGAAGCCAAGTGTTGGCTGAGTATCTTTATCGTCTAGATCGTCTGGAATAAGAGGTGTGGTTGATTCGATAAACTCATCAAGATCTCGTCTTAATGAATTCAAATCGGCACCACAAGACTTGAGCACGCTCAGAGCTGAGTCGTTATCCAGCAATGCTAAAAGTAAGTGTTCGACCGTCATAAATTCATGACGTTTGTCACTAGCGCCTCTGAATGCTTTGTTCAGTGTTAATTCAAGCTCTTTACTTAACATATAACCACCATTAACCCCAGATTACTGCTCATCATTTTCCGCGGGTTCTATTTCACAGAGTAACGGATGTTCGTTATCTCTTGCATATTGGTTCACTTGCGCGGCTTTTGTGTCTGCTATGTCCCGAGTGTATACCCCGCAAACTGCCTTGCCTTCAGTGTGCACTTTTAACATGGTTCGTGTAGCCATCTCTCTGTTCATGCTAAAGAAAATCTCAAGCAGATCAACTACAAACTCCATCGGTGTATAGTCGTCATTAAAGATGAGAACTTTATACATCGGCGGTCTTTTGAGCTTTGGGCTGACTTCTTCGACAACACCAGTGCTGTCATGTTGCCAATCCTGATCGCTATCTTGACTACTCAGCGTAGTCCGAAACTTATTATCCATACTTGTGCTAAAAATTTTCAACCTATCTCACCTCCTATTTTAATAGTATTAGAGTGCTTTTGTTTGATTTTTATAATGCCTTATTTTCTTGACATTTTTAAAGAATAGATATAGAAGAGAAAGTTGTGTAAAAGTTGTCTAATTGTAATTGGATCGACCAAGATTCTGTGATTCGGTTCTAATTGGGATGACATTTAATAACCAAACTGTCCAGCAAGGAGTTTGTAATATGCCGACAGGAACAGTTAAGTGGTTTAATAATGCCAAGGGATATGGATTTATCCTGTCATCAGATGGCACCACGGATGTCTTTGCTCACTATTCAGCGATTAGCATGGACGGTTATAAGACATTAAAGGCGGGGCAAGAAGTTACTTATGACCTGATTGAGGGTGAAAAAGGCTTGCATGCCACTAACATCATGGTAGCCAATATAGACGCAAATCAGACCGATGATGAGCCAGTGCCTCAATCAGATACTGAGAATGACATAATTTCTGACCAGTAAGTCATGAAAAACTGATTGCAGTGTTAGTTTGGTACCTAGGATCTACTCTCAAACTGATTTGGGCTGGTAGTCTTTAATATGTTGCGACTTTCTAGCGTGGTGTTCAGAGGGTTTCATTCTCTAGTGATTTGTAATACTGATTTGTTCTGAGTAAATCTGTCTTTTGTATAACCATATAAAGTCGGGCTATTCTGTGGTCTGGATTGGATCATTATTGATTGGGTCTATTAGCCTTGGCTGTGCTTATAGCTAAGTGTCATATTTAAAATTGTCTCTATAGGTGTTAATCGGATTGATCTATGGCTGAACTATTTCTATTTAACAAGCCCTATGGTGTCTTAAGCCAGTTTACTGATCATGACGGGCACTCTGGTTTAAAACATTATTTGGATCAACCTGGCATCTACCCCATGGGTAGGCTGGATCGTGATTCTGAGGGGCTACTGTTACTCTCTAATGATGGGAAGTTACAAGCAAGGATTGCCGACCCTAAATTTAAAATGAGCAAAACGTACCTTGTTCAAATTGAAGGCGAAATAACCATAGAAGCGCTCAATAGATTGTCTCAGGGTGTACAGCTTAATGATGGCCTGACACGACCGGCCAAGGTAAGAAAAATATCCGCTCCATCGCTTTGGCCGAGAAAACCACCCGTCAGGCAGCGTCAGCAACAACCAACTAGCTGGATTGAGCTAAACATTACCGAGGGTCGTAATCGTCAGGTTCGGAGAATGACAGCCGCGGTTGGTTTCCCTACTCTGCGTTTAGTTCGTAGTGCAATTGGCCCTTGGCAAATTGCAGAATTAAAACCCGGTGAATACCGGCAGGAGCAGGTGAACTTACCTTCGTCGCAACAAAACTCATCGAATCGAACACGTAAAAACACAGGAAGGAATAGTCACGTTGCCAGATAAAATTCACCTGACAGTGGCCAGTGTTGTTACGAAGGACGATCGCTATCTTATGGTCAGGGAAATCCGGCACGGTCATGAGGTATACAATCAACCGGCCGGCCACGTCGAACCGGGTGAGACTCTCGTAGATGCAGCCATTCGTGAAACACTAGAAGAGACGGCATGGCTAGTTAGACCAACGGGGGTTATCAGTTTTTCAACTTACACAGCCCCGAGCAATGGCGTTACCTATTACCGGCTTGCCTTGGTCTGTGAACCGGTTTCATTTGATGAGACCCTAACGATTGATGAGGATATTGAGGAGGCGGTCTGGCTTAGCTATCAACAGATATTGGCGCGTCGTTCACAGCTGAGAAGTGACATGGTACTTCAAGCCATTGAGGATTATCATGCGGGCACTATATATCCATTGGCTTTGCTGAAAACTCACCGGTAGAATCCCCAACCCGTTAGAGGCCGACAATGGGACCTCATAAAGATAATCTCGCTATGTTTAAAACCATTCTATGAACAGCTCACGAAAAGTCATTGTCGGCATGTCCGGCGGCGTCGATTCCTCGGTTACTGCCTTGCGGCTTAAGCAACAGGGTTACGAGGTGGAGGGACTGTTCATGAAGAACTGGGATGAGGACGATGGAACTGAATACTGTACTGCCCGGGATGACTTACTCGATGCCCAGTCTGTTGCCGACACGCTGGGCATACAGTTACACACGGTAAATTTTGCAGCAGAGTATTGGGATAATGTTTTTGAACATTTTCTTGCAGAATATCGTGCTGGTCGCACACCAAATCCTGACATCCTTTGCAATAGAGAGATAAAGTTTAAGGTGTTTCTTGAGTATGCTCAGGTGTTAGGTGCCGATTATATTGCTACGGGACACTATGTTCGGCGCCATGATCGTGACGGCCACACTTATTTATTGAAGGGCCTAGATAACAACAAAGATCAAAGTTATTTCCTTCACGCTGTCGATGAAGAGGCTTTTCAAAGAACTCTCTTTCCAATTGGTGAAATGGAAAAGCCAGAAGTAAGGGCCATTGCTGAAGAACATGGTCTTGCCACAGCTAAAAAGAAGGATTCGACGGGTATTTGTTTTATTGGTGAGCGCCGTTTCAAAGATTTTCTTGAGCAATACCTTCCGGCTCAACCTGGCAATATCGAAAATCCAGAGGGTGAGGTGATCGGGCAGCATAACGGTTTGATGTATCACACACTAGGTCAGCGTCAGGGGCTGGGGATTGGTGGACTTAAAGGTGCTAACGAATCACCGTGGTATGTGGCAGTTAAAGATATGGAAAGGAATGTTTTGGTCGCGGTGCAGGGAGTCCATCACCCGCTTCTATTCACAGACAGGTTGTACGTCTCAACGATTCATTGGATTAATATGGAACCTGAAATTCTTGAAGAGCAGGGTTTTAGATGTACGGCAAAAACACGTTATCGCCAGCCCGATCAGGCTTGCAGGATAGTTCGCGAAGCAACAGGTTACATTGTGTATTTTGATGAGCCACAGCGAGCCGTGACTCCAGGCCAGTCCGTCGTGCTATACCAAGATGAAATTTGTCTTGGTGGCGGTGTTATTGAGCGCTCTTGGAATGGAGTAATGGATGTTTAGTAAGCCGACAAGAGATCAACTCATTGCCTTGGCTGGAATTTTCCAAGCATGCCAGCTGGTGGAAACACTCGCAAAAACGGGGTCAGTTCCCTCAGATCGTTTTAGTGTATCAATTGAAAGTCTGTTTAATAAAAACCCTGAAACGACAGAGGCTGTATTTGGCTCCGTCGATCAACTTCAGTTGGGCATTGAGTCCATGCAGGAACTGCTTACTCTTCAGTCTGGGGCAAAACAATCTGATACATTAAGGTATGTGGTTGGTGTCGTTCATCTGGCAAAGAAACTACGTCAAAACAAGAAGAT
>JBFICW010000037.1:0-21110 GCA_041581635.1 Porticoccus sp. | reverse complement strand
CTTTCGCCCGCCATCTTTAACGCGGTACATAGCCAAGTCTGCCTGCTTTAAAATGTCGTGCGGGCTATTCCTGTCACTGTTAAACAATACAATGCCACCGCTCACCTCAATCTCATATTCAAGGTTTTCATGTTTGCCAACTTCTTTGCCCATTTCCATAATTTTATCGGCAATAGCCAGCAGCTTGATCCTGGCCTCGTCCTCTTTTTTGCCCAGGTCTTCAATTAGTATCACGAACTCATCGCCACCAAAGCGGGCCACAACATCCTGATTACGAACTGCTTTTCTTAAGGTGTGAGCAAAGAACTGCAACACCAGATCACCTACATGGTGCCCCTGTGTATCGTTGATATCCTTAAAGTGATCAAGGTCAAGAAAGAGTACCGCGGCATATTGTTTAGTACGCTGAGCACGCGATAACGCTTTCTCTAGCTCATCCATCATGCGGCGGCGATTGGGTAACGCCGTGAGATTGTCGTAGGTGGCCTGCCTTTGAATGGTATCTTTGGCTTTCATTTGGGAGGTAATGTCTTCTACAAATGAAGCCGCTCCGATCAGCCGACCATTTTTCAATAGCGGCGTGTTGTGCCACTCGGAAATCAGTATATCTCCGTTTTTATGCCTAAACTCCTGAGTGCTATGATAGCCCTCTTTTTTCTGACGAAATAATGCAGACCACATTTGACTGGATTGTTCTCTAGACTCCTCTGTCACGAAAAAATCAGCGCTCTTACCCATGGCTTCAGCTTTCGAATATCCCAGCAAACGCTCAGCACTAGGATTCCAGTCAATAACACATTTATGGCGATCCCATTGGATGGCCGCCAAAGGGGCATTCAACCAGTGCTGCTCAAACAGGTAACTTACTTCAGCACGTTTTTTTGCTGCCTGCTCAGACTCAATTCGTAACGAAACGTTCTTTTCCAAGAGATGATGAAATTGGAAAAGCACCAAGTACAACGTTGCCAAAAAAATTAAGCTAAGAGCCACAAAATAAGCGCTGTTACCCTGGGCAGTGAAGTAAACGTCTAGTGTACAGGGCAATAGCACCATCGCCACCTTGGTCAATGCCGCCTTAAAATGATAACTGAACAGCATGCCACTACTGGCTGCGGCACCAATCAGGATGGAAAGATAAAGCCATTGCTCAGACCCCTGATGGGTATACTGAAGCGCACTGGCAAGCACCCAAATCAATCCCGTTGCAACAGCAACAACAAGCGTTAAGTTATTGATATCCTCAACTAATTTGACGGTCATTCCCGTAACCTGCAAACTCGATGACAAACGTCGAATTAACCACCAGCCACCTATCAGGATACATGTGACGTAAAGACACCAAACAACCATCTGCCAAGTTGAAAAAATCTGCTGCCATGCATATGCCATGATTAAACAGAAGCCCGCTGTCACACCCAAACAAAGTGGAAGACGCTTCAACATCAAATCGGCCATTTCAAATCTTGTTGATTCGCCAGGGCAGTGCTCAATACTTTCCATAGTGATATTCCTGAAAGACAGTAAATGGGACACAGTAACCATTTTAAATATACGCTGGAGCTGGAGCGGTACTGCGGTCAAATATCCCGATAAACGGACTAAATTAACCATGATTAATTTTTATTTTGAGAACCACGTCACAACCAAGTTGAGACTAAGCCCCCATATTTAACTTACAGCAAAGACTGAAGTAAGTTTATTCACAAGCCAAATTGTAAATCTTTCGCCATCACTATCGCATCTTCAAGCCCAGCGGAGGTTTTATAGTAGTTCCGACGTAGACATATTTCCACAAACCCAACGTCTTGATAGAGATGAATAGCCGCTTCGTTAGAAACACGGACTTCTAAATAAAATCGCTCAGCATTCTCTGAAACAATATCCATTAGGTGATCAAGCAGCTGTCGACCAAAACCTTTTCCTTGATATGCCTGATGAATAGCGATATTCAGAATTTCTGCTTCGCCAGCAACGATGGTATAAATCGCATAACCGATCACCTCCGTCTCGAGCGTTAGCACAATACATTGGTGCTTTAGGATACTGTCTATAAACTGATTGGCACGCCAGGGGTGTGGCGTTACCTGCATCTCTATCGCGGAGACAAAAGGCACATCTTCATTCGTCATTGCTCGAATATGGACGAGGCTCATCAAGGTTGATTCGCCAGGCATTTGATCGCTTGCCAGGTTTGAGCTTTCATACTGGCGTCCGTTAGCATCTCTTGCAGACTTCTCCCCACAATGGTTTTTGCTCCACCGGCGATTTCCTTCCTTCGCCCAAGCGCATCTGAATAGCCAGATTCCGAAGGAGACAATAGTTCTGCTGCCACTTCGCCCATAAGCAAAACCCAAAGAACCCCCCGCTTTTTGATTCGCGCATCGAGAAAAACGGACAGCAGACTTCGGGCAGCCGCTTCACTCACATCACCACCATGGGCCATCGGCCAATCAATTAATTCAGGGGCTGGCAGGCTAGCAGGCAAACGCCCAATTGCTCTCAATATATTACTCAACAACTGGATTTGTTCGGGTTCAGGGCCACCATCTGGCGCCAAGTGATTAAACACCAATAAATCATCACATGGTTGCCAGCAGGCAAGCCGAAAGGTCGGCGCTTCAATGGTAGGTACAGGTTTGCTCTCGGGTTCAGCCTCTTGTCCTGATAGGTTTTCTGCTGGTTGGGCTGTATGGTCAGTCGTTTCTCTAACCAGCTCCAGAACACTGGCCACCTTCTCTTTAACCGAGGAGGTGGCAGGTTTCGTTGGTCCATCATCGACGGGGACATGAAATGGCAGCGCGACAAGATCCTCGCTTCTGGGTTTATATTGCACAATACCCAGATTGCTCAGATACCAGTTCCGCAGCTCAGCATCCATGACAGCTACTCTAGACACCATCCAGTTGTGGATGCAATCGATCAGGGTTTTCCAACAGGTTCAACGCATTCAGATAAGCCTTGACGCTGGCGACCAGGATATCTGTATCAGCCCCTTGACCATTGACAATACGCCCACCCTTCTCGAGTCTCACCGTCACTTCGCCCTGAGAGTCCGTACCTGCGGTTACTGCATTTACCGAGTAAAGTTTTAACTCAGTTTCACTTTTAGCCAGCTGCTCGATCGCCTTAAATACCGCGTCTACAGGTCCATCACCATCTGATGACGAACTGTATTTCTCACCCTTGTAATGCAGAGTAATTTTGGCGTGGGGAAGCTGGCCCGTTTTAGAAATCACTTCAAGATTTTCAAGTGTAATCTGATCACCATCTAATCCACTTAGCTGTACTTCAGATACCAAAGCCTGAAGATCTTCATCATAAATTTCACGTTTTTTATCTGCCAGCGCCTTGAAGCGAACAAACGCTTCATTAAGATCGGCCTTGTTTTCAAACTGTGTTCCCAGTTCTTCAAGACGCGCCGCAAATGCAGCCCTGCCAGATAATTTTCCCAATACAATTTTATTGGTGCTCCAGCCTACATCCTCAGCCTTCATAATCTCGTAGGTCTCGCGGAACTTAAGAACGCCATCCTGATGTATGCCCGACTCGTGGGCAAAGGCATTGGCCCCCACAATGGCTTTATTGGGCTGCACAGGGAAGCCGGTGATACTGGATACCAGCCTCGAGGTAGAAACAATCTGGGTGGTATCAATGCGGGTTTCCACTGGGAAAATATCTTTGCGGGTGCGCACGGCCATCACAACTTCTTCAAGGGAAGCATTACCTGCCCTCTCACCCAGCCCATTGATCGTGCACTCCACTTGGCGAGCACCCTTCATCACAGCAGCCAATGAATTGGAAACGGCTAATCCCAGGTCGTTATGACAATGCACCGAGAAAATCGCCTTATCTGAATTAGGTACATGTTCAATCAGGCGACCAATGGTCTCCGCATACTCTTCAGGGAACCCATAACCAACCGTATCGGGCAAGTTGATGGTTCCTGCTCCAGCATCAATGACCTGTTCAATAATTCGACACATATAGTCAAATTCCGAACGACTGGCATCTTCCAAAGAAAACTCTACATCGCCGATAAGGTTACGAGCTAATTTGACAGCCGACACAGCTTGCTCCACCACCTGGTCTGGTGACATCTGCAATTTATATTTCATGTGAATCGGCGACGTAGCAATAAAGGTATGAATACGACCGGCATTGGCGTTTTTCAGCGCTTCTGCGGCACGCTCAATATCCATATGAGTCGTTCGAGCAAGACTACACACTGTGCTATCTTTTACTGTCTCTGCAATCGCTTTTACTGACTCAAAATCACCTTGGCTGGAAACAGCAAAACCAGCTTCAATGACATCCACCTGAAGCTTTTCTAATGCCTTTGCTATCCGCAGTTTTTCTTCGCGGGTCATCGATGCGCCTGGACTCTGCTCACCATCACGCAAGGTTGTATCAAAAATCACCAAATGTTGTTTGTCCATCAGTTACTTCTCCTGGTATTACGCCCCTGCTTTTCCCTAAGGTTGGGTAAAACAAAAACTGGACAAAATAGTTACGCGAATTCTCCCTGTGACGGAAGGGATTTGCAAACGGGAATGAATAAAATTGTATATAACGTATATGCCCCTCAGGGCAGAAGGAGAAGCAGCTGACGAGCAACAGCACAGTGAGGCATACGCTGTGACACGATACCTCGCTGAATGGAAACTGTTTGCACACTGCTAGAATTCATGACTTATCACTGATGATGACATCTAGGGAGGCTTTATTCAAACAGGTTTCAAGCAATTTGCCAAGCCCCAGAACTCTTGTCCCTTTTATTAGTTGTACTCTATTCAAAATAGCCGATGCTCAACACTTGCTTTTAGGCGATCTAACTTTATGCCAAACCCACACCACCGGAGCGGAAAGGCTGTACAGCAATGCAAATAGAAACAATATTCTTGGTGGGTCAATAATGATAATAGTAAGTGCCATAACGATGGCAAAGATAACAACAAAGGGGACTTTCCCCTTCAAATCCAGCCCCTTTAAGCTATGGTAGCGAAAATTAGAAACCATCAGCAGTCCTGAGAGTGCCGTTACCAACGCAGCCGCCAATGCCAGTTGCGTGGTGGGCTCTACGTCGTAGCAACTCCATACCATCCCCGCCACCAATGCAGCGGCAGTGGGGCTGGCAATACCGATAAAATAGCGTTTATCTACAACATCAACCTGAGTATTAAAACGGGCAAGCCTAAGTGCTGCGCAGGAAGCATAAATAAATGCTGCGGCCCAACCAATCCTTCCAACTTCATTGAGTATCCAACTAAAAGTCACCACCGCTGGCGCAACGCCAAAAGAAACCATGTCAGAAAGACTGTCATACTGAACGCCAAATTCACTTGAAGTATGAGTCATACGAGCCACAGTGCCGTCGAGTCCGTCAAATATCATTGCCACAAAGATGGCAATGGAGGCAGCTTCAAAATTGCCATCCATACCGGCCAAAATTGCGTAAAAACCGGCGAACATCGCACCGGTAGTAAACAGGTTTGGAAGTAGATAAATGCCTTTATGGCGAGTCTTTTCTGGCGGTGGTACTTGAGTATTATTATCAGCAGATGGCTGCTGATGCTCACCAGTGGATTGTTCATTTTGGTTGTCAATATCAGACATCTTTAGCCCTTAAGATATGATTCTTGATACTTGTTTCGCGATAATCAGGACTATGAAAGCAACGCCATTATTATCGGAAAAATTATTAACTGCCAACCCATTCGCCAGTAACACTAAAAAGAGCCTATTGTTAGAATGCTCTCACCCCATCAGTGGTTAGAGCGATATCAATCAACCCTGAGTATTAGTGCTATTAAACACTAAAGACCGGCACAAAAAAACCGCGCCGTAGCGCGGTTTTCTTAACAAGTAATTTATATTAAATACAATTACTTAGTTCTTTTCCTTATCAACCAACTTGTTGGCTGCAATCCACGGCATCATGGAACGCAACTTAGTGCCGGTCTGCTCAATAGGGTGCGCTGCATTATTACGGCGATACGCTGTCATTGATGGGTAATTAGTCGCGCCCTCAGCGATGAACATTTTGGCATATTCACCATTCTGAATACGTTTCAGAGCATTGCGCATAGCAGCACGAGACTCGTCATTGATGATTTCAGGACCAGTAACATACTCACCGTACTCCGCATTGTTGGAGATAGAGTAATTCATGTTGGCTATACCGCCCTCATACATCAGATCCACAATTAGTTTCAATTCGTGAAGGCACTCGAAGTAAGCCATTTCTGGGGCATAACCACCCTCAACCAATGTTTCAAAACCTGCTTTTACCAATTCGACGGTACCGCCACAAAGGACAGCCTGCTCACCGAACAAGTCCGTTTCAGTTTCGTCTTTAAAGGTTGTTTCAATGATACCAGTACGTCCACCACCAACACCGCAGGCATAAGACATAGCCACATTTTTTGCATTACCTGAAGCATCTTGATAAATCGCTACCAAGTCAGGAATACCACCACCTTTAGTGAACTCACTGCGAACAGTGTGTCCGGGAGCTTTAGGTGCAATCATAATAACGTCCAAGTCTGCGCGAGGCACAACCTGGTTGTAGTGGATAGCAAAACCGTGTGCAAAAGCTAACGTGCCACCCTGTTTAAGATTTGGCTCAATTTCAGACTTGTACAGCTGAGACTGAAATTCATCGGGTGTTAGGATCATCACCAGATCAGCTCCAGCAACAGCCTCAGGTACATTTTTCACAGCTAAGCCAGCAGCCTCGGCCTTTGCCGCTGAAGCTGAACCCGCTCTCAGGCCAACCGTTACGTCTACACCAGAATCCTTCAGGTTCAAAGCGTGAGCATGGCCCTGGGAACCATAACCAATAATGGAGACCTTCATGCCTTGAATAATGGAGAGGTCACAATCTTTATCGTAAGAAACTTGCATGTTTACACCTATATTTAAAAACTAAATTAATCTGTTACCAAATGAATCTTTCGACACCAGAACAAGAAGTTACATCTGCGTCGAAATGACCCACCTTTAAAATTAAAGCCGGAGTGATTTTTCACCACGGGCCAAACCAGACACACCCGAACGGACAAGTTCAAGAATATCTGCGTCACCTACAGCCTGAATAAAAGCATCGAGTTTATCACTGTTACCTACAATTTGTACTGTATAGGCATTGGTGTTCACATCAATAATCTGGCCGCGAAAAATGTCGACACAACGCTTTATCTCTGCACGCTGGGCATCACTTGCCCTCACCTTAAGCAGCATCAGCTCGCGTTCAATGTGAGAGCCCTCTGTCAAATCGACGACTTTGACCACATCAATCAGCTTATTCAAGTGTTTGGTAATTTGCTCAATCACCTGATCATTACCATGGGTTGTCATGGTCAAACGAGACAACGTTTGGTCTTCTGTCGGCGCTACTGTCAGCGTATCAATGTTATAGCCACGCTGTGAAAACAAACCCACTACCCGAGACAGCGAACCGGGTTCGTTTTCCATTAGTACTGAAATTATGCGTCTCATCAGGTGCGCTCCGTTTTACTCAACCACATATCACGCATAGAGCCAGGGGCCACATGCATGGGATAAACGTGCTCTGAACGGTCGACACAAATATCCATAAACACCACTCGATCTTTCAGGCTAAAGCACTCTGCCATTTTTTCTTCGAGCTCATCAAAGTGGGTCACGCGGATGCCCACGTGGCCATAGGATTCTGCCAATTTAACAAAATCAGGCAGAGAGTCTTCATAGAGACTAGATGAATAGCGACTGCTGTATTGCATGTCCTGCCATTGACGCACCATGCCCAAGGCTTGGTTGTTAAGGTTAATAATTTTTACGGGAAGACCATATTGTGTGCAGGTCGAAAGCTCCTGAATACACATTTGAATACTTCCTTCACCCGTCACACAAGCTACGGCTGCATCAGGATGGGCTAATTGAACCCCCATTGCTGCTGGCAAACCAAACCCCATAGTGCCCAGGCCACCGGAATTGATCCAGCGACGCGGCTTATCAAACAAGTAATACTGCGCAGCAAACATCTGATGCTGACCAACATCAGAGGTAATATAAGCATCACCGTTTGTCACCTTAAACAAAGTCTTTATCACATCTTGTGGCTTGATAATATTCCCTTCACTGGGAGCATGACGGGGCTGAGTGTAGATGCCATGACGATCGCGCCATTCATCAATCTGTGTCCACCATTCAGCAATCGCAGCCTCATCAAGCTGAGAGCTACTCTTCTCTACTTGGGCAATCATTTCCTGTAATACCGCATCACAGGGACCAACGATCGGTATGTCTATCGCTACTGTTTTTGATATAGAAGTTGGATCCACATCAATATGAATTATTTTTGCAGAGGGGCAAAACTTATTGGGTGTATTGGTCACTCGGTCATCAAATCGAGCGCCAACAGCCAGGATCACATCGGCATGATGCATGGCAGCATTTGCTTCATAGGTACCATGCATTCCCAGCATGCCCAAGAACTGATGGTCGGTTCCAGGGTATGCCCCAAGTCCCATCAACGTATTGGTAACAGGAACATTTAAAAGTTTCGCCAACTCGGTAAGCTGTGACGATGCATCACCTAATACCACGCCACCTCCGCTATAAATAACCGGACGTTTGGCAGCCAACAATGTCTTTATCGCACGCTTAATTTGGCCAGAATGTCCCTTGGTCGTGGGCTGATAAGAGCGAATCTTAATCTTTTCCGGGTACTCGTAGGGCACACGATGATTCGGGTCTGTGACATCCTTTGGAATATCAACCACAACAGGGCCAGGACGCCCCGTTCCCGCAATATAAAATGCCTTGGCAATAACAGTGGCAATATCTTTCGCGTCTGTAACCAGAAAACTGTGCTTAACGATAGGTCTGGAAATACCTACCATATCGGTTTCCTGAAAAGCATCTCCACCAATTTTTTCACGGGGTACCTGACCGGAAATCACGACCATGGGAATAGAATCCATGTACGCCGTCGCAATACCAGTAATGGCATTGGTGGCGCCTGGCCCGGAAGTAACCAGTACCGCACCGACTTCACCGGTGGAACGTGAGTGACCATCAGCCGCATGAACGGCAGCCTGCTCATGACGAACAAGAATATGTTGAACATCCTGCTGTTTAAACAACGCATCATAAATATGCAATGCCGCACCACCAGGATAACCCCAGATATGCTTAACACCTGCATCTTTGAGCGCACGAACGACGATATCACCGCCAGACAAAAGTTCCACTGTGCAAACCCTCAAAAAACAAACACCACAACGCCGATCCAGCCCACAAGGGAAATAAACCATGATCGCTGTGACATCACAGGTATGCTAATGCAACACCGCAGCCGATATTGGTAGTCGGCGCGTCAGGCCCGTTGGTAAACAAGCCTGTTCTGGATGCCCAGCAAACGCTGTTTACGCTCACTTGGCAAGCTGGTAAGAAACCAGCGCGCGAGTAATAGGAGATACCCGCCGAAGGCGAGGACTCTATGAATTTATTGCCACAAAGTCAAGCTTTCAGCCCTTTCAAATCATAGCGCACTACAATTTTTTGCTACCAAGCACTCAACATCCGGGCCTTACTTCCGCTATGATACAAACAATCAATGTTTTACACAGGTTCAAGGGTATGAAACATCTTTACTTGGCAATGCTTACCGTCTTTGCGCTTATGGCCAGTATGGCAACGTATGCTGGGAAGGTCTACAAATGGCAGGATGATAATGGGTCCTGGCATTATTCAGAAAAACCGCCTCTTGAGATAAAAGCCGAAACGCTAAAAATTAAGGTGCCCAAGTCTTCGCCACAATCAAATGAATATGCATCAGACAAAGGACAGAGTGAAAGTGATACTGCTGAGACTCCCAAGGAACAGCCTTTAAAAAAATCACCTGAGATCATCGCGGCCGAAGCAGCTCAGAAAAAACAAGAATGTGAACGAGCAAGAAAAAATCTAGAAGCCCTGACCAATCGTCCAAGAATTCGTTACATGGATAAAGAAAAAGGTGAAGAACGCTACCTAACGCCCGACGAACACACAGAGTGGAGTAAAAAATCCAAAGAAGACGTTCAAAAATACTGTCAATAAGAACATTAGACCAAAGTTTGAAAGATTGTATCTACACAAGCTGAACGAAGAGAGGGAAAACAACTGCCTTCCCTCAATAAGATGTAGAAGTTCAGATCTAATCTGAACTTCTACATCTAAACCACCCATCCGAAGCCGAATGTAGTCATGCCGCACTTACATTATGACTCGTTACGCTTATCTTCTGGATCAACCGGAGTTTCGGGTTTGGCTGAAGCATTTCCTTTTACAAGCTTACCGACGATTGTCTTAGCCATTTTCTTCTTGAACTCGATAGCTCCCACTTCATCCCAGTCACCGCCCGCCAAAAAATAAATCTCGTAAACCTCCAAGGCTTTGTATGCAGAAATCAATTCGGGATGTTTCTTAATCGCCACGTCCTTTTTGTCATTTAAAAGGCTGTCTAGCAGCTCAACATATTTTTTATTTAGAGCATCATTGTTTGGATCACCGTCTACTTCTGGAGCGCTTCCTGCTATGCACCCCTTCATTGATTGAACCATCGCTTTTTCCCGCCATACTTGTTTAACGTTTCTCGGTGGAAAAGACTACCCGATCACCGTCAAGATTAACCAAAATGGTATCACCCGGAATAAAATCACCGCCAAGCACCTGCTGAGCCAGCGGGTTTTCCAGCAACTGCTGTATCGCTCTTTTCAGTGGCCGAGCACCATAAACCGGGTCAAAACCTGCATCACAAATCATATCCATCATTGGGTCTGAAATTTCCAACGAAAGGTCACGTTCAGCCAAGCGCTTTCTTAGCATCGCAAGCTGGATATCCGCAATACCTCGAATCTGGCTCTTAGCCAAGGGGTGGAACACCACCACCTCATCAATTCGATTAATAAATTCGGGCCGAAAATGACCAGAAACCACTTCCATAACCGCATCCTTCATCGCCTGATAACGGTTTTCGTTGGCAGTAGAATCATCTAACTCTGCATCGCCCTTATTAACATCAAAGTCGATGGTATCAAAGGAGTGATCCTCCACAAGCCCCTGGATTCGATCTGAACCAAGGTTCGAGGTCATCACAATCACCGTATTACGAAAGTCTACCGTGCGACCCTGACCATCAGTGAGACGACCATCATCTAACACCTGCAACAATATGTTAAATACATCGGGGTGAGCTTTTTCTACCTCGTCCAACAGCAGAACGGAGTAGGGTCTGCGACGTACCGCCTCGGTAAGATAACCACCCTCTTCGTAACCCACGTAACCAGGCGGCGCACCCACTAAACGAGCAACAGAGTGTTTCTCCATAAACTCAGACATATCAATACGCACCATCGCCTCTTCGCTATCAAACAAAAATTCAGCAAGCGCTTTGCACAATTCAGTCTTACCCACACCAGTTGGCCCAAGAAACAGGAATGAACCATTCGGACGATTGGGGTCAGATAGGCCAGCACGACTGCGCCGAACGGCATTTGATACGGAGACCACCGCTTCACTTTGACCTATCACTCGCTTGTGCAGAGAATCTTCCATTCGAAGCAGCTTTTCACGCTCACCCTCAAGCATTTTGGAAACAGGTATACCCGTCCATTTCGACACCACCTCGGCAATTTCCTCTTCCGTCACCTTGTTACGCAACAGTTTATGCTCCGTAACATCTGCCTCTCCGGCTGCTAGTAGTTGCCTCTCAAGTTCAGGAATTTTTCCATACTGAAGTTCAGACATTTTTGCCAAATCACCGGCACGACTGGCAGTATCCATATCGAGTTTAGCCTGTTCTAATTCTATTTTGATTTGAGCCGAACCCTGCAACGTCGCTTTTTCCGCTTTCCAAATCTCTTCGAGATCGGCATATTCTTTACCCACAACCTCGATATCTGACTCTAATTTCTCCAAACGTTTTCTGGAGGCTTCGTCTTCCTCTTTTTTAACGGCCTCGCGCTCCATCTTCAACTGAATAAGCCTCCGCTCAAGACGATCCATTTCCTCGGGCTTCGAGTCTATTTCCATGCGGATGCGACTAGCGGCCTCATCCACGAGGTCAATAGCTTTGTCAGGCAACTGACGATCCGCAATATAGCGCTGAGACAACTTGGCCGCGGCCACGATTGCAGAATCCGTAATATCTACACCGTGGTGCACTTCGTAACGTTCTTTTAAACCACGAAGAATGGCGATGGTATCCTCTTCATTCGGCTCGTCGACAAGCACCTTCTGGAAACGCCGTTCCAGAGCGGCATCTTTTTCAATATATTGCCGGTATTCATCCAGCGTAGTGGCACCCACACAGTGCAACTCACCTCGGGCCAGCGCCGGTTTCAACATATTTCCAGCATCCATTGCACCCTCTGCCTTACCGGCACTAACCATGGTATGCAACTCATCAATGAACAGAATGATCTGGCCTTCCTGTTTAGATAATTCTTTAAGAACCGCCTTTAGCCGCTCCTCAAAATCACCACGAAACTTGGCACCCGCCAGCAGAGCACCCAAATCCAGTGAAAGAATCAGCTTGTTTTTAAGCCCCTCTGGAACCTCTCCATTCACAACACGCTGGGCCAACCCTTCGATAATGGCGGTTTTTCCGACCCCGGGTTCACCAATTAATACAGGGTTATTTTTGGTCCGACGCTGTAACACCTGAATAGTACGGCGAATTTCATCATCTCGACCAATAACCGGATCGAGCTTACCTTCAGCAGCACGCGCTGTTAGGTCAATGGTATATTTTTCCAATGCTTGGCGATTACCTTCCGCCTCTGGATCTGTCACGGCTTCTCCTCCACGAATCTTGTCTACGACAACCTGTAATTTTTCTCGGTCACCATAGTTAGCCAATGCCTTACCTACAGCACCTTTATCCTCAAAGGCTGCCAACATAATAGCTTCGCTTGAAATATACTGATCACCCTGTTTCTGCGCCTGTTTATCAGCCAAATTGAACAGCTTGCCCAACTCTGGGGACAAGTTGATTTCACCCGTCGGCGACTGAACCTGCGGCAGCTTCTCCAAAAGTTTTTTTAGTTCGGCTTTTAATCCGGCAGTATCAAAGCCTGCCTGGCTAAGCATGGGGCTAATGGAACTACCCTGCTGATCAAGCAATGCCAAAATCACATGTACCGGCTCAAGGGCAGGGTTGTCCTTACCCACGGCCATCGACTGGGCATCTGAAACAGCATTCTGTAAATGGTGGGTAAAACGATCAAAACGCATAGTCGACCTCAATTCTGTTTGTTAAACAACAAATTGGGGCTGGAGGGAATATTTCAAGGACTGCCGTATTTTTAGCTGATCCAGATCAAGCTAGCCATTCTGCCTGTCTGCCCGTCTCGTCGGTAGGAATAAAAATGTTCGGCATCGTCATAGGTACAAAAGTCGCCACCATAGACTTGGGAGACCCCCGCTGAATTCAACGCTATTTTGGCAAGTCTGTAGAGGTCTGCCTTCCAATGCACATCATCAGTTCTGACGAAACAGTCTCTGATTTGACGATGCATGCTCGGATGACAACTTGCTAGAAATGCATCAACGACGTCACAGCCCACCTCAAAATTTGGCTGGCTAATTGCCGGCCCCAGATAAACCATAAGCTCAGAGGCATGAGCAGCAAACTGCTTAATGGCCTGATCGATAATACCGGATGCCAGCCCCCGCCAACCCGCATGAATAGCCGCCACCTCAGTACCCTTCATATTACAAATAAGCAGGGGCAAACAGTCTGCAGTCATCACTGTGCATACAGGGCCGGCTCGATTGGCATAACACCCGTCGGCAGTACGAATCACACCATCGGTATCGGCCAAAACAATGGAGGTACCATGTACCTGCCGAAGCAACTGAGGTGGCACAGATAACCGCAACTGTTCCGATAATATTTGCCAGTTTTTTGCTACCACACTGGCTTCATCACCCACATGAAAGGCCAAATTTAGTTCATCCCACGGCGATACCGACCGCCCTCCTTTACGAGAGCTTATCGCTGCATGAATCTTGTCAGGCGCAGGCCAGTCGGGTATTAATACGGTCATTATACGGCTCGTGCATCCGCTTCAAGCGCAGTAAGCAGGGCTTCAAAGTCAGCGGGAGGAGGAACCTGCCACTCCATATATTCACCAGTTTCCGGGTGAATTAATCCCAACTTAGCGGCGTGTAATGCCTGGCGCTTAAAATGGCGGAGGGTATCGTGCAATTCTGGCGTAGCCCCTTTTGGCAGTCTAAGGCGCCCGCCATAAACGGCATCCCCCACCAAAGGGTAACCAATGTGGGACATATGTACGCGTATTTGGTGGGTTCGCCCTGTCTCCAGCTTTACCCTTATATGGGTATGGTTAACAAAGCGTTTAATGATTCGATAGTGGGTTATGGCGTCCTTTCCACCAAATGTCACAACGGCCATTTTTGTTCGAGCCTGCGGGTGACGCCCCATGGGTTTATCCACGGTCCCACCACCCGTCATCACGCCTTGAACCACAGCCTGATACTCCCTGCTCACGGTTCTTTCTTGCAACTGCCGAACCAAGGAGTGATGGGCTGCCAGAGATTTAGCCACAACCATCAAACCGGTTGTATCCTTATCTAAACGATGCACAATGCCGGCTCGAGGAAGATTTTCATTATCGGGAACGTGGTGAATTAAACCGTTGAGCAATGTGCCCGTGTAATTTCCTGCTGCGGGATGAACAACCAATCGGTCTGGTTTGTTAATGACCAGGAGATGTTCATCCTCATAGGTAATATCGAGCTCAATGGGTTCTGGCTCCCATTCTCCCTCAGGTTCCAGATCAACATTGACTGTTAATATCTCCCCGCCTAGCAGCTTATCCTTTGAACGGGATAATTGACCATCAACTAACAAATCACCCTCCTTAATCCACTGCTGCAATCTGGAGCGAGAAAAATCATTAAATAGCTCCGCTGCAACCTGATCAAGACGGCTCCCGGCCCTCTCTGATGGTACTTCCGCTTCCAATTTTATTGGATCAGTCATCGATGTTTTGCTTCCCGTCTGGCCTGTGGTTAAATAGCCAATCTTACAGGCATTGTGCCAGCTAACAAGAACACTTTACCCCTTACTCATCAGGATTTAACTACCACCATGCGATTTCTGACCCCTCTACTGTTATCCTCACTATTAATGGTTACCGGCTGCTCATGGCTGGGAAGTTCAGATACCGCCGAAGGCCCTGACACATCCAGTTTTACCGAGAAGAACTTCTACGATGCCATTCAGAAAGATTTAAGTGGTGGGTTTTGGCAAACAGCCGTCAACAACCTTGAGGCACTTGAAGCACAATATCCCTTTGGCGACTATGCTGAACAGGCTCAGCTTGAACTGATCTATGCCCGTTACCGATCCGGCGAACACGAAGCAGCCATTGCCGCTGCCGATCGCTTTATTCGGCTGCACCCACAGCACCCCAATGTAGATTACGCATACTATTTGAAAGGGTTATCGTCCTTTACCCAAGGAAAGGGATTTTTTGAACAGCTACTACCTACGGACGAAACGAAGCGAGACCCGGGTTCAGCTCGTAACTCCGTTGCTACGTTTAACGAACTCCTGAATAGATTCCCCGAAAGCCCTTATGCCTCCGACGCCCGAAAACGAATTGTTTACCTGCGTAACATTCTTGCTCGCCACGAAATCCATGCAGCAAATTATTATTTCCTTCGAGAGGCTTAT
Organism: Porticoccus sp.; assembly: GCA_041581635.1. Lineage (GTDB taxonomy): Bacteria > Pseudomonadota > Gammaproteobacteria > Pseudomonadales > Porticoccaceae > Porticoccus. The sequence continues at coordinate 5,383 of JBFICW010000037.1, read as the reverse complement.
CTCGCTGCCGCCAACCGCGGCCGATATGTCGTTGAGAACTTCCAGAAGACACCGTCAGTCCCAGATGGGTTAGCCGTTATGGCTCAGGCCTATTACCTTATGCAGATGCAAGAATTAGCCGACGATGCCGCCAAACTACTGGCAGATAATTATCCACAGCACCCGGCGTTAGATGAAGCTGGCAATTTCCGATACAAAGAAGCTACGGGGGAACTAAAACGTAGCTGGTTAAACCAAATGAGCGCCGGTCTCTACGATAAGCCGGAAGCTATTGAGTTCGACTCCCGCCATATTTTTAATGAACGCTACCGCAGAACAAATGATGAACCGGCTCTTGACAAAAGATCCTGGTCGAGCTGGCTTACTTTTGGTCTACTGGATTAAAAACTATCAAACCAAAAAAGGAGCGCACGCTCCTTTTTTGATTCAGCAACACAACTTAACCGAGCATTTGATTCCCAGAACCTAGCTGTTAACCATATTTGGAGAAAACGACATTATGGATATCAATGAAATTCGTTCTGAAATGAAAGTCCTGCCTAAAATTGATCCCGTATTTGAAGTGGACCGCCGGATAAAGTTTATTCAGTCAAAACTGATTCAATCAAATATCAAAACCCTGGTTCTCGGCATCAGCGGCGGTATAGATTCCACCACTTGCGGTAGATTGGCTCAACTCGCCGTAGATGATCTCAATGAAAAACACTCTGACCCTGTTTACCGTTTTATTGCCGTAAGACTACCTTATGGCATTCAAGCCGATGAACACGATGCCCAGCTCGCACTACAGTTTATCCAGCCATCAGAAAGCCTTGTGGTTAATGTAAAACTGGGAGCCGATGGCATCCACGAAGAAGCGCTAAGTGCATTAATCAACACCAATCTACTGCCAACATCGAACTCCATTATTGATTTCACCAAAGGTAATACCAAGGCTCGCGCCCGGATGGCCGCTCAATATGAGCTAGCGGGCATCTTAGGTGGACTGGTCATTGGGACGGATCATTCTGCGGAAAATATCACCGGATTTTTTACCAAATGGGGGGACGGTGCCTGTGATTTAGCCCCACTGTTTGGCCTAAGTAAACGCCAGGTTCGACAAGTCGCTGAATTTCTGGGGGCACCCAAGCCTCTCGTTGAAAAAACACCGACTGCAGATCTAGAGTGCCTGTCCCCTCAGAAAGCCGATGAGCATGCTCTCGGTGTCACCTACGACGAGCTTGATGATTTTTTAGAAGGTAACCCCGTGAGTGAAGAAGTAACAAACCGTATCGTTAGTATCTACAAAAAAACCCAACACAAGCGACAACCTATCCCGACCCTGTACGATTAAATCATTTTTCCCCTAAGAGCATCTCGGATGGGTAGCCATTCATCACTTACTGGAACAATTCTCAACTGCGACTTTATCGCATGAAATATAAAGTACTTTTCAGATAGAATCTCTTAAGAACAGAAACTAAAGGGCAGTCATGCTACTGCAAGCTGATCAGGATATAACAAGCTCTGCACCCGACACACTGCTGAAGGTTTACGCTTATTATCGGACCACTCTGTCCGCTATATTACTGGTAATGTACCTAACGGGTGTCGCCTTCAAAATTCTGGGCAGCGTAGAACCCGAACTCTTTCTGGGTACAGCCAGCGCATATACGTCGCTTTGTCTCCTCACGCTGATCTACTTCCGTTTCAATCCCTCTGGGCCAAGCATACAATTACTCTTCTTTATGCTGCTGACCGACATGGTGGCCGTCACGCTAATGATGCACGCTAGCGGAGGGCTCGAAAGTGGCCTCGGTTTTCTGATGCTGGCCATTGTCGCAGCGGGAAGTATTCTGGTGGCCGGGCGGCTGGCCCTATTGCTGGCAGCCACCGCCAGTATCTTTGTCATGACAGAAACCTTAACGACAACTCTGCTACTGGGTGAAAATAAGGAGAGCATATTCCCTGCCGGGATACTGGGTATTCTGTTATTTATCACAGCCCTTGTGTTTCAAATATTAACGCAGAGAATTCGCGTTGCTCAAACGATTGCCTCCAAAAAAGCACTTGAAAGTGCCCAGCTCCAAAAACTGAATGAGTCAATCGTTAAGCGAATGCACACCGGCATTATCGTTGTAGACAACAACGACAACATTCAGTTAATTAATGGTTCTGCTGTACAACTTTTAGGTGGTCAGCAACCGGGAAAACCTCTTGGGGTTAATCAAACAGTTAGGCTTATCCCCCCGCTGTTTAAACAACTCGAACGCTGGCGCACCTACCCCTGGCTAAGAACGCCAGCATTCAAAGCTAATTCTACCTCACAAGAGCTACAGGCCAATTTTACCGCTCTACATCAGGGCACAGCCAAACAAACATTAATCTTTTTAGAAGATACTCGGACCCTGGCCCAGCATGCCCAACAGCTAAAATTATCCTCTCTCGGAAGACTCACCGGCAGTATTGCCCATGAGATTCGCAATCCACTAGGAGCGATAAGTCATGCATCGCAACTATTATCCGAACAACCTTATAGCGAGGCTCAAACCAAATTGCTCGATATGATTAACCGCAATTGCATAAGGGTGAACCAAATTGTCGACAATGTTCTACAGCTATCCCGGCAAAAAACGCCCAAATTCCAAAAACTCTGGCTACGTCAATGGTTAAAGAAATTTCGCATTGAATATCTCGGTTATCAACAGCCAATGACCGTCATGGAAATTGATAGCAATGGGCCGGATACCCAGATATTTTTTGATCCCAGCCACCTAACGCAAATCCTGACCAACCTCGCAGATAACGGAATACGATTCAGCGAACAATCGACTAACCAGAAATGGATCAAACTGGTTATTTCAACCGACCCCACTTCACATCTGCCCTTTCTGGACATTTATGATAAAGGGCCGGGGATTTCTAAAAATGACCAAGAACACATCTTCGAACCCTTTTTCACGACCTCTCACGAGGGTTCTGGCTTGGGACTTTACTTGGCTCAAGAGCTCTGTAAGGTAAACTATGCCTCTCTTAATTATTTTAGTGATACATCCGAAAATAGTCGTTTCCGTATCGGCTTTTCTCATACGGACCGATTATTGCCAAGGCCTCAAAAATGATAAAAAAACGTGTACTGGTTGTGGACGATGAACCCGATATTCGAGAACTCCTATCCATCACTCTGGAGCAAATGGGACTCGAAGTTATCACTGCCGCCAAGCTTACTAAAGCCCGAAAGCTGCTCGACTGTGAAGAATTCGATCTTTGTCTGACCGATATGAAGATGCCAGACGGTGATGGATTGGAGCTGGTTGATTACGTGCAAGCCAGCCACCCACACCTACCAATTGCCATGATCTCGGCCTATGGAAATATGGCCGTCGCAGTAGAGGCCCTAAAAAAGGGAGCCTTTGATTTTATTTCCAAACCCCTAGAACTGATACGTCTACGTAATATTGTTAAATCCGCACTCAAGCTGGATCAAAAAGAAATAGAGAACAAGCCTACATCTACCCCCTTGATTGGCAACTCGCATGCCATGAAAGCTTTAGAACAACAAATCAGGCGAGTAGCCCGCAGCCAAGCGCCTATTTTTATCAGCGGTGAATCTGGCAGCGGTAAAGAACTCGTCGCCCGCGCCATTCACGCTCTTGGTCCTCGAGCCAACGGCCCATTCATTCCGGTCAACTGTGGTGCAATTCCATCCGAACTCATGGAAAGTGAATTTTTTGGCCATAAAAAGGGAAGCTTTACCGGTGCACATCAGGATAAACAAGGACTGTTTCAAGCAGCCAATGGCGGGACCCTGTTACTCGATGAAGTTGCAGACTTACCCATCGACATGCAGGTTAAGCTCCTCCGGGCCATTCAGGAAAAAAGCGTGCGTCCTGTAGGCGCCGAGGAAGAGATACCCGTGGATGTTCGGATTCTCAGCGCCACTCACAAAGACTTGGCAAAAGCGGTTGAAACAAATCAGTTTCGTCAGGATTTATTTTATCGTATCAATGTAATCGAGCTGCCAGTACCCAGCTTGCGTGACCGCAGAGAAGATATTCCACAACTCGCTGAAGCATTTCTGGGGCGCTTTGCTAAAAATTCAGGCATCCCAATACCGAACCTTACCGAAGATGCCATTCAAGCCCTGCTTCAGCATAGTTTTCCCGACAATATCCGTGAATTGGAAAATACCCTAGAAAGGGCCTTTACGCTCTGTGATAACGGTAAGATTGAATCAGAAGACCTTAGCCTTCACACCCAAGCTCCCACCATAGAACAACTTCATCAACAAGCTGAAAGTAGGCATCAAGCTAGTGGAGACTTCGACTCTATCGATGACTATCTCGCCAATATTGAGAAAGACATATTAGTGGGTGCGCTGGAGAGAAATCGCTGGAACAAAACCGCTACTGCCAAAGAGCTGGGGATCAGCTTTCGGCAGATACGGCATAAATTGAAGAAGTTTGATATTGAGTAAACCTACCCCTACCAACAATAGGTATCAGTCTTTGTACCTGTTACAGTTTTATCAGCCTGCTCATCAATCCCCAACGAGCCACACTTAGTATCGTCAGCCTGCCCACCCTGAGGAATAGCTGATAGCGTATAGGCAGTCTCACCCGTATTAGATGAAGGCTCAGTAATAGTAATTTGATAGATACTGCCAGCGCCAGCTGAGAGAGGCTGCCCCTCACTATCAACATAATAATTTGCCGAATAACCTAAGTCTGTCAACTGGTGGGTATAGGAACGATTATTCAGGAAATATTGTTCCTGACGCGACGCCGCTTCTAACAATGCACTTTTACCCACCGCTCTGTTAGCACGAAGGATATATTCCCGATAATTAGGCAGCGCAAGAGCCACAATAATTGCAAGAATAGCAACGACAATCATTACTTCAATTAATGTAAAGCCCTTATTTTTTTGGGTCATCTTGATCATCACTCTCGTCACCTAACTATTATTTGTCCAACACATCAACATTGATTTCTCGCCAGAAGTAAGTATTAGGCCTTTGGTCTCCCAATTTGACCTGCTGGCTTCCAGCCAAGCCGGTGTTAGGAGAAATAGCAGTAACACCACCATCAATACCCGATGCCAAGTCTAGATATCTGTCAGAAGCGGATAAGGTGTCGCCCTCTACGTGGGAATGCAGATGTATGTCTGGGGAACCATCTCGAATAGCCACCTGATATAGTCGACTGATACCAAGATTGGGAGCGCACGCACCTTCGTCCTGACCACCCTCAGGAAGATAAGTCGTAAAGTTCACATTGTTGCCAGATATTAATGGAATAGACAGGTTCTTTTCACCGGTCTCACCAAGATCGAGTTTCCAGCCGTTAGCAAGATCCGCGGCACTACATTGATTAGTCCCATCTGCATCGTTGTTGCTATCGTT
>JBFICW010000036.1:0-21440 GCA_041581635.1 Porticoccus sp. | reverse complement strand
TGCCAGGATTACTTTTTGTACCGCTCTGAGATGTGTTTTGTATCAATGGAAGGGGTGGTTATGAGGAAGTTCTTCAAGGGCTTTGTTCTCAGTCATTAATGGTAGTACTGCTCATCAATATTCTGCGAATCCCAATTACGCCACAATTGTGAAATACGTGCGCTGTACGTAAAAAATTAACCTTAAGTGTAAGGCAAGGATAGCCATTTCATCTTAATTGAGTGTCTATAATGGCAAGTGTGCAACAACACAAATCAGGTTTTCATGCTAACCGCCTGATCAACCTGATTTATTCCATAGTCTTTGTATTATTAGTTGTGTCTATTGGACTCATACCTGAGCAGAGTTTGGGCGCTTTTTCATTGTTGTCAGGTCTCCTTTTATTATCCTTTCTATTGGCACTATATATCCGCGGTGAGTCGAAATGCCGCCACCGGTTAACTAAGGAAATACTTAGTCTCAAAAAAAGGGAAAAATCTATTTTTGAAAGCGAACAACGCTTTATATTAACCACGTCTGGTAGTGGTAATGGTTTATGGGATTTTGACGTTCCAGGCCAGGATTTTTGGTATTCGGATCGTTTTCGTCAATTGTTGGGTTATGAGGATGAGGACGATTACCCGAACACCCTAAAGTCGTGGAGCGATGGCCTTCACCCCGATGACCGGGAGTCTACTTTAGCGGCATTTAATTCACACTTGGAAAATGGTACACCCTACGATGTATCTTACCGGTTACTCACCAAACAAGGGGAGTGGAAATGGTTTCTTGCGCGAGGGGAGTCTTTGCGGAACGACCTTGGTAAGTCATATCGTGTAGCCGGTTCTATCTCCGATATCACAGAGCAGAAAAAGGCGGAGGAGGCTTTACAGGAAAGTGAAGAACGGTTTGCTCTGACCACTGCTGGTAGTGGTGATGGTTTGTGGGATGTGGATGTGATTGGTCGACAGTTTTGGTTTTCAGAGCCCTACCGCCAGTTGCTGGGCTATGAGAATGAAAATGATTACCCAAATGCCTGGGAATCCTGGAGCCATGGCATTCATCCCGATGACCGTGAAGCTACCCTGAAGGCATTTGACTTACATCTCTATTCAGGTGCTCCCTATAATGTGGAGTTTCGTTTGTTAACGAAACAGGGAAGGTGGCGGTGGTTTAATGCACGGTGTAAATCACTACGCGATGAACAGGGTAGGTCATACCGGGCCGCTGGTGCGATAACCGATATTACTGATCATAAACAACAGGGAATCGAGCTTAAACAAGCTTATTTTTCATCAGAGATGGCCATGAAGTTATCCCATATGGGGTCATGGTGGATGGACTTCTCTGTCAATCAAGACCTTTTTTATGCAACACCAAGTACGTTAGATTTAATTGGTGAACCTTTCTTAGACGTGGGTAATTTTATAACGGTTGACCACTGGGCAGAAAATGTTATCCGTACGAATAAGGTATTGGGTGAAAGAGCCTTAGCTGAGTTTAAATTGTCTCTAGAAGACCCCAGTGCAAAACTCGATGTCACCTATCAATATACAAGGCCCTCTGATGGTGAAATAGTGTGGGTAAGAGCTATTGGGAAGGTTCTTCGGGATGACAGTGGCCAGGTTACCAATGTGCATGGTGTTCTTCAGGATATTACCGAGCAGAAAAATGCGGAGCTTGAACTATCAAAAAAACATGAGGAATTAGTTCGTCTAATCGAAGAGTTGCCAATACCCGCTTCGCAAATAGACACTGAAGGCAACGTTCTGCATGTTAATCATGCTTTTGTGAACCTGTTAGGTTATACCATTCATGATATTCCCACAGTTGATTCGCATTGGGAGGCATTCTACCCCGACCTCGAATACCGTGAAGAATTAAAAGCCACATGGACAAGTAGCATTAAGGCATCAGCCAAGACAGGGTCGGCGAGTGAACCCCTGCTGTTGAGTGTGACAGCTAAGTCAGGAGAGGTGAAAATCCTGAGGGTACATACCATTCAGATCGGAGATCTTGGTCTCTCCATGTGGGTGGATTTTACCGAGAGAGAAAAGCATGAGAAAGAATTGGCGGTAGCTAAGGAAGCCGCTGAAGCGGCCACTCATGCCAAGAGCGAGTTTCTGGCGAACATGAGCCATGAAATACGCACACCCATGAACGCCATTTTAGGATTGTCTGAGCTTGCGCTGGACGCTGAGCTTAGTGGTAGTCAGCGCAACTATATTGAGAGCGTCAATCGTTCCGCAGCATCGCTACTGGGGATTATTAACGATATTCTGGACTTCTCCAAAATTGAAGCGGGCCAATTGGACATGGAAGCCGTCGATTTTCGTCTGGAAGATGTATTCGGTGATGTGGCCAACTTACTGAGCCTAAAGACAGAAGATTCGGGGGTGTTACTTCTATTTGATTGGACGCGAGAACTCCCCACTGAGCTGGTGGGCGACCCGCTACGATTAAGGCAGATACTCATCAATCTGGGCAACAATGCCGTCAAGTTTACCTCATCTGGTGAAATTGTGATTACTGTGGAGCAGCTAGACCAAACAGAAAACCAGGTAGAGCTTCACTTCAGTGTTCGGGATACTGGCATCGGTATGACACCTGAACAAAAGAACAATTTGTTCCAAGCATTTAGTCAAGCCGATAGTTCTACCACACGCAAATATGGTGGTACGGGGCTAGGGCTGACCATCTCCAAGCGTTTAGTTGAGATGATGGGCGGAAGGATATGGGCCGAAAGTACGTTGGGTGAAGGTAGCATCTTCCACTTTACGGTTATTTTGAAGCTTCAATCGACGATAAACGACTCTATTTATCACAAAGAAAGTCTGTTCTCTGCGATTGATCAGGCCATTGACCGGCTGCGTGGTGCCAGAATTTTGTTGGCCGAAGACAACAAGCTGAATCAGGTGCTGGCATTGCATGTGCTAACCAGTAACGGACTTGTGCCGACACTGGCTGAAAATGGTCAGCAGGCACTTGAGATTCTAGAGGTGCAGGATTTTGACGGTGTGCTCATGGACTGCCAGATGCCCATAATGGATGGTTATATCGCCACTAAGGAAATACGTAAGCAGGCGAAATACCAGAATCTGCCTGTGTTGGCGATGACGGCCAATGCCATGGCCGGTGACCGCAAGAAAGTATTGGACGCCGGTATGAACGATCATATCGCCAAACCTTTCACCAAAGCCGAATTATTTACGACCATGGCTCGATGGATTAAGCCAAATAGATTATTGACGGATGATGAGCCTGGTGCCGACATGCCAGATGAGTTGTGAGAGGCCTAATGCCTAACTTTAGGGTGGCTTGAGGAGGGCGAGCGATTCAGAGCCCGGTTATCTGACGAACGATTTTTCCATGTAGCTCAAAATGGAATTCATTATTTTATTAATCTGCTCAAACTGTTCTGGCCGTGAAAGTATTACTTCAGCAGACTGTATATATGGGCAATTATCCAGTTCGTTTCCGCAGTGGTTGATTAAGCTCCGTGCAGATTCCTGCGTTGTTTCCAGGTGAAACTGTAGTCCCAGCACTCTGTTTTCTATCATAAAAGCCTGATTTTTGCAGGCGATGCTGGATGCAAATAGAATGGCATTGTCTGGAATCGTAAATGTGTCACCATGCCAGTGAAAAGCGTCAAATTCAGCTGGGAGACTAGCCCCTATACTCGTAGCCTTGGCTTGTTCCGGTACTTGGATGGGGAACCAACCGATTTCTTTGTTGCTGTTTTTTGAAATTTTTGCCCCGAGTACCTCAGCTATTAATTGTGCTCCTAGGCATATGCCTAAAACAATTTTATTCTCGTTGATGGCTTGTTTGATAAAGTCTTTTTCATCGGTAAGCCATGGATAGGTGGTAGTATCTGTGACACCCATAGGGCCTCCCATTACAATCAGCCAATCAAAACTACTTATTTTTGGCAGAGATTCTCCTTTGTATAGATGCGTTGCGCTTAGCGTGTGGTCATGCTCTTTAAACCAAGCCTTCATGCTTCCTAGGCCTTCAAAGGAAACGTGTTGTAGGTAGTGTATCTGCATTAGAAGTCGGGCATCCTAGTTGAAAGTTGACAGTTGTGGGGATGTTCGTAAACTCCCTCGGCATGTATTTATCGCCTTTCGGCATTATCTTAGGGTAGTCATCATTAGTAGACAATTTTCTTTGGATTTTCCTTTTTCTTTGGGCCCTCCAGCCACAGCGGCACTTTTTCGAACAGAACTGGAAGATTTCCAGGTGGATGAGGACTTGGGTTTTTCGCTTTTAGGCGAAGGCGAACACTTATGCTTGTATGTTGAAAAACGCGGGGATAACACTCGTTGGGTGGCCCGGTTATTAGCCGAATTCTTTGGCGTGGAGGAGGTAGCCATTGGTTACTGTGGATTGAAAGACCGCCGAGCAGTAACGCGGCAGTGGTTCAGTGTGCATTTGCCGAAAGGTTCTGTATTTGATGGACTGGATCATGGTGCGATTTTACCTGAGGTGGCAGAGTATAAGGTGTTATCTCTTGGCCGGCACAACAAGAAATTGAGACGTGGGGTACACAAAGCCAATCGATTTCAAATCCGTTTGAGACAGGTGATAGGTGAGCGAGAGGATATAGAGGGACGACTACAGAAAATTACTGAGCAAGGTGTACCGAATTACTTTGGCGAACAGCGATTTGGTATTAATGGCGGTAATTTACAAGAAGCTGATAAATTATTGGCGGAACAATACGGGGTTAATCGTCAGAGAGGTCGGCGAAAAAGTAGTTCTCCCAAGGGGGGGCTATACCTGTCAGCTGCGCGTTCTTATTTATTTAATCTGGTGCTTGCAGAGCGAATAAGGCAGGGGTCATGGGCAAACCCATTAATCGAAGAGGCTGCGCCTGCTGGTCCAATGTGGGGTAGAGGGCGAAGTGGTGAGCCGGCTGCTGTACGTGAGTTTGAAGGGAGAGTGTTGTCTACCTGGCAAGATTGGACTAATGCGCTAGAGTTTAGCGGGCTAACGCAGGAGCGGCGTTCATTGATATTGAATCCGGATGAGCTGAGTTGGCAGTGGGTTTTCTCGGAGAATGACAGCGATAGTTGCCCCGACTTGGTACTGTGTTTCTCATTGACATCAGGTGGTTATGCGACGTCGGTGCTCCGGGAGTTGTCCCAATTACAAACACCGTGGGCCAGTGTTGGAATCTAAGCGCTGTGGTATAGTTCGGCATTCAAAAAAGTAGAGGTTTTAGGGTGAATTCAACTGAATTCGGTGGTATTGGTATGACCTCCCAGAGGACTAGGGAGCGTCTTGTCCAGAGACTCAAAGAGCAGGGCATCGGCAATCAACGGGTGCTTGATGTGATGAGAGTGACACCTCGGCATTTATTTCTAGATGAAGCACTTTCCCATCGGGCTTACGAAGATACAGCATTACCTATCGGGTATGGCCAAACATTGTCGCAGCCCTATGTTGTCGCACTGATGACTGAAATATTACTTTCTCAAGGGCCTCGTCAAAAAGTATTGGAGATCGGAACGGGGTCAGGGTACCAGACAACTATCTTGGCTCAGCTGGTAGGGCAAGTTTATAGCGTTGAGCGGATAAAGCCTTTACTTGATAAGGCTCGGGATCGTTTGCGCAAGCTGGGTTTGAGGAATGTAAGGCTTGCTCATAGTGACGGCGGCTTTGGCTATTCAGACAATGCGCCCTACGATGCGATACTCAGTGCTGCAGCCCCACACGAGGTTCCCGAAGAGCTTCTCCATCAGCTTGCTCCAGACGGAATTCTTGTGATCCCTGTGGGGCCTGGTGATGTGCAGGAGTTGCGAGTCATCACCAGAGTAGGCGATAGTTCGAATTTTGAGGAGCGAATAGCAGAGAAGGTTCGCTTTGTCCCATTGCTCACTGGCGTGACACGTTAACCGGCCAAAAGACATTTCTATGGAAAGAGTAAAGCAGAAGTTGTTACTTTTCCTTAAGGGAATGGCAATGGGTGCAGCCGATGTGGTGCCGGGTGTTTCTGGTGGCACCATTGCCTTTATCAGCGGTATTTATGAGGAGCTGCTTGATTCTATACGCTCTATTAATCTAAGTGCTCTCAAGCTAATTAAAAGCCATGGGTTCGGGGCTTTTTGGTGTGAAATCAACGGAAACTTCTTGTTGGTTCTGTTTGGTGGAATTCTATTTAGTATTGCGTCGCTTGCACGAGTGGTGGGTTACTCGCTAGAACATTATCCAATATTGGTCTGGTCGTTTTTCTTTGGCCTCATCGTTGCCTCCATCATTTATATTTTTCGTCAGCTGCCACACCTTCGGTGGCAAGAATGGCTGGGTTTATGGATGGGCACCCTAGTGGCTTTGGCAATTTCTGTTGCACCTAAAATGCAAGGGAGTGAAGATTTATTGTCAATATTTTGTGCCGGAGCTGTGGCGATTTGCGCCATGATTCTACCTGGCGTTTCAGGCAGCTTTATTTTGTTATTGTTGGGTATATATCCAGTGATGATTGCTGCCATTAGTGAATTACATTGGCAGACTCTGCTGGTGTTTGTATTGGGCTGTGGTTGTGGGCTAATGGCTTTTTCGAGAGTGTTGTCGTGGCTTTTGCACCACTATTACTCAGTCACTATTGCGGTGTTGACCGGGTTTCTGTTGGGGTCGCTGCTTATTGTCTGGCCTTGGAAAGAATCTTTGGAAGTCATGATCGACCATAAGGGTAGGGAGATTGTCTTATCCCATCACTTATTGATGCCGTCTACATTTGGAAATGTGACGGGAATAGACCCCAATACATTTGCCGCGCTGGGTTGTATGTTGTCAGGTTTAGTTCTAGTGCTTGCCCTGGAATACTTTGGTGGGCAGCGTAAAAAACTCTGATCGTTGGGGTGATAACCATATAGGGAAAAGTAGTTTGCCTTATCCGTTATGCCAGCATAAGTTGCTCCGGTGGAGTTCTATTGTCGCGGCGATAGGATTTGCCATTTTGTCAGGTTGCCGGACTCCGCCTCCAGCGCCCGTTGATTACCGTTCGCCACCTCCCAGCGAGAAAATTAATTACCATCTTGTATCCTCTGGCGAAACGCTCTTTTCAATTGCTTGGCGTTATGAAAAGGATCTCAACAAATTGGCTCGAGCTAATGGTATTTCGCGACCTTATACTATTTACGGGGGGCAGCGACTCACCTTGGATACCAGCAGAATACCGAGGGTTGTTCGTCGCTCATCTACAGCATCTGGTAAATCTACTGCTTCCAGCCGCTCGGGACCTGTATCCCGGCCAAGAAAGGCAATAGAGACACAGCCAAAGGTTACGTCTCCACCACCAAAAAAGGCACCACCTCTACCTTCCAATTGGCATTGGCAGTGGCCTGTAGAGGGGCGAGTAGTCAAACATTTCAATAGCTCATCATTGTTTAAGGGGGTAGATATTCAGAGCCGTACCGGTGCTCCAGTGTTATCAGCTGCCGCAGGAGTTGTTGTTTATTCGGGGAGTGGGCTGCGAGGTTATGGCCAGTTAATTATCGTTAAACACAGCGACGTTTTTCTCAGTGCTTATGCGCACAATCGCAAGGTGCTTGTTAAAGAGGGGCAGGTACTCAAGGGTGGGCAAAAAATTTCAGAGGTGGGAGGTGATCCATCAGATCAAAGGCGACTCTATTTTGAAATTCGCAAGGATGGTAAGCCTGTAGACCCTATCCGTTATCTACCCCAACGTTAAAAATTCATATTAATTCGTATTTTTCGAAGCAATACCAGCAATAAATATCTTTAGATAGGTGGTTAAGGTTTCAGATAAAATAATCGGAGGGGATTGTTTTATATGTTATTGTTTGGTGGTAAATTCACAGCAATTGAATCGTATTTTAAAAGGCAGTAGAGCTGTTTTCTGAAAGGTAGCTTGGCAGAAAGTTAATAAAGAGTGTCGGTCGGTCGGTAGATTACCAGGACGGTGGTCAATAACTTGGGGTGAATATTCTTTGACAAAAGAAATTGATTTTCACAATGAGGGTACAAAAGAGCGGATTGCTGAAAGTAAAAGTGAAAAAGTGCTTGATGCTGCCAGCCTTTATTTGAAAGAAATTGGATACGCGCCTTTGCTCACGGCTGAGGAAGAAGTTTACTACGCTCGCCTGATTCACAAGGGCGACGAGTCCGCAAGAAAGAGGATGATTGAAAGCAACTTGCGGCTGGTCGTAAAAATTGCTCGCCGATATGTGAATCGAGGTTTGTCGCTGCTTGATTTGATCGAAGAGGGGAATCTCGGTCTGATGCGAGCCGTAGAGAAATTTGATCCTGAACTTGGTTTCCGTTTTTCAACCTATGCTACCTGGTGGATTCGACAATCTGCTGAGCGGGCGTTGATGAATCAAACTCGTACTATTCGTCTTCCTATCCATGTGGTGAAGGAGCTAAATGTCTATTTGAAGGCTTCTCGTAAATTAGCACAAGAGCTTGAACATGATCCAACTCCGGATGAAATAGCGGCATCATTAGATAAGTCGGCAGATGATGTTTCGCGGATGTTGAGGCTTAATGAGCGGGTTAGCTCGGTAGATGTGCCAATGGGTAAAGATGGTGAGCGTACTGTGGTCGAAACGCTTGCCGATGAGCATCCCAGTGACCCTGAGGAGTTGGTTGAGAGCGATGACTTAACCAGTTCACTGGAAGCCTGTTTGTCTGAGCTATCTGATAAGCAGCGAGAGGTAATTGCACGGCGCTTTGGATTGCGAGGGTATGATGTTTCAACACTTGAGGAGGTGGGTCGCGAAATAGGCTTAACCCGAGAGCGTGTCCGTCAAATCCAGGTTGAAGCATTGCGTCGGCTGCGCGATATTTTGCAGAAACAGGGACTGGACGGACAAATATTGTTCGATGAAACCTAGTTTTAATCTTATTTGAGCGTGTTGGCGCTTAGGCTACAAGTAACCCAGATGTTTCTGCACCGCTTGCAAGGTAGGTTTAAATAGCTTGGGTGTGGCGCAGACGATATTTCCATTTTCCATGTAACTATCACTACCTTGAAAATCACTGACTAATCCACCTGCTTCTTTAACCAGTAGGACTCCCGCTGCAATATCCCATGGTTTCAAGTTCATTTCCCAGAAAGAATCAAACCGCCCTGCAGCCAGATAGGCAAGATCCAAAGAGGCTACGCCCAAACGGCGAATCCCCGAAGATTGCTTGGCGAGCTCGGTTAGGCAGGATAGATAGGGTTCCATATGTTCGATAGATGGGCTGTTGAACGGGATCCCCGTAGCAACAATGGAGCCCGCGAGGCTTTGTCGACCAGATACCCGAATTCGGTTACCGTTTAGAAAGGCCCCTCTGCCTCGGCTCGCTGTAAATTCTTCACGTCTCATGGGATCGAATACAACAGCATGTTCCAGCTTGCCTTTGTAGCGGCAGCCGATGGATACAGCAAAGTGTGGAATGCCGTGAATAAAATTGGTGGTTCCATCGAGCGGATCAATGATCCATTGGTAATCGTTGTCTTCTCCTTCAAGCAGACCAGATTCTTCACCGATGATGGTGTGTTCAGGAAATGCCTTGCGCAGATGGTAGATCACTTCTTTTTCCGAAGCGTGATCAATATCGGTAACATAATCGTTTCGACCTTTTTCGTCGATTTTGATTAGGTCTGAGCGCTCAGAGGCACGGGCAATCATTTCTCCTGCCTTTCTGGCAGCGCGGAGGGCAATATTGACCATGGGTTCCATTATGTGAGATTCCAGAGTTGAAAGTGCGCGGCATTGTATCAGACAGTGCCGAATCCGGGGAGAGTAAAAACCATGATTAAACGGCATCTCTCTGCTAGAATTCGCGTCGTTTTAGCGCGTGTTTATCTCTTGAGCAGCTTGTTGGTTTTTAAGTTGTAACGATAGGTGGATATTTCGACGCTTTGGTAAGATATCCTCTGGAAAATCATTTCATGAGTAATTTTGACAATATTCGCATTGTGTTGATTAACACTAGCCACCCTGGAAACATTGGTGGTGCGGCACGCGCCATAAAAAACATGGGGTTGTCTCGTTTATATCTGGTGGCACCTAAAGAGTATCCTGCAGACAGGGCGGTTTGGCGTGCAGCCAACGCACTGGATGTCCTAGATAATGCTGTTGTAGTGGATACTCTTGACGAAGCTATTTCCGGGTGTGGCTTGATCGTTGGTACAAGTGCTCGCGAAAGGCGAATTAACTGGCCCTTGTTGAACCCGCGTGAGTGCGGCGTTAGGGTTTGGCAGGAAGCCGGACAGCACGATGTGGCGATTATTTTTGGTCGAGAGGATCGCGGGCTTACAAATGAGGAGCTCCACAAATGTACTTACCATGTGCATATTCCATCCAACCCTGATTACAGTTCGTTGAACCTAGCTGCGGCAGTTCAAGTGTTATGCTATGAAGTGCGAATGGCATCGCTGGCCGATGCTGAGGGTGTGTTGCCTTCCTTTGATGAATGGGATCAGCCTCCAGCTAAAGCGCAGGATTTGGAAATGTATTTTCAGCATCTTGAGCAAGCGTTGGTGGATATTGGGTTTCACGACAGAGATAACCCTCGTCAGACCATGACTCGATTGCGTCGACTATATGGGCGTATTCGCCTCGATGAAATGGAGTTATCCATTCTTAGAGGCGTGTTGACGGCTATTCAAAATGCGGCATATAGAATGAAAAAAGCCATTGAATCAAGTAAATAGCTGACTTTATTAAAGTAGATTTATAACCAACTAAATTAGTCTGCTATTTACTTGACTAAAATGGTTGGTTTTTTGCATAATGGCTGTGTAAATTGTTTCAAAAGGCAACAGTAATGGAAACACTATGCGGCTGACTACTCGAGGCCGATATGCGGTCACAGCTATGCTAGATCTTGCTCTTCACGGAGACAGTGGGCCTATCAGTTTGGCCGATATTTCCAGGCGTCAGGAAATCTCTTTGTCATACCTTGAGCAGTTATTTGCCAAGCTTCGCCAGCAGGAGCTGGTTTGTAGTGTTCGTGGTCCCGGTGGTGGTTATCGTCTGGCTCGCACCAGCAGCGATATCAATGTGGCTGAAATCATTGATGCGGTAAATGAGTCCATTGATGCCACCAGCTGTAATGGTAAGGGGAATTGCCACAGTGGCGATGTTTGTTTGACGCATCATTTGTGGGATGACTTAAGTCGCCAGATACATAGATTTTTGAGTGGTATAACGTTAGACAGCTTGGTTCATCAGCATGAAGTTCAGCTGGTGACTTTGCGTCAGAGTGAATTGATTGAGACCGATGCCGACCTTGTCGATAGGAGTAACTAAATGAAATTGCCTATTTATCTGGACTATTCTGCCACCACTCCGGTTGACCCGAGAGTGGCTGAAAAAATGGCGGAGTGTCTTACAAATACAGGTAACTTTGGCAATCCTGCTTCCCGATCCCATTCGTTTGGCTGGCAGGCAGAGGCCGCTGTAGAGGAAGCACGTGGTCATGTTGCGGCATTGCTCAATGCGGATCCTCGTGAAATTGTATGGACGTCTGGTGCCACTGAGTCAGACAATCTGGCTATAAAAGGATGTGCTCACTTTAACCAGAAAAAAGGTAAGCATATTATTACTTCGAAAATTGAGCACAAAGCTGTGCTCGACACCTGTCGCCAACTAGAGCGAGAAGGTTTTGAGGTGACTTACCTAAATCCAGATGTCGAAGGGATTATTCAGCCTGAAATGGTTGAAGAGGCCATTAGAGAAGACACAACAGTCGTTTCTTTAATGCATGTCAATAATGAAATCGGCACTATTAATGATATTGCGTCAATTGGTGAAATCTGCCGTCGGCACAAAGTGTTCTTCCATGTCGATGCTGCTCAGAGTGCGGGCAAAGTTGATATCGATGTAGAGACCATGAAGGTCGATATGTTGTCCATGTCGGCCCATAAAATATACGGCCCCAAAGGTATTGGTGCACTCTATGTTCGACGGAAACCCCGCGTTCGGATAGAGGCGCAAATGCATGGTGGTGGACATGAGCGTGGTATGCGTTCCGGCACTTTGCCTACCCATCAAATTGTTGGTATGGGTGAGGCTTTCCGTATAGCTAAAGAAGACATGGCTGAGGACAACAAACATACCCTGGCTTTAAGAAATAGGTTGTGGGATGGCATATCCGACATGGAAGAGGTTCATGTAAATGGATCGCTGAAGCAGCGGGTTTCCGGCAACTTAAATGTCAGCTTTTCCTTTGTGGAAGGTGAATCATTGATTATGGCACTGAAAGATCTTGCGGTTTCTTCAGGTTCGGCGTGTACATCTGCGAGCCTGGAGCCTTCTTATGTGTTGCGAGCTCTAGGGCTTGATGATGAACAGGCTCATAGCTCCATTCGTTTTTCTATCGGTCGGTTTACGACTGAAGAGGAAATTGATTTTACTGTTATTAAAATTCGTGAAGCGGTCGATAAATTGAGAGAGTTATCCCCCTTGTGGGATATGTTTAAGGATGGCGTAGATTTAACTCAAATTGAATGGGCTGCACACTAGCGTTGAGGAATTGAATTATGGCTTACAGTGACAAAGTGCTCGACCACTATGATAACCCTCGCAACGTAGGGAAGCTGGATGATAAGTCCAGCAACGTGGGTACAGGAATGGTAGGTGCCCCAGCCTGTGGCGATGTGATGCGATTGCAAATACAGGTCAACGATAATGGGATTATCGAGGATGCTAAGTTCAAGACTTATGGATGTGGCTCGGCAATTGCCTCAAGTTCACTGCTTACCGAGTGGGTGAAGGGTAAAACGTTGGAGCAGGCTTCCGGAATTAAGAATACCGAAATTGCCGAAGAACTCGCCTTGCCTCCCGTAAAAATCCATTGTTCAGTATTGGCTGAGGATGCCATCAAGGCTGCAGTTAAGGATGTTAGGCATAAGCGTGGCGAAGATAGTTAATAAAGCTTGGGTTTACGAAGAGGAGGGTGCTAAGTAATGGCTATTACCATGACGAGTGCTGCTGAGGCGCACGTGGTTAAGCATTTGGCTCACCGAGGGCATGGTCTCGGTATTCGTTTGGGTGTTAAGACTACGGGTTGTTCCGGGTTGTCTTATGTACTTGAGTTTGTCGATGAGAAGGAGCCCGAAGATAAGGTTTTCACCAGCGGAGATGCAAAACTTTTTATTGATCCAAAGAGTCTTACCTATCTGGATGGCACAGAATTGGATTTTGTTGCCGAGGGGCTTAACGAAGGTTTTCAGTTCAACAACCCCAATGTAAAAGATGAGTGTGGTTGTGGTGAAAGTTTCCACGTTTAAGATCTTTTTCTCTAACCGGGTTTCTTGATTGTGGATTTCACCAGCAACTATTTTGAATTATTCGGTTTGCCTCAAAGCTATCACGTAGATTTGAAGTTGTTGTCAGACCGGTATCATGGCATGCAGCGGGAATTTCACCCTGATCGTTATGCGGGAAAACCCGCTCAGGAACAGCGTCTAGCTGTTCAATATGCTGCCGTTATTAACCAAGCCTATTCTCAACTCAGCTCTCCATTGTTTCGAGCGCAATATCTATTGTCCTTGCAAAATATGGATGATGCTGGTGATACAAAAATTACCCGCGACCCTCAATTTCTGATGCAACAAATAGAGCTTCGAGAGAAGCTGGCTGAGTTGTCAGGCGCAGACGATGTCTTTGCTGCACTTGAAGAGGTGGCGGATGCCGTTGAGTCCGAATACATAGAATTACAAACAGTGTTTGATCAACAATACAGTCAATCTAAGTTTCAGGAAGCGATGGAAACTGTCGCCAAGATGCAGTTTTTTAATAAATTACTGATCGAAGTGGAACAGCTTGAGCATGAATTAGATGACAAATAACTCAATGACTAATAAGTGGTAACGCATTGTGGTCCTGTTACAGATTTCTGAACCCGGTCAGTCCCCGGAACCCCATCAACGTCGACGTGCCGTAGGTATTGATCTCGGCACAACCAATTCTTTAGTGGCGACAGTTAGAAGTGGCACACCCGAAACCTTGTTGGATAATGAGCAGCAACATTTGTTGCCGTCAGTCGTGCATTACAGCGATACAGGCGACGTTACAGTGGGGCGGCGAGCCTACGCTCAGTCCTCAGATGATCCGCTGAATACACTGACATCTGTTAAACGCTTTATGGGGCGGGGTATCGAAGATATCAAGACATTGGGGAGTCAATTACCCTATGAGATGATTGCCAGTGATAGCGGTATGCCTAACTTTAAAACGGTGGCTGGAGCTATCAGTCCTGTGGCAGCCTCAGCCGAAATTCTTCAGGTGCTTGTGGATCGTGCAGAGCAGGCTTTGGATGGTGCTTTGGATGGTGCTGTCATTACCGTGCCAGCCTATTTTGATGAAGCTCAACGTCAAGCGACAAAAGATGCCGCAACATTAGCTGGTGTTAAGGTGCTGCGTCTTTTGAGCGAACCCACAGCTGCTGCTGTCGCTTATGGTTTGGATCAGGGTGGTGAGGGTGTTATTGCTGTCTATGATTTGGGTGGTGGTACGTTTGATATTTCAATACTGAGATTGTCCCACGGTGTTTTTGAAGTACTCTCAACCGGTGGTGATTCTGCTTTGGGTGGCGATGATTTTGATCGAGCTGTGGCTCAGTGGATCGCTGAGCAGGCTGGATTAGAGGATAATCTGGATCCATCCCAACAGCGGAAGCTGCTAATAGAAGCTCGTAAAGCCAAAGAGTTGCTATCAGAGCATGAGCAAGTAAAAATAAATGTTGCAGGCTGGTCAGGTGAGTTGGATCGGCGGCAGTTGGATACGCTGATTGATCCCCTAATAGAGAAAACCTTGAGAGCTTGCAAGCGAGCCTTGCGTGATGCTGCTCTTAAACCAGAGAATGTGGTCAATGTAGTTATGGTTGGCGGCTCCACCCGAACATTAAGGGTCAGAGATAAGGTGACTAAGGCCTTTGGTAGAGAGCCTTTGGTGAATATTGATCCCGATAGGGTGGTGGCCATCGGTGCTGCATTGCAGGCGGATGTTCTGGTGGGCAACAAATCTGGTGATGATATGTTGCTGCTGGATGTCATTCCACTGTCTCTGGGTCTTGAAACTATGGGTGGCCTTATGGAGAAGATCATTCACCGTAATACCACCATTCCAGTGGCCAAAGCCCAGGATTTTACAACGTTTAAAGATGGTCAAACGGCCATGTCCATTCATGTTTTACAAGGTGAGCGGGAATTGGTTTCTGATTGCCGATCGTTGGCGCATTTTGAACTGCGGGGTATCCCTCCGATGGTTGCTGGTGCGGCTAAGATCCGTGTCAGTTTTCAGGTGGATGCCGATGGTTTACTGAATGTGTCGGCCAAAGAGCTCACTAGTGGTATTGAGGCCCATATTGAAGTGAAGCCTTCCTATGGCCTTAATGATGAAGATGTTACCCAAATGCTTAAAGAGTCTTACACGCATGCCCGCGAAGATATGCAGGTGAGGGCGCTTCGTGAGCAGCAAGTAGACGCAGACCGGATGTATGAGGACTTAGAGGCCGCCCTGAAAGAAGATGGTCGTAAGTTACTTGATGATAATGAGTATCACTGTCTGGAAGTGGCATTAAAGGATCTGGGTGATGTTCGCCATAGTGAGAACCACCGTGAAATTGCTCGCCATATTGAAATGGTCGCAAAGACCAGTGAAGAGTTTGCCGCTCGGAGAATGAACGCAAGTATTCAGAGAGCATTGGCTGGTCACAGTCTTGACGAAGTGGAAAAGGACGTGTGATATGCCCAAAATTATTTTTCTACCCAATGATGACTTTTGTCCAGAAGGCGCCGCTATTGAGGTGGAAAGTGGGCAAAGTATTTGTGAGGTAGCACTTGCAAATGACATTGAGATTGAGCATGCCTGTGAAATGTCCTGTGCCTGCACGACTTGTCATGTGTATATTCGTGAGGGGTTTGACTCACTTGAGGAGGCTGACGAACTCGAGGAAGATTATCTGGACAAAGCGTGGGGAGTCGATCCCGATTCGAGACTTAGTTGTCAGGCCGTCGTTCAAGATGAAGATTTGGTGGTAGAGATACCTAAATACACTATAAATATGGTGTCTGAGAAGCACTAGGAGGCTAAAAAGATGTCGCTTAGGTGGGCAGATATACAAGATATCGCTATTGAACTATCAGAAATTTATGTAGATGTGGATCCGCACTATGTCAATTTCGTTGACCTTCGTAACTGGGTGGTGAATCTTGACGATTTTGATGACGACCCCAATCGTTGTGGAGAAAAAATTCTCGAGGCAATCCAGATGGCATGGATAGAGGAACTCGATTAGAATGCCAAGCAATAGACAACAATGGATTGAGGGGCGTGAATGAGCTCTAAAGAAGAGCTTTATAAAGTACTGGCGGAATCAGTCCCCTACGGCACCCTTTTCTTTGCTTATGGTGTCTGTGTCGATGCGAACAAAAAAGCCCTAGACCTTCTTGGTTGTGAACTTAAGCAGCTAGTTGGTGCCTCCCTTGATTCGATTACTGGTGAAGAATCCACCGCTTTGGTGGATCTTAAGCTGCAATTGAAGAAAGCACTTAGAGATCGCGTTCAGGAAACCATATGGCAGTGTCCGTCAGCCAGTGGTCTCAGCCAAGTTGTGTTAAATATCGTCTATGTTGATGAGGATGGCAAAGATCTGGTCGTCACGCTTAACCAACAGGATGCTATTGTGGGTAGCGACTCAGGCTTGCTAAACACAAATGAAAAAACCCTGGAGGATCAACAAGCACCTTCACCCATACCTGCGTCAGTACTGGTAGGTGAGCCGCTTTCAGTGGCCGAGCTCAAGGCTAAACCTGACAGTTTACAACCTCGTGTAGACCCTTTCTTGGGCGACGCTGGAAGCCCCAGCCCTCTTGGTGAAGACCTTGTTCTCAATAGTGAAGAGGTTGACCTCCCCGTGCTGACGGAGCAGGTTATTGAAGCTGATAACCGTCAGCCATGGAAAAAAGCCACTCGTGATCACTACTTTGATAGTTTGACGAATCTTCCGAATCGCCAGATGCTGATTCAGACCATAAGCACCTTTTTGGAGGAGCATCAGAACCAATCTGTGTGTGGCACAGTGATGATGATAGATTTGGATCACTTTAAAGATATCAATGACTCCTGGGGGCATGCTGTTGGCGATCAGGTAATCATGAAAGTTGGTCGGGCCGTTGCGGGTATGGTGACCGGTGAAAATATGCTGGCTCGTATGAGCGGCGATGAATTCGTTTTATTTATTCCTGAGTTGTCTGAAAGTATTTCTCAGGCAGCCTGGGATGCCCAAGCTGTGGCGGAGAAAGTTGGAGAGATCGTGGCAACGCCGCTTTTCCTCGATGGCCACGAAGTGATTCTAACTGCCAGCATAGGCATTGCTTTGCTGACAGACTCGGATATTACGGCAGATAGAGTACTGCAGTTCGCAGATACGGCCATGTATGAGGCCAAACGGAAAGGTCGTAACAGCATTGCCTTTTTTGACCCTTGTATTACAGAAAAAGCACAGCGTCAAATAGGTATGAATACCCGGTTGAGAAAGGCCATGGACAACCATGAGTTTGTTCTCTACGTACAGCCACAGATTTGTGTGCAAACGGGTAAACTAATGGGCGGGGAAGCACTATTGCGTTGGATGAATGCCGACAAGGTAACCAATATGCCCTCAGAGTTTATTCCCGTACTTGAATCTTCGGGGCTGATTGTCGATGTGGGGCGTTGGGTTATTCGCACTGCCTGTGAGTACGTCCGAAACTTTCTTGATTTGGGTATTTGGGCTGATCATATGAGGCTCAGTGTTAACATTAGTCCTCGTCAGTTCCGCGACCCCCAATTGCTGGAAATTGTCCAGCATAGTATGAGTAGCTATGATATTGACCCCAAGTTTCTGAACTTTGAGGTGACCGAAAGCCTCGTTATTGAAGATGTTGACGAAGCAATTAAAAAAATGGAGTCAATAAAGTCTTTGGGCTCTATGTTTTCAATTGATGACTTTGGTATAGGTTACTCTTCAATGATTTACCTGAAGCGATTGCCGTTTGATCACCTTAAAATCGATCGTGAATTCATCCGCAATATCCATAGAGACCCGGAGAGTCGAGGTGTGGTGGAGGCCATTATGGCCGTTTCAAAGCAGTATGGATTGAAAGTGACAGCTGAGGGTGTTGAGAATCGTGAAGCACTTGAGATCCTTAAAGAGCTCGGTTGTCACTCCTATCAGGGTGCCCACTTTAGTATGCCAGTACCCTGTGACCGTTTCACTAAATTGCTCGCTGCATAAGTTGTATTTTAAGCCTGAATTGTGAGCATGCTATTCCTTGTAACCCTTTGTATTCGGGAGTAAAATCCCCGTCCCTTTGATCAGTGATGTCGGGCCGTTATGCGGTGTCGTCTCACTATGTTCCTCATACCTTCACTTGGAGACCCTTAATGGCTATTGAACGAACCCTTTCTATTATCAAGCCCGATGCTGTTGCTAAGAATGTTATTGGCAAAATCTACGACCGTTTTGAAGACGCTGGCCTGAAAATCGTTGCCTCAAAAATGCAGCACCTCTCTGAAGAAAAAGCAGGCGGATTCTACGCTGAGCATAAAGAGCGTCCATTCTATGATGATCTTGTTGGCTTTATGACATCTGGTCCTGTTGTCATTCAAGTATTGGAAGGTGAAAATGCTATTGCTAAAAATCGTGATTTAATGGGTGCGACCAATCCTAAGGAAGCAGACGCAGGGACTATACGAGCTGATTTTGCTGAATCAATCGATGCCAATGCTGTTCATGGTTCAGACTCTGCTGCTTCTGCAGAGCGTGAAATAGCTTACTTCTTCAATAATGATGAAATTTGTCCTCGCTAAGTAAGTATTTGATTATGTGGAATGTTTTATGAGCGCAATCAGCGCTGAAAACGCTCTAGCTACGGAGCCTCAGGAGACTAAAGTTAATCTTCTGGGGCTTTCTGCTGAAAAGCTTACCGACTTTTTTTCCAGTATTGGCGAAAAACCATTTCGTGCTACGCAGGTTTTAAAGTGGATTCACCAGATGGGTGTGGATGACTTTGATCAGATGACTAATCTGTCAAAGGGGCTACGAGAGCGCTTAAAAGAAGTCGCTGAAATCACCGCACCGGTGGTTGTTAGCCAACAGGATTCTGCCGATGGAACCAGTAAGTGGTTGATTCGGGTTGAAGGTGGAAGCTGTATCGAGACGGTTTTTATCCCGGAGAAGGATAGGGGAACGCTCTGTATTTCATCACAAATTGGTTGTTCTCTAGATTGTAGTTTTTGTGCCACGGGCAAGCAGGGGTTCAACCGAGATTTGACAGCAGCTGAGATCATTGGCCAGTTGTGGATTGCAGCTAAATCCTTTGGTTCGCTTGGACCAAAAGCCGATAGGGTTGTTAGTAATGTGGTTCTCATGGGAATGGGTGAGCCGTTATTAAATTTTGATAATGTCGTTGATGCTATGGGAATCATGCTTCACGACAGCGCTTATGGACTATCGAAGCGCCGAGTGACATTGAGTACTTCGGGCGTAGTCCCTATGTTAGATCGTCTCGGCGATGTAAGTGATGTGTCCCTGGCTATTTCTCTTCATGCGCCAAATGACCAGTTGCGGAACGAACTGGTGCCGATCAATAAAAAATATCCCATTGCGATGTTGTTGGCATCGGCGCAGCGTTATTTGGATAAGATGCCCGATAATCGTCGTAAAATTACCGTAGAGTATACGTTGATAGATCATGTTAATGATCGCAATGAGCATGCACATGAATTAGCCGAGCTGTTGAGTGATATCCCCTGTAAGATTAACCTGATACCGTTTAACCCATTCACAGGTTCGGATTATAAGCGAGTGTCCAACAATACGTTAAACAGGTTTAGAGATATCCTGCATAATGCCGGGCATACAACGACGATAAGGACAACCAGAGGCGATGATATTGCTGCAGCTTGTGGTCAGTTAGCCGGTACTGTGAATGACAAAACACGTCGGAGTGAAAGATACCAGCGTCAGGACATGGAACAACCCGTGAAATTTGTAAACTGAGAATTATGATGGATAAAAGTGTGGAGAGAAAAGTGAAGGTTCTATCAGTACCCTGGCTGGCTCTTTGGGTTCTCGCCACATTGCTTATGGCTGGCTGTACAACGACTACAACGTTAAAAAAACATTCGGTAGATATGGATAAGGTCGTGCAAAACCGTTTGCAACTGGCCTTGGGCTACATGTCTAAAGGTGACCACGAACGCGCTAGAGATAATTTGAACAAAGCGATGGAGGTGAACAGTCATTCTCCCGAGCTTCACGATGTCTGGGCGTTGTTGTTCCAACGGGAAATGGAATATAAAGAGGCAGAGGCCCATTATAAAAAAGCGCTAAGCTATGACCCAGAATTTACCCGAGGTCGCAACAATTACGGTCTCTTTCTTATGCGTTTGAATCGCTATGAAGAGGCCTACCAGCAGTTTTCTCTTGGAACTGCGGATCTTGGATATCCCAAGCGTGCCGAACTATTTTATAAGACCGGAGTTGCCGCGTTGAAGCTGGATAAGCTGCCGGAGGCTGAAAATGCTTTCACCCGAGCGGCAGTTTTGAACCCCAAGTTATCCTTTGCGTATCTTGAGTTAGCTGAATTGTCGTTCAAAAAGAAAGATTACCAGCGGGCCATGCAGCTGCTAAATAAATATAACGATACCAAGAATGGCCCTAGTCCACGAGGGCTTTGGTTGGGCGTGAGATTGGAACATAATATTGGAAATCAGGATGCTGAAGCTAGCCAGGGGTTGGCCTTAAGGAATATGTTCCCAAATTCCCGAGAAAATCAGGAATATCAAAGCTGGCTTAAAAATGAGCAAGAAAAATAATAAAGATGAAATAATTTTAGACCAAGTAGAGCTGGTTCCCCCTGGGGAATTACTTCGCCGAGCCCGAAGAGAAAAGGGCATTGCTGCGGAAGAGGTTGTGCTCCTTTTAGGGGTGAGTCCTCGAGTTTTTACCGCGCTAGAGGAGGGTGATTATGAACGATTGCCTTCACCTCTTTATGTGAAAGGCTATATAAAACGCTACTGTTCAATCCTTGGGATTTCTAATGCTGAAATATTAAGTAGCTTGGAAGTTCATATGAGAGCTCAGGGTGTTAGCCAAGAGGAACCGTCCATTCGATTGGTTGGTCAGCCACAGAATAAAATCAAAAAGTACATGTTGATAGTTCCAGTCCTTTTAATATTACTGGCGTGTTTATTATTTTGGGTTTTGAGGCCTAGCAGCGGTATTGAACTAGGCTTGTTCGACATAAAACAGTCCAAGCCTACGCTACTACCACAACAAAAGGGCTTAAGTTTGACCCCGCCATTGCCGGTTGAATCTCAATCCAGCGAACCGGTAATTGAGCGTGATATAAATCGGGGTAACAAGGTAGTTTCAGAAGTCGAGTCCCAAGTGTTACACATTAAGGTGCTCCAACAAAGTTGGGTTGAAGTTCAGGATGCCCATGGTGA
>JBFICW010000035.1:0-21912 GCA_041581635.1 Porticoccus sp. | reverse complement strand
TGGGTGCAGTACATCACCGGTGAAGCGGCCCGCAGAGATCGCTTAACAGAAGGTGGAGTAGATCTGCCCAGTTGTCAGCAACCTTAGTTAGGTGGTCTTCGTCAGAAATGGCTGGGAGCAATAGCCCGGACAGGATTAATGGAGTCGAGACTAGGGGAAAGAGAATGCCAGATAAAACAGGAAAAAATTAACAATTAGCGGATGTTTTTAGAATGATGGCTCCCTCCGAAAAAAATACTCCCGAGGAAACAGGTGGTTTATAAGTTTCTTCTACTTTGTCTTTTGCTAGTGAGTTACTTTTTGTATCTTAGTTTTCAATACGATCTGATGACAGGCGGTATTGCCTCCGCGTTAACCTGGACTTTCTTTGTGCTATGTACGCCGATCGCAGATGCTGGATTTCTTTTAGACTTTCCACTCCGGCTAATATTTGGCATTCGTATGTTGATTTCGGAGCTTAGTGGTGGCACTGGTGATTGAGCTGTTGGATGAGGTGGAGCGATTGCGAGAAAAGAATCGTTACCTTCAGCGACGTCTGAGTCGCTTTGAGGATATGTAACCCATTTTTGGGTTATAAAAACCTATTGGGCCGCCTTGTAGAAACAATGTATTGATGGATTAAAAAAGGCCCCGGCAGCAAATGCTGTCGGGGCCTTTTGTTTTCATGGAGAAAAGTTTGGCTCTCAGCAGAGATTGGCGTTATTTCAACAGATTCAAATCCCTAACCGCACCTTTGTCGGCACTGGTCGCCAGCAGGGCATAGGCTTTAAGTGCCGCAGAAATTTGGCGCGGACGTTTCTCTTCCGGCTGCCAACCTTTCTGGTCTCTCGCCACTCTTCGGTTATCCAATTCTTCTTTTGAAAGCGCAACATTAATAGATCGTTCTGGAATATCGATTTCGATAATATCCCCCTGTTCGATCAGCCCGATAGCGCCGCCAGCGGCCGCCTCTGGAGAAACATGGCCAATGGATAGACCCGATGTGCCGCCAGAAAAACGGCCGTCGGTAATCAGTGCGCAGGCTTTGCCCAAGCCTTTGGATTTCAGGTAACTGGTGGGATAAAGCATCTCCTGCATGCCTGGGCCGCCGCGTGGACCTTCGTAACGAATAATTACCACGTCACCTTCTTTTACCCGGTCATTGATGATGTCATCCACAGCTTGATCCTGGCTCTCACAGATATAGGCGGGGCCAGAAAATTTGAGGATGGATTCGTCTACACCTGAGGTTTTTACCACGCAGCCATCGAGAGCGATATTGCCGAAAAGAACTGCCAGGCCGCCTTCTTGGCTATAGGCATTTTCGAGGCTACGAATACAGCCATTGGCTCGATCGGCATCCAGTGAATTCCAGCGGGTATCCTGGCTAAATGCCTGTTGCGTGGGGATGCCTGCTGGGCCAGCTTTAAAAAATTTGCTGGTAGCTTCATCACTGACACGCATGATGTCCCAGCGATCCAATGCCTCTGCCAGGGTTTTCGCGTGTACCGTCGAGCCGTCAGTATGGAGTAATCCAGCGCGGTCTAACTCGCCGAGGATGCCAAATACGCCGCCAGCGCGATGGACATCTTCGATGTGATATTCGGGGGTGTTCGGCGCGACTTTACAGAGTTGCGGCACTTTTCGGGAGAGTCGGTCGATATCGGCCATGGTGAAATCGACTTCAGCTTCCTGGGCTGCGGCCAACAGGTGGAGAATTGTATTGGTCGAGCCACCCATGGCTATGTCCATGGTGATGGCATTTTCAAAGGCTTCAAAGCTTGCGATAGAGCGTGGCAGGACAGAAAGGTCATCCTTCTCATAGTAGTCTTTGGCCATCTCGACAATGCGTCGACCCGCTTCTTCAAACAGGCCGCGGCGGTCTGCGTGGGTAGCGAGAGTCGTGCCATTGCCAGGTAGGGATAGCCCCAGTGCTTCAGTGAGGCAGTTCATGGAGTTGGCGGTAAACATGCCAGAGCAGGAGCCACAGGTGGGACAGGCCGAACGCTCGTATTCATCGGCCAGTTCGTCGGAGGCAGAGGGGTCGGCTGCAATGACCATGGCATCGACCAGATCCAGCTTATGTTCAGAAAGTTTGGTTTTACCCGCTTCCATCGGGCCACCGGAAACAAAGATCACGGGGATGTTTAATCGTAATGCGGCCATCAGCATGCCGGGAGTGATTTTGTCGCAGTTGGAAATGCAGACTAATGCATCGGCACAGTGTGCATTGACCATGTATTCCACTGAGTCGGCAATAATGTCGCGAGAGGGCAGCGAATAGAGCATGCCGTCGTGGCCCATAGCAATGCCATCGTCCACGGCAATGGTGTTGAACTCTCTTCCAACACCGCCAGCCTTGGCGATTTCTTCGGCAACTAGTTGGCCCATGTCCTTGAGGTGTACGTGCCCTGGAACAAATTGGGTGAAGGAGTTGGCTACCGCGATAATAGGTTTGTGAAAGTCATCGTCTTTCATGCCAGTGGCACGCCAGAGTGCGCGGGCGCCTGCCATGTTGCGGCCTTTGGTGGTGGTGTGTGAGCGATATACTGGCATGGTTAAAACCTTTTACATTATGTGTCTATTGAGAAATAAATCAGGCTGCAAGGATACCAAAGAGTAGCTCGGATAATTAACGGCTATTCATGATTGTTGCGATAAATACTACAGATTCTTACGGTAAATCTGTGAGTTTCGCTGAAGGTTGTACAGGGATTGGCGCTCCTTTGGCAGATCGTCCAATGTGGCGTCGACAAACCCATGTTCTTTGAACCAGTGTCCCGCTTGTATGGTGAGTACAAATAAATGTTTTATGCCTTGCAGGGCAGCCTGACTTTCAATGTGTTCAAGTAGGCGGCGCGCAATGCCCTGGTTGAGAAAGTCCGCGTGTGTGGCCACGCAGGCAAGTTCTGCCGAATTGCCTGCGTTAAAGGGGTACAGTGCGGCGCAGCCAATAAGCATGCCTTCGGCATGCAGCATGACGGAAAAACGGGAGATTTCAGTTTCTAGTAATTCCCTTGAGCGTTTGACAAGTACGCCTTTTTCTTCAAGTGGTGAAATCAGATCTAGCAAGCCGCCCACATCGTCAATGGTTGCCTGGCGGATCACCTCGTGGCCGTTTTGCAGCACTAATGTGCCTCTTCCCTCTCGAGAAAATAGCTCCCCAAGGAGCGCACCATTGTCGGCGAAGCTAATAATATGGCCGCGAGCTACACCGTTTTCACATGCTTGGTAGCAGGCCATTAGGGCGTGTTGCTGGGTGAAGTTGCTGGAAAGGTCGTCCAGGCGGCGCGGTACTTCTTTCAGTGAAATCATTTTTAGAAGGCTGCCCGTGCTGTCTAGTACGCCCTCCTCGGCGCTGAACATAATCAGTTTTTCTGCATTCAAGCTGACCGCTGCTTGAGTCGCGATGTCTTCATAATTCAGGTTAAATGCTTCACCTGTGGGTGAGTAGCCAATGGGGGAGAGCAAAACAATAGCGCCATCATCCAGTTGCTTTTGAATGCCCTTTTTGTCAACCCGCCGGACTTCGCCTGTGTGATGGAAGTCGATCCCCTCCCGAACGCCTAGAGGTTTTGCTGTAATCATGTTGCCGCCGACTACTTGGATGCGGGCGCCGTGCATTGGTGAGTTCGCCGCTCCAGTAGAAAGCTGTGCCTCAATATTGATCCGGGTGCTGCCTACTGCGTCTTTTACGCAAGCCATGGTTGCGCTGTCGGTAATCCGGATATTCTGGTCAAACAGGGCTGGTATGGCACAGTTGTTAAGCCGTTCTTCTATTTGTTGGCGAGCACCATGAACCAGAATCAGCTTAATGCCCAAGCTGTGTAAAAGGGCGATGTCGTGGACGATATTGGTGAAATTGGCATGAGCAACTGCCTCGCCACCCAGAGCAAGTACGAAGGTTTTTCCCCGGTGGGCATTAATGTAGGGGGATGTGTCTCGGAGGAACTTTACGTAGTCAGTCACAGTGCGTGGTCATCACAGTAGGTACATGAATTTATTACAAAAACATTATAAACAACAGCGACCAATAAGTTGAGTTAAAAAATCAATGGTTGGTCGAATGCGGTCTAGAGCCAAGTACTCATCCGGTTGATGTGCCTGGTCGACACTGCCGGGGCCTAGCACAACGACATCCATACCCAGTTGGTGCAGGTAGGGAGCCTCAGTGGCAAAGGAAACGGATTCGCAAGTGTGGTTGGTCAATGATTCGCAAAGCTCCACCATGGCTGAGTCTGGGGCCGCAGAGTAGGCGGGGACGTGGTAGTGATTGATGGAGATCGAAACTTGGTCTTGCTGCTCCAAAGGGAGAATGCGTTTACTAATGGTCTCCTGTAATGCCGTCATATTCATCCCGGGCAATGGCCGAATTTCAAAACCCAGTTCGCATTGACCGCAGATTCGGTTGGGGTTGTTGCCGCCATGGATGCAGCCCAGGTTCATAGTGGGGTAGCCAACGGTGAACAGTGGGTTGTGGTAGTTGTCCCTGAGTTCATTGCGGAGTGTCAACAATTCGCCCAATACCTTGTGCATGGTTTCCATGGCATTGATGCCGAGGGATGGGTCGCTTGAGTGGCCAGAGCGCCCCTCAATAATCAGTTTTTCGACCATAATCCCCTTGTGCATATTGATGGGTTTCATGCCGGTAGGTTCGCCAATCAAAGCATAGCGTGCCTTGGGTCTACCCGCCGCCGCCAGGGCTTGAGCACCCATCATGGAAGACTCTTCGTCTGCTGTGGCCAAAAAAATCAGCGGCTGTTTCAGTGGTTGTTTGAGAAAGGGCTTTGCGGCCTCGATGGCTAATGGAAAAAAACCTTTCATATCGCAGGTGCCCAGGCCGTAGAGTCGCTGGTCTTTTTCGATCAATTGAAATGGGTTGTTATTCCACAGTTTGTCATCGCAGGGGACAGTGTCGGTGTGTCCGGCCAGTACCAGTCCGCCAGGACCCGTTCCGAGGGTGGCGATTAGGTTGGCTTTTCTTGGGTCGGCCAGGGGCATGATTTCGGTAACAAACCCGAGATCCTTTAACCAGCTGGCCAGTAACTCGATGACCTCTCTGTTGCCGTTGTCCAGTGACGGGTTGACGCTGCTGATGGAGTTGCTAGCGATTAGCTGTTGTAACATTGATATCAATTGCATCCATTGAGTGTACGGCGCGCGTAGCAAAATGCAATTGAGGCGAAAAACAAGAACACACCAACCCTACACCCTTCCTACCTGAAGGGGCGGTATCGGGTGCATACTACCTAACAGAAAAGGCTTTGAAGATAAACTGATCTGACAGGGCG
Organism: Porticoccus sp.; assembly: GCA_041581635.1. Taxonomy (GTDB): domain Bacteria; phylum Pseudomonadota; class Gammaproteobacteria; order Pseudomonadales; family Porticoccaceae; genus Porticoccus. Next base: position 16,642 of record JBFICW010000035.1, on the reverse strand, counting down.
CTAACAGGTGAGCGCCCTGCAAGAATATCCTTGGTATAGGCTTCGGCAGCTTTTTGAGCCTTTTCTTTAGACTCAAACGGTCCTACTGGTTTTTTCTCCTCGCGGATTTCAACATACCACTTGCCATTTATGCATTCAAAACGTTCTGATCGAAAATGCACGCACTCCTTCTCACCTTGTCTGGCTGACATGACTGACACCCTCTCTCTTAAAGCCTGATTTTGGCCTTACAACTTAATAATAGTCTAGGTTTTCACCATGGGAGGACCCTTTGTCGGAAGTTTCTGAATAAATTTCTGCGATAGGTTTGGTGCGGGTGCCAAAGAGTTCGGTGTGTTGATCAAAAAATAGGGATGGATGTTGGTTGGTCATTGTGGCTACTGTCGCTACAATCCAGAGGTTACTTATTGTTAAAGTAGTCAATTGATCAGGCTTGGTGGTGATTATGTCAGGGGAAGTGGTGGTAGAGCGTCAACTGGATTTGAGTAATGTGCTCAATGATCTCGTGGCCGATGGCTTATTGGCTAAAATGGATGCCAACAGTATTGCTGCTACACAGCGTAATAGAGAGCAGGCCCTGTTGCATCCGTTTGCATATATCGCTGGGCAGCACCCCCCAAACCTGAGGGAGCCTGGGAAACAGCTGACGCTCGAAAGTTTAACCAACTGGCTGGCCCAAAAGGCCGACCTTGAAGTGGCTCACATTGATCCACTTAAAATCAACGTGACTGCTGTCACCGATGTGATGTCTTTTCAGTTTGCTCGCCGTCATCATATTCTTTGTATTGATGCCGATGGCGACGAGTTAACCATTGTAACGACTCAGCCATTTATGACCTCCTGGCTGGCAGATCTTAAGCAGACGACGCGTAAGCCAATACGACGAGTAGTGGCGAACCCCTTGGATGTCGCCAAGTACACGGTTGAATTTTACTCGTTGGCTAAATCTGTCTTTGGGGCAAGGGGGCAGACGGGTGAAAATCGTTCGGGCGTGGCTAACTTTGAGCAACTCCTGCAAATTGGTTCGCTTAAAGACCCGGATGCTCAAGATCAGCACATTATCAATATTGTGGATTGGCTGTTGCAGTATGCCTTTGATCAGAGAGCCAGTGATATTCATCTCGAGCCAAGGCGCGAGAAGGGGAAAATTCGTTTCCGTATTGATGGGGTATTGCATCAGGTCTATGAATTGCCTGATCAGGTGATGACTGCTGTCACTAGTCGTCTGAAAATTTTGGGCCGTATGAATGTCGCGGAAAAACGCAGACCCCAGGATGGCCGGGTGAAGACGGTAACACCCGATGGCAATGAGGTTGAATTGCGCCTTTCTACCCTCCCTACAGCGTTTGGTGAAAAGCTGGTGATGCGTATTTTTGATCCAGACGTTTTGTTGCGTAGTTTTACTGACCTGGGGCTTGGTGGCGATGATCTTAAGCACTGGGAGTCGATGACCGCACGTCCCCACGGTATTGTCCTGGTCACTGGGCCCACCGGTTCGGGTAAGACAACAACGCTGTATTCCACCTTAAAAAGGCTCGCTACAGAAGATGTGAATGTTAGTACGGTTGAGGATCCTATCGAAATGGTTGAGCCCAGTTTCAATCAGAGCCAGGTTCAACCAAAAATTGATTTCGACTTCGCAGCCGGTATCCGGACACTAATGCGTCAAGACCCCGACATAATTATGGTGGGTGAAATACGGGATTTAGAAACCGCCGATATGGCAATTCAGGCGGCGCTTACCGGGCATTTGGTTTTGTCATCACTTCATACAAACGATGCGCCAACCGCGATTACTCGTTTGCTCGATCTCGGTGTCCCGGCGCACCTGATCAGAGTTACTCTAAACGGAGTGATGGCTCAGCGGCTGATACGTACGCTTTGCCCGCACTGTAAGGAGGCTGTTTCTGCGGTCAAGGATGAATGGGAGTCGCTGGTGCGTCCCTGGAAGGTTAAGTCGCCTGAAAAATTATATAGGCCCGTTGGTTGCCTCGAGTGCCGGAATACGGGGTACCTGGGTCGTCAGGGGATCTACGAAATACTGCCGGTCAATGAATCCATAAAACCCCTGATTAATGCCGATGCAGATATATCTGCGCTTCGCTTGCAAGCGATGAAAGAAGGCATGAGGACGTTGCGTCTCAGTGGCGCTCAGAAGGTGGGCGCCGGTTTAACCTCCGTTGAGGAGGTGATGAGGGTTGCACCCGAGTCGGGAAAATAACGACTGCAGAAAATGAGCACCCACTTTGGTGCATTATTTCTGAGCCAATAATTGGCCAATGACTGACAGGTAGCTCTGTTAGGTATTTTTGACTCAAACCCTTTGAGTCGTAACGGAATGTTTTCATGAATCAACAACCCTTACCTCAGACACTCTACGACCAGTGGCAACTACGTCTGGAGCACTTTAATCGCAGGGCGTGTCCAGAATTAAGTGAATGGCTGGAGGCCGTCTTGAGCGGTGGGCTTCAGGTTGGCGACACGTTTTCTGATGAATTGAAATCGGTTTGGAGTTGCAGTGAATTCGTTGCGTCTACCTGTAGCGCCAATGCGGAAATGTTTAAAGCACTCGTTGAGTCTGGCGATTTGGTTCGCACTTATGCACCGAAAGCTATGTACGAAAAGCTCTCTTGCATCATTGAAGATGTTGATTCAGATGAAGGCCTGATGCAGCAGCTACGCAGATTTAGAAATAGAGAGATGGTGCGGATTGTCTGGCGCGATCTAACTCGTAAAGCCCGCCTTGAGGAAACAACAGCCGACATGACTCGCCTGGCTGAAGCTTGTTTGCAGTGTGCATTGGAATTCCTCTACCCCAGAGCTTGTGAAGACTTTGGTACTCCGGTCGATGCGGAGGGTGAGGCTCAGCAGATGGTTGTGTTGGGTATGGGAAAAATGGGTGCTTGGGAACTCAATGTTTCCTCCGATATCGATCTCATTTTTGCCTACCCAAAGGCTGGTGAAACCCGTGGTGGTCGCCGCAGCCTGAGCAATCAGGAGTTTTTTATTCGGTTGGGGCAGAAGCTAATTAAAGTCATTGATGCAAGGACTGCAGATGGATTTGTGTTTCGGGTGGATATGAGATTGCGTCCCTACGGGCAAAGTGGTGCATTGGTTCTCAACTTTGATGCGATGGAAGAGTATTACCAGACTCAAGGTCGGGATTGGGAGCGTTATGCCATGATCAAGGCCAGGGTTGTTGCCGGTGATCTCCAATCCGGCGTTGAGCTTATGGCAATGTTGAGGCCGTTTACCTACCGAAAATATATCGATTTTAGTGCCATTGAAGCGCTGAGAGACATGAAGGCATTAATTAATCGTGAAGTTCAGCGTAAGGGGATGTCTGCAGATATTAAGCGTGGCGCGGGTGGTATTCGGGAGGTTGAGTTCGTTGCTCAGGCTTTTCAGATTATACGTGGTGGTCGTGACACCCGTTTCCAGATCCCTTCGTTAAAAAATGTGCTTGAGCTGCTGGGTGCTGAAGAATTGTTGCCTTCCAGTGATACGCAAGCGCTCTATCAGAGTTATACCTTTTTGCGGAATGTAGAACATGCCCTGCAAGGCTGGCAGGACAAACAAACTCAGTTGTTACCCGAGGGTGAGCTGGAGCGGCTTAGGTTGGCTTATTTAATGGGCTTTGAAGGCTGGCAGGCATTTTTAATCTGTCTTGATGGTCACCGTGCACAGGTGCGTCAGTTATTTGAAGATGTCATTGCCGATGAGCGTAAGGAGGGTGGCGAGGCTGAAGAGGGTGATGAGTTTCAGTTAGCGGCACATGTTTGGCAAAACCACCAGGCTGATGAGCTTGAGCTGGAAGATCTTGAATCCCTTGGTTATAAAGATGCGGAGCAGGCCGTTAGGTTTATTAATGGTTTAAAAGAGAGTCGGCCGGTACTGGCGATGGCGGCTGATACTCGTGGACGCCTCGATAGTTTGATGCCCCGGTTAATGACGGCTTGCGCATTGCTGGATAACGGCGCAGAGACCCTGGGACGGGTGTTGAAACTGGTTGAGTCCGTTGCCCGTCGAAGTGCTTATCTTGTTCTGCTTAAAGAAAATCCTGTGGCATTGCAGAGCTTGGTGAAGCTGTGTGCGGCGAGCCCATGGATTGCAGATCAATTATCTCGCTATCCCGCACTGTTGGATGAGCTGCTAGATAGTCGCACGTTGTATTCGCTACCCAAGAGGGATGAGCTAGAAGATGAACTAAGACAGCAGTTATTGAGGGTGCCTGATGATGATTTAGAGGCGCAAATGGATGTGTTGCGATATTTTCGGCGCTCCCATAGCTTGCATGTGGCAGCCTGTGAGGTAGAAGAGATATTGCCCTTAATGAAGGTGAGTGATTATTTGACCTGGTTGGCCGAGGCAATTTTAAGTCATGTGCTGGAAATTGCCTGGGATCAAATGGTAGATCGGCATGGTCGGCCAGGGAGTGATGATGGCCATGAGCCCGGTTTTTTGATCCTGGGTTATGGAAAGTTTGGTGGCATTGAGCTGGGCCATAGTTCTGACCTCGATCTGGTTTTTCTGCATGATGCAAACCCGAACAAGCCGACCGAGGGTGAGCGGAGTATTGATAATGCGACATTTTTTATGCGCCTTGGCCAGCGGATTATTCATATCCTGACGGCGCAAATGGCTTCGGGTTATCTTTATGAAGTCGATATGCGCCTAAGGCCTTCGGGGAACTCGGGGATGTTGGTGGCCTCCCTGAGTGGGTTTGAAAAGTATCAGCTTGAGGAGGCTTGGACGTGGGAGCATCAGGCTTTGGTTAGGGCGCGGCCTGTTGCCGGTTCTAATTCACTGTCAGAAGCCTTTGCTGATACTCGACATCGAGTTCTTAGTCAGGCGCGTGAAGAGGTCTCGCTAAGAAAAGACGTGATAGAAATGCGCAACAAGATGAGATCGCATTTGGGGAGTCGTAAAGCGGATGAAGATAGAGTTTTCAATCTCAAGCAGGATGCAGGAGGTATCGTTGACATAGAATTTATGGTTCAATTTGCGGTCTTGGCTTGGTCTCATGAAATTCCTGATTTAACCCGCTGGAGCGATAACGTTCGGATCCTCGAAAGTTTAGAGTGCGCAGGGGTAATTTCAGCCAAAGAAGCTGAATTTCTGATTAGAGCTTATAAGAATTATCGCTCCGTTGGCCACCGGCTACAGTTGCAGCATTTGCCTGTTGTCGTTAGTGCCTCGGAGTTTGCTATTGAGCGGGAGCAGGTTTTACGCGTCTGGCAGCGGTTGCTAGGCAATTGTTGAATATCATGCGCCCCTCTTGACTATTTTAGGAGACAGTAGATGTCATTTGCCGATCGTGATGGTTTCATCTGGTTTGATGGCGAGATGGTTCCTTGGCGTGATGCGAAGGTTCACGTTCTGACTCACACCCTGCACTATGGCATGGGTGTCTTTGAGGGTGTGCGTGCCTACGAAACCCCTGACCATGGGCCAGCTATTTTCAGGTTGCAGGATCACACCGACCGATTGTTTCGCTCTGCCAAAATCATGGGTATGAATATGCCCTATAGCAAGGAGCTGTTAAACGAGGCTCAGAAGCAGGTTGTTCGTGAAAATGATTTGCATGAAGCCTATCTCCGTCCCATGGCCTTTTTAGGTTCGGAAGGCATGGGGTTGCGAGCGGATGCGCTTCAAACACATGTGATCGTTGCGGCTTGGGAGTGGCCTTCGTATATGAGCCCCGAGGCGCTGGAGCAGGGTATTAAAATTCGTACCTCCTCTTATACTCGTCATCACGTGAATATCGCCATGACCAAGGCCAAAGCTAATGGTAACTATATCAACTCTATGCTGGCGTTGCGTGAGGCTCTGGATTCAGGTTGCGAAGAAGCCTTGCTGCTCGATCCTGAGGGTTACGTAGCAGAGGGTAGTGGTGAGAATATTTTTATGGTTCGCGATGGCGTGTTATATACTCCCGAGCTAACCTCGTGTCTGGATGGCATCACCCGGAAAACAGTGATGCAGATGGCCGAGCAGTCTGGTTACAAGGTGGTGGAGAAGCGAATTACCCGCGATGAGGTGTATGTGGCAGATGAAGCATTCTTCACTGGTACAGCGGCAGAAGTATTACCAATTCGCGAGTTGGATGGAAGAGTTCTCGGCAGTGGTAAGCGCGGCCCAATTACAGAACAGATGCAGTCACAGTACTTTGAGCTGGTGCGTGGCCGCAGAGCGGAGCATTCAGAGTGGCTGTCACCCGTGGGGCAATAATACCTGGACCCTCCGGGAGGCCTTATGGCAGCTGACAAAAAAATCTTAATCATCGGTCCCTCTTGGGTGGGGGACATGGTGATGGCTCAATCTCTCTTTATTCTACTCAAGCAAAAATACCCTGATGGTGTCATCGATGTGCTGGCACCTGCCTGGAGTCGGCCTATTCTTGCCCGGATGCCAGAGGTTCGTTACGCAATTGATATGCCCGTAGGGCACGGCAGTTTGATGTGGTCGGCCCGCCGTCGAGTGGGGCGTGAGTTACGGCAGGAAGGTTACGATCAGGCTATTCTTCTGCCCAACTCCCTCAAGTCGGCGTTAATTCCCTGGTTTGCCAAAATACCTCAACGCACTGGCTGGAAAGGTGAGATGCGTTACGGTTTGCTCAATGATCTTCGGTTGCTGGACAAGCAGCGTTACCCATTAATGGTGCAGCGCTTTGATGCGCTGGCCTTTCCTGAAGGGGCGGTGTTGCCAGACAAGCTTCCGGCACCTGATCTACATATCGATGAGCAGCGAATACCGGGCTTGCGCGAGCGTTTTGGTTTGAGCGGTAATCGGAAAATACTAGCGCTATGTCCCGGTGCAGAATTTGGTCCGGCCAAGCAGTGGCCGGAACGTTATTATGCCGAGGTGGCGGCTCAAAAGATCGCCGATGGTTGGCAGATTTGGTTGTTGGGGTCGGCTAAGGATAAGCCTGTTGCCGAGTCGATTACCCAGAGTTTGCCCGAAGATCAGCGGCATCATTGTTCTAACCTGGCGGGCGTTACCAAGCTGGAAGATGCAATTGATTTACTGGCAATTGCCGATGCTGTTGTCAGTAATGATTCGGGTTTGATGCATATTTCCGCGGCGTTAAACCGCCCTCTGGTGGTGGTTTATGGGTCTACATCCCCTGCGTTTACTCCACCTTTGAATGAGCAGGTGGCAATCCTTTCGATCCCTGTGGACTGTGGCCCCTGTTTTAAGCGAGAGTGTCCATTGCCCGATCCTTCGGGGCAGATGAAATGCCTCAATGATTTAACCCCTGATCGAGTGATTAACGCATTGGACGCGTTGGTGTCAGATTGATGCCTCGAGTTTTGGTGATTAAAACCTCATCCCTTGGTGATGTTATTCACAGCCTGCCTGCATTGACCGATGCCGCCAAGGCTATTCCGGGAATAACTTTTGACTGGGTGGTGGAGCAGAGCTTTGTCGAGGTGCCAAGTTGGCATCCGGCGGTTGATCGCGTGATACCGGTCTCTGTCAGACGCTGGCGAAAGCATCCAGTTCAGGCTTGGTGGAGCGGTGAGTGGACTCGATTTAAGCAGCAGCTCGGTCTTCATCAATACGATGCCGTGATCGATGCGCAAGGGTTGCTGAAAAGTGCCTGGTTAACACGCTACGCTCGAGGGCTCCGTTACGGGCTTGATAAGCAATCTGCCCGTGAGCCTATAGCCGCTTGGTTTTATGATCATCCTGTGGTGGTGCCCAAGGGGCAGCATGCGGTTGAAAGGGTGAGGCAGTTGTTCTCGGCAGCACTGGGTTATCCTTTGGATGGCCAGCAGGGAGAGTATAGTCTTTCCTTTAAGTCCGAGAGGCGGCAATCTGTCGTGCTGTTGCATGGTACTACCTGGGAATCCAAGCATTGGCCCGAAGGTTCCTGGGTGGCCTTGGCTAAACAGTTGAGACGTGCTGGTTACCAGGTTCAATTACCTTGGGGTAATGATGTTGAGCTGGCTCGCGCCGAGCGCATTGCCGAACAATCCGAGTCTGAGGTGCTGCCGAAGATGTCGCTGACGGAGTTGGCGCTACTGTTGTCGGCGTCTGCAGGCTGTATTTCTGTAGATACCGGGCTTGGTCACTTGGCTGCAGCCGTTGATACGCCGACTTTGGCGTTATTTGGGCCAACTAATTCTAGTCTTACCGGGTTTTACGGACTGAATCAGCAATCATTGCAGTCGAAGTTCCACTGCGCGCCATGCATGGCTCGTGAGTGTCGCTATCAATTAGCGCCGGGGGCTTTTCCTCCCTGTTTCGATGAGTTGTCAGCAAGCAGAGTGTTTCATACTTTTGAAGCGTTAGTGCAGCCGTTGGCTCGCTCAGCAGGAGATTTAGCCAAGTGAGGCTTGCCTTTTGTCTGTATAAGTATTTCCCCTATGGTGGTCTGCAGCGGGATTTTGTTCGGATCGCCGAAGAATGCGCTAGTCGTGGTCATCAGGTGACGGCTTACACGTTGAGTTGGGCTGGCGATTGTCCAGACTGGTTAAATTTAGTGGTCGCACCGATAAAGGCCGTGGGTGGGGCCCGAGTGAGCGGCCCAAGCCGGTATAGAAAGTTTTCCGCCTGGTTGGCGGAGCAATTAAAACAATGCCCTGCAGATGCCGTGGTGGGGTTTAATAAGATGCCCGGGCTCGATGTGTACTATTGTGCCGATCCCTGTTTTGAACATAAGTCGCGTCACCTGCGTCCTTGGTGGTATCGGTATACCCCTCGTTACCGACATTTTTCGAGTTATGAGCAAGCAATTTTCAACCCTGGGAAGTCGACCGAAATATTAATGATTTCCAATGTACAGCAGGGGTTGTTTCAGACGTACTACGGTACGGAGGTGTCTCGTATGACGATGCTGCCTCCGGGTATTAGCCGAAGTCGCTGCGCCCCTGACAATGCCGATGAAGTGAGAGCAGCGTTTCGTCGAGAGTTTAAGCTTGGCGATGGAGATGAGCTGTTGTTGCAGGTGGGCTCGGGGTTTCGTACCAAGGGGCTGGATCGAAGCCTCAGAGGGCTGGCCTCACTACCGGCAGCACTAAAAAGCCATACTCAATTATTTGTGATTGGCCAGGATGATCCCGCTGAGTTTAAATCACTGGCAAGTAGCTTGGGGGTAGCTGATCAAGTGACCTTTTTCTCTGGTCGTGATGATGTGCCTCGATTCCTGCAGGGCGCAGATCTACTGATCCATCCAGCCTATGCCGAGAATACCGGCACTGTGTTATTGGAAGCTGTTGTTGCCGGTCTTCCTGTGCTCGTCACGGATGTTTGTGGCTATGCCAGCTATGTTGCAAAAGCGGAGGCGGGGCAAGTGCTGGCCTCACCGTTTTCACAAGAAAAGTTTAACTTGAAGCTGACTGAAATGTTGGTGGCAGATAAGCAGAAATGGCGAGAAAATGGCCTCCTTTTTTCCCGTGAGGCGGATATTTACGATATGCCGATCAGGGCTGTTGAGGTGATTGAGCAAGTTTTGGAGAATAGGGTTCTGGAGAAACAACAGTGAAATTATTTCTGGCTGAACCATTTGCTTCACGTTGGGCAGGTTGCGACCCTTTTGAAAAGGCGTTCTCTCTGACAGGGGAAACCTATCGTGACATGGGCGACCGATGCACAACTCGATTTGAATTTGATGCTAAAGCCTATTTCGTAAAAACTCATGCCGGTGTAGGTGTTGGCGAAATTCTTAAAAATCTGTTGTATTTAAGGATCCCCGTGTTGGGGGCTGAAAACGAATACCTCGCCATCGGTAAGTTGCAGGCTCTGGGGGTGGAAACTATGACGCCTGTTGCCTTTGGCCGTCAGGGTTTCAATCCTGCAAAGGAGAAGTCCTTTCTGATTACCGAGGCCTTGGAGCCCACAGAGCCGCTGGATGAATATTGTAACCCTCGCGTGCTCGAAGAAATGGGCGTGACCGAGCGGCGTGCACTGGTCAGGCGGCTGGCAAAAATTTCTCGCAAGTTACACGATAGTGGCGTTAATCATCGAGACTACTATCTTTGTCATTTCCTGCTGGATACCTCTGATGAATATCTGGGTGTACCGGCGTCTCGGCGCCCCATTTATTTGATTGATCTTCATAGGGTTCAAATCCGCAGTAGAACTCCTCGTCGCTGGCGAAATAAAGATCTATCGGCACTTTATTACTCGGCAAGACGGGTGGGGTTTGATCAGCGAGATGTGCTTTGTTTTATTCGTGAGTATAAACAGCAATCATTGAGCCGGGCTATTGATGAGGGGCGTGCTGTTTGGCAGGCTGCCATTCGTGAGGCCGACAAGCTTCACGAGAAAGGGGTGAGGAAGGGGTATCACGACTGATGTATTGCTCTATCTTAGCTGTATTCTGCAGAGCATTCAGTCTCCACGCATTGGTTGTGGGAGATAGGAAGGGTGACTGAGTTGGTGACCCTTCAGCAATTACAGAAGGCCGGTCAAGGTGTGCCTGTACCCCTCCAACTGGAGGTCCCTGGCCGCGAAACGTTGATTTGTGAAGAAATCTACCGCCATTTACCTGGTAAGCGTTTGGCTTTTCGCGCCCACTGGGGCGGGCTGGAAGTATTAGTAAAACTATTTTTTCAAAGAAAACATTTCGACCGTGAACGGGCGGGCCTGATAGCCGTGGCTAAAGTGGGCGTGCCCTGTCCAAAAGAAATATGGAGCTTAATGGATGAGGCTGGTGGCTACTTTCTTGCTACAGAGTTTCTTCAGGATGCCGTTAGCTTGCAGGATTGCTACAGGGGTTTGTCCCTCGACCAGTTAAAGCCATTGTTGCGAGATGCGTTGGCGCTCATTGGACAGTTGCACCGGGCGGGTTGGATGCAGTCGGATATTCATCTGGATAATTTTCTGCTGAGTCAGGGAAAGCTCTATGTGATTGATGGCGGAGGCATTGAGGCGTTAGGCAACCCTCTGGATAATTTGGGGCTCTTCTTTGCGCAGATGACACCTGAATATGATGAGCTTGCCCCGGATGTGATTGATGCATATGGTGAGCCCGCAGTGTCAGTGGGAGAGCTCCTTCCTTCAATTATTCGTATGCGCGAACGTCGTATACAACACTACCTGTCAAAGACTACACGCACCTGCACACAGTTTCAGGTCACCCGCTCATCGACTTCGTTTGTAGCGATGGAGAGGGCAAAGTGCAGTGAAAAACTTTACCGCTTAATGGAAGAGCCTGAGGTTGCAGTAGGCCGGGGCGAGTTTCTGAAGCGTGGTAATACGGCTACCGTGGTAAAGATTCCCGGTGACAACAACGATTGGGTGCTTAAACGTTACAATATCAAGAGTTTCTGGCATGGATTGAGTCGGTGTTTTCGGCCTAGCCGGGCTTGGATTTCCTGGGAAAGTGCCCATCGGTTAGAATTGCTTGGGATTGAGACACCGGCACCATTGGCTATGCGGGAAAACCGCACGGGGCCACTCCGAAGGGAGGCCTACCTGGTGACAGAATGTGCTTCGGGTGAGAGCCTGACGGCCTGGTTGCTGAAGAGAGGGAATGAGGCAATACCCGATTGGCTCGATCGCGAGGTGCATCGGTTGTTTGATACGCTTTGGCGTAGCCATGTCAGCCATGGTGATATGAAGGCAACTAATTTGATTGTGTCAGGTGAGCAGCTTCAGGTTATTGATTTAGATGCGGTGCAGTGGCACCGTCGTGAAAGGCCGTTCGTAAAAGCCTATGGGCGAGATTTGCAACGGTTTATGGATAACTGGCAAGGCAAGACTTGGCAACATTTTGAACAACTACTGCGTCCATTTGCACAGCGGGCGGGTATTACACTTATTAATAAAAAGGTTTAACTGTGTCTACAATTGTTCTCGGTATTTCCGGTGCGTTGAATCATGATCCTTCGGCGGCGCTTTATGTTGATGAAAAGCTGGTGGCGGCCGCGGAGGAAGAGCGCTTTATTCGCGATAAGCACGCGAAGGGAAAAATGCCCATTCAGGCGGCCAAGTTTTGCCTGGAGTATGCGGGTATTAAGCCCGAGGCTGTGGATGTGGTGGCAGTGCCATTTGCACCTATTTCATTTTTCTCCAAAGCGCGCTGGCACTTTGCCAGACGTTATTGGTACGCCCCTGATCGCGCATTGGACGCATTGCTAAATGGCAATCGTCGGTATCGCCGCTATCGTGACCGAGTGTTTAGCTTGTTGCGTGATCTCGGTATCGACCCTGAAAAAGTAGAGTTTGAGCCAGTTGAGCATCACTTGGCGCATGCTTCCAGCGCCTACCATCTCAGTGGTTTTAAAGAGAAAACGGCCATCATGGGTGTGGATGGTAAAGGCGAATATGCCACGACCTTCTTTGGTTATGGCGAAAATGGAAAAATTCATAAAATAAAGGAATTTTACGATCCAGACTCCTTAGGTGGTCTCTATGGAGCGATTACCGAGTATCTGGGTTTTGAAATGCTGGATGGCGAATACAAGGTAATGGGCATGGCGCCCTATGGCGATCCGACCAAGTATGATTTTTCACGATTGATTGATTTTGATGGGAAGAGCTTTCAGGTCAACACCAAGCTGGTAAACACCGTTGGTCTAAGGCGTTACAAGCAGGATGGCGTAGGGTATTACTTTAGTCCGAAGCTCATTGAATGGCTCGGTCCAAAGCGTGAGGGTGATATCGCCGATGAGCCTTATATCGACTACGCGGCCACCATTCAGGCGCTATTTGAAGAAGTCGTGCTGAAACTGATGGACTATTACTTGGGCGATATCTTGCGCGAGACGGGCAAGCTGGCCTTTTCCGGTGGCGGCGCGCTCAACGTTAAGCTTAATCAAAAAATAATTGCCAGAGGCGAAGTGAAAGAACTTTACGTGCAGCCAGCATCGGGCGACGCGGGTACGGCTGTCGGTGCCGCATCCTATGTGTTGATGAAACGGGGTATACAGCCAGAGAAAATGGAGCATGTTTACCTCGGGCCGAAATATACCAACGAAGAATGCATCCGAGCCTGTGATGAGCATCCCGAAGCTCCCGCTTATGAAGTCATTGATCAAGTGCCTCAGCGAATTGCCGCGATTCTGGCTGAAGGCAACCCGGTTGCCTGGTTTCAGGGGCGTATGGAGTTCGGGCCAAGAGCTCTGGGGGGGCGCTCCATTGTCGGCTGCCCAAGTTCAGCGGGAGTGGCAGGCCGGATTAATGAGCAAATCAAATTTCGTGAGCGCTGGCGGCCATTTTGCCCGAGCATGCTGGATAGAGTAGCCCCCGAAATGTTCAAGAGCGACCACCCGGCACCTTTTATGACGTTCACTTTTGAGGTGAATGAAGAGTGGAAAACTCGAGTACCAGAAGTTGTTCATGAGGATGGTACGGCACGTGCTCAAGCGCTGAAGAAAGAGTTTAACCCCCGATATTATGAGTTAATGGAAGAAATGGAAAAGCTTACCGGTAACGGCGTGGTGTTGAATACATCCCTTAATCGGCGTGGTGAACCGATGATTTGCTCGCCAACCGATGCGCTCAATATGTTTTTTGGGTCAGATTTGCAGTATCTGATTATGGAAGATGTGCTGGTGAGTAAATAGTCTATATGGTTGAGCCGCTAATAAGTGTTGTAGTTCCAGCATATAACTATGCTCATACGTTACGCCGGGCTGTTAAATCTGTGCTGGCTCAAAAAAATGACGACATAGAGTTGCTGGTAATTAATGATGGTTCGACGGACAACACGGACGAGCTTGTATCTGAATTGCTCGAGGAGTATCCAGGACAGTTTAGCTACCTAAAAACAGAGAACTTTGGGTCGGCGGCTACACGTAATACTGGTGTCAGAGAGACGTCTGGTAGCTACCTTGTTTTTCTGGATGCTGATGATGAGTTGCGTCCGGGTGCTGTGGTCAGCTTCAAGTCTGGAATAGCTGCGCATCCTAATGCCAAAATGCTTTGTGGGGGGCATGTTTCAATTGATGATATAGGCCGAGAAAGATATCACAGGGCACCAATTTTTTCAGGTGACCCATGTGTGCGCCTAAAAGAGTACCTTGTCGATAAGAAAATAGCACTTTCTAATGGTGCAGTTTTAATCCATAGGGCAGTTTTTGAGAAATACATATACCCTGAAAGGTTTCGCTCTGTAGAAGATATTCCTATGTTTTCTTATATTCTGGTTAATTATGAAACGATTGGCTTGGATAAGATGGTTGTTAATATTTATAAGCATGCCGATAGTCTTAGGCATAATGTTGAATATGCAAAAAAAGTAGGTTTTGAGTTGATTGATGAGGTTTTTCATGAGGATAGGATGCCCTCTGAATGTCAGTCTTTAAAAAAACAGTTTTATGTTAGGCGTGCTCTGTCGCTTTTTCGCACATTGCATCAAGCCGAAGATTATTCGTTGTCATTATATTTTTACGGTCAGGCAGCAAAACAAAATATATGGTGCGTCTTAAAATGGAAAAATTTAAAGAAAGCACTTCATGCTTTTTGGATTAGTAGGGTTTTATCATAAGAGAAATGTTGATTTGGTAAAGTAGTTTGTTTGTTCTGATGCGCGGGAGGGGGAGTTTGTCCATTAATCGGTGTTTAGTCATTCTGTCCTCAAGTCGAATGCCAGATAATAGGGCTATGTACGAAGCCTTTTCTGAGTATGTCGCAGTAGATGTGATCCGGCTTTCCAGTGATGAGCAAAAAAACCTTAAAAAATCACTGAAAGAAGTAAATTATAAAAATTACGATGTCGTTATTTTTGACTTGTTTTTTAAGCGAATTTACAAGCAATATCGCTATATAAACAAAATTCCCAATCTATTTATATATGAAGAAGATGCATGTCAGAACTTCATTGAAACCTCGAGGTGGCATGGGAAATTTTTACAATTTTATCGAAGAGTTCCAAGGGCTAGGGTCTTATGCACAGGGGTTGGGTTGGCTGCTCGGCTTTGTAGGCTTGGTGTTGGTGCGCATTTTTTTCCAAAAGGTTTTGATGAGACTATTGTTTGGGATGAAGGCGTTGAGAGAGATATCCTGTATGGGTTTGTTGGAAGGCTGTCTTCTGACACCTACAGAGAGCGTAGAAAATTTTTAGTCGATCTTCAGAAAAGTATTCCATTGCAAATCCTTCGGTCAGAGCCTGGTGAGGCTTATCGTAATACATTGAACAGAATAAATTTTTTTGTTAGCGCCGATATAGGGTTGGGGGAATATATGATCAAGAACTTTGAGGCGATGGCGGCTGGATGTGTGTTGTGTGCCTTTGGGCAGGGAGAGGAAGAGGTCGGCTTGGGTTTGGTAGATATGGAAAATATTGTTCTTTATAGCGATCAGGATGAATTGTTAGGTAAGTTGAAAGCGCTCACCGAGAATGAGGAGCTTTCGCGATCAATAGCAACTTGTGGGCGAGAATACGCTAAAAATAATTTTAGTCTAAAAGTTTTAGGAAAAAAACTATTTCAAATAGTAGAGAAAAATACTTCTTTGGTAGGCTAAAGGGTCGGCTGGCTTAGAGTTTTCGATGAGTGTTTGTTCTCTTCGTGAGGATAGATAGGGAGTTTAAGTGTTTAGTAGAAAGTGTCAGGAAATGGAGTTTGGGCTGCACGATATGGTGAATGAAAACTCTGTGTGTGGAATAAAGAGGTACATGGGCTATTGGTTGGCGACTGGGTTTGTTGTGTTACTTGTCGGGCTTTATCTGCTGCCTTCGAGGAATACGTATAGAGCATTCTTTTATGTTTTATTTTTATTACCATCTTTTATTTTGTTTCTCACAAATATTCGTACATTAGGGCGTAATTATTTTAAGCGGGAGATAATAGTTTTTTCTGCATTTCTATTTTATTTGGCGTTCTCTTCACTTTGGGGGGATAGTCTTGATCTCCAACGTAATATAAGACGCGTTCTTGTGATATTGATTGCTGGATATGGTGTGTTCTATTTTATGTTGGTTTATGAGCGCCTCTTTTATGTTTCATCTTGTGTTGCTATTTTTCTTGTCGCAGTGATTGGGGCCTTTTGGCTGGTGGATTTTTATGGGTTTATGGGTAATAGGCTAAGCCTGCGCTTCTTTAGTGGAGGGATGGATTACTTTAGGCTGTATGAACTGCGTCACTATGGTGGATTTTATAATCCCTTACTTTTTAGTCATACAGTCACATTTTTTTTAACCTTGCTTGTTGGGTTATTTTATCTGGGGGGCGTCAATAACTTTTATGTAAAGTTTGGGCTGGTCTGTTCTGGATTGATTTTTCTAATGTTGTTGTTGGCAGCCCAAACCAGAATGGCCTGGGTGGTGGTGGCTTCTGTCTATGCCGTGGCTGTAACTATAAAGTGGAAGTATAAAGGGGTTATCGTTACAGCAGTTATTTTAGGTGTTCTTGGGTTCCTGCTTTTTCAGTTAGATCATGTTGTGGTCAATCGAGGGCTGTCTTATCGCCCTGAAATATGGATGGGAACCTTAAGTCAAATGTCCGGTGCCTGGCTTTTTGGCCATGGCATGGGAGCCCACTTGGATGTGGGGATTGCTGGTACGAATCACTATTGGTCGGATACACATAATATTTATTTGGCTATTCTTTATTATTCAGGGATCGCTGGGCTGCTAATGCTTTTTGTTGTAGTGCTCAAATTAGTCATAGGCTTTTATCGTAATAGTGCAATGTCACCTTGGGTTATCCTATGGTTGACATATGTTACGTTGAGCGGAATGACTGATGGG
>JBFICW010000034.1:0-22681 GCA_041581635.1 Porticoccus sp. | reverse complement strand
GGGTGGAAGTGGTTATGGTACTGGTGTTGGTGGTCTGGATTTGATCATTTGCTTGGCGATTATTGCGGCATTAGAAATCAATGCCTTGGTAGGCAAGCAAGGCCCAATGACTACAGTGAAAGGTGTGATTCACTGTAGTTTGGCGCTGACAGTCGTATTGTTTGGCGTTCTCTATTACCTATAATTCTACGATGACATAAAAAAACCGGCCTTTGGGCCGGTTTTTTTATGTCTATGACGTATAATATTTGACCTATTTTAGGCCTCAAGCAGGGCCTTCTGACGTAAGATTAAAGATAACCCTAACGAAAGGCTCGATTCACTATGACTGACAGGGATTTTAATAGGCTTGACCCGATAGTACCTGAAAGTGATGAGCGTATTGGTCGGGGCGAATCAACCGTTAGCCAGACTCCCGGGAACAGAAGCAAAGCGCCTGCTGGTGGACCTTCTCGAACAGCAGGCACCGTGGGTATTTTGTGGAAATTGTTGGTGCTAATACTGATTGTTGGTCTTGGCGGTCTGGGTTATTTTTTCATGCAGGAGGAGGCGCGTCTTGCCTCACTGCAGAGCCGTTTTGACGAGTTGGAAAACAAGATTGTCTCTACAGATGAATCGCTTAACCAATCTGGCGCTGCGCTCAGTATAAAGCTAAAGAGCCATGATGAAGTGTTGGATAAACACTGGTCGGAGATTAAAAAGTTGTGGGGAGTTTCCTATGACCGAAACCGGAAAACGATAGAGGCTCAGGAGAAAACAATAAAGGGGCTCCAGGCCTCAATGGCTGCTCGCAAGAAGGAGGTGGGTAGTCTAAACGGTAAGTTTGATGAGTTGACCGGGAAGCTTGCCAAGACAGCTAAATCGGTGGATACCGTGGCCAGTGCCTCATTGGCAGCAAAGCTGGAAGTGAATGATATGGTGAGCCAATCGCAAGAACTGGTCGACCAGTTTAACCATCTTGAGCAAAATCTGAAGGCCTCACAGCAAGATCTTAGAACTCGTATTGCCAATACTGAAGAGGCAATTGAGGCAATCGATGCCTATCGTCGCCAGGTTAATCGGGATATTCAACAACTTAAACAGCAACTGGGTGCATCCACAGTTGCTCAGTAGTCAATCCAATAACACCAGTGCTTTTACTTCGGAGAGTATAAATGACTGTAATTCGACAAGATGATTTGATTGATAGCGTTGCCGACGCGCTGCAATTTATCTCCTACTACCACCCTGTAGATTTCATAACGGCAGTACACGAAGCCTATGAGAGGGAAGAGTCAAAGGCCGCCAAAGATGCTATGGCTCAGATTCTGATTAATTCACGCATGTGTGCCATGGGGCATAGGCCGCTATGTCAGGATACCGGCATTGTTAATGTGTTTGTGAAAGTCGGCATGAATGTGCAGTGGCAAGGTGATATGAGTGTCACCGATATGATTAACGAAGGCGTACGTCGAGCCTATAAGCTGTCTGACAATATTCTGCGCGCATCGGTGCTGGATGATCCCGATGGTGCACGTAAGAATACGGGAGACAATACACCGGCTGTCATTAATTATGAGATCGTTCCCGGCGATAAAGTCGTTGTTGATGTGGCCGCCAAAGGTGGTGGCTCGGAAGCGAAGTCGAAATTTGCGATGCTTAATCCATCTGATTCAATTGTGGATTGGGTGCTTGAGCAGTTGCCAAAAATGGGAGCCGGTTGGTGTCCGCCCGGCATGTTAGGTATTGGTATTGGCGGTACGGCCGAAAAGGCCGTGTTATTGGCGAAAGAGTCGCTGATGGACGCTATTGATATTCAAGAATTGAAAGCACGCGGAGCATCGAATCGAGCTGAGGAGCTACGCCTTGAATTATATGAAAAGGTGAACGATCTTGGTATTGGTGCTCAAGGCTTGGGCGGTTTAACCACTGTTTTGGATGTCAAAGTTAAAGATTTTCCCTCCCATGCTGCTAACAAGCCAGTAGCCTTGATTCCCAACTGTGCAGCAACTCGTCATGCTCACTTCTCTCTCGATGGTTCAGGCCCTGCTAAACAGGTTCCACCAAGTTTGGATGACTGGCCAGATATCACATGGGAGGTGGGTGACAGTGTTCGTCGGGTCAATCTTGATACCGTGTCTAAGGAAGACCTTAAGGACTGGAAGCCTGGTGAGACGTTGTTGCTATCTGGCAAGATGCTTACGGGTCGCGATGCAGCCCACAAGCGAATGGTGGATATGATCGGTAAGGGTGAAGAGCTTCCAGTCGATCTGACCGGTCGTTTTATCTATTACGTAGGACCAGTTGATCCTGTTAGAGACGAAGTTGTAGGTCCTGCGGGCCCCACTACTGCGACCAGGATGGACAAGTTCACGCGTACCATGCTTGAGCAAACTGGCTTGATAGGCATGATTGGTAAAGCTGAACGTGGTCCTATAGCCATTGAGGCCATTAAAGATAATGAGGCCGCTTATTTGATGGCTGTTGGGGGCGCCGCGTACCTAGTCTCTAAGGCAATAACAAGTGCCAAAGTGGTGGCATTTGAAGATTTGGGTATGGAGGCAATCTATGAGTTTGAAATCGTCGACATGCCGGTAACGGTGGCGGTGGATTCGAAAGGTGAATCTGTTCATCAGACTGGGCCTCAAATTTGGCAGGCTAAGATTGAAGAGCATAAACTAGCACTGTCATAGGTGGCTAAAAGTGGTTTGAAAAACCGGAAGATATTCTTCCGGTTTTTTTATTTTGTATAGGAGAGTGCTTTACCGGGCTGCGATCATGGATTTCTGTGATGTCTCTGCCATCCTAGAAGCATTAAAGGTTTCTCCCTGGAAAAGCATTGGTCTGGTTAATAATTGAACAATGTCGATGTTTTTGGAATATTTTTGATAGATATTCGTACTTTTTTAGATCAAAAATGACAAAGGATGAGGGAAAATCATAAGAAATAAACTATCATTGCGTTATCTGGCGAGCGGGCTGCCAGCTTGGGATGCCCGTAGTTTTAATCAATAGGAATAATTGGGGAAGAACATGAATAAATTTATTGCTGCAGCTTGTGCATTGTTGCTGGGCTTTTCTGTTTCGGCACAGTCACAAGACGGTTTATACCTTGGGCCATCTTTGAGTTATCTGTACATGGACAGTGATCGCGTCATTAGCGGGCATGATGAAGCTGGAGTATTGGGCCTTAATGTTGGTTATCGTTTCTTTAATGACTGGGCTCTTGAGCTGGGTTATGGCAGTGACATCGCTGGAGATGATGTGGACGTGGCTCAGATCAATGCTTACTACTGGTTTGGTGAGGACGATGGCGGATGGCGTCCTTATGTGGTTGCGGGTATAAGCTATTTTGATCGCGAAGGTGAGAGTAATTTACAACCAGAAATGGAATACACTCATCAAGCCCAACTTGGTTTTGGTCTTTCTAAGATGCTGACTGACCACTGGGAATTCCGCGGTGATGCGCGTCTGCTTCACAAAATTCGTGAAGGTAATGATGGTGTTCACGATGGAACGGTTAACTTCGCTTTAAATTACTACTTTAATGATCCTGTGGCCCCGGTTATGGAGCAGCCAGCTGAACCAGCTCGCGTACCAGTATATGAGCCTGAAACCAGAACCATTACTGTTAAGCTGAATGTTGAGTTTGAGTTCGATAAAGCTGATGTCCGTGCGATCTACGGTGATGAATTACAGGCTGTTGCCAATGCGATGAAAGTTCATGACGATATCACTTTGGTGTTGGAAGGACACACAGATTCACGTGGTACTGACAGCTACAACCAAGATTTGTCTCAGCGTCGCGTTGAAGCGGTTAAAGCTAAGATCAATGAAGAATACGGTATAGATGCTAGCCGCATTACTGCTGTCGGTTATGGTGAAAGCCGTCCAATTGCGGATAATGACACTGATGAAGGTCGTGCTCGCAACCGTCGCGTTGTTGGTGAAATGACCTACACTGAGGTGGCGGAATAAGTTCTAGTAAGAAGTACTTATCCTAGAGTTATTAAAAGCGGCGTCTTCGGACGCCGTTTTTTTTGGATAGATAATCTTGATATGAGTAATTGGAGTGAATCATGGCAAACACATTGTACTGGCATGATTATGAAACCTTTGGCATAGACCCCTCCCGTGATTGCCCTTCTCAGTTTGCCGGTATCCGTACTGATGAAGATCTAAATATTATCGGCGAACCGCTCTCTATCTACTGTAAGCCGCCAATTGATCGGCTGCCCTCTCCCCAGGCCTGTCTTGTGACGGGAATAACCCCGCAGGTTGCCCAACAGGAAGGCGTTACTGAGCGGGAGTTTATAGCGAAAATTCACCGAGAGTTGTCGGTTCCTGGTAGCTGTGGTGTGGGTTATAACAGCATTCGATTTGATGACGAAGTCACTCGTTATAGTCTCTATCGCAACTTCTATGATCCCTATGAGCGAGAGTGGAAACAGGGTAATTCTCGTTGGGATATTATCGATATGATGCGTCTCACAAGAGCATTGAGGCCCGAGGGTATCGTCTGGCCTAACTACGAAGATGGTTCGCCGTGTTTCAAGCTGGAGCGATTAACCGAAGTGAATGGTATCGTCCACGAGTCTGCTCACGATGCACTCTCAGATGTGCGTGCTACCATCGCTATGGCAAAGCTGGTGATGGAAAAACAGCCAAAACTCTATCGATACATTTACGAGCATAGGTTAAAGCACAAAGTAGCTGGTCTCATCAATTTGACGCATAAAAAACCGTTTCTTCACGTCTCGGGAAAGTTGCCTTCGAAGCATGGCTACACTGCATTAATGATGCCGTTGGCAAAACACCCTACAAATAAAAACGTAATTATCTGTTTTAGTCTTATGGGTGATGCGGAAGCATTGATAAAGTTGTCAGCAGAACAGATACAGCAACGGTTATTTACGCGGTCTGAGGACCTCCCCGAGGGTGTTGAGCGGTTGCCACTTAAGGGCGTGCAGTTAAATCGTTGTCCTGTGGTGGCGACGTCTAAATTACTGGATGTTGAAGCTGCCCAGCGGTTAGTGATTGATGTGCCTCTGTGTGAGCGAAACTGGCAGTTATTGCAGCAGCATGATTTATCGTCAAAACTCTCCGAGGTGTTTGGTGCGCCGTCATATGAAAAAACAACCAATGCGGAGAGGCGTTTGTATGATGGATTCCTTGGCGATGAAGATAAAGCGTTATTGCCCGATGTGCGTTCTGCTTCAGGCGAAGAACTCGCTGCGGATGTATTTCATTTTAGAGATGAGCGTTATCAGCAACTGTTATTTCTGTACCGTGCAAAAAATTTTCCAGATACGTTAAATGCTGAAGAGGCGCATCTCTGGGAAGAGCTACGTTTCAAACGACTGACTCAAGTGGCTGAAGGGTATACGACACTTGATGACTATTTTGAAGAGATTGAACGGTTGTTAGGACTGGAAGATTCAACAGAACACGATCGCCATATTTTGCGGGCCTTGCAGGAATGGGGTAGTCAGATTTTATAGGTCAGGTAAGTAGCTGGTTCGCCTATGGCAAAGTGGTTAAAATGCTTTGGCGTATTTTTTAGTATACGGAGCGAGTGTGGGATTTGGGGGCAGTGTGAAGTTTAAGGGTACGAGTATTCTTTCTATTAGTCAGTTTGAGCGGGCCGATATCGATCATATTTTTCGCGTAGCCGACCAGATGGAACCCTACGCTCAGCGCCAGAAAATTACGCGGGTGCTCGATGGTGCCATTTTAGGAAATATGTTCTTTGAGCCCAGCACCAGAACTCGAATTAGTTTTGGCAGTGCTTTTAATCTGTTGGGCGGGGAAGTACGAGAAACCGTTGGCTTCGAGGCCTCGGCCTTGGCAAAAGGTGAGTCGCTTCAGGATACTGCCCGAGTCTTGTCCGGGTTTAGCGACATTATCTGCATGCGTCACCCCGAGGCCGGTTCTGTGGCGGATTTTGCCAGTGCTAGTCGGGTTCCAGTGATTAATGGTGGAGACGGTAGCAACGAGCATCCCAGCCAGGCGTTACTTGATCTGTACACCATTGAGAAGGAATTGAAGGGGCTGGGGCGAGAGCTGGATGGTCTCCGTATTGCTATGATCGGTGATCTCAAGCATGGCAGAACGGTTCATTCTCTCTGCAAATTATTGATGTTATTTAATGGTGTTTCAGTACAGTTGGTGTCACCCAAAGAGTTGGCAATGCCAGACGACCTGGTAGACGATATGCGTGCCGCAGGTTTGTCTGTTGCGGAGTCTGACAAGATTGAACCCAGCATTTCTCATGTGGATATTGTCTATTCCACACGTATTCAGGAGGAAAGATTCTCCAGTAAAGACGAAGCAGATTTATACCGTGGTCGCTTTCGTCTGAATCAGGCTATTTATACGTCACACTGTGAGCCCAACACGGTCATTATGCATCCCTTGCCAAGGGATTCTCGGGCCGAAGCGAATGAGTTGGATAGTGACTTGGATAGTAATCCAAATCTGGCAATTTTTCGGCAAACGGACAATGGCTTACTAGTGCGCATGGCGTTATTTTCCATTATTTTGGATGTGACGCATCTGGTCGATAAGTATGCCTCAGAGGTCCGCTGGTACAATCCGCGCTTGTCATCGTGAAGAGTGACACTTCGGTGAGCATTGACGTTTCGTAGAATGGACAAACCGCCATTCTTCAAAGCTCGATTTAAGAAATCCTTTATCCCTTGTATGGGTCAGACAACCAAGAATAATTACGCAATTTCATATGAATACATACGATGATATTCGTCCTTATCGTGATGATGAGGTGCCACAAGTATTAAATAGGCTATCTGAGAGCCGGGAGTTTATTGATACGCTGTTGTCTATCAAATACCCCAAAATGGCTCGTTGGTTGCCCTGGTTGCTGCGCCCGTTAATTGGAAGAGCTCTGCATAGCGCGTTCAATAAAATTAATACGGTAAGCGATCTACACGATGCAATGCGAGAAAGTCTCGGTAAGCTATTAAAAAAGATTGACTGCACCTTGACCGTTTCTGGACTTGATAAACTGAACAGAGACACGCCTTACCTGTTTATTAGCAACCACCGTGATATTGCGATGGATCCAGCATTTGTCAATGTGGCCCTATATGACGATGGCAGGGAGACCGTTCGGATTGCCATAGGCGATAACCTGCTCACCAAAGAATTTACCTCAGATCTGATGCGGGTTAATAAAAGCTTTATTGTTAAGCGTTCGGCGTCTGGGCGGCGGGAAAAGTTAGCCGCCTTATTGAAGTTATCCAATTATATCCGTTACTCATTGACGGAAGAGCGCTCTTCTATTTGGATTGCTCAGCGGGAAGGTCGTGCCAAGGATGGAATAGATAAAACAGAGCCAGCGCTGTTGAAAATGTTGACCCTCAGCAAACAAAAAGAGCAGACCTTTGCCGAAGCGATCGCTGAGCTTAATGTGGTACCCGTGGCGATTTCTTATGAACTTGATCCACTGGATGCTGCAAAAGGAATGGAGCTTTATGCCAAGGAAACGGAAGGCGTCTACAAAAAGGATGAGCATGAAGACCTTGCCAGTATTTACAACGGAGTTGTTGGCCGAAAGGGCGCAGTTCACGTGGCCTTTGGTACACCGTTGAGAAGTGGCATTGATTCCGCAGACGAAATGGCCATTGCGGTGGACAACCAGATCATTGGTAACTACCGGCTACACCCCACGAATATTATTGCTTATGAGCAGCTGGGTGGGGAATTAGAGGCAGTGTCTAAATGGAAAGCCGAAATAAACTGTAATTGGGCTGTAGCTACTCGTGAATTTAATGATCGAATGCATGCGATACCGGCTGAATGTCGTGATATTGTCCTTGCTATGTATGCTAATCCGGTTCGTCAAAAGCTCAATCTCTCCTGACTGTGTTGGACTCAGATCTCAAGGAAGAAATTCAGCAGGGCTATCGTCAGTTCCTGGCGAGTAACGACCTGCGGCCCAGGCTTGGCCAAAAGCAAATGATTGCCGCAATTGCCAATGCGCTGGGTGGTGTTGAAGAGGGTGATGAAGGGCATAGGATTTCCGAGAATGGTATCTGTGTGGTTGAGGCCGGTACCGGAACGGGGAAGACGCTGGCCTATTTGTTGGCAACGCTACCTATTGCTCGCCACCTTGGTAAACGAGTAGTGGTGGCTACAGGTACTGTTGCTCTTCAAGAGCAACTTGTTCAGCGAGATATTCCCTCGTTGTTGGAGAGTGCGGGGTGGGATTATTCGGTTAGTTTGGCCAAGGGGCGTGGCCGCTACCTTTGCCCGCTGCGATTGGAGCAATGTCTTGATGTGGCTAGCTCCAGAGATAGTGGAGCCTTTTTATTTGAAGATGAAGTCGATTTTAATCCTGCCAGTCATATCATTGCTAGCTACCGCGCTATGGGGGATGCTCTTAAGGAGGGTAGCTGGCCCGGCGATAGAGATAACTGGCCCGAGTCTCTAGACGATGTCGATTGGCGACCGCTCACCGTAGACCGCAGGCAGTGTACGGGCCGTCGTTGTCGCTTTATCCGTGAGTGCTGTTTTTTTAAGGCTAGAGATGAGCTTGAAGAGGCGGACTGTATTGTTGCCAATCATGACTTGGTGATGGCCGACTTGGCTCTTGGTGGTGGCGTTATTCTTCCGGCACCGGAAGAAACCATTTATATTTTCGATGAAGGACATCGAATCGCGGCTACTGCGCTTAATCATTTTTCGGGCCAGTGTAGATTGCGAAGTACCATTAGCTGGCTCAGTCGACTGCAAAAACAGATCGCTGGTGGACTGCCCTTGCTGGCCAACGCTCCCGACTTGGCGGCACGGATGGACAAGGCGGCTGGAATTGCTAGTGCAGTAGAGAAACTTCTGGGCCTTGGTTATCCAATGTTCGAGAAATTTTTCAACCAGGGGTCTCTGCGGGAGGATGACAGCCATTGGTGTTTCCCGGATGGAGACCCAGGGGAAGAGGCACGAGAGCTTTCTGGACATATCTCAGAAAACCTTGGCACCATGGCAACAACACTGGACATTCTTTCTGATCGCGTAGGCGACGCTCTCGATGAACCGCATTTTCCTGTACCCCGAGCGGACTTGGAGCAGCTCTTTCAAAATGTGGGTGTTTGGCAAGGCCGTGTTGAGGCGGCTCTCCATCTCTGGAAGTGTTTCTCAGTGAAAGATAAGGGGAATGGGCCGCCCTATGCACGTTGGTTGTCCCTTGAGCAGGGTGCGGGTGGAAATATGGACATCCAGTTATCTGCATCCCCGACTGATGCTGGGAACATCTTCAGGCAAAGCCTCTGGCTGAGGTGTTATGCCGCAGTTATAACCTCTGCAACACTTCAGACTTTGGGTAGTTTTGACAGCTTTCAACGGCGCTGTGGTTTGCCTGATGCTACTCAATTTTCAGTCGTAGCCGGTGCCTTTGATTTTGCAAAAGCCGGGGTGTTATCTGTACCAGATATCGGGGTCGATGCTAGCGATGCAGCCGCACACACAGAGGCTGTCATAGCGCTGTTGCCAGAGATTATCAATTGGCAAGAAGGTTCTCTCGTGCTGTTTTCTTCCCGGCGTCAGATGGAGCTGGTGTATGAGCGGTTGCCTGAGGAATGTTTGTCACAAGTGTTGATTCAAGGGCAGTGGGGTAATCAGGAAATCGTACGACGCCATAAGGCTGCAATTGATGCAGGTGATGGCAGTGTTATTTTTGGTTTGGCAAGTTTTGCCGAGGGAATGGATTTTCCCGGGAATTATTGCTGCCATGTGGTGATTGCAAAAATTCCATTTGCCGTTCCAGACGACCCGGTCCACAGAACGCTTTCTGAATGGTTGGAGAGGCAGGGTGGCAATGCTTTTATGGAGTTGATGTTGCCAGAAGCGTCCCTTAGATTACATCAAGCTTGCGGTAGACTGATCCGCACTGAAACCGATCAGGGACGGATTACCATCTTGGATCGCCGTATAGTTACCAAACGCTATGGTAAGCAACTGTTGGATGATTTGCCTTCTTTTCGTCGTGAACTTGGCTAATGAGTGATGGATAAGATTTATACAGAGCTGGCCTCACAGCTCTCAGAGGTTGAGAATGTTCTGAGAGACATGAACTTATGGTCTGAGACAACTCCCTCCTCGAATGTTTTTTTAAGTGACCAACCATTTTCAGTAGATAAGTTAGCCTTTTACGAATGGCTCCAGTTTATTTTTCTACCCCGTATGCATCTGTTGGTGGCGTCTACGGCACCACTTCCTAAAAACTGTAATATTGCTCCAATGGCTGAAGAGTATTTTAGTCGGGCTTCATATCAATCATCCAAACTGATCGGGTTGCTTAAGAGCATAGACAGCGCACTCTCCCATCATTAGGCATAAAACAACTCTGGTACACTTTGCTTGGTGAAGGTAATAATCAGGAGAAAGTATGGCTCGCTACCCATTTGATTTTAGCGATAAAGTCGTGTTCGTGTCAGGGGGCACCAGCGGAATAAATCTAGGTATTGCAGAAGGCTTTGCCAAGGCTGGTGCAACGCTTGCTGTGCTAGGGCGCTCTCAGGCCAAAATAGATAAAGCTGTCGAGATACTAAGGGCCCATGGTGGTCGAGTGGCCGGTTTTGCCGCGGATGTGCGTGATGCGGATAGACTTGTTGAGGTGTTCACACAAACTCATGAAGAGCTGGGACTTATCGATGTACTCGTCTCTGGTGCCGCGGGTAATTTTCCGGCGGCAGCCAATAAAATGTCGGCAAATGCGTTTAAAGCCGTTGTAGATATCGATTTGCTGGGTACTTTTAATGTGCTTCGCTACAGCTATCAATACCTGAGAAAGCCGGGTGCTAATATCATCAATATTTCAGCGCCCCAGTCTTTTATACCCATGGAGATGCAAGCTCATGTGTGTGCTGCAAAGGCGGGCGTGGATATGATTACCCGAACGACCGCCATGGAGTGGGGGCCAGAGGGTATTCGGGTAAATTCTTTGGTGCCAGGCCCTATTCGGGGGACGGAAGGAATGAAACGATTGGCTCCGCAAGGATCTGATGGTGAACGAAGGGTGATTGAATCTGTCCCGATGAGGCGGCAGGGTGTTGTTGAGGACTTAGCTAGTGCTGCTTTATTTGTGGCTTCAGATTTGGCCAGTTATATCACGGGTGCGGTTATCCCGGTGGACGGTGGTTGGGGGTTAGGGGGCGCAGGGCAGTTGGGATCGGCCCTGGTAGATTTGGTAAACAAGAATTAGGGTAAATATCTGGGGACTTGTCTTGTACTTAGATCGAAGTAAGAGGATTCGGTTTAGGATGCGGCCTCATCTGGGTACACAAGGCTTCCAAGTCGCTCCTCAATAGTATGTTGAATCGAAGCAGCATCTAAACCTGCATTGGTTAATTGCTGCTGGTGACTTCCATGATCAATAAATTTATCGGGGAGTCCCAGGTGCAACATGGCCACTACTATGCCCATGGACGCCAAATGCTCGCTTACACCTGCACCGGCACCACCTTGTATGGCATTTTCTTCCAGTGTTACTAGCAGGCTGTGCTGAGTTGCCAGTCTATTGATCAGTTCTGTATCCAGCGGTTTGACAAAGCGCATATCTGCCACAGTTGCATTAAGCTTGTCTGCTGCAGTTAGAGCTGAAGGGAGTAGTGTGCCAAAGTTAAGAATGGCGACTCGGCTGCCCTCTTTACAAATGATTCCTTTGCCAACGGGAAGCGCACTCATACCTTTCTCGATGTTGACGCCTGGGCCTGTTCCTCTCGGATAACGAACAGCGGCTGGGCCGCGATGAATAAACCCTGTGTACAGCATTTGTCGAGTTTCATTTTCATTGGATGGCGTCATCACTACCATATTTGGAATGCAGCGCAGGTAGGTTAGATCAAAACTTCCGGCATGACTTGGCCCGTCTTCACCCACGAGTCCCGCTCGGTCAATACCAAATAAAACGTCAAGGTTTTGTAATGCAACATCGTGAATCAATTGGTCGTAGGCGCGTTGTAAAAAAGTGGAATAAATCGCGACAACAGGTTTTATGCCTTCGCAGGCCAGTCCTGCCGCAAGGGTGACAGCATGTTGCTCTGCGATAGCAACATCATGGAATTGTTTGGGAAAGCGTTGGGAAAACTCAACCATGCCCGACCCCTCACACATGGCCGGAGTGATGCCGACCAAACGTGGTTCTCTCTCTGCCATATCACAAAGCCAATCACCGAATACTTGCTGGTATTTTAGTTTTGGTTGGCTGATCACGACATTGGACTGTGAAACGGCAACTTTTGGTTTACTCTTTGGTTCAATTTTATTTAGTGCGTGATAACTCACGGGGTCTGCTTCTGCCGGGGCGAATCCTTTACCTTTGCGAGTAATGGTATGCAGTAATATTGGCCCGGACAGAGCTTTTAAATTGCGCAGTGTTTGAACCAGTAGGGGTAGATTGTGGCCATCGATGGGGCCGATATAGTTGAAACCCAGCTCTTCAAAGACAATCCCCGGTGCCACCATAGCTTTTAGGTGCTCTTCTGTTTTGCGAACAAAACTTGCGGCTGAAGGCACTGAGCGTAAGACTTTTTTGCCTCCTTCCCTGATGGTGTTGTAAAAGCGACTGGACCATATTTTAGAAAAGTAGGTGGCAAGCCCGCCAACATTGTGTGATATCGACATGTTGTTGTCATTCAGGACGACCAGTAGGTCTGCATCAGTGTGAGCTGCGTGGTTGAGCGCCTCAAATGCCAGGCCTGCTGTCATGGCGCCATCACCAATGACTGCGACAGCTTTGTTTTTTTCACCGGTCATGGCAGCGCCTAATGACATACCAAGGGCCGCGCTGATAGATGTGCTAGAGTGCCCGACGCCAAATGTATCGTATTCACTTTCATCGCGCTTTGGGAAAGCAGACAGCCCATTTGCCTGTCGTATAGACGGCATTTGATCTCTTCGACCCGTCAAAATTTTGTGGGGGTACGCTTGATGGCCAACATCCCACACAAGGCGGTCGTGGGGGGTGTTAAAAATATAATGCAGAGCAATGGTAAGCTCTACTGTTCCGAGTCCAGCACCAAAATGGCCACCACTTTTGCCCACCGTATAGAGCAGGTAGGATCGCAGTTCATCTGCTAACACTAGCAGTTGGTCTTCTTCGAGCTCTCGGAGATGAATTGGGTTGTCGACCGTGTCGAGCAACGGAGTTTCCGGGCGAATCAGCGGTATATCTTTAAAAGTTTTAGCCATGCATGTGGAGTCCAGAATAAGGGGTGTAATATTACACCAAAATGAAGCTGTAGACCCCGAAGCTTGGTTCTTTTGCAAATTGTTCTGTTAATTTGGGTTGAGTTTAGTAATCGCGATTAATAATATAATCAGCAATTGCCCTGAGATGATCGGCATTCCGGTCGAAGTGGGAAATTGCGTCGATAGCATCCTGATGTAACTGCATGGCTTTTTCTTTTGCTCCGCCTAAGCCCAGGAGGCTGGTATAGGTTGGCTTATTCATTGCTTGATCGGCCCCCTGTTGTTTGCCCAGCATTGATGTGTTGCCTATAACATCGAGGATGTCGTCCTGCACTTGAAAGGCTAGACCGATGGCGTCGCCATAGGATGTCAAAGCCATCAATTGCTGTTCGGATGCCTGTCCTGAAGAGAGAGCCCCGATGATAATACTGGCAATAATCATCGCACCTGTTTTTTGTCGGTGCATATGTTCCAGTTGCTCTATTGTCAGAATGTTGTTTACGGAAGCAATATCAATCGCTTGCCCCGCAACCATTCCTTCTGTTCCAGCGGCTTTTGCCAAGGTTGCGATTGATTGAATGACTGTTTGGGGTGGAACATTTTCTAGCTCGGTAAGCTGAGTAAACGCCAGGGTTTGTAAAGCATCGCCAGCAAGAATGGCGGTGGCTTCATCGAAAGCAATATGACATGTGGGCTTTCCACGTCGCAGGTCGTCATTATCCATTGCGGGTAGATCATCGTGAATCAGAGAGTATGCATGGATAAGTTCTACTGCAGCAGCAACCCGATCCGTGTCCTGGTTGATATTTCCAAGGGCATGGGCAGCGGCGTATGCCAGTACGGGTCTTACGCGTTTGCCGCCATTAAAAACACTGTATCGAATCGCCGTGAACAGTTGGTTTGCCGGCCCGCTGACTGTAGGAAGCAGGGTTTCGAGCTGCTTGTCGACTCGCAGTTGGCTCTGGCTAAGGAATTCAGAGAAGGTGGAGATACCCATGATTATTGGCTCTCAGGCTCAAAGTTAGTTGGTTGAGACGAATCACGGGTTAGTATTTCAACTTTCTGTTCGGCATCTTTTAGTGCCTGCTGGCATTCGCGGGTAATTTTAATGCCATCCTCAAACGCCTTGAGTGAATCCTCTAGACTCAGTGAACCTTTTTCCATCTCGCCGACGAGTACTTCCAGTTGACTCAGCTTCTTTTCAAAATCAATGGACTTTTTGCGTGTTGCCACAGTATCCCCTCCAGAAATCAAGGTGCAACACTAACTGAGCCGTAGGGGTGGGTCAATTTTCATGGGGCTTTTCTGGTGCCCCAAGGAACCAGTTTTGTAGGATATGTCTTACAGTAAAAGCAGAAATACTCCAATGTCTTCTGTTGCTCAAAAAGGAGATAGTACGTCTTGCAAGGATGCTGCTGCACACGGATGTGTAACACCATGGAACAATACGGATGTTTGGTGATTTATATTCCATGATTGGATAGCAATTCCTATACTGCTTTAAGCCCTGATACAGAGATGTATCAGGGCTTTGTTTTATCTGTATTTCTCAGGTTGACAGTCGCTTTCTCCGGGCTATGATGACAGTAAGTACTCCCCGAGGGAGGGTCGGCCTTCAAAAATTACGCCATGCACCAAATGGTGAACCACTATTATGCGTATTTCCGTCATCAGTATTGTGTAGCGGAGCGGCTTTTTAACCCTCACTTATATCAGACCCCGTCAACTTTAGTTGGTGGGGTTTTTGATTTTTAGGGTTTATTGATTTGAGGTTAACTATTTTCAGGACCAATGTTTTTGACCTTGGTGTTGTCAAAGCAGTATGTGTTTAGGCAAAGGTATGTGTTGATGCAACCTAGAATCTTGCGACTTAATATGGCGGGTCAGCCTATTGAATGGCTGAACTGGCAGGAGGCTGTATGCTTGTTTGCGAGAGAGATGGTTGTCTGGACCTTGGGCGATGTAGTGAAGAAGGTTAAGGGGGGTTACTCAAGAGATTCGGGTGTTCAGTCACAGATTCTGTTGCCAAGCATTATTGCTTGTGGCGGCGAACATCTTGCCAGACCTCGTACAAATTACCCTCTAAGCAACTCCGCATTATTTGCTAGGGACAGTTATTTGTGCCTGTATTGCGCGAAACAGTTTATCCCCAGTCAATTAACTCGAGATCACATTGTGCCCACTTCGCGAGGTGGTGAGGATAAATGGGAAAATGTAGTGTCATCCTGTCGGCGCTGTAATCAGCATAAGTCTAATTATTTACTCGAAGAAAGTGGTATGGAGTTGGTCGCTTTACCTTATCGTCCCAATAATGCCGAATATTTAGCGCTAATAAATTCACGTCGTATTCTTGGGGACCAAATGGAATTTTTGCGTAGTCAATTCTCCAAAAACTCCCGCTGGCTATAGTCTAATTTGAATTGTTAGAGTTGCCTCTCTTCGAATGATTGGGGGCTATGTTGAGTCATCTTTTATTTACTTTCATGGTAGCCTCACTCTTTTTTGTTAATTAACTCTTGTGGGGTGCGTATGGATTTAGGGCTCGCGGGTAAAACGGCACTTGTGTGTGCAGCAAGTAAGGGGTTGGGCAAAGGCTGTGCCATAGCACTAGCTGCCGAAGGGGTCCGAGTCACGATAACGGCTAGAAACAGGGCGGTGCTAGAAAAAGCTGCCGATGAAATTCGAGTTAAAACCGGAACTATTGTCGAGGTGGTCGTGGGGGATATTACGACTGAAGATGGTCGAAATGCTGCTTTAGAAGCCTGCCCAACCCCAGATATTCTGGTTAATAATGCAGGTGGCCCCCCGCCCGGTGATTTCAGAGCATGGGATCAAGAGCATTGGTTTGACGCCGTCAATAGCAATATGTACACACCTATAGACATGATTAGACGCACGTTGGACGGCATGATTGACAGAGGGTTTGGCCGGATTATTAATATCACAAGTGCTGCAGTTAAACAGCCAATTGATGAGCTTGGCTTGTCTAATGGTGCTCGGTCTGGGCTCACTGGATTTGTGTCGGGCATTTCGCGAGATCCCGCACGCCATAATGTGACAATCAATAATCTGTTGCCGGGCTTGTTCAATACAGAGCGTGGTCACGGTGCCTCTGGAATGATTGCCAAACGTTTGGAGATGTCTCCATCGCAGTATATCGATTCGCTTCCGGCGGGAAGGCTGGGAAAGATTGAAGAGTTTGGGGCGGCCTGCGCCTTTTTGTGCAGCCAGCAGGCAGCCTATATCACAGGCCAGAATATACTGCTGGATGGTGGAAATTACAGGGGAACCTTTTAACGCCTTTAATTAACTCGCTATATTTTGGATAAACATCAGGATAATGAGAGCGGGACAGCAATATCGAACATAGCCTGGCCAAATTTTCCAAAATAGAGATTGTTCCACCTGAGGGTGACCACTGCGAATCTCGGTAAGGATCTTATCTCGGTGCCAGACCCATGTCGCAAAAATACATAGCATTAGCCCGAGCAGCGGCTGGCTGTATTCGGTGGTGAGCGTGACAATAATCGTGAACAGCACATCAAAATTCAGGGCGATGAGCGAACTGGATGAAAAAATAATGACGCCTATCAACCAGGTGGCTAAAGTGCGGCTAGCGCCATGGTTTTCAATGGTATAGGACACCGGTACTTCCAGCATGGAGATTGAAGAGGTTAGGGCCGCAATCGTCATCAGAGAAAAGAAAACAAGAGCTACGGGAATGCCAATAGTCCCCATATCGTGAAATAGGGCCGGTAGTGTTTGAAAGATCAAGTCTGGTCCTGCAATCAGATTTCCCGCTTCATTGTAAATTGTGACACCTTTCTCCTGGGCGACAAATAGCGCTGGCAACACTAATAATCCCGCTAGAAAAGCAATGGATGAATCGACGAGAGTGACGATGGCTCCCATTGCTGGAAGGTTTTCGTCTGGCCTCAAGTAGGATCCATAAATCAACATAGTGCCAACGCCCAGCGATAAGGAAAAGAATGCCTGTCCCATGGCGCTAGCAATCAATTGTGGGTCGCTAATTTGGCGGAAGTCAGGTAATAGGTAGACCTTAAGCCCGGCTGTAGCGCCCTCTTGAAACATAACGTAGGCAATTAAGCTGGCCATCAGTAGCAGCATTGATGGCATCAATCGACAGGACCATTTTTCAATGCCCTCTTCAACTCCGGCACTAACAACAGCTGTAGTAAGCAGCATAAAGACGGCTGAGAAGATGAGGTTGCGGGCATTTCCGAATTCTGTCAACCAGGAAGAGATTTCAGAGAACCCCATTATTGTTGATAGAGGCTCTAGCAGAAATGCCAGCATCCATCCGGCGATAATACTGTAAAAACTGAGAATGAGTGTGGCGATGATTACGCCATAAAAACCGGTATATTTGCCGATCTTTTTTGCCGTTTTTCCCGTTGAAATTTTCTGCAGCGCACTGACCATATTGGATCTGGTGTGGCGGCCAATAATGAGTTCGGCCATCAGTGCTGGGTAGGCCAGAAAAAAGGCGAGGATAAAATAAATTAAGACAAAGGCCCCACCGCCATTTTCGGCGGCATTGGTGGGAAACCCCCATATATTGCCCAGGCCAACGGCTGAACCCGAGGCAGCCAGTATAAAACCGGTTTTAGATGAAAATTGTCCTCGGAAAGAACTCATGGGCACTGATTCCTACTCTTTATCGGGTGTATGTTACTGCCTTTGAAATGGATAGAGAAATCAGTGTTATGAAAAAAATGAACTTGTATACGTCATCATCAGCTTCGCCAGTGGCCTGTTTTATGGGGTTTTCTCTACGTTATTTGATTCGTCGATTTTTAGGACAATTTTTCCGGTATGGCCAAAGGTTTCCATCAGCCTGTGTGCCTGAACCGCTTGGGCCAAGGGTAGTACTCGGTCAATTACGGGTATAATTTTTTTCTCACTCAAGAAATCCAGCATCGCTTTAAATTCAGCGTTACTACCCATGGTGGTGCCCTGAATGCGAATATGGCGAAAAAACAACTTGGCTAGGGGAAGACCATTGTCTGGATTTCCAAGCGTGGAGCCAAAAAACACAAAGCGCCCCGCGGGCAATAGCGTGTCCAAAAGGCTATTTAGTGCATTCCCTCCGGCGCTATCAATGACGGCGTTAAAACCACCCGATAGCTGCTTCAGTTTTTTGTAGCAATCTGGTTCTTTGTAATTTTCTCCAGCTTTGGCCCCTAGGGCGGTAGCCGCTTCCAGTTTGGTCTTACTACTAGTGCTGACATAAACGTCTGCTCCCAGGCTTGCACACCAGAGTATCGCGAATGTAGAGACCCCGCTGCCAGCACCAGTAATTAATACTTTATCCCCAGGCTTTACATTTGCATGTGTGACCACCGCACGCCAGGCTGTGAGACCGGCCAAAGGAACCGCGGCTGCTTGCTCCCAACTTAGATGGTTGGGTTTGGGGAGGACGTCATTGCTGGGAGCACAGATATATTCAGCAAACGTACCTTGATCCGGCATACCAAGAACGCGAAAGTCGGGGCCATAATAGTCTTGATTTTCCCCCCATGATCGAGCGGGATATATGACAACCTCTTGGCCGATCATCTTGGTGTCTACACCTTGGCCAACCATATCGATGACGCCAGCTCCATCTGAGCCAGTAATACAAGGTAATTGTATGTCTGGGTATTGGCCTTTGGTAATCCAGTAATCTCTGCGGTTAAGTGCTGATGCTATCAGTTTGACTCTTACTTCACCGGAATTGGGCGATGGCGTGTCCACTTCTTTAATCTGCAGGTTCTCAGGACCTCCAAGTGTTGTTAGTACGACTGCTTTCATGGCGGGCCCCCTTGTATTGGTAATAAATTGTTACAGTAGTGCGGAGTATTGCATTACATCATAGCTTGTTAGCGAGAGAGTTGGGTGTCTGGTGGGGGGGGGCTAAAATCAACCATATTAAATATAATCATTTATATTTTTAATGGTGTTGAAGCCTATGCGCTGAGTGTCTATTCTTTTAGAGTTGATCCGATAATATGTGTCCCAAGCATACATTCTAAAGGCTGTGATGATGTATAAAAATATCTTAGTTCCTACAGACTTAGCAGATAAGAGTGAGCTATCCCTCCAGACGGCCCTGTCAATGGCTTCACAAAATGGTGGCAAGGTGCACCTGCTGCACGTTGTAGAAAAAATGGGAGGAGACCCGGATGCTGAAATTGAGAGTTTTTATCTCAAGTTGGCAGAAAATGCCAACCAAAAATTAACTGACTGGCAGCATCGATTTCAGGCTGAATTTAATGATGTCCCCATCGATAAAACAATCCTGGTGGGGAAAAGGGCGCAGGAAATTATTCGGTTTTCTTTAGAAAATGACATTGACTTGATAGTCATGACTTCTCGGACATTTAATAAAGAGGAGCAGGGGCTCGGTACGTTAAGTCATCAGGTGTCGTTGTTTGCTCCAATCTCTGTTTTGGTGGTTCGTTAAACAGGCATTCTCAAATTGAATGTTGTCTTTCTTGTAGAACTCAGGGTTTTTTTAAAGGCGGTTGTCGGAATTTTTTTTGCAGGCTCGGGTCTCAGTGAAGCTTGGCTATAGCGTGAACTATCTCGATGGTCGGTTTTTCAGTGTAATTAGGTTAACCAAGCCAAGTGATAAATAAGTCATGATAAACCAGTTATATTCAGGAGTAGTTACTATGCAGCAGATTCGTCAATGGTTGTTTGTGGTTTCCATGCTTTGTTTTACGATGGTTGCGCAGGCAGCTTTGCCGCTTTCGGATGCAGCTGGCAATAAATTACCCTCGTTGTCTCCCATGTTAAAAGAGATCAACCCGGCAGTGGTAAACATCGCTACCTTTTCAACACAGCAGGCTCAGAATCCCCTGCTAAACGATCCTTTTTTCAGACGTTTTTTTAATATTCCAGATCAGCAACAAATGCCAAAGCAGGCACCCAAAAGGCGTCAACAAAGCGCCGGTTCAGGTGTAATTGTCAATGCTCAAGATGGCATCGTGATGACCAATGCACATGTTATTGGTGGTGCTGATGAGGTTCAGGTATCGCTGGTAGATGGGCGCTCTTTTTCTGCAGAAGTAATGGGTTCAGATACGGAACTGGACATTGCTATTCTTAAAATCGATGCCAAAAACTTATCCGAGGTTCCTTTAGGTAATTCAAACAAGTTAGAAGTAGGTGATTTTGTTGTCGCCATCGGCAATCCTTTTGGCCTTGGGCAGACAGTAACCACTGGTGTGGTAAGCGCTTTGGGTCGGTCGGGGCTTGGCATAGAAGGTTATGAGAATTTTATTCAAACGGACGCCTCCATTAACCCAGGTAATTCGGGCGGTGCATTGGTGAGTTTGGATGGCGAGCTAATTGGTATTAATACTGCGATTATTGCCCCTGCTGGAGGTAATGTTGGTATAGGTTTCGCCATTCCGGTCAACATGGCCAAAGCCAGTATGGAACAAATTGTGGCCTACGGTGAGGTTCGTCGTGGTCAGCTCGGTATTGGTATTCAGGATATATCTCCTGAACTAAGAGAAGCATTTGACCTGGAAAATGGACAGCAGGGGGTTCTGGTAACAGCTGTCAGTGAGGGCTCCTCTGCAGAAAAATCAGGGTTGAAAGTAGGGGATATTATTGTCGCTGTGGATGGAAGAAAGACCAGTTCGACTGGACAGCTCAGGAGTCAAATTGGCATTAAGCAGGTGGGTGATTCAGTCAAACTCAAATTAATTCGTGATGGTAAAACTAAAAAAATTGATGTGGAAGTTGGTGAGCCTCAGCACTTGGCCGCTATGAGCAACAAGCTTCACTCGCTGTTAGATGGCGCTAGCTTTGAGAATAACCCCGATGGTGAGGGAGTGATTGTTGCAGGGCTAGCGCCTAATTCACCCGCTGCCTATAGTGGCTTGAGGCCTGGGGATGTTATCTTGGGCGCAAACCGTCAGCGAGTCACTAATATCAAAAGCTTTAAGAAGGCGCTGTCCGGCACGAAGCAATCTGTACTGCTATACATAGAACGAAATGGCCGGTCGTTGTACTTGGTGGTTCGGTAGCGTTGGTGCTAAATGCACTGACGATCGGTGAGTTAATGAAAAGCTCTCATCCATAGGGTGGGGGCTTTTTTTTGTTGAGAGGGTTCTTTATCTGGAATTATCTCAACTATGAGACTTGGTCACACAGAACATAGTAATTGTTTTTATAGACGGCACTTTGGCTTTGATGTAATGATTGGCGGGGGTGAATAAGGTAAATTTATGCATCATGAAAAAATACGAAAAAAATACCCGGCTTTGTTGGCTGAATAGATTTATGTTTCCAGTTCTGCTGTTGATGTTGGCTTCGTGCGGTAGTTCCCTGCCAAAAGGTGAAGCCAAGACTAAATCTCAGTGGAGTACATTTGAAGAGGCAAAGGCGTCATTCGACCAGATTATTTTGTTCGAAACTAGCACCTCCGATCTGCAGGTCCTTGGATTTGATCCCTATACCACGCCCAATGTGAAAATTCTGTCTTATCTTGATGTTATTCGAAAATTCAGTCCTAATGACTCAATCAGGGCTGAAGATTTGCCGCCGAGTGTTCGGGCCTGCCTCGCATCCCGTGAGTCCTGTCTTGCCTATGAGGCTTCGCCATCCGTCAACACAAGCAAGCGAGTTGGCAATGTATTTTTAGATTTATTGAAGTTTAAGCGAGAAAGAATTGAAACTGGCTGGAACTTTAATGCGTTGATAGTTATAGATCACGGCATTGTGGTGTATAAGATCTGGAGTGGTGCTCCCATCATCAATCGAGAAGACCTTCGTAAAAACCCCCTGGGACCACTACAAGATTCAGTTGGCACTATCGCGAAAGGCGCCGTTGGCGTTTAATTTGAAATAAGTCCACCGCTGCAGAGCGGTATGACTTGAATAGTGGAAAAGGTAATAAAAGCATTAAGTGCCTAGTCATAAATAGACTGTCCTATTGGTAAACGTAAGGGCTGTCTAATGATTATAATTTCAAGGTGAGGGGTTTGTTCGTCTTATCTCACTGGTGCAACGCAAAAGGGTACTCATTATAGTAGGGCCTCTGCTGTGGTCATGACGACCGCCCCTCTTTACTCTCTTCGGTAATGCGGTGGGTGTTTTTATGTATGATGGGAATGAAGAATGTGATTATGAGGCAGAACTCATGCAACTGCTTAATCTACACGTGGGTTTCAGCGTGGTGGGCCTTGTTTTTATGATTTCGCAGATTATCAGTAACGTCAGTTAAAGTGTTGGCTGGCGTCTTTAGCAAAAGTGTCTGTCAGGTTGTTACTTGAATTTAAAGTTAATCAAGTGTGGCTTGCGAACTCTAGCCCGGATTGTCTATCGGTTACGTCCTTTCAATTTGTATAACTATTATGAACTCAGTGGTGGCTTGTATAATTTCTGAGCTGTTTCCATGAGAACATAAATATTTTCAGGCTACGGCGTATTGACCGTTTCATCACGGTGGGCTCGCCCCATTTTTGATCACTAACGGCAG
>JBFICW010000033.1:0-27468 GCA_041581635.1 Porticoccus sp. | reverse complement strand
TGGCCCTGGAAACAGAACACATGACTCAGGATGAACTGCGTTCAGCCCTTAACCAATTGGGGGCCGTTTAACATGCCCGCCAGTGATATCAACTTGCCCAATGTGGTGCATGATCAGTTTCGCGAACTCAAACAGTCTCATTTCAAACAACCAACCGCAGCACACAAACCCCGTATTCTGTTGTTATACGGTTCGTTACGTGAACGCTCATATAGCCGACTGGTGATAGAGGAATGTGCCAGACTGTTAAAGTGCCTGGGTGCAGAAACACGTATTTACAACCCTTCAGGCTTGCCATTACCCGACGACAATGCCGATGGCGACCACCCCAAAGTCAGTGAATTACGGGAACTCATGACTTGGTCCGAAGGGCAAGTTTGGTGCTCACCTGAACGTCACGGTTCAATGACCAGTATTATGAAAGCCCAGATTGACTGGGTTCCACTGGCACTGGGTGCCGTCAGACCCACGCAGGGGAAAACCCTGGCTGTCATGCAAGTATCCGGCGGATCTCAATCGTTTAATGCCGTCAATCAGATGCGAATACTGGGCCGCTGGATGAGGATGATCACCATCCCCAATCAATCTTCTGTGGCAAAGGCTTTTCTGGAATTTGAAGACGACGGTCGGATGAAACCCTCGGCTTATTACAACCGCATTGTCGATGTGATGGAAGAACTGATGAAATTCACCCTGCTAACCCGGAACCACCAGGAATATCTGGTAGACCGTTATTCGGAGCGAGTTGAAACTGCGGAACAGCAACGTACGCGAGTAAATCAGCGTTCTACCTAGACCTGTAGAACGCTTTATTTAACCACTAAACCAAAGAATACTTACTGGGCAGTCCAGCCGCCATCCATCGGCAAACTGCTACCCGTAATGGTTGCTGCCGCATCAGAACAGAGGAACAACGCCAATTCACCCAGTGATGAAGGTGGTGTTGCCTTAGGCATCGGCTGCTTCTCAACAATCACGCTACGCTTACCTTCTTCGAAGCTTACACCATCCCGATCAGCTCGCGCCTGAAACTGTGCAGCAACAAGATCAGTATCTACCCAGCCCGGGCAGATAGCATTGACCGTAATACCTTTATCAGCATTTTCTAAAGCAACGACTTTCGTCAACCCCACAATACCGTGTTTGGCTGCCACATAAGCGGCCTTGTTCAAAGAAGCAACCAGCCCATGTACAGAGGCTATATTAATAATACGGCCCCAACCTCGCTCTTGCATACCGGGCACCAACAACCTTGTGGTGTGGAATGCAGAACTAAGGTTGATACCGATAATGGCATCCCACTTTGCAACCGGAAACTCCTCCACAGGAGCAGTAAACTGGATGCCGGCATTATTGATCAGAACATCCACGCCGCCAAATTTCTCCAGCGCAGCCGCGATCAACGCTTCATTACCCTCCGCAGTAGAAATATCAGCACCGCTAAATAAACACTGAACATTATATTGCTGCTCAAACTCCTGAGTAAGTGCTTTGCCCTCCTCGGGATCCATCAAGCCGTGCAATACGACATTGCTGCCCGCCTCAGCCAACTTGGATGCCATGGCATAACCAATACCACTGGTAGACCCGGTGACTAATGCTGTTTTACCTGCCAACATTTTACTTGCCAACATATAATGCCCCTCGATAACAGAAAACTACAAACTACAGCTGAAAATTAGAAAATACGACCTAAGATGAAAAGGCCAAACTAAAAAAGGCCCCCTGATTAGGGAGCCTTTGTTTTAGCTCGATAGAGATATTAAAACTCCATCTCTGGAACATGGTCAGGAACAACCAGCTCACCGGCAGTTTTCCCTACAATCTCTTCAACAGACACGCCTGGAGCGCGCTCCACCAGATGGAACTTGCCGTCCTTGATTTCCAGGTACGCAAGATCAGTCAGTACATGCTTGATACAGCCTGCACCTGTGAGTGGCAGGGTACATGATGGCAGCAGCTTAGAGTTACCGTACTTATCAGCGTGAGTCATCATCACAACGATGTTGTCTGCACCAGCCACCAAATCCATTGCGCCGCCCATACCCTTGATGAGCTTGCCAGGAATCATCCAGGAAGCAATATTGCCCTGAGCATCCACTTCGAACGCGCCGAGGACTGTAAGATCCACGTGGCCACCACGAATCATGGCGAACGATTCTGCCGATGAGAAAATGGATGCACCTGTAGCAGTTGTTACCGTCTGCTTACCAGCATTAATCAAATCTGCATCAACTGCATCTTCTGTGGGGAAAGGCCCCATACCCAACAGTCCATTCTCAGACTGCAACATAACTTCCATACCTTCAGGTACGTGGTTTGCTACCAAGGTAGGAATACCAATACCCAAATTTACGTAGTAACCATCGTGCAACTCACGTGCAACACGGATAGCCATTTGATCACGAGAAAGTGCCATTATTATCTCTCCTGTTAGCCTTCGCGTACTGTACGTATTTCAATACGTTTTTCGAAAGTACCCTGAATCAGACGGTCAACGTAGATTCCAGGGGTATGAATTTGGGCTGGGTCAAGCTCACCCGGCTCCACAATCTCTTCCACTTCCATCACGGTAATCTTGCCTGCAGTAGCAGCCATTGGGTTAAAGTTCTGGGCAGTGTGACGGTAAATGGCATTGCCATAACGGTCTGCTTTCCACGCCTTCACAATAGCGAAATCGCCTTTGATGGATTCTTCAAGGATGTATTTACGGCCATCGAATTCACGAACATCTTTACCTTCCGCTATATCAGTACCATATCCCGTAGCAGTATAAAACGCAGGGATGCCTGCACCAGCAGCACGCATTTTTTCAGCCAGCGTACCCTGAGGGGTCAACTCAACTTCGAGATCGCCCGCCAGCAGCTGCTCTTCAAATAGTTTGTTTTCACCAACGTAGGAGGAAACCATCTTTTTGATTTGGCGGTCTTCCAGCAGGATGCCCAAACCAAACCCATCAATACCACAGTTATTAGAAACTATTGTCAGCTCCTTGGTACCCATTTTCTTGATCTCTTTAATCAAGTTCTCAGGAATACCACAGATGCCAAAACCACCAGAAATCACGGTCATGCCATCTTCCAGACCCGCCATCGCTTCTTCGTAGGTGTTGACCACCTTATCGAAACCCGCCATGAACAAAACTCCTTCATTAATTTTTTATGTTACCTCGAGGCATCCATATCAAAGACACAAACCCCGACGCCCCTAACTTAAGACTTGCAAAACATCAGCAAGGATCCTATAGGATGATATATTTATCAAGCGTAAAATTTTAATAGACTAATTAATAAATTAAATAAATAATCTAAATGAACATATCACTCAAAAAGTCAGCGTCATGGACATCACCATCAAACAACTCAAGGCCTTTGTTGCCGTCGCTCAAACACGAAATTTTGCTGAGGCCGGAGCACTTCTCCATCTGTCTCAGCCCGCACTGAGTATCGCCGTTAAAAATATGGAGGAGGTTGCCGGTGGACAGTTGCTGTATCGCACCACTCGAACACAATCTCTGACACCGGAGGGGGAAGACTTTCTGCCCGTCGCACAACGGTTATTAGCGGACTGGGACAACGCCCTGGCAGACCTTCACAATTTATTCGCCATGCGCCGCGGCAAGCTGACTATTGCCACCATGGCCTCTTTTTCAATCAGCCAATTACCTAAAGCC
This sequence comes from Porticoccus sp., assembly GCA_041581635.1. Lineage (GTDB taxonomy): Bacteria > Pseudomonadota > Gammaproteobacteria > Pseudomonadales > Porticoccaceae > Porticoccus. The sequence continues at coordinate 23,795 of JBFICW010000033.1, read as the reverse complement.
CTTTTCCATTACAGAGCCCAACATCCAGACATCAACATTGCCATACAAGATGTAGTTGCAGAAGACGTGGTAGAAATGGTCCGCAAGGGACGGGTGGAGGTAGGCGTTACTTTTGACCCAGATGAATCCGAAGACCTCGACTTTGAGCCTCTCTTCGAAGACCGATTTTTTGTGGTCACCCCCAAGCAGCATCCCCTTCTAGGGATTCGAAATATCACCTGGAAACATCTGCAGGACTATCCTTTTATTGCCCTGCAACGCCCTTCCGCGATGCGACAAATGATTGATAAGACCACGGCAAACTGCGGCATCCAACTTACCGTGGAGTTTGAAGCCAACCAATTAGCTTCTATCAGCTCAATGGTTGCAAACGGCTTGGGCATCAGCGTGATGCCATCGCTTACGATCCAACAAATGGAATCTCTGGGATTGGAGTGCCGCCCGTTAACCCGCCCCACTGTAACTCGGCGAGTAGGCATCCTTACGCGCAGACGCTACCCGCTTTCCGCTGCAGCCAATGCCATGGTGCAAACCCTAAAGAATCAGATAACAGCCCCTTAATAATAAGCAACAACACCCTAATCATGACCCAGCCGGTGATCAAAGCACCGGCAACTGACGCATTAAAAAAAATCTGGTAGTGTGTCCGGCTTATTTAAACAATCGAACGAAATCTCATGAGCCAAGAACAAACTGACGCCAATATGAACCCCGCTGAGCTGTATCGGGAAGAACTCTTTACCGATCAAAAGATTGGCACAATTCGACGACTGACCCCCATCACTCCAGAGGGAGAGACCGACACCAGCCGTGACGTACTCTACTCCGGCTCCACTCAGGTGATGACACCTATGGGTGCTCTACCGATCAATTTCGAACTTGATGCCAAGACAATTGGTGAAGCTGCTGAAAAATTTGGTCCCGCTGCCGAAGTTGCCGTCGAACGCACCGCCAAGGAACTAGAGGAAATGCGCCGTGAACAGGCCTCGAAAATTGTAGTACCTGGCCAGGAAGGTGGCCCGGGAGGCATGGGCGGAATGGGCGGAATGGGAGGCATGCCAAGCGGCGGCATCATTACCTAGCGCAAGCGCTCAAGAACAATTCTGCTACTCCTCTGGAACACACCTTGGAGTAGCATCCCATCCCTGACGAAGCGGTATTACCTATGGCGTTAAAAGCCACCATCTTTAAAGCCGAGCTTCAGGTATCCGATATGGATCGAAGTTATTTCCAGTCGCACTCATTAACCGTGGCGCGCCACCCCTCTGAAACAGATGAGCGAATGATGATACGGCTACTGGCATATGCCTTGAATGCCGATGAATCACTTCAATTTACCAAAGGGCTCTCCTCCGACGACGAACCCGACCTATGGAAGAAAAATCTACACGGTGGCATTGAGCAGTGGATTGAGGTGGGCCAGCCAGACGAGCGTCGAATCCGCAAAGGCTGCAATAGAGCCGATCAGGTTATTATTTATGCCTATGGCGAGCGTACCGCACCTATCTGGTGGAAGAATATCGAGGCAGATCTCAAACGCTTTAACAATCTTTCCATCTATTACCTTTCAGACTCAGATACTGCGGCAATAGCGGCAATAGCTGAACGAAATATGTCGTTGCAGGCCACAGTACAGGATGGTGAAGCCTGGTTTGGCAATGCGGAAACGACACAGGTAGTTTCTCCTGAGACCTGGAAAACTACTGATCTTTGAGCGGCTGAACCAGCACCCAGGGTTTAACGACCAAAGACCACACTGTGGCATCTGCCTCTAGCCACTCTATGGCCTGGTCATCGCTCACCTGCCCGACCGACTTGTCAGACATCCACTGCTCTATCTTTGCCTTATTGTCGTGGCATATTTCCATCGCCACATCAATAATATCCAGCTCTGGCGACACATAGATTGTCGAACCATTGGCAAAAAATCGCTGTAGCTCTTGCCAACTGATTTTGGCCGTTTCAGCATTCAATTCATCTCGTTGCATTGTCTTACCCAACTCGTTCTGTCCAGTTTTAGCTCAATAGCTCAACTCAAATTTTTCTTGGGCAAGCCTATACCACCTGACCCGCGGCAACACCCGAGGCCCAAGCCCACTGAAAATTAAATCCCCCCAAGTGCCCAGTAACATCAAGAACCTCACCCACAAAGTACAGACCGGGCTGCTTTTGACTTTCCATGGTCTTGGACGACACAGTAGCGGTATCTACACCACCTAACGTCACCTCTGCCGTACGGTAACCTTCTGTACCGGACGGCTTTAACGTCCAGTGGTGAATCTTATCGGCAATATCTGCCAACAACAGATCTGTCAATTCAGCCAATGGCTTTTCAGCCTGCTCTGACCACCACATAGACTCCAACTCCAGAACCAATTTCCTCGGCAACAACTGCGACAACACTGTCCGTAGCATCGCCTTGGGTTGCTGTTGTTTTTGTTCGGCAAGAAATTCTGTGCAGTTTCTCTCTGGTAACAGGTCGATAACAGCCCCCTTCCCTTCGCGCCAATAGCTGGATATTTGCAACACTGCCGGGCCACTTAAGCCCCGATGGGTGAACAAGATATTTTCCAGAAACGACTGCTTACCCACATGAACTCTGGCCCGCACTGATACTCCGCTGAGTGTTTCCGACAACAGTTTAAAACCATCGGTGAAGGTAAAAGGCACCAGCGCAGCTCGCAATGGCACCAGTGGGTGACCGAACTGCTCCGCCAACTGATAACCTAAAGCAGAGCCCCCCAATGTCGGCACCGAAAGTCCACCAGAAGCCACCACCAACGATGCAGCTTTTATTTCACCGAGACTTGTTTGCAACCGATAACAGCCCTCAAAACCCACTTGGCTAATATGGCAGTGGGTTTTCAGTACCACTCCCGCCTGCTCTGCTTCCGCTAACAACATGTGGAGAATGTCTTTTGATGAGTCGTCACAAAAGAGCTGCCCCAACGATTTCTCGTGGTAGGCAATGTTGTGCCTAGCGACCAGCTCGATAAAGTCCCACTGAGTAAAGCGACTTAGGGCAGATTTACAAAAGTGTGGATTTTCCGATAGAAAATTATCTGGCTCCACGTACATATTGGTGAAGTTACAGCGACCGCCCCCGGACATCAGAATTTTCTTTCCCGGTTTATTGGCCCGCTCAAGCACCAGCACCCGGCGGCCACGCTGACCGGCAGTGATGGCACACATCAACCCTGCGGCCCCGGCCCCGATTACTACCACATCCCAAGCGCTCAAGCCATCACTCCCACAACCAACCCACCGTCAACCCCAGCAAAAATCAGACAGTGCGCATTCTATAAGGCAGAAACACAAGGTACTATAGCCGACCTTATTTATCTGACTGATTCTCAGGAATATATACATGTTTAAAGTAAACGAATACTTTGATGGCCAGGTAACTTCCATTGGCTTTCAAACAAAAACGCTGCCCGCCACAGTAGGCGTTATGGCCCCCGGCGAGTACGAGTTCAACACCAGTGAAAAAGAAACCATGACCGTTGTCAGCGGTGCACTGACCGTGAAACTCCCAGGCAGCGAAGAGTGGAACACTTTCGGCCAGGGGGACAGTTTTGTCGTTGCCGCTGGTGAAACCTTCCAGTTACAAGTGACGGTAGACACAGCGTACCTATGCACGTACGAATAACGCTGCACTTATAGCTCATAAAATATTAAGCCGACAGCTTAATCACCCCTCTGTCGGTTTTTTTGTTTCCTCGGAAAAACCAGCTGCAACCAAAGCCAGTTTTTGCTCACGACGAAAACGCTTAATCTCTGACTCCCGCCGAGAAGCACTGCTTCGATTGTGCCCCGCTTCGACATACACGACTTTTTTAGGTTTCCGACCCTGAAAATATTTAGCGCCCTGCTTACCACTGAGATGCTCACTAAAACGACGCTGCACATCCGTGGTGATCCCGGTATAAAGAGAGCCATCGGTGGCTTGGATCATGTAAACAAACCAAAGCGACTCCTTCATATAGCCACTTGTGCCTGCTGCAAAGTCACCCCGCAATGCCGACACAGATAACTAGCCTGCCCGCTTAACACCTTGTTATGACGACGAATACCCAGTTGATGGGTTTTACAGTCACATAGATAAGCAAACTGCTGATACTGTCGAGTGGGAATCCCAGCCAAATCGAATTTAGCCGTTACACTGCTATCCACACCAAAGGCATCCATGACGGCTTTCCACTCAACACCATGGGGGCTAACATGACGCAAACCATAACGACTATCCACTAAATAATGAGCCACTTCATGGGGCACCGTGACGGTTAGATTTTCTTCGTAGTACTTGGCAAATATCCACGGATTGTAACGAATCTGACGGGACGGCTCACCAGCCCAGTCAAATCCCCGTCGCTTTTTCTCGCCTGTTACCTTATACATGCCCGCAGTCCGGCCTCGCAGATCAAAGGTGACCGGAATAACGGGGAAATGCTGACCGAATAACATTTCACCAAGCTGGACATAGTGCTTGGTCTGGCCAATCACTTCTCGCTGCTGGCTTTCACTGATGGGAACGACACAATTCATCACAGCATTATATGGGTAAAGTCGCAGTGGTAAAGCAACGTTAGCACCTATGGGCGGAACCAATACAGGCTATAATCATGGCATGACAAATCCGCTAATTTACGACCTACATTGCCATACCACATGTTCCGACGGTAGCCTCTCTCCCACAGAGTTAGTCAATCGCGCGGCTGAACAAGGGGTTGATGTGCTCTCCATCACCGATCACGACACCACCAATGCCTATGAACAACTCGGCCCGCTGGATCAACAACCGATTCAGATCATTCCTGGCATAGAGTTTTCTACCCAGTGGAAAAACATCAATGTGCATGTGGTCGGACTTAACATACAACTTGCAAGCACAGTGTTACAGGAGGGTGTCGCCTTTCAACACCAGGCGAGACAACAACGAGCTGTACTGATAGCACAAAAACTTCATCAACTGGGATTTCAAGGAACATTGGCCGGTGCGACTAATATAGCTCACAACAACAATGTGGGCCGCCCCCACTTTGCCCAACATCTGGTCAATATCGGCGCTGTCAGCAATATCAAACAAGCCTTCAAAAAATACCTTGGCCAGGGAAAAGCTGGCGACATCAAACAACTTTGGGCCGACCTACCTCAGGTCATTCAGTGGATTCGCGTGGCTGGCGGCACTCCAGTATTGGCGCACCCGACAAAGTACAAACTCACCCGCACCAAATTGAAGCGACTGCTGGATGATTTTATTGAAGCCGGTGGCCAAGGAATGGAAATCGTGTCGGGAAAACAGCTTTCCTCCGCCACTCAGGATTTAGCCAGCCTCTGCCGCGAGAAGGGTCTACTTGGATCCTGTGGGTCAGACTTTCACCAACCCAATCAACAGTGGGCGGAGCTCGGCCAATACTCAAAATATCCGGCAGACTGCCCTGCCGTTTGGGAATCTTGGTAACACAGCAACGTTCAGGTGGTATACTTGATCGGTTGAGAACTGATGAAAGCAAAAACCGTGAAAAAGATACCCACCAAAGCCGATTTACGCATTGAACTCCAGAAGCAGATTGACGATTTTACCCGTCAAGGCGGAGAGATAGACCAAATTCCCCGCGGACACAGCGGAAGAGAAAACACCCTCGGAAGTTTCCAAACCCCCTTATTTAATGAGCCCAAGACTGATCGAACGCCCATTCCCAATGTTGTCGCTGAGCTGGACGCACGACGTAAGAAGAAAAGCGGGGCAAAAAAACCAATCGAGAAAAGACGCAGAGAAAAAGTGATCTACGATGACTTTGGCGACCCTATTCGCAAGGTTTGGGTAGAGGAGTAGCCTGCGCGATCGGAAGAACTGAAAAATCTACCCCAAAGATATGTGATCTGGTCTGAACTTCTACAGTGTGTAGTAGCTCAGACTTAAAAGCATAGAGATGATCTAACCCTTTTAACACACAGCCTCTGCCATCACGCCTGCAAGAGAGTCAAAAATTGTTAAACCAATTTGAAATTTTTGATAGCCACTTACATATCATCGATAAAACATTCCCTATTACCCCCAACAATGGCTACACCCCGGAAGAATTTACCTGTCAGGATTATCAGAAAAAAACATCGGCCTACAAACTCTGCGGTGGAGCCATCGTCTCTGGATCCTTTCAAGCATTTGACCAAAGCTACCTCCTTGAAGCACTCAGCAAATTAGGCGCTACTTACGTTGGCGTAACACAACTTCCCGCTACAGTTACGGATGATCAAATCATTCATCTAAACAACCAAGGCGTAAGGGCAATTCGGTTTAACCTTAAACGCGGTGGGTCTGAAAAGGTTGCCTACCTTAGCTCAATGGCTAAAAGAGTTTACGAAATTGCAGGCTGGCATACCGAATTATACGTCGATGCTAAAGGGCTGCCTGATTTATACAAAACGTTAATTGCACTGCCTGCTGTCAGTATCGACCATTTAGGATTAAGCCGATCTGGCCAAAAACTGCTGTTAAAGCTTGTAGAAAAAGGCGTTCGAGTAAAAGCTACCGGGTTTAGTCGTGTGGATTTTGACGTTAGAAATGCACTTAAAGCACTGTACTCGGCAAACCCAACATCGTTATTATTTGGCACCGATTTGCCGTCGACGAGAGCACCGAGACCCTATTCAGATAATGACCTAAGGTTGGTCATCGATACACTGGGGGCAGAAGCGGCAAAATATGTACTAAGTAAAAATGCTTTCGAATTCTACCGGTTAACGAGTGCACCCCGCGACATATCACAACAGAAAACATACCCGAATGCTTAAATCTTCTCCAGGAAATCAACCATGAAAACTAAACTGGCGCTACTCCTACCCCTGTTATTTTGTCTTAGCCAAGCCAATGCTGAGAAGCTGACCTTGTCCGACATAACATCTCCGCAAGACCTGGAAAATATTCATGTGGTAAAAGTCGCCAGCGATGTCCATGCCACTGACTTTGTTATTTTTGTAAAACATCAGGTACCACTACACAAGCATTCGGCACACACAGAAACACTCTATGTATTGGAAGGTTCGGGAATCTTTCAACTGAACAAAGAAAGCTTTGAAATTAAGCCTGGCGATTACATTAATGTGCCAGAAGGGACACCCCATGCGGTGAAGGTAACCTCAACATTACCGCTCAAAGTACTTTCGATTCAGGCGCCAGAATTTTTGGGGAAAGACCGCATTAAAGTGGAAATCGACAGCTGACTTTTTAGGGTACAAAAAAGGGGGGCAATGCCCCCTTTGAATAATAATTCGAGCCCTCAAGCTCGCGACATGAATTTCCCTGTCACGGTATTCACTTTGATCATCTCGCCCGGCTCAAGATATTCGGGCACCTGCACTTCCAACCCGGTAGAAAGCGTTGCCGGTTTGCTTCGTCCCGCCGCTGTAGCGCCCTTAATACCGGGGGCCGTATCGACCACTTCAACGACCACGGATTGAGGCAGCTCGATACCTAACAGGGCTCCATCCATGATCAACCCCACAATATCTTCCAACCCCTCTGTGATGTAACCAACCTGATCTTCGATCTCGTCGCTGTTGAGCCCATACTGACTGTAGTCTTCAGCGTTCATAAACATGTACGTATCGCCATCCAGATAGGAGTACTGTAACGGTACGCGAACACAGTCAGCCTCTTTGAGAAGATCGTCCCCTTTATAGGACTCATCCAGCTTCTGACCGGTTTTCAGGTTGGTAAAACGTATTTTGTACAGCGTTGCAGCACCTCGGGATGACGGGCTTTTCGCTTCTACTTGCTTCACAGAATGAGGTGCTCCGTTGATTTCAACAACCACCCCTTTTTTTAATTCACTTGCCTTTGGCACTGGTAACTCCTCAATTTTAAATTAGTGCTGACAGCCAGTATCCCCATGGGGATGGCCATGCTCAATCTCTTCGGCAGTTGCCTCTCGCACAGACACCATTTCTATATCAAAGGTGACGGTCTTGCCGGCAAGGGGATGATTGGTGTCCACATCCACGTTGAACTTGCCCACTTTTAAAACAACGGCCTGACGAGGACCTGAGTCTGTTTGTATGGAGACAACCATACCTACTTTCGGCTTAACCTTCCCCATTAAGTGCTTGATCGGCACACGCTGCTGCCGTCCTTCCTGACGAAGGCCGAATCCTTTCTCTGGAGGCAGCGTCACACTGAACACATCACCCTCTTCTTTGCCAGTCATCGCTTCTTCCAGGCCGGGAGTAATACCGCGATGACCATGCAAATACACATTGGGCTCACCATCGTGCGAGTGCTCCAACTCAGCACCTGTTTCATCTCTCAACCGGTAGTGAAATTTCACCACTGAATTATATTTAACGTTCATCGATTACCCTGTATAGCTAAAACCGTTGTTTAACCTGTGTATCTGTTGACCCTAGACCGTGATAATTACTCGTAGCGCATCCAGCTTCAACTTGGCGCTCTGTAGATAATTGGCCAGCAATTCAGTATTTTCTTGCAGATGTTCAATTTCATCACGACGTATATTGGGGTTCACCTCGGCTAGCGCGGTGAGCCGGTTCAGTTCAACATGTTGCTCATGAGTCATTTGGGCCATCGCACCCGAAACAATGCCTACCTGCTGTTTTTCGGCAAGCTGTTCTGCTTGGGCAATCAACTGGGTAATTTCAGGTCGGGCGTGGCGCACCAAATCAACGCCTGTACGTTTTTTCACTGATTTTGCCAGGCTGCTGAGTTTTTCAAAGGTCAGAATCTGGCTCAAATCATTCTTTTTAATATCCACCACAATCCGAACCATAGGCTGGTGCAAGTAACGATGCAATTGCAGGTGCTTGGGTGCCGGGCAGTGCAGCGTATAAATAGTTTCCAATAACAGCGTGCCAGGTTTCAGTGGCGGCAGTTTAATAGTACACAGTGCTGTGTTACCAAAATCTCCCTCCAACACCATATCGATCGCTCCGCTGACCATCGGATGCTCCCAGGTCAGGAACTGCATATCCTCGCGACTCAGCGCTTTAGTCCGATGATAGGTGCCAGTCATGCCGTCGCTGGGCAAGCCCGGAAAGCTATGACAAATCATGTGGTCGCCGGGGTGCAGCACGATACTGTCGGCACTGTGAAATTCCTGTTCTACCCCAAAGTGATCGAACAAGCGATCCATATATTCCGCTAGTTCTCGCATCTGGGTAGCCGCCAACAGCGCGTCGACGACGCCATCTGCCCGACGGGCATTACAGGAGTTAAGCTCTAACAGGCGATCTCGGCCCCGATGTAAATTATTAAGCATGTCTTCGGTAGCCAGATGCGTTTGTTCTATCAATCCCCTCTGCTCATCCTCAATACCCGAGGCCAAACAATGCCTCAGGGATTCCTCAAACTGCTGGTAGATTGACCGGCCAATCGAACAAACTCGCTCAAATGCATTGAGTCCACCGTCATACCAGCGGAGGAGGACTTCCTGAGCATTCTGCTTTCCTTCGGCTTGATAATCCGCGGCATAATACGGCACATGAATTTGCACATCAAAACGCTGACCAATTCGGTCCAGTCGCCCAATCCGCTGCTCTAGTAAATCCGGGTTTAAGGGTAAATCAAACAGCACCAGATGGCGGGCAAACTGAAAGTTTCGGCCTTCACTGCCGATTTCCGAACAGACCAAAACCTGAGCGTTTTCATCTTCATCGGCAAAATAGGCTGCAGCTCGATCTCGTGCCACCAACCCCATGCCCTCATGGAACACCGCAGAGTGCACCCCTTTTCGCAAACGCAGGTATTCCTCTAATGTTTGGGCCGTGCTAGCCCGAGCACAAATGACCAACACCTTCTCTTGTCGATTTTCGGCCAACCACTCGACCAACCAAGCAACTCTTGGATCTGCAATAGTCCAGACCTCTTCACCCAGCAGTAATTCCGGATGCAGCAACTCCTCCAGCGTAGCACTGGCGCTCGCCATCACAAACTGCTCTGGTGCCTCAAGGGGGTGTTTGTGTAGTTGACGCTCAGGAAACCCCTGTACGGTTTCACGGGTATTACGAAATAACACTCGACCAGTACCATGACGATCCAGCAGGCTATCGATGGCATCCTGAACGGTCTGACCAGCTGACTCTGATACCGAATCAGACACCAATTCTTCTACCGCCTGTTCGCCCAGATAATCGATCAACTGGTTTCTCAGCTCAACATTACTTTCCAACTCACTAGCCACATCGTCAGCTAACAGTTGTTGAACCAAGTCACTCACTGGACGGTAGCCCGCCTCTTCTTCTCTGAATTGTTGGATATCAAAATAACGATCGGGGTCTAACAGGCGCAACCGTGCAAAATGCCCCTCCACGCCTAACTGTTCAGGCGTAGCTGTGAGCAACAGCAGCCCAGGAATTTTCTGTGCCAAGGCTTCAATACAAACATATTCAGCACTGACCTGTTGTTCACTCCAAGTTAAATGATGCGCCTCGTCGACAATCATCATGTCCCACTGAGCTTCAAGTGCCTGAGAGTGCCGTTGAGGGTGTTCTGTCAGAAAGGAAAGACTACACAAGACCAACTGGGCTGTTTCAAAGGGATTTTCCAGATCTTCTTCTACCGCACCTTCAATTTCCACATCCAGCTCAAAAAAATCGTCTTCCACCGAGCGGTCTTCCAGTGCCAGGCAACGGGCTTCATCCAAAATAGTGAACCGCAGATTAAACCGACGTAGCATTTCTACCAGCCATTGGTGAACCAGGCTATCGGGCACCACAATCAAGGCTCGACTGGTGCGACCACTAATCAATTGCTGGTGCAAGATAAGGCCGGCTTCAATGGTTTTACCCAACCCCACTTCGTCGGCCAACAGAACTCGCGGAGCGTGACGCTGCCCCACCTGATTGGCGATATATAACTGGTGCGGTAACAGTTGAACCCTGCCACCCAATAAACCAAAGGCATCGGATTGCTGTTGGCGATGACGATGCTCCAGCGTGTCAACTCGAAGTTCAAAACTACTGCTTTTTTCTATCTGCCCAGCAAACATACGATCCTGTGGCTTGCTGAACCGAACGAAGCTGTCCAGGTCGAGCTCTTCCAGCTCAACGGTTTCATTGTTGTCGTTTGTTCCAATGTATAGGATACAGCCCGCCTGCTTCCGGAGTTCTGTTACCCTCAGCTGCTCGCCATCGGCACTGGTAATAAGTTCACCTACCGGATATTCAACCCGACTCAGCGGTGCGCTCTCCGCTGCATAGGTACGCTGCTCACCGGCAGCTGGAAAACTCAACGTTACTCTCCGATTGGCGCATTCCACCACTATCCCCAGACCGAGTTCTGATTCGGTGTTACTAATCCAACGCTGACCGGGAATAAATTCTGGTGCCGACAAATGAAACTCTCCGAGATGCTTAAAAATGGGGGGCGTATTCTAGGCAGTTCACTAAGGATAAACTACCCAAAGTTATCCACCGTCTAGCAATAAGGTACAATTTCGGGTTTTGTGCTGTACTACGATGATTTACAGCACTGATATTTTGCTCCTGCCCTGAGCCCCCTCATGAGCAGCTCACCCCCTCCATACAGGATAGCGGGCACCTATGATCGGCAACAATCAACAAATATCTATCTGGGCCTGTCCGGTTTGCCAGGCACCCCTGAAACTATTAGCACGACAAGCAAAGGAAACATCATCTGAAAATGGCTGGTGCTGCGAAAACAACCACCACTTTGATATTTCCAAAGAAGGCTACACCAACCTACTGCTAGCTCACCAGAAAAGCTCGTCTAACCCTGGCGATACAAGGGCAATGATTACCAGTCGTAGGGCTTTTCTATCGGCGGGCCACTACCGACCTCTCGCGGAAAAACTAACCCACGTACTTAGTCAGCACCTAGATGACAAAGCATCTGTACTGGATAGCGGCTGCGGAGAAGGCTACTACCTGCAACAACTGTATCAACAGCGTAGCGATCTTCATCTGTTTGGCATTGATATCTCCCGCGATGCCGTCAAACTCGCCAGTCGTCAGTTCAGTGAGGGGAGCTTTGCCGTTGCCAGTAGTTTTAACCTGCCCGTACTAACGTCCTCGGTAGATGCACTGTTTCGAGTATTTGCTCCCGGCGATCCCATGGAAGTGACCCGCGCACTGAAACCGAGTGGTATTTTTGTCGTTGTCTCACCGGGACCACGTCACTTGCTTGCACTCAAGGAATTGATTTATACCAAAGCTCAGGAACACGATCTTCCCAATCAGCAAGATGGCTTCCACCTATTAGACGAACAGCGGATCAGTTATCAACTGGAAATTGGAGACAAAGAGTCCATTAAACAGTTATTAGGTATGACACCTTTTTATTGGAAGGGTGATCGTGCGGCCAAAGCTAAACTGGATGATTTAGGTGTGCTGAGCACCGAGGTTGAATTCGTTTTGCGGGTTTACCGTCCGATTAAACTCTAAGCGGCCTAACTAACCGCCAATAAAATGCTCAGGCAACTTTTTTAGCCTGGGATACTGCAGTAAACCTTCCTTCCATCAGTGAAACCCACGCTATATACTAACTTGCACCAAAATTGGGCACTGCTAATAAATTAATAAAAAGGTGACGAGTTTGTCTATAACCCGTATTCAAAGGCGATCTCTGCCACCCAAAACACTAGTAATACATCTAATTAGTATTGTGACGTTATGTATAGCTGCTACGGCAACTAGGGCCGACCTTCCTCTGAGTGGCCTCAAGCGAGAACATGATGATACGCTATGGATGACAGTAGGCGGAGGACTTCGCTTACAATATGCCTCGCGTGATAGCGCGACAGATGACAGCTCTGAATTTTCCATTAACAGCATGCGCCTATATATCTCTGGCCAACTTCACGAATATTTCAAATTTAATATCAACACGGAAAAATATGAAGGCGATTCGATGATGACCATCGATGCCCTACTTCGTTTTGAATTTGACCCAACGGTTAATCTTTGGGTGGGAAGAACCCTGGTACCCTCCGACCGCCCCGGCTTGAATGGCCCCTATACGGGAATGAGCTGGAATCAATACCGACAACCGCTATTCTCTGCAGATTATGATGGCCCCGCCGGCCAGCTAGGGCGCAGCGAGGGCGCTGTGTTATGGGGGACCACGGGTAAAGTGCAATACTTGTTGGGCGCCTTTGAAGGGCTGGAGGATGATTTCGGCAATGATTCTGACCATTTGCTCTTCGCTGGGCGGCTGGCTTATAACTTCCTAAATGTAGAATCCAATCCAGGCTACTACACCAGCGCAACCTACTATGGTACTCAAGGCAATATTTTAACCGCAGCCGTCACACTACAATCTCAATCTGACGGCACGGGCAGTAAAGCCGAATCAGGCGATTTCTTTGCTTATGCATTTGATGTTTTTTCTGAAAGAGTCTTGTCTAACGGTGGCGTCTTCACCTTTGAAGCGGGGTACAAAGAAATTGAAGCAGACTTCACCCTTGTATCACCGCCCACACCCAGTGCAGATGACTGCTTCTGCCTCTTTGACGGAGATTCTCTTTACGCTACCACAGGCTATTTGTTTCCCAAGGCAGTGGGGCCTGGAAAGTTTCAGCCCTACATTCGCTATATGGAAAACAACCCTAACGATGCGAGCAGTAGCGACACCACAGAATGGGGATTGAATTACGTAATCTCAGGTAATAAAGCCAGTGTGAATCTGAACTATGTCAGTGGTGATGCCAATGCAAGCGGCTACTCAGGAATAGAGGTGGACACGCTCACAGTAGGCCTCATGCTTCAGTTCTACTGATTGCGCTTAGTGCTTCAATCCAACGGCAGCATCTGGCCGACCTTGGGCCAACTCATCCGTCGTCGCTTCACGAACATCCATAATTTCCACATCAAAGGTTAGCGTTTTACCGGCCAATGGATGGTTGTAATCGATATCCACATTGAACTTACCCACTTTCACCACGGTAACCGGACGAAGTCCTTCAACGGTTTTTAGCGGAACCATCATGCCTGGCTCAAGCTTGCCTTCGTGTTGAATATTTTTCATGGAAACGCGGAGCTGGCTGTTAGTACGGAGCCTTCCGTACGCCATATCGGGCTGCAATGTCACGCTGAACTTGTCACCCGCCTCTTTATTGGCCATCGAGTGCTCTAACGTCTCAATCATATTTTTATGGCCATGCAAATATGCGGTGGGTTCTTGGCCGATAGAGCTCTCAATAACCTCGCCATGTTCGTCGGTCATTTTGTAGTGAAACACTACCACGGCATTATTTTTAATTTTCATGACTGATAAAATCCTGCTTGTTCTGGTTAAACCCCGATCAGGGAAAAGTTGCGAATTATGCGGTGCCATCTCTACGCTGGCAAGACCTGGTAAAAACCATTGGACTCGGTCACCGATAAGGGCAGCTCAAATAACTGCGACATCCAGCAATCGGTTAGCATCTCTTCTTTGTTCCCGTCCGCTACAACCCTGCCACCTCGAAGGAACACCACACGCTGAATTTCGGGTGGAATTTCATGGATATGATGGGTCGCCAGTAAAATAGTTTTTTCCTGCTGCAGCAGTTGACGGATGGTATTCAGGTAATGATAGGTCGCATTCAAGTCGAGGCCGCTGGTCGGCTCATCGAGAATCAAATGATCCGGGTTATGAATGAGAGCTCGACCCAATAGACATCTACGCTGTTGGCCTGTGGACATCTGACGGAAGGGCCGATTTGCCAGATCCTCAATGCCCAGCTCCTCCAATACCTGCCTACCACGATCCACCTGAGACTCGGTTATATCTTGATAATGGAACAATCCAATCGAGTTGTGGAGCCCAGAGACCACCACGCCAAGCCCACTCACTTCCGGCACAAAGCCCTGCTGTAAGTCTGCAGAGACCAAGCCAATTTTCTCCCGAAGCTCCCAAAGTATAGGGCGCTCCATCCCCAAAATTTTTACATGGGAATCATCCTTAACCACCGGATAAAGTTCTCGGGACAACAGCTTAAGCAGCGTGCTCTTACCTGCCCCGTTGGGACCAATAATGGCGGTACTTTGACCCTGCTCTACCGAGAGAGAAAAGCCATCAAATATCTTTTTTGTATCGCGATACACCGTTGCATTATGAATATCGAGGAGCTTTGGATACGACATTATTTTACGCTGCTACCGACCAGACAATTCGACACACCGATCCTATTATTTGATGCACTTATCATCTATTTTACCTCTTCACCCATAGCCTGTTTATCCGCATGGTAGGAGGAGCGCACCAACGGCCCAGAGGCGACCTGAGCAAAGCCAATACTATGTCCATACTCGGCATACTCGGCAAATTCATCCGGGTGAACAAAACGATCCACCGGCAGATGGTTTTTGGATGGCTGGAGGTATTGCCCCACCGTAATCATATCTACATCGTGTTGGCGAAGATCATCCAGCGTGCGGAGTAGTTCATCTTTCGTTTCACCAAGACCAACCATCAAACCAGACTTGGTGGGTACGGTTGGGTTAAGGCGCTTATATTCCTGCAATAATTTTAGCGACCATTGGTAGTTGGCGCCGGGACGGGCCTCGCGATACAACCGAGGAATGGTTTCCATATTGTGATTGAACACATCGGGCGGGGTTTCGGTGAGAATCTCTAGCGCCGGCTCCATCCGCCCACGGAAATCAGGTACTAGCACCTCAACTTTCAGGTTTGGGCTTAACGCCTTGGCCTCGCGAATACAATCGGCGAAATGCTGTGCACCCCCATCGCGAAGGTCGTCGCGATCCACCGAGGTAATGACCACATAGCGCAATTGCATCTCCTGAATAGCCTGAGCCAGACTGTTAGGCTCACCCTGATCCAGCGGATTTGGCTTGCCATGCCCCACGTCACAGAAGGGACAACGTCGGGTACAAATTTCACCCATAATCATAAAGGTGGCTGTGCCGTGGCTAAAACATTCACTCAGGTTGGGGCAAGCTGCTTCTTCGCAGACAGTGGCCAATTTGTTCTTCCGCAGGATATTTTTGATTTCCTGAACTTTCGGTGACGATGAAATACGAATTCGCATCCAATCCGGCTTACGCTGAATTTCATCCGTAGGAATGACCTTGACCGGAATCCGCTCTACCTTGTCTGCACTGCGCAGCTTTTCACCCTGCTTAATACGCCGGGTGCGCTTGGGAGGAACTACATTGGATTCTGTCATATCAAGATTTCTCAAACGAAGATTTATTCGGTTGTTAAGAGCTATCGCTAAAACTCTTTGAGTTATATCAGTGAGAACTCAGTAAAGGTAGGCCATCCTCTACCCGATGACCATTATACCCCAGCTTTTTAGTCAAGATATCTGCCAGATATTCAGACACATCCTGTAAAGGGACGGGGGAATCCAGCAGGTCGGCCATCTGGGTCATTTCCACACCCAGTCCACACGGGTTTATTCTCGACCAGGGATCGAGATCCATATTCACATTAAAATTAAGACCGTGGTAACTACACCCACGGCGCACTCGTAGTCCTAACGAGCCAATTTTAGAACCCTTCTTGGCACCCCGGTCAATATAGACACCCGGGGCATCAGCACGAGGGGAGGCACAAATTCCCCAATGAGCAAGGGTTGCCACCAACGCTTCTTCAATAAGGGTCACCAAGCCACGGACACCAAGACCTAGCCTGCGCAGATCAATCAGAAGATAACCGGTAATTTGCCCAGGACCATGGTAGGTAACATGACCACCACGGTCACTCTTAATGACGGGAATATCACCCGGCACCAGAATGTACTCTTCCTTTCCCGCCTGTCCCTGAGTGAATACTGGCTCATGCTCTAGTAGCCAGATTTCATCCGGGGTGTGCTTGTCACGCTTATCGGTAAAGGCTTTCATTGCCTCAAAGGTTTCCTGATAAGGCCGGCAACCTAAATAGCGCAGAATTAAGGGTGATTCGGGATGCTGTCCCATATCGGCGATTTAAAGAACCATTTTTACCAGAGGGCTGACTTTCAGATCAGTAAAGATATTACCTAGCTGACGCTCCCCAGTGGCCGTAATGGTGACAGTGATTGCTTGAAAATTACCTTTTCGACTATCCCTTACCGTTACTTTAGTTTGATCAAAACCAGGAGCATGGCACTCCATCACCTCGATCACCAAGGCATGCAGTTCCGATCCCGCCTCCCCTAACACCTTAATAGGATAGTCACAGGGAAATTCTATCTTGGGCGCTTCCTGATCAGTCATTAATTAAACAATCCAAAAATAAATAGTGCTATGGCATCCCACAACCGAGCAAACAGCCCCGCCTCCGCAATGGGATGATCAGCGACCAATGGCAAATCTAACAGTGGTTCGCCCTCATAACTTACAGATAAGCGGCCCAACTCCTGATTCTCGGCTAGTGGCGCCTCGATGACTTCATCCACCAGAATTTTTGCATCCAATTCATCCTTGGCACCACGAGGAATAGTCACATAAACATCATCAGGAACCACGAGATTGACGCTATTTTCAACACCGAACCAAACTCGGGTGTTCTCCTGAATAGTGTCTCCGGCAGAATATACCTTGCCCGTTTCAAAGTAACGGAATCCAAATGCCAGTAGCTTTTGAGACTCGCGTGCACGCGCTTCATCGCTGCTGGTCCCCATAACCACTGCAATCAACCGCATTCCTTTCCGCACGGCTGACGAAACCAAACAATAACCCGCCTCTTCAGTATGGCCCGTTTTAAGACCGTCAACCGAGCTGTCACGCCACAGTAAACGGTTGCGGTTAGGCTGGTTGATTCCGTTGTATTTAAAATATTTTTCAGCATAGATATCGTAGTGTTCAGGGTAATCCTGGATCAATGCACGCGCTAGCAATGATAGATCTCGAGCCGTGGTCTGGTGGCCTTCTGCGGGCCAGCCTGTTGCATTATGGTAAGTGGTTCCGGACATACCCAACAACGTTGCCTGCTGATTCATCACGTCGGCAAACGCACCCTCACTGCCCGCCAGATACTCTGCCAGAGCAACAGAGGCATCATTGCCAGACTGGATAATCACTCCCCGTAGCAAATCGATTAAAGGCACCTTGGTGCCCTCGCGAACAAACATTTTGGAGCCACCCATTTTCCATGCAGCAACACTAATCGGTACTTGATCCTGCTCGCTGACTTTGCCACTGTGGAGTTCGCTGGCAACGATGTAGCTGGTCATCATTTTAGTAAGACTAGCTGGTGGCAGCTGTTCATCTGCATTGCGCTCTACCAGGATTTTCCCAGTGTTAGCATCCACCAGTATCCAGGCACTGGCCGATAGTTCAGGCGGCGCAGGAATGAGGATTTTAGCTTGGCTAGCCGTAGCGCCAGCCAACAGGATCAACAATGCACCAGCAGAAAGGATTTTTTTCAGCATAATAAACCGATTTTTCTCATGGATTAATGACGGGGCAAAAGCAGTGCCAACGACATACAGTCTTTAAAGGGCACTTAACCTATATAACGCTTCACCTAATTAAACGCGGTAAATTCTAGCACGAGCCCCCACTCCCTTTCAGGTAAAGTTACTCATAGACAACAAACGAGCTGAGGTTCTCCGCCTGCTTAAGCAAATTACGCAGATCAAACAACTTCAGCTGATCTTTCACCGGCCCGACCAACACCTTAAAGAGAGGCGCAGGCTCTTGAGATTGACGAACCACCACCGGGTATTCTGATATTGACTTAAGCTGCTCTGAGAGATTAGTCGCGGCAATCTGGCTACTAAATGCACCAACCTGAAGGTAGGTATTGCCTAGCGGCTTATCGACACGAATATCCGTCGCAGGAAACTGAACAGCAGCAACCACTGGCGTCTCATTGATGCGCGGTTGTTCCACGGAATTTTTTTGATAATCACGGGGATCAATCGCAACCACCTCAACGGTAGCAGTACCCTTCGCGGAATAATCCAACTTTTTAGCTGCCGCATACGATAGATCGATAATTCGACCACCGTGGAAAGGACCCCGGTCATTCACCCGAACAATCACACTGCGACCATTCTCCAGATTAGTTACACGCACATAGCTGGGAATTGGTAACGTTTTGTGAGCCGCAGTCATGCTGTACATGCTATAGGTTTCACCATTGGACGTTTTACGACCATGAAACTTATTGCCATACCAAGAAGCTACACCTCGTTCAGAGTAACCACGGCTGGTAGGTAATAATTGATAGGTTTTACCTAACACCGTATAGGGACTTTTGTTACCGGCTTTGGTAATAGGTTCTACTTTTGGTACTGCATCGGGAAGGTTCCGAACATCAATATCCTTCGGTGGAGGGCCATCGCCATAGCCGTACCCTCCGCCACTACTACTATTACTTCCACAACCATGAAGCATTAGCATTGATACTAAAAGCATCCCATAAAAGGCAACACGAATTTTAAGCACCCGCCTTGTCGCCTTTAACGTTAAAGCGACCTGTTTTATCTCCCTCAAGGTCACGAACAGCCAAACCTCCACCCACGCGAGCGAGAATAAGTTGACTTAAATCGTGAACAGCCATGGCATAGAGGCGACTATGGTTGTAACGGGTAATCACGTAAAAGTTATTTAACCCCAACCAAAACTCTTCACCATGCTTACCCTGCAGAAGAATCGGGAGGGCTTTTAAGTTTCCGGGCAGTGGTTTGACCGGAGTAAACCCCATGACTGACAGTTCATCGAGTGTCTTTTCTAGTTTAAGCTCATTTAACCAAGTGGCGTCGTATCCCTTTTTGGCGTGAGCCCGACTGACCACTTCCTCATCCAGCTTCCAGCCATGCTTGGAGAAATAGTTTGCAACGCTGCCAATCGCATCTGTCGTATTGTTCCAGATGTCGGCAAAACCATCGCCATCAAAATCGACGGCAAAACTACGATAGCTGCTCGGGATGAACTGACCATAGCCCATCGCACCAGCGTAGGAACCAGTGAGACTTAAAGGAGCCTGCCCTTGTTCTCTGGCCAGCAATAAAAAATGTTCTAACTGCTTGGTGAAAAACGCACTGCGTTTTGGATAATCAAATGATAATGTCGACAAGGCATCAATGACCCGATAGCTACCCTTAATCCGCCCATAGAATGTCTCCACACCGATGATGGCCACGATCACTTCTGGGGCCACGCCATATTGGTTAGATGCTCGCTTCAGAGCTTCGCGATTTTCAAGCCAGAACTTGACGCCTTGATCTATTCGCTTTTCCTGAATAAAAATTTTCCGGTAATCTTTCCACGGCTTAACCTTTTCTGCCGGACGAGTCATCGCGTCAATGATCGACTGCTTCTTTGTCGCAGCCTTGAGCAAAGACTCGACCTCCGAGCGCTCGAACCCATGCTCGGACACCATTCGATCGGCAAACACTTTGGCACCGGGGTGCTGAAGATAATCGGCGTTGAGCGACAAGGGCAAAACTAACCCGGCAATAATCGATAATATCAGCTTCATGTAATACCTATTCTGAAAACCATATCCCATCTTACTCACCCTAAGCTGCACGCTTTTTCTCGGTGCTAATAGACATCAGCATACCAAAACCCAACATCAAGGTCACAATGGAGGTACCCCCATAACTCACCAGCGGCAGAGGAACGCCAACCACAGGTAGAATACCGGACACCATGCCCATATTCACGAAAATATAGACAAAAAATGTCAGCGTAATACTCCCCGCCAACAACCGTCCAAACATGCTCTGCGCACCAAGACAAATCATGACACAACGAGCAATAATAAGCAGGTACAGGCCTATCAGAAGCAAAACCCCAACCAAGCCAAACTCCTCGGCCAACACCGCGATGATAAAGTCGGTATGACTTTCCGGCAAAAAGTCCAACTGAGACTGGGTGCCTGACATCCAACCTTTTCCCTGCATGCCTCCAGAACCGATAGCAATGGTGGATTGAATAATATTCCACCCAGAACCGAGTCTATCTGCTTCGGGATTGAACATGGTTAAAATTCGCTGCTTCTGATAGTCATGCAATATGTAGAACCACATAAGTGGCAACACAACCATCGCCGCCAGCCCGGAAAACGCCAGATAACGCTTAGGCAACCCCGCCAGAAAAAGTACAAAAAATCCTGAAACACCGATGAGGATGGCTGTGCCCAAATCTGGCTGCAATATCACAAGAATGGGTGGAATAATGATAAAAATCAGCGCAAAAAATACATGTTTAAAGCTGGGAGGCAGCGCCCGCTGCCCCAAGTATCGAGCCAGCATCAGGGGCACGGCGAACTTGAGAATTTCGGATGGCTGAAAACGAAAGCCGCCAAGCTCCAGCCAGCGCTGGGCACCCTTGGCACCGACACCAAAAAACAACACGCCTGCGAGCAACATCACACCGCCTAAATATGGCAAAACTCCCCACCGCTCCAGAAATCGGGGAGGAATTTGGGCTACCGTTAACATAACAAACAAGCCCACGGCATAATAAGCAAGCTGGCGATTAACGTAGTGCGCACTCTGACCACTCGCACTATAGAGGACAAATAAACCGACACCCGCCAGCAACATTAACAAGAACAACAGCGGCAGATCCAAATAAACCTTATGCCACTGACGAGACGTGCCATAGATACCCGAACCAGCCGCTCCCATGTGTCTGACAAAATCACCTTGGTTCATTTGCGCCCCCGATGGATTCTGAGTCTGGGTAGTACGCCATAAAGGCATCAATCACTTTTCGAGCCACAGGTGCCGCCGTAGAGCTACCATGCTCGCCATTTTCCACAATAACCGATACCGCTATTCTTGGGTTTTCCGCAGGAGCAAAGGCAATAAACAGTGCATGATCCCGATTGCGTTTTGCGACAGTTTCGGCGTCGTACTCTTCATCCTGCTTAATCCCGATGACCTGTGCAGTACCTGTTTTCCCCGCTATATGGTATTCGAGCCCGCGATTAATTATCTGAGCGGTACCTCTGCGAGTGTGAACAACATCTTGCATGGCTTGGTGAATATAGTTCCAGTTGTCATCGGAAGCCTGGATTCGACCTGCGGGTGGAAGTAATGCGTGCTGTGTTCGAACCAACTTTGGAGAACGCATTTCGCCTCGGCTGGCAACTCTGGATGTCGCCACCGCCAACTGCATCGGTGTTGCCAAAGTAAAACCCTGCCCAATGCTGGTATTGACGGTATCACCTGGATACCAAGACAATCCTCGAGCACCTCGCTTCCAGGCCCTCGACGGCATAATCCCCGCACGTTCTATCGGCATATCAATACCCGTTTTCTGACCGAGCCCAAAACGTGAACCATAAAGTGACAGAGTGTCGATCGTCATTCGCACCCCAGCATCGTAAAAAAAAGTGTCACAAGACTGAATAATGGCATCTCGAAGATAAATCTTGCTGCCGTGCCCACCCTTCTTCCAGTCTCGGTATTTTCGCTCTTCGTTTTTTAGTTGATAGAAACCCGGATCGTAAATTTTGTAATCTTTATTGACGATGCCACTCTCCAGCGCGGCCAGGCCATAAAGAGGCTTGACCGTAGAACCCGGTGGGTATTGCCCCTGAAGCACACGGTCAAACAGGGGCTGATCAGGGGAATTTAGCAGCGCATCATAATGATCAAAACTGATACCAGTAACAAATTCATTAGCATCAAACGTGGGGGCACTCGCCATCGCAAGCACTCCACCCGTAGCAATTTCAATTGCAACGACAGCACCGCGGTTTTCCCCGAGAGCTTCATAAGCCACATGCTGAAGACGGCTGTCCAAGTACAGATGAAGATCCTTACCCGCGATAGGGTCTGTTCGCTCCAAGTGTCTCATGACCCGACCACGGGCATTTGTTTCTACGGTCTGATAACCTACTTGGCCAAGCAGCTCATCTTCGTAGTATCTCTCAAGGCCGGTTTTTCCCACCACCAACGTACCACTGTAACGAACCGGATCCAGCGTCTGAATGTCTCGATCGTTAATACGCCCGACATAACCCAGCACATGCGCCAGCTCTTTGCCAAAGGGGTAGTTACGCAGTAGCTGAACCGTCACTTCCACACCGGGCAAGTGGAATTCATTGACGGCCAAAACACCCTGTTCTCGTTCATTCAAATCCAGGCGTAAGGGAACCGGCTCATAAGGGCGTCGCCGCCGTTTTAACTGCTTATAAAATCGTGTTTTTTCAGTATCAGAAACACCGATTAAACCATCTATTTCATCAATCAGCCTGCCGAGATCTTCCGCCCGCTCAGTAACAATAGAGAGGTTAAAACTGGGACGGTTGTCCGCCAGTAATACGCCATTTCGGTCGTAAATCAATCCACGGGTTGGCGGTGCTGATTCAACTAATACTCTATTACGATCAGAGAGCGTCACCAGACCTTCATAGCGAATCACTTGCAGATGGAAATAGCGCCATAACAACACCCCCACCATCAACACCACCACGAGCAACGCAAATAATAGGCGCAACACAAATATCCGGGATTCAAGCTGGGGGTTTTTTAAGGCGCGGTCATCGGTCATAGAGGGGGATTGTAACCGTAAGCATGGCCATTTATAACCGAGTGTTTTAGTTTCCCTCGATCATATATATATGAAGAATTATTTTTTAAGAACGATGACGGGTAAAAGCTATTGAAACCATTCTCCCTGCATTCCCAAAGGCCCTTGAGTCAAAACAAAAACACATAAAAAAAACGGGGCTAAACCTCGCTGGCCAGCCCCGCTTTTTCGAACACTAAAAACTAGTTATTTCATTTTTCAGTGGTCTCAGATGCATCAGCAGCTGGAGCAGACTCCACTTCTGGCTGCTGTTCGGCAACTGCCTCTGCACCGCTTTCTTCCGCTATCGCTTCTTTCAAGGAAAGCTTGATACGACCACGTGCGTCGACATCGAG
>JBFICW010000032.1:0-28723 GCA_041581635.1 Porticoccus sp. | reverse complement strand
CAGTGGTGGGGTTGTAGGTGATGCCCTGTCCTTCGATGGCTCGAATGATCAGATTGCTGTTCCGGCAGATGCCAGCCTGCAGTTGTCCACATGGTCTATTAGCGCTAGGTTTAACTCTGACACCACCCCGAATGGTTCGGCTTTAGTTGCCGAGGAATACACCGGTCCAGGTGATGAGATCAATTTTGCAGTCGGATTCTGTGACGGAACGGTTGGCTCTGCGGGGGGCGGTAGGCCGTTTGTAGGTGGGTACACAGGGTCGTCTTGGCATGGAGTGGCCCACGGATCTGCATTATCAAATTCCGCATGGCATCATGTTGTGGGTGTGTATGATGGCAGTGATTTGTACCTTTACGTCAATGGTGTTGAATCTGGCACTGTTTCACACGCGGGCGATTTTACAGATGTCGAGCAGGTGTATATTGGCCGCAGATGGGATACCGGGGGAACTTCCTCCTTCTTCGACGGGTCGATGGATCTAGTTCGCATTTTCAATAGGGCTTTAACCGCTGATGAGGTTGGGCAACTGAACGCCGAAGGGGTGTAGTATTGGGTAAGGTGTCATGTCCTGGACGTTCCAGCGTCTTGCCACGCTATCTAGTGCTAGGCCGGTTGGCATTACTAACCCACATCTAGGTCTAACGTGACACCCGTTGTTCTTGCACCGAGCAACGGCGAACTCAAAATCATCGCCCCGCCCAACCGCCACCATTGAGGGCCATCATGTACCCCTTACACCACGTTGAAGGTGCACGGCTGTGCGCGGCTGTGTACGAGACAGAGGATGTTTGGTCTGTGAGGGAAACGGATGCCCTTGTGGTGGTGCGTGACCATGTGATCGACATCGCCTTCAGGGGGACAGAGTTTTCGAGATCTTGGCCAATGGTGTGGTCGTGGGAAGGATTAAGCAATACCCGCGATGTGATCCGCGACCTGCGGTTTATTCCTCACCTGGATAAAATGGGGTATTGGTGCCACAAAGGTTTCTCGATTAGTGCGGAAGCCTTCGCCAGCCACTTCGCCCTCCGTTTGTTGCGCTACCGTTTGCCGCTGAGATTCTTTGGGCACTCGCTAGGTGGTGGGATTGCTCCCCACGCTGCCCGCTGGTTCAGAAACATGGGCTTTGACGTGGTGGAAGTTGTCACCTTTGGCGAACCGGCAAGCTGCTACTTCGGCTCAGAATATAAATACCGCGCCCTCAATATCCCTACCACCTCTTACCTTCACGCCAACGATTTTATCCGCAAAACTCCGCCGTGGGGCAACCCCTCTGTCGAGCGAACCCACATCAACCCAAAGAAAGGGGTCAGTAGAACAGCTCATGATATGGGGGGGTACATCAGGGCGCTGATGCATCCTTCAGGGGAGTTAAAGGCTCTCAAATGATCCCCATGCAACTGAATAACGAAAATATCCTCACTCGATAGAGACGGGCGACCACCAAGTGCGCCAACACCTGGTAGTCACCGTCCGCAATGATTAACCATTGCGGAGCGACCTAGGCCCGCCGCTGCATGCATACAGCGCGGCAAGCCTATCAGAATCAACCTACCTTCTGGAAGCTCCAATATGGCCAAGCCGATAGTTCCCTGGATAGGGGGCAAGCGTAAGCTCGCCGATCATATCCTGCCGTTATTTCCTGATCACACCTGTTACGTCGAGCCTTTTTGTGGGGCTGCGGCGCTTTTCTTTTTAAAACCCTCTTCGGATGTTGAAGTTCTCAACGATATCAATGGTGACCTAGTCAACCTTTATCGTGTGGTCAAACACCACCTAGAGGAACTCTATAAACAATTTAAATGGGCACTGACCTCTCGCCAAAATTGGGATTGGCTTCAGTCTACCCCGGTGGAAACGCTGACCGATGTTCAGCGTGCGGCTCGGTTCCTGTATCTGCAAAAACTTGCCTTTGGTGGCAAGGTGGATGGCCAAACCTTGGTACGGCGGCGACCTCTCGCCCAAAATTTAATATATTCACGCTGGAGCAGGACTTGGCTGATGCGCATTTCCGTTTGGCCAGCACCTATATTGAGCATTTGAGTTGGGAAAGAGTGATCAAAAAATATGATCGCCCGGAGACCTTGTTTTATTGTGATCCCCCGTATTGGGATACCGAAGGGTAGGTGGAGTTTGAGTGGGACCATTACGAGCGACTGGCTGAGCTGTCTCAAAGCATCAAGGGAACCATGGTTATCTCGATCAATGACCACCCGGACATTAGAGCGGTGTTTTCTAATCTGCCGGTGGTTGAGGTGGATTATAAATACACAGTGGGTGGTGGTGATAAGCAGTCGGACTGTGTTGAGCTTATTTATGGTAATTGGGAGGGTGGCTTGCCCAAGCCAAAGGGTGAGCAGGGTGGGTTGTTTTGATGTTGTTACGCCATTATTACGCTATTTTGTATATAACTGATTGTTATTTAATAAGAATTGGCGCCCCGGAGAGGATTCGAACCTCTGACCTGCCCCTTAGGAGGGGGCCGCGCTATCCAGCTGTGCCACCGGGGCGTAAATAGAGAAGTAATAGGCACTTAGTATACCGGCGCAATTCTAGGGTTTTAGGGTGTCAGTATCAACCTGAGATGACGAAAGCTTATTGATTGCGTGCCGGTGCCTTGGGTTCTTATGGGAAATGATATGTGGGCTTTGGAAGGTAGATATTTTAAGCCTGTGAGTAGTTTCGGTGCACTGTGCCAATCATCTCTTGTTACTACTACCCACCAGCTGGAAAAGCCGGGCTACTTAGTAAACAAAGCCCTGTCCTGGACGGCAGGGCTAGGTCTGTCGTTAAAGTTTGGTTGCGTGTAGGCCTTCGGTTAACTTTTTACTACCCTTGTCGCACCACTGGATATCACCGAATTTATAGCCGCATCACGAGATTCTGCTGTTTCGTACATGGGGCTAGTTGCGATAATGTGATGGTTGGGAGACTGAAGATTGAAGTAGTGCTCTCCCGCAGGGGATTCTTTGGTGTCGTACCTGTCTATGTATGCGCAGTTTCGTTGAACGGCCTCAATGTCCGCTTTGGCGGAACCCTTGGATATATAGGGTTGGGTGTTTGTTAGGATAGTTTCTCCTTCGTCATTTTTTAGAGAAAAGTTGAATTGAGCATCAGTACCTTTGTTTAACTCGAACCAGCTGGACATATCTATCACCTTCATCATTATAGGAATACTTATATTCATTGCGCCCAGTGAACAAATAGGAAACCTACTGCGCTGTAAGCAACCCAAAAGGGGGGTAGCTAATAACTTGTTTTATGTTCTGTGCAGGTTTAAATAGTATCTCTAAAAGCGGAAGTCAAATTTTTATCGTAAGGTATTTGAAAAATACAAAATGTTCATGGTGGTTTAAAAGGAGCTATCTAAAGAATAGAAATGAGAATGGCGTTGTTTAGAAGACAAATGTATTGAATGAAATACATTAAATTGGGTGCTGGGTTTGGCAGTTGAATTTACGTTATAGCAGTCTTTATTGGTCATAAAAGAATTAGCAAATGAATGACGACAGAAATTTCGATGATTTGGCTGAGCGGTTTCAGCGAAAGGTATATGGCAGCTTAAAGGGCGACATTCGGCTGGCTGTATTGTGGCGTGACATTGAGGACGCTGTTCCTGATATTTACGGAAGCAAACCGCTGAGAGTTTTGGATGTCGGCGCTGGCCTCGGGCAGCTGGCGGTTAGGCTAGCAAAACTCGGGCATCAGGTGACAGTTAACGATATTTCCAGTGAAATGCTGGCTATTGCCAAATCCGCTGCTGAGCAGGCGGGGGTCTTGGATGATATTCATTGGTATCACTGTCCATTTCAGTCACTATCGAGCCAAGTGAAAGGTACGTTTGATCTTGTTCTTTGCCATGCTGTCGTTGAGTGGTTGGCTGATCCTGAAGAGTTGATTGATCACTTGAAGGGCTACCTTTCAGAAACAGGCACGCTTTCATTGACCTATTACAATCGCCATTCGCTGGAATACCGCAATTTAATTCGAGGGAATTTCAATTGGTTAAATCAGGCGTCGTTTGTTGCCGATCCCGGCAGTTTGACACCGGGAAACCCCTTGTATCCAGAGCAGGTGCAAGACTGGTGTGATAAATCTGGGCTTCGTGTAGAAAGCGTGCGCGGTGTCAGAGTTTTCCATGATTACGTGACCACTGTGCGCGGCGGCCATGCGGTGCCTGAGGATGTTATTAAAATGGAGCTGAAGTACTCCCAGAGAGAGCCCTATATGTGGTTGGGCCGATATATTCATTTATTGCTAAGACATACAGGTAAAGCTGCACCGCTTAATGAATAATTGTTTGACTTACCCCTTCTTTTTGTCGAGCAATAAATCTCTGGCTGCATTGAGTTTTGCGGCCAGATAATCATTTCCTCCCCGGTCTGGGTGTAATTTTTGTATCAAGCGTTTGTGGGCTTTAATGATGTCCTCTCTACTTGCCTCTGGATTAAGGCCCAGTATTTTCCATGCTTCTTCTTCATCTACTTCTGGATTGCTATTTGGTGTATTGGGTTGTTCTGAACGGGACTGTCGCTGTTTTAGCCAGACTTGTAGGAACGGTAGTGTCCTCAGCAGTAAGCCGAAAAGTCCTTTGACAAAGGGGAGCGCAGCAGCCAGTGCTGCCATTATCCAGTGAACTCTGCCCGTTGCTGCTAGCAACAGGGTAATGGCAATCAGTGCAACGAGCAGCCCGCGCAACAGTAGTTGTTTTCGTTGCTGAGGAGAGCGTTGTTTAAGTGCTCCCCAGAATAAATAACCGAGAAAGACAATAGCGAGTAAAACGACGATTCTTGCCATTGTTATTGCACCTTATGCGACACGCATTGTTTACTCAGTATTCTAGAGGCCAATTCATAGAGTAAGTCTTCATTGGGCTTTTGGCGAAAGATCATAAATCCGGAGATTTACATATACCTCATTAGCATTGCATAACCGCCGTCTTCCGGTAAGCTGATTTCATCAGGCATTGGTATGCGGACAACATGACCGGATCCCGGTGCTGCACCCATGGACTCTCCCTTAAGATTTTCCAGCGTCTCCAGGTTGAACGTCATATTTCCGTTAGGGGTGACAAGCTCGAGCGTATCACCATTTTCAAAGCGGTTTTTAACCTCCACTGTAGCCCAGCCTTTATCTGAGTCTACCGCGCTGATTTCACCCACAAACTGCTGGTTCGGGTTGCTGGAGGCACTCTGTACATAGTTCTGGGTTTCTTGGGGCACGTGGCGGCGGTAGAAACCTTCGGTGTAGCCGCGATTAGCCAGATGGTCCAGTTCGGCCATCATGTTCAGATCAAAGGGTATCCCTGCCTCTGCGTTATCTATGGCGCGACGGTAGACTTGAGCAGTGCGGGCTGCGTAGTAATGAGACTTGGTGCGACCCTCAATTTTTAAGGAAACAACGCCCATATTAACCAATCGCTCAACGTGTTGGACGGCGCGTAGATCCTTTGAATTCATGATGTAGGTGCCGTGTTCATCTTCAAAGGCTGGCATCATTTCCCCAGGCCGGCCCTGTTCTTCCAGCAACATGATGGGCTTTTCTTCTCCGCGATCACTTTGATCTTGTTGGTTTTCTTGAATGGGGTCCCAAACTTGGGCAGGAACAATGTCACCGGTCTCTGTTTCAGTCGCTTCTTGTGCGTTGTATTTCCAGCGGCAGGCGTTGGTGCAGGCACCCTGATTTGGATCTCTGTGATTCATATAGCCAGACAGCAAACAGCGACCTGAATAGGCAATACACAGTGAGCCGTGTACAAAAACTTCAAGCTCCATCTCTGGGCAGTGCTGGCGAATTTCTTCAATTTCATTCAATCCCAACTCGCGGGACAAGATCGTGCGGACAATACCCTGTGTATGCCAGAACTTGACTGTTGCATAGTTAGTGGCGTTGGCTTGTACTGACAAGTGAATAGGCATCTCTGGCCATTTTTCTCTGACCATCATGATCAGCCCCGGATCAGACATGATCAGAGCGTCAGGTTGCATCTCAATGACCTCTTCCATATCCCGAAGATAACTTCTGACCTTGTCATTGTGGGGTGAAATATTGCTGGCGATATAGAACTTTTTATTCTGGGCGTGGGCTTCCGCTATCGCGCCAGCCATGACATCTAAATGGTTAAACTCATTGTTCCTTACACGCAAACTATAGCGGGGTTGTCCTGCGTAAACAGCATCTGCTCCATAGGCAAATGCATAGCGCATGTTTTTAAGAGTTCCAGCGGGTGACAATAGTTCTGTCATGATTGATGCCTGAAGTGCAAGGGCCGGCAATTTTACATAAATGTAGCGCATTTATGTACCAGACTCGGCTTTAGAATAAAAAAATGGTATGACTATTAAGTTATAAGGTTTCGGGGGCTTATGAAGGCGGCAGTAACGCGACAGACAGTACCTGTCGATATTGATCGTTAAAGAAAAGTCCCCTTGATGACAGTTTTCTTGAGTGCTTTAGTACATTTCCTTAAAATGCGCTCCAAAGGGTGCCTTGGACAATTTGCACCCTGTAATTTGCCCGGTTTTACGTTCCGGTTGCAATAAGGAAAATATATGACTGAGTCACCCAATAGTGTAGTGGTCGCTGCACTTTACCGTTTTGCGACATTCCCTGATTTTGAAGACTTTAGATTGCCTCTTCAAACGTTGATGTTAGAGCAATGTGTTAAAGGTACGTTGCTGCTTGCTCCTGAGGGGATTAATGGCACGATTGCTGGTTCCAGGCAGGGTATTGATGCCATTTTGGCGTGGTTAGAAAAAGATGGGCGATTCTCTGGTCTTGAGGCCAAAGAATCCTATGTCAACGCCAACCCTTTTTATCGCACCAAGGTAAAGCTTAAAAATGAAATTGTGACCATGGGGGTGGCTGAGATTAATCCGAATGAGATCGTCGGCACCTATGTTGAGCCTGACGACTGGAATGCCCTCATTAGCGATCCTGAAGTATTACTGCTGGATACCCGAAATAATTATGAGATTGAGATCGGTACATTTGAAAATGCAGTGAATCCCGAGACAAGTACTTTTCGTGAATTTCCAGATTACGTCAGTAAGGAACTGAATCCGAAAAAGCAGAAAAAAGTAGCTATGTTTTGCACGGGTGGCATTCGCTGTGAGAAATCGACGGCCTATTTAAAGCAACAGGGCTTTGAGGAGGTTTACCACCTGAAAGGCGGTATTCTCAATTATCTTGAACAGGTACCTGAACATACCTCCAAGTGGCAAGGCGAGTGTTTTGTTTTTGACAACCGCGTCACCGTGAATCACAAGCTTGAAAAAGGCCAATATGATCAGTGTCACGCTTGTCGTATGCCTATTGCGGAAGAAGATAAGCAGCATGCACATTATCAAAAAGGGGTGAGCTGTCATCGCTGCTTTGGTAAGCACAGCAACGAACAAATCAGCCGTTACACCGCCCGAGAAAGGCAAGTGAACCTGGCTAAACAGAGAGGCGAAGCACATATCGGCTCTTCAATGGAAGCGAAAATCTTAAGCCGAAAGAAGGAAAAACTGGTGCTTAAGGAGAAACAGCGACGGGGGAGCTGAAAGCGGAGCCTGGACATAGACGCAACTTTAAGCAAAGTAATTCGCCTGGTAACTAAAAAGACCGACAATTGTCGGTCTTTTGCCTATTGTTTGTTATCGGTGCTGAACAACTTACTTGTCGTGTGTGTTAATCCAGTCTTTGATTTTTGGTGCAACGCCCTTTCGGTATTTGCTGCCATTAAAAATACCGTAGTGACCAACGCCTTTCTGTACATAGTGTTTTTTAAGCTTTTTAGGTAGCTTGTCACAAAGGTGCAGTGCAGCCTCGGTTTGACCCAAGCTGATCATGTCATCCTTTTCACCTTCCAGCGTGAGGATGGCCACATCGGTGATGTCGCTGCAATTGATCGTCTTTCCCAGATATTGCATGGTGCCTTTGGGCAGCTGTTGATCCAGGAAAATTCGATCCATGGTTTCAAGATAAAAATCTGCGTCCATATCGAGGACGGCCATGTATTCATCGTAGAAATCACGATGCTTGTCAGCATCGTCTACATTGCCACGCACAACGTCTTTAAAGAACTGCACATGTTTTTCTAAATGGGACTTTATGTTCATGGACATGAAGCCACCCAGTTGCATGGTTCCTGGGTAAACGCGTCGGCCTACGCCCGCGTACCGGTTAGGCACCTTATGAATGGCAACTTTCTCAAGAAATTTTGCTGAGGTTTTTAAAACTTGTTTGGTGAAGGCGTTGGGGTTTACCCGAATATCAATGGGGCCAGCCATCATCGTGAGAGTTTTAGGGCGGCAAACATCCTTTTCTCTCGACATATGACTGACAGCGGTTAACGCAGGCACTGCGGCTTGGCATATGGCAAAGACATGATTGTTGGGGCCAATGTGTGTCATAAAATCGATTAAATAGCTGACATATTCTTCATAGCCAAACTTCCCTTCCGAGAGCGGTACATCGCGCGCATCGGACCAATCCGTCAGATAGACTTCGTAATCTGCCAGAAATTCTCTGTAGGTTTCTCTCGCCAGTGTGGCGTGGTGGCCAGACAGTGCCGCGACGCAGAGTAATTTTGGGGCGTCATCGGGAAGGCCTTCACGGCGAAAGCGCAGCAATTTACAAAAGGGTTTTTCCAGAACAACGGTCTCATTGATCGGGTGTTCTTTACCGTCAATAACAACCGGTTCGTATTGAAAGCCTTGTTTGGGGTAGTGTTTTAGCAGGCGGCTAGTGGATTCTAGTATTGCCTTTCGAAGCCTGCCATAACGTGTGTTAACCAGGGGATACCGTTCATCTGTAACGATATCGTGAATAAGGTCTACAGTGGCATTTAGTGGTGCTAGTGATTGACGATATAGATCAAAGAATTGGTATTGCATATTAGAGCACCTATTTAGATAGCTAAAACAACCAGCATCCAGTTTACGCATGGCAGATTAGAATAGGCAACCTAAAAAGGTTCGCTAAGCGGGAGTGGTTGATCGGGAGTATTTTGCTGTAAAAAAAAGGCCCCGCCAAAGCGGGGCCTTTCTAATGTGCCTGGTTTGTTATCACCAGCCGTTACCCAACATACTTAGGAAACGGTAACGATTTCTTCAGCCGCAATACGCTTGCCTTCGTCGGCACCAGCCTGAAAGGATTCGATCTGATCGAAATTCATGTAACGGTAGATATCATCAGACATAGAGTTAATCTTGCTGGCGTACTCCATGTATTCAGCAGGTGTAGGTAGTTTACCCAAGATGCCACCCACTGCGGCCAATTCGGCTGAAGCTAGATAAACGTTGGCTCCATCACCTAAACGGTTAGGGAAGTTACGTGTCGAAGTCGAGATAACCGTTGCTCCCGGGTTAACTCGTGCCTGGTTGCCCATACACAGAGAACAGCCGGGCATCTCGGTACGTGCGCCCGCTTTGCCAAAGATGTTGTAGTAACCTTCTTCCATCAACGTGTGCTCGTCCATTTTGGTGGGTGGGGCTATCCAGAAGCGCGACTTAACACCAGATTTAGCCATTTCAAACAGTTTGCCCGCAGCACGGAAGTGACCAATGTTGGTCATGCAAGAACCGATAAATACTTCGTCCACTTTGTCGCCGGCGACGTCAGATAACAGTTTTGCATCATCTGGATCATTCGGGCAGCAAACGATAGGTTCTTTAATATCGGCCAAATCAATTTCGATGACCGCAGCGTATTCAGCGTCGGCGTCTGCTTCCATCAGTGATGGGTTTGCCAGCCATTCTTCCATTTTCGCAGCACGACGTTCCAGTGTGCGTGGATCACCGTAGCCATTGCCTACCATCCAGCGCAACAGGGTGATGTTGGAGCGTAGGTACTCGGTTACTGATTCTTCACTCAGTTTGATAGTACAGCCTGCAGCGGAACGCTCAGCAGAGGCATCGGACAGTTCAAATGCCTGTTCAACGGTCAGGTCATTGAGGCCTTCGATTTCCAGAACACGACCAGAGAAGAAGTTTTTCTTGCCTTTCTTCTCAACGGTCAGCAAACCTTCCTTAATGCCGTAATAAGGGATAGCGTGAACCAGGTCGCGTAACGTGATGCCCGGTTGCATTTCACCTTTAAAGCGAACCAGAACTGATTCAGGCATATCCAGTGGCATAACGCCGGTCGCGGCAGCAAAAGCAACCAGTCCAGAACCGCCAGGGAATGAAATGCCCATGGGGAAGCGAGTATGTGAATCACCACCCGTACCCACGGTGTCCGGCAGCAACATGCGATTCAACCAGCTATGGATGATACCGTCGCCAGGACGAAGCGATACGCCACCGCGGTTCATGATGAAGTCTGGCAGAGTGTGTTGTGTCTCGACATCCACAGGCTTGGGGTAGGCCGCAGTGTGACAGAAAGACTGCATAGTGAGGTCGGCGGAAAAGCCGAGGCAAGCCAGATCTTTCAGCTCGTCGCGGGTCATCGGGCCAGTGGTATCCTGAGAGCCGACCGTGGTCATTTTTGGTTCGCAATAAGTGCCAGGGCGAACGCCTTCAACACCACATGCTTTACCGACCATTTTCTGTGCCAAAGTATAACCTTTGCCAGTATCTTCTGGTTGATTAGGCTGACGGAAGAAGTCAGAAGCAGGCAGACCAAGGTGCTCGCGAGCACGTTGGGTCAGGCCGCGGCCAATAATCAGATTAATACGGCCATCTGCTTGGACTTCATCGAGAATTACGTCGGATTTGAATTCAAACTCAGAGATTACTTCGCCAGCTTCGTTAAGAATTTTTCCGTCGTAGGGACGAATTTCAATGATGTCGCCAAAATTGATGTCGTCCACAGGTGCTTCAAATACCAGTGCGCCAGCATCTTCCATCGTGTTAAAGAAGATAGGTGCTACTTTACCGCCAATACAAATGCCGCCAGAGCGCTTGTTTGGTACACCGGGCATGTCTTCGCCGAAGAACCAAAGTACTGAGTTGGTGGCAGATTTACGCGAAGAGCCAGTACCCACAACGTCGCCCACAAAAGTGACGGGTAGCCCTTTGGATTTGATTTCGTCGATTTGGCTCATCGGGCCAACAGCCCCATGCTCATCAGGCGTGAGGCCATCGCGAGTCATCTTGAAAGCGGCGCGTGCATGTAGTGGAATATCTGGACGGCTCCATGCATCTGGTGCAGGAGACAGGTCATCGGTGTTAATTTCGCCAGTGACCTTAAATACGATGGTTTTGATACTTTCTGGCACAGAATCATTGTTTGTGAACCACTCTGCATCAGCCCACGATTGGAGTACAGCTTTTGCGTTGGCATTGCCGTTATCTGCTTTTTCAGCGACATCGTGGAATGCATCAAACACCAACAGCGTGCCTTTCAGTTCTTCAGCCGCTTGTTCAGCTAATTCGGCGTCGTCCAGCAGTTCCACGAGGGTTGCAACATTATAGCCGCCATGCATATTGCCGAGCAGGGTAACTGCCGCGCTGCGGTCAATCAGGGGTGAGCTTGCTTCACCATTAACCAAAGCGCTTAGGAAACCTGCTTTGACGTAAGCCGCTTCGTCCACACCGGGTGGTACGCGATTGGCGATAAGGTCTAACAAAAATGCTTCTTCACCAGCGGGTGGGTTTTTCAATAACTCAACCAGGGCTGCTGTCCATTCTGGCGTAAGGGGCTTGGGGGGAATTCCTTCCGCGGCACGTTCTGCTACATGTTGACGATAAGCTTCTAACACGGTCTGCATCCTCTTCTTGTGTGACTTGACCCAATCCGGCAGGATTAAGAGTGGTTGGGGCTACCAGTGAATCATCGCTGCTAGCCCATACCCATATTCTGGCCTGACTGGGCAATAAGCCCAACGGCCACATATATTACTATAATTCAAGTCTCAGAGTAATGTGATGCCAGTGGATAGCGGCCGTTCACCGGGCAAAATTCTCTGATACACTGCCATTTGTGGGTGTAATGCCCTGTGGGGATTTACGGGCTTTAATTAGGGTGAAACAAGCATGCTTAAACTTTATGGTTTTCACGTCAGCGCCTACTTCAATATGGTCAAGTTGGCCATGCTCGAAAAAGGTTTTGAGTTCGATGAAGTCCGGTCTTATCCCAATCAGGAAGATCAATTCTTATCCATGAGTCCCATGGGTAAAATACCCTGCCTAGAAGCACGCGAGGGATTTCTTTCTGAAACCATGGCTATTATGGAATTTCTGGAAGACATTAACCCCGAAGTTCCGCTGTTTCCGGCGGATCCTTTTGAGCGGGCCAAAGTGCGTGAGCTGATGAGAGCTTGTGAATTGTATGTTGAGCTACCTGCACGTCGTCTTTACGCCGGTGTCTTTTTTGGTGGGACTAACCACGAGCAGACTGTTGAGGAAGTAAAACCCCAAGTGGCCAGAGGATTAATGGCATTGGAAAAATTGGCAAAATTTGAACCTTACTTGGCGGGGAATAAGTTCACCTATGCTGACATCGTTGCCTATTACACCTTCGATAAGGTAGAGAAAACCATGAGCGAGGTCTATGGCTGGGATGTTATGAGTGAAATAGAAGGCCTAAGGCCGTGGCGAGAGCAAGTTGCTTCGCGACCCATAGTCCACAGTCTGGATATTGTTGTCGCTAAAGATGTTGAATCATTCTTCAATAAGGATTGAAATTCGTGGCGGTATCATCACTTCAAGAAATTGAGGATTTTTTACCCTGTAAAACGCCTGATGCATGGATAGCGAATGCTTTGCAGCATCAGGACATATTGTTAATCGATCATGCAAACTGTGAAAAAAAAGCCGCCAGTACAGCGATTAATCTGATCTATCGCTATGTGGATAGCTTCGAGTTGCTCAATAAAATGTCCAAGCTGGCTAGAGAAGAAATGCGTCACTTTGAGCAAGTGATCGCGATCATGAAGGCACGGGGTATTGCCTATCAAAATATAACGGCCTCCCGTTATGCCGCCGGGCTGCGAAAAAAAGTCCGGACGCATGAACCCGCTAAACTAATCGATACATTGATCGTTGGAGCCTTTATTGAGGCGAGGTCGTGTGAGCGGTTCGCAAAATTGGCACCTTACCTCGACGATGAGCTCAAGCAATTTTATCTGTCACTGCTGAAATCTGAGGGGCGACATTATCGAGACTATCTATCATTGGCCAAGAAAGCTGCTGGAAACCAATCGATCGATGAGAGAATTGAGGTGTTTCGTGAGCAGGAGAGACAATTAATTGAGATGCCCGACAGTGAATTTCATTTTCACTCAGGGCCACTTTTGGTCGTTGAAGAAGATCTTAAGCAAACCGTTACTGCATGAACCCTGAATAGAAAAGAGAAGACGTATGTGCGAACTACTAGGTATGAGTGCCAATGTTCCCACGGATATATGCTTTAGCTTTACCGGGTTGATCCAGCGTGGTGGTAATACCGGCCCCCATGCGGACGGCTGGGGGATAACCTTCTATGAAGGGAAAGGGTGTCGTGCATTTAAAGACCCCAACCCTTCTTGTGATTCAAAAATTGCAAAGATGGTGGTGAATTACCCCATCAAAAGCTGCTCGGTGATTAGTCACATCCGACAGGCCAATCGTGGTTGTGTCAGTCTTGAGAATACGCACCCTTTCACTCGTGAACTGTGGGGGAGAAACTGGACCTTTGCCCACAATGGCCAACTTGAGGATTTTGAATCACTGGACACGGGTGTTTATACCCCGGTAGGGGAAACAGACAGCGAACATGCCTTTTGCTGGCTGCTGTGCCAACTGAAAAGCCGTTACCCATCTAGACCAGATGATATGTCTGAAGTGTTCCATTACATAGCAACGTTATCGGCTCAATTAAACGAACTGGGTGTCTATAACATGTTGCTGACTGATGGTGCCTATGTGATGGCTTTCTGTAGTAATAATCTTCATTGGATTACCCGTCGGGCACCCTTTGGAAAAGCACTGTTGGTTGATGAGGATGTGGTGGTTGACTTTAAGCAGGAAACGACACCGGACGATGTGGTGACGGTAATCGCTACCCAGCCGTTGACGTGTAATGAAGCCTGGCAGCAAATAGAGCCTGGTGGTTATCGCCTGTTTTATTATGGTGAACAGATAGAGACTAATCTGTGAGAAGTTGGTAGTCATGCCATTTAGGTTATCCACCACGTGCCATGCATTACACTGTTTTGAGTGCTTTTATCCATTGATCCGGGTGGATTTCAGGGGGGAGGACGTTTATCCTTCTGCTCCTTAGATACAACCTTACACACCTCAACTACTCCTTAGGTCATAAACTTTAAATGTCGAAAGCAGCGTCCTTCAGAAACAGCGGTTTCAATAAAAATTTCTTTGGTAAAACGATTACCTCACCGTTCACTATCCCCTCTGGAATTGTGACAACGGCCGCCTCAATTATTCAGCATATTTTCGATACGATTCCCGAAGTGGGGGTGTTGACGACCAAAAGTGTTGGGCTTGAACCAAGGCCGGGTTATCGCGAGCCGGTAATCAGTCAGTATGCGCCGGGCTGTTTTGTGAATGCGGTTGGTCTAACCAATCCGGGTGCCAAGCAACTGGCTGAGTCGCTGGCGACATTGAATGTGCCTGAGGATCGCTTTCTGCTCACCTCAATTTTTGGTGGCAGTGTTGAAGAATTTGTTGAGGTGGCAAAAATCCTTGCCCCGGTTTCCGACGGCCTCGAACTGAACTTGTCGTGTCCCCATGCCAAAGGCTATGGCATGGCCATGGGGCAGGATCCCGAACTGGTAAAAGAAATCACTGCGGCAGTAAAGGCGGTAGTAGATATTCCGGTGATTCCGAAACTGACACCAAATACCGACAATATAGCCGAAATTGCCAAGGCAGCTGTTGATGGTGGTGCCGATGGACTCTGTGCCATTAACACGGTTGGTCCCGGTTATACCTCTGCGCATGGTCACCCGGTATTGAGTAATGGTTCCGGCGGTATGTCGGGCAAAGGGGTCTTACCCATTGGCTTGAAATGTGTGCGAGAAATTGCCGAAGCTGTGGATTGCCCCATTATCGGTTGTGGTGGTGCCAGCAGTGCCGATGACGTTCGTGCCTATGCGGATGCTGGGGCCGATGTGGTAGGCATTGGCTCTGCGCTAATAGGTTTGACCACCGACGAAATGAGGGAATACTTTCAAACATTGCATCGCGATATTGAGTACGGAAAAAATCAGGCCGAAAACCTGATTCGCTATGATGTGGACATGCAATTCCGCCCGGTGTCATTGGTGTCAAACGAACGGGTAACCGATGATATTTGTATTCTTACCTTCGACCGGAAGATAAATGTCCAAGCCGGCGAATTTATTTTTCTGTGGATCCCCGGGCTGGGCGAAAAACCATTCTCTGCACTGACTGACGATCCCTTCTCTCTGGTGGTGATTGATGTAGGTGTATTTACCCACGAGCTCATGGCATTGAAGCCGGGGACGGAAGCCTACGTCAGAGGGCCGCATGGTATTCCTGTTGCACCTCACGAAGGTGCCAAAATTATGAGTGTCAGTGGTGGCACGGGTCTCGCTGCGGTCTACCAGATTGCCCGGGATTTTGATAACGCCGAGATTTTCACGGGTGCACGCACGGCTGAACGCCTTTATTTTCTCGATGAATGTAAAAAAATTGCCGATGTTTATGTGGCAACCGATGATGGCTCTGAAGGCTATCATGGATTTGTCACCGAGATGCTTCGAACGCGACTGATGGAGATGACGTCGGAGGAGCTGGATAATCTGGTATTTTATAACTGTGGCCCAGAGCCTATGGTTCATGCCGCCATTGCTGTGCAGCGGGAATTCTGTCGAGACGAGCAGATATTTAGTGCCATCGATTACCTGACCAAATGCGGTGTAGGGCTTTGCGGTGCCTGTGCTGCCCCAGATGGTCGAAGGCTTTGTGTGGATGGCCCCTTTCTGGAGGCTTCCTCCTGCCTTTGAATGGTTAAATAAATCTGGTTAGGATTTATTGCGAAGCGGCTGAAAGGCCGCTTTTTTTATGTCTGTATTTATTAATACATAAAAAAACGTCGGGTGCATAATAGATCTATATCAACGGCCAGTTTTTTATTCTAAGTCTATGATTAGGTGATGGTTTAACTTCTTATCAAGCAAGCAGGGTTTATGTCGATGAAAAAATGGATTGTCATTGCTGTTATCGGGGCAGGGGTGGTTGGGATGTTTTATCTGTGGTCTCGTCCTGACCCTGTTCTGGTCTCGGTGATTTCAGTGGAGCGGGGTACAGTTGAACAAACAGTGGCCAATACCCGTGCAGGAACCGTTAAGGCCTGTCAGCGATCTCGATTGTCACTACCCATCGGTGGGCAAATTGCTCAGCTCTATGTTCAGGAGGGTGACCATGTGGCGGCAGGACAGCTATTGATGTCTCTGTGGAATGAGGACAGAGCGGCTCAGTTGTCCGTAGCCGAGGCTTCAGAGCAGTCAGCGATTCAGGAGCGGCAGAGCATTTGTATTTCCGCTCAGTCCGATGATAGAGAGTCACGTCGTATTGACAACCTGGTGAAGAAAAACCTGGTCTCCAAAGAATCTTCGGATCTTGCTAAATCCA
Source organism: Porticoccus sp. (assembly GCA_041581635.1). Classification (GTDB taxonomy): domain Bacteria; phylum Pseudomonadota; class Gammaproteobacteria; order Pseudomonadales; family Porticoccaceae; genus Porticoccus. Next base: position 12,203 of record JBFICW010000032.1, on the reverse strand, counting down.
GAGCCCGGGCCAGCAGGGCTAGTTGTGAAGCGGCTAAAGCCAGAGTAGCTCAGGCAAATTCTTCGGTGGCGGCTGCCTCCGCGGTGTTGGAGCAAACCCATTTGCGGGCACCTTTCGCTGGTTCTGTTGCCGAAGTTACTGGCGAGGTGGGAGAGTTTTCCACACCATCACCGCCGGGTGTTGCCACGCCACCGGCCATTGATTTACTCACGGATAATTGCCATTACATTAGTGCCCCGATTGATGAAGTGGATGCGTCAGATATTGCATTGGCTATTCCTGTGCGCGTCACGCTGGATGCCTTCAGGGGTAAGATTTTTCCAGCCAGGATACGGCGCATATCACCCTATATTCTGGATGTTGAAAAACAGGCTCGCACAGTAGAGGTGGAAGCTGAGCTGGAATCATTGCCTGAGGGGATCAAGCTGTTGGCCGGTTACAGCGCCGATATGGAGATTATTCTCAATAGCCGGGACAAGGTATTGCGAATCCCCTCCGAGTTGGTGGTCGATGACCGCTATGTAATGGTTCTTGATGACGGCGGAGAATTACGCCGAAAACCCATTGAAAAAGGGCTGTCCAATTGGCGTTATACCGAAGTCGTCAGTGGGCTTTCAGAGGGAGATAGTATCGTTGGCAACATTGGTAGTGCCGGCGTGGTTGAGGGAGCCAGCGCAAAAATTGGTGCGGTTACCGATGATTGAACTTCAGCAGGTCAGCAAGACCTATCAGGTTGGCGAGACACCTCTCCGAGCGCTCAGAGAAGTAGACTTAATCGTCAAGGAAGGAGAGTACATCTCGGTGATGGGGCCGTCGGGATCCGGAAAATCGACACTGCTGAATATGATCGGTTTGCTGGATCGACCCGACAGCGGGAGTTATCTACTGGATGGTATCCATACCGAGCGTTTGCCTGAGGAGCAACGAGCCCGCCTTCGAGGGGAGCAAATTGGTTTTATTTTTCAGTCGTTTCACTTGGTAAACCGACTCACGACCTTGGAGAATGTCGAGCTGCCGATGATGTTGGCCGGTGTGTCATTGCGGGAGCGTCGTACAGCCGCGCAGGACGTTCTTGTCCAAGTCGGGTTGGAGGCCTGGTCTGGTCATCACCCGAATCAGCTATCGGGGGGGCAGTTGCAGCGGGTGGCTATAGCCCGAGCTATTGTGATGAAGCCCCGAATACTGTTGGCAGATGAGCCCACGGGTAATTTGGATCAGGCCTCTGGACGTGAAATTATCGCCGTGCTTGAAAACCTCAATGCCGAAGGCATTACGTTGCTGGTGGTCACTCACGATCTCAATCTGGGGCAGCGGGCTCATCGTCAAATTCACATGGTGGACGGACTGGTTGAAACAGATATAAGTGCTGAAACCGGTGCGGGTGCTAAGTATGTACCTGGCTGACCAGATACGTTTTAACTGGCAGATTTTCGTGCGGCACCGGGTTCGTACCGGATTGTTGTTGCTGGCGGTGGGGTTAGGCGTAGCTTCTGTGGTTTTGCTCACAAGTTTAGGCGAAGGCGCTCGCCGTTACGTGAATCAGGAATTTTCTGCATTGGGTAATCAATTGTTGATCATATTCCCCGGTCGCAAGGAGACAACCGGTGGTTCGCCACCTATCTATGGCACCGCGCCGAGAGACCTGACCCTGGAAGACGCTCAGGCGCTGGCTCGTATCCCCTCAATCAATGCCGTAGCACCTGTAATAGCGGGTACGACTAGTATTGCTGTGGAAAGCTTATCCCGTGAATCTATTGTCTTGGGTAGCACCCCAGAAATCTTTCAGGTTCGCCAGCTGAAGGTGTCACAGGGGAAGATCCTGCCCGAGAGAACCCGAAGTGAAGCCATGGCGGTCTGTGTGCTGGGTGCAAAGCTGAAGCGTGAGTTATTTGGTCACGGTCGCGCCATTGGCGAGTGGGTCAGGGCTGGAGATCGACGTTTGCGTGTTGTCGGGGTGTTGGTCGAACGCGGGGAATCCCTGGGTATGGACTTGAGCGATATGATTATTGTGCCGGTTCGTACGGCGGAACAAATGTTTAATACGCCGGGGCTGTTCCGAGTGTTGATCGAACTTGCCGGTAATGCCGATTTGCCCCGAACCGAAAAGCGCATTAAGGCGATTATTCGCGAGCGGCACGAGGGCGATGAAGATATTACCCTCGTCAGCCAGGATGCCATGCTGGCCGCCTTCGACAATATATTATCCACGCTAACCTTGGCCATTGCAGCCATTGCGGCCATTAGTTTACTGGTGGCGGGTATTCTGATTATGAATCTCAGCCTAATTTCAGTGAGTCAGCGAAAATGTGAAATTGGTTTGCTAAAAGCCATCGGTGCCAGCAGTGCTCAGGTGCGCCAGTTGTTTCTTGGGGAATCGTTGATGTTGGTTACTCTGGGTTCGCTGGCTGGAATTATTTTTGCCTGGTCAGTGGTGTTTATCATCGGGCGTATCTGGCCGGTATTTCCTATGGCTCCCCCCTGGTGGTCGATGCCCGCAGCAGTGGGCACCGCATTGTTGGCCGGGCTGGTTTTTTCATGGATGCCGGCACGCAGGGCTGCGGCTCTTGACCCGGTATTGGCACTTCGGGGTCAGGTGGGACAAGGGTGATTGTCTTATGAGATTTTTAGACTATCTTCGTTGGGTAATTTGGGCACTATGGATGCAACGCATGCGCTCCATATTGACCATTGTGGGTTTTGCCATTGGTATCGCCGCGATGGTGTTACTTAGCTCCATGGGCGAAGGGTTACGCCAGTTTGTCATTCAGGAATTTACCCAGTTCGGTAGCCACATCGTTGCTATAACACCGGGAAAAACAGAAACCTTTGGCCTCAGCGGCATTCTTAATACGACCCGGCCCCTGTCACTGGCCGATGCGGAAGCATTGGCCCGTATTTCTGGCGTGGAGGAGGTTGTGCCAGTGGTTATGGGCACGGCTCAAATCAAAGCCAAAGGTATGAGCCGTTATACCGATGTGGCGGGCGTAGGGGCGTTGGCAGACAAAGCCTGGAAGCTGGAGATTGCACAGGGCACTTTTTTGCCGGTGGAGGATATGTCCCGGGCTCGAGCCTTTGCCGTCTTGGGGAGTAAATTAAAACAGGAACTGTTCGGCAACAGCAATCCGCTGGGTGAGTTTATTCATGTGGGCGGCAACCGCTTTCGGGTGGTGGGTGTCACCGCACCGAAGGGGCAATTCCTCGGTACAGATTTGGATGACATGATTTACATCCCTGCGAACAAAGGATTGCAGTTGTTTAATCGCGAAAGCCTAATGGAGGTGGATGTTTTTTATAGCCCCGCTGTGGCGACAAAAACCCTGACAAAAAATATTAAAAAACTGTTAATTGAACGCCACGGTTTTGAAGACTTCACCCTGATTACTCAAGACCAAATGATGGAAACCATGGACAACATCCTGCAAATTCTTAAATACGCAGGGGGCGGGCTTGGTGCCATTTCTTTACTGGTCGGTGCTGTAGGGATTTCCACGATTTTAATGATCACTGTCACCGAACGTACCAGTGAAGTGGGCTTGCTGCGAGCTATGGGTTGTACCCGCAGTCTGGTGCGAAACCTGTTTCTCGGTGAGGCTGTAATGTTGGGATTAATCGGTGGTCTAACCGGTGTGTTGACCGTTGCCTTGGTGGTCTTGCTGCTACAACTCTTTCTTCCGGCACTTCCTATGGCCTTAAAGCCCGAAATTGTCACGGTGTCATTGCTGGTGTCCATGGTGGTTGGGTTGATGGCGGGAGTGAGACCAGCGATGAATGCCACTCGGCTGAGTCCAATCGATGCGTTAAGGGGAGAGTGAAATTAAAAAACACTCGAGATGAAAATCATTCTGCTCCCTTTCCTACCCCCCTTTCCTAACTAAAGCGCCATTGACGATTAACCCCTCTGGAAGACCCTGATCGGGTTTGGTGTAGTCGCAAACCCCATTGGGAAAAATCTGTTCCAGGCGATCCTTGTGTGGTGCCATGTCGATAGGTGCATAGAGTCCTTTTTTCAAGGCGTCGTTGACGCTCATTAGTTGGCACTTAAAGGTATCGCCATTTAAATTTCCTCCAGCCTCTATTCGAGAGGTGCTGTAAATCGGATAGTGCTTCATGCAGACACCATTTTTCTGGTGGTTCCACTCACCATCCCAGACATGGGCTCCATTAGCGATAACCTGCCCTTGCTGGTCATAGCAGCGATCCTGAAGGCTGGCTGGTCGGGTTTGCCGTGGTGCTTTAGTTTTATATCTGCGTTGGTTTTCGAGCCATTGAGCCATTGCTTCAAGTGCTTGGGGTGTAGGATCAAAACGCTTGTCGGCCACCCATATCAGTTGGTTGTCGTAATGCCCTTGCTGTTTCAACAAACGTAACCGTGCGGAAAATGAAGCGCTGACATGGTGCATATCCAAATCTTGCTCAAGGTAGTGGCGAACATCGATAACAGGAATATTCAGCTGCCCAACAAAAATATGACCTGCCCGGTAGGCTGCCTGAATCGCCTCAATGTCACCTCGGGTTCGAGTCGCAGGGGTTTTGCCATTGTCCGGACTCAAGTTCATGTTGTGATGGCTCCAGGGGCTAAAGTCCCAGAAAGAACCGTTGCCATTGAGCCGCCAAAAGTGTTCCTGTGTCATCGTTTCAGGAGATTTCCACCCGCCAATATTGGCATTCATGTGCAAAAATTCCCGGATACTGATTTGGCCATGTCTAAGAGCACGCAAACCATACTGTACTCCGACATTATCCCAGGTACGGAAGGCGTAACCGTTTGGACGACTCCCATAGATGTAAGCCAGGCTATCCCAGTGGCTCCATCGCGTGGATGCTTGAAGCTGCGGGCTGAAACGTGACATGAAGTGAACATAGGTTGGATTGTTGACAAGCGGAGTGAGACCGCGCCAACCACGAACACATTCACTGCTCCCAGTTGGCCAGCGTGGCAACAGCCCCTGCGCTACCATAGCGGCTTCATAAATATAGCTCTTGTCGTCGGCGGGGTGATCCTTGCTATTTAGCCCCTCAACCAGTCGGCGCTGTTCCCAGTGGCGCCAGCGGGAACTCTCTGCATTGACATCAAAATAGTACTCCAACAATTCACAGTCGAGTGCATAGAGGGTTTGGCTGAGCATGTCGGGATAAGCGTATAAGGCTAATGCTCCATCCAGAAGATCGGACCCGTTCTGACCAATCAGATACTGTTGAATGGCACCGCCTGAGCCGCCTATGCCTATGGTGTAGTTGGGTTTTCCGTACAGCGAGCTGAACTGCCGCTTGACCCTTAGGGCAGTGTCTTCAGCCAGCCAGATATCATAATGATTGGAGGTCTGGTTTGCCGTGGAGTAAGCAATGGCATAGCCTAGTTTTAGTTGTTCAAAGCGTCTTTCAGGTATGGCATTTGGGGTAGTTCTCCCCTGGCGGTAACCGATGCCTACGCCTCCACGAAATTGATAAATAAGACGTTTGTTCCAGTACCGGGAATCGGGGTTCTCCAGCGTATCTTCGGGGCCTTTGAGTGCTGCTATGGTGTAGATAAACCGGTTAATCGTGCCCATTTCAACGCGGATGATAAAGTCTATGGTTTGCCCGTTAATGTTGATTTGAGCGATGTCGCCCTGCGCCTGTTCCAGTGGGTAAAATTTTTCAGTGCCAGCGCGGTTATACAGGTACAAAGCCTGTGTTGGATGCAGACAGTCCTTGCTAAAACCATTGCGAAGTTCGCCCGTCTGAGTATCCATCTGAGTGATGGCAATACCCCAATGTTGATTGTTATCTATGAGCGGTTGGCCCAGACGTGATCGCTCTCCCCCGCAGGCAAACGGATATTGCAGGTTGATCTTATAGAGTGGTGTCACGGGGCCTACGCTACCGAGCTTGATCGGGTATGGGTATGGGTCTTCGCTGCGCGACCATTGGCTTGGGTGAGGCCCTTGGTAGGGCATAAATTGTTGTTCAACGGATGGCGGAGAGGCTAATACTTTTGCTCGATTGGCATACTTGTCAGAGGGCAACAGATTAACCAAGGCAGCCCAGGCGACAATGGCTGGTAATGTGAGAATAATCAGAACCACTATTGAAATTCTGAGTGCTTTTGATGTCATATCCGGTCACCACAATATGTATATAGCAAGTATAGAAACGGATCACTGATTTGGCAGAAACAAAAAGAGATATTCAGTACCTTGCTAATGATTCATGCCGTCAAATTGTTTTTTGGCATCGAGCCATACATTGCTGCTGGACAAACTCCGTGAGCACACAACCAGTCGCTCGAAAGCATGCCTGTGCTTAAGTAATACCTCCAGCCCAATGCGAGAGGCGATCTCATGGGGTATTTTGTTGTGACCAGACCCGAGTGAGGAAAAAGCAAGGTATTTGATACCATTTTCCAAGGCGAGCTGAACACTACTGTTATAACACTGGCGCAGCTGTTCCAGCACAATATAACCCCACTGGTCGCCACCGCTCCACAGTGGTGTGACGGTGTGTATTAGGTACTTCGCTGGCAGATTGAACCCCGGTGTGATCCGCGCTTCACCAATTGGGCAGTCGTCTAACTGATTGCAATAGTTCACCAATGATTCTCCCGCTAAGTCAAAGATTTGTCCAGAGAGCCCCCGGCCTCGTATCAAGTGCTTGTGCGCTGGGAACACGATGGCTTCGATATCCAAATTGGTGATATCTGCTATAACAAACTCGATTTCAGCCATTTAACAAAACCTCAAGGTAGCTAATGGATAAATTACATTCGATTATTTGTAGTGTAGTACTGGGGCGGGGGAGTTTGTGTCTGTGCGTAATTGAAGCGTGGGGTAATCAAGACTCTTGAGTTCTATTGCCACGTTAATGGGGGTGGTGTAGGACTGCTTTTTCATTCGTTATAAAAATGCGGTTATTTTTTGTGCACGTAGGTTTCAGGTTGGCTCATCAATTGGAAAAGAAATCAGTTCGGGTGCAGTGTGCTCGGTAATGCGGATAAACCAGCCATTATGGTGCCAGTCTCCCAGCACCAGCCGTTCACCATTTTTATGCGTATGTCGGTTGGGGCGGTGGGTATGGCCGTGGATCATGGTGTTAACCTGATATTTTGTCATCAGTCGCTCAACTTCCGAGTCGGTGACATCCATAATGTTGTCAGATTTGTTACTGTTGGCCGCCATGCTTTTGGCGCGCCAGTCTCGGGCTATTTTTTGCCGTTTTTTAAGAGGCAGGTGGCTGAGTAGCCAACGAAAAACAGGGTGTCTGGCCTTGCGTCTGAACTTCTGGTAATCCACGTCTTCAATGCACAGGGTGTCTCCGTGCAGCAATAATATTTTGTGGCCTTCAAGGTTGGCTACATGATGCTCTGGCAGCAGTGTGCAGCCTGCTTCGCGGGCAAAACGCTTGTTGACTAGAAAGTCGCGATTGCCGTGGAGAAAATAGAGCTTGGTACCCTGGTCTGAAAGGGCTCTCAGGGCTGAGATGACTGCTCTCGCCAGCTCGGATGGGTCGTCGTCACCAATCCAGGCTTCAAACAGGTCGCCTAGAATATACAGTGCGCTGGCCTCGCGGGCCTGGTGTTTGAGGAACTCAAAAAATGCCTGGGTAACGGCGGGGTGCCCGGGGGATAGGTGCAGATCAGAGATCAGTAATGTGGACATGGGTTAGTGAGAACCCGTGGGGCAAAGAGTTTGTAACAATGGTGATTGCCCCACGGTTCTTTAACGGCCGGTTATTTATCGCAGTTACTTGTCAGAATAGGCATCGCTGATCGTAACATTTTGGATTTCGACAGTTTCTTGTGGTACATCCTGGTGGTAGCCAGAGCTGCCGGTTGGAACAGCTTTGATTTTATTGACCACATCCATGCCATCGACCACCTTGCCGAACACTGCGTAGCCCCAGCCTTGTGGGTTTTTGCCGGAGTGGTTGAGAAAATCGTTGTTGCCAACATTGATAAAGAATTGAGAGCTGGCAGAGTGGGGTTCATTCGTGCGAGCCATGGCTAGTGTGCCAATGTCGTTGCTCAGGCCGTTGTCGGCTTCATTTTCAATGGGGTCATTGCCATCTTTTTGCTGCATGTCGGGGGTGAATCCACCACCCTGAATCATGAAGCCATCGATAACACGGTGAAAAATTGTGTTGTTGTAGAAGTCCTCGCGGCAGTATTGGAGGAAGTTTGCAGCAGATACCGGGGCTTTTTCAAAGTCCAGCTCAACGTTTATGTCGCCAAAGTTGGTGTGCAGGGTAATCATTTCAGTGTGATCCTGTAGCTATCAGAAAATGGAAAGGGCCCATGTTACGTTTTTCGACGGCCAATTTGAACTGTTCTGCGTATTTGAGAGGGTTTAAGTGATGATGAGCGGACCCGGGGTGATTATGGGCTATGAGTGTCTTCTGGTCGCAGGTGTGGCGTGATTGTCGGTGGTTCTAGCCGCGCCTGCCACCCTTGCACCACGCCACAAGCTAGAATCAGGCTAATGCCCAGCCAGAGCCATATATCCGGGTAAAAGTGCCAGAACAAGATATCGGCCACTAATGCCATCAAAATATAGCTGTATTCAAAGGGGGCAATAATGACGGGTTTGCCAATCCGAAAGGCGGCGATTAACAGCATGAATCCAATCGATGCGGCTGCTCCGGATAACAAGGTGATGCCTAGTTGCATTGCATCGGGGGTAATCCACTGATCTTGCTGCCAAATGGCGCTGATAATCAGTAGTGGAATAAACTGGTAGAAATTCAATGCCCAGTCAGACTCGGTTTTGGAAAGATACTTGCCCCATAAAATCATGGTGGCGTAAGAAAACGGCAGACTCAGCAGGGCCAGATAATTCCAGTTCAGCTCATTGATGTCGGGTTTCAGTACCAGGCAAACGCCGACAAAACCCGTGATGGTGGCAATCCATTGAACTTTATTGGCATGCTCTTTTAGTATCAGTGGCGATATGGCCGATATGATGATCGGTGCACCCGCCAGCGCGGTCGCCAGGGCACTGAGTGGAAAAAATTTGACAGCCAGGTAATAACCCATGCTGACAAATGTAAAAAACAGGCTGCGTAGTACGTGATGAAGCGGCTTGCTGATTTTCAATAATGGTAACCGACCAGTGGCTGCCATAAAGATTAGCAATACCAGCAGTGAGGCACAGGTTCGCAGGCAGATTAGCTGGCCGGTGGGTAGCTTTTGAAACAGCAGTTTTAATAGGGAATCTCCTACCAGAAAAGAGAATAGGCTCACTTGTAAATAGAGGATGGCTCGTACATTCGGCTGCTTGAGAAGCTGGGTCATAAGCCTTTTTTTCGTATCCAGTTTGTTTTATGGGTAAGAATCAGGGGCAGATAGGCGGAAACTTGTTTATCTGAACTATCAATGGTTTATACGCAACAGCCTGAGGGCTATAATTCGGCTCCTTTTTCTTAACCTGTTTTTTATCCATGGAGAAGCGCCCAGCAGGGCCGGCAGTATGGCAGACGATAACAAACCGCTCAATTTTATTCAGCAGACAATTAGTAGTGACCTTGAGACCGGGGTTGTCGATAAGGTTGTCACCCGCTTTCCCCCGGAACCTAATGGTTATTTGCACATTGGTCACGCTAAATCCATTTGCGTGAACTTTGGCTTGGCGCAACAGTACGGCGGTGATTGCCATCTGCGCTTCGATGATACAAATCCCGAAAAGGAAGAGGACGAATACGTTCATGCCATTATCGAAGACGTAAAGTGGCTCGGTTTTCAGTGGAGTGGCGAGGTGCGTTATGCCTCTGATTATTTTGGCCAACTCTATGAGTGGGCGCAATATCTCATACGTGAAGAAAAGGCCTACGTCTGCGAATTAAACGCCGAGCAAATGCGAGAATACCGTGGCAGTTTAACTGAGCCTGGCAAGGACAGCCCTTATCGCGAGCGGCCGATAGATGAAAGTCTGGCGCTACTGGAGCAGATGAAAAATGGTGAGATTGACGAGGGCAAGATGACATTGCGCGCCAAAATTGATATGGCCTCGCCCAATGTCAGTCTTCGTGATCCGGTTATGTATCGGGTTAAAAAGGCATCTCATCACCGTACAGGGGATGCCTGGAATATTTATCCCGCCTATGATTTTGCCCACGGTCAGGAAGATGCCATTGAAGGTGTTACTCACTCCATTTGTACCCTGGAGTTTGCGTCCAATCGTCCGCTGTACAACTGGTTTATTGAAAACCTGCCGGTGCCATCAACACCGCATCAGTATGAGTTTGGTCGTTTAAATCTTAACTACAGCGTTACCAGCAAACGCAAGCTCAAGCAGTTGGTTGACGAGGGCCACGTGGACGGTTGGAATGACCCCCGTATGCCCACTATTTCAGGGCTGCGTCGTCGCGGCGTGCCCGCTGTCGCCATTCGCAATTTCTGCGATAGCCTAGCGGTGGCAAAAACGGATGGCATGGTGGATATGTCCCAGTTGGAGCACTTTATCCGGGACGAACTCAATAAGCATGCGCCTAGGGCGATGACGGTATTACACCCATTGAAAGTGGTTATCACCAATTTGCCAGAGAACCATCTGGAACAGTTGACGGCTCCACTGCACCCCGACTTGGATATGGGTGAGCGAACCCTGCCATTTACTCGGGAAATCTATATCGATGCAGAGGACTTTAAGGAAGAGTACAGCAAGAAATTTAAGAAAAAGCTGACACCCGGTAAACGTATCCGGTTGCGCAATGGGTATGTTGTTGAAGCCGACGATTATGTGAAGAATGATGCCGGAGACGTTGTGCAGGTTAATGCCAGCCTGATACCCGACACTTTGGGGCAAGACCCAGCCGACGATATTAAACCCAAGGGCGTGGTTCATTGGGTGTCGGCTCAATATTCGGTGGATTGTGAGATACACCTTTACGATCGATTATTTAATGATCCGCTTCCCGATGCGGGTGATAAAAATTTCCTCGACGCTATTAACCCCAATTCTCTGCAGATTTTGACAGGTTGCAAGGCCGAGGTGAGTTTGGCTGAAGCGGAAACAGGTAAACCTTATCAATTTGAGCGGGAAGGCTATTTCTGCAAAGACAGTAAAAATAGCATTTCAGACAAACTGGTATTCAATCAGACCATAGCGCTCAGATCCGTGTGGGCCGATGCCGGTTCTTGATGAATATTTTATTTGATATTGAATTTATTTAAATTTAGAACCGTTGTAATCAGAAAGATAAAACTATGACATTGCATCTATACAATACATTGACGCGCCAGAAAGAAGTTTTCAAGCCTCTGGAAGCGGGAAAAATCAACATGTATGTCTGTGGTATTACCGTCTATGACCTCTGCCATATCGGTCATGCTCGGGTGCTGGTGGCATTTGACGTCATTACCCGTTATTTGCGCTCCCAGGGGTGGAATGTCAATTATGTAAGAAATATCACCGATATCGACGACAAAATTCTGAATCGTGCCAAAGAAAATGATGAGCTTTTTTCAGATTTGACGGATCGGATGATCGAAGCCATGCACGAAGATGAGCAAGCCCTGGGTATCATGCCGCCAGATGCGGAACCCAGAGCGACGTCACATATGGATGACATTTTGGCCATGGTGCAAATTTTGGTGGATAACCACTACGCTTATGCCGTGGATAATGGCGATGTGTACTATCGCGTCAGCCGTTTTCCCGAATACGGCAAGCTGAGTAATCGCAATCCCGATGATCTGTTGGCTGGTGCCCGGGTTGAAGTTGGTGACATTAAGGAAGATCCTCGGGACTTTGCTCTGTGGAAAGGGGCAAAGCCCGGAGAGGTTAGCTGGGAGTCACCCTGGGGACCGGGTCGCCCTGGCTGGCATATTGAATGTTCTGCCATGTCCACATGCTGCCTTGGCGACACCTTTGACATTCATGGGGGTGGTCCTGACCTGCCTTTTCCGCATCACGAAAACGAAATCGCTCAGAGTGAGGCGGCAACCGGTAAAAAGTATGTGAATTACTGGATGCATGCGGGTGCTGTTCGGGTGGATAACGAAAAAATGTCTAAGTCGCTGGGCAACTTTTTTACCATCCGTGAAGTATTGAAAAAATACCACCCGGAGGTAGTGCGCTACTTCCTGCTCTCGAGTCATTATCGAAGTCCCATTAACTACTCAGAGGATAATCTTCTGGAAGCCAAAGGTGGTTTGGAGCGTTTTTATACCGCACTGCGGCCTTTTTCCGATGTTCCTGCAGTTCCCTTGGCTGCGTTAAAAGGCAGTGAGT
>JBFICW010000031.1:0-29513 GCA_041581635.1 Porticoccus sp. | reverse complement strand
GCCGCTGTACCTGCAAAATTGTTCCACGAGCAGGTTAGTCAAAGTATTGAGAGCATACCTGATGAGGTTGCTAGCGGCTCAATGATAGGTAACTTATTCGGGAAAAAAGGGGATCGACATGAATCCTAGTGATTTAGATTTAGTCTTAACCTTTATACAGCAACATCCTGAGGCCGCAGCGCGCGAACTGGAATTGCAACCGCAAGAGGTAGCAGCTGAACTCGTGTCAGCCTTGCCATTGAAGCAGGCACGTCAGTTGATTACACATATGCTGCCACCTTATGTTGCTCGTCTGTGTATACATTGGTCATTGGATAAGGCTGCGGGATTGATGGCTGATTTTAATGCCAACCAGGCGGCTGCTATTTTGAGATGCATCGAAAAACCCCGGCGTGATGAGCTGGTGAGTGTCTTGCCTGAAAAAACCTCAGCGCTATGCCGCATGCTTATGAGTTATTCCGAAGATACCGTGGGTGCCTGGATGACCGCAGACTTGGTTGTATTGCCTTCAACCTGTCGGGTGGGTGAAGCATTAAAGCGGTTTTCCAGTGCCGGCGACGGAGTCAGAGTTGCAGAGCTATTGATTGTTAATGAGACGCAGCATTTGATCGGCACAATCTCCGTGCAAGCATTATTGCAAGCTAAGGACGAAGCGCCAATCTCCCATTTGATTTTACCAGCTCCGCCCGTGTTACATGCTCGCACCAGTTTGGTCGCTGCCTGTCGGCATGAGGGTTGGCAAAAAAACGACACGTTGGCTGTGCTCAATCGAAATCAACAGCTGATTGGTATATTGCGCCATTTAGATTTACGTCGAAGTCTTGCACAGCATGGGGAGGTTTCCAGATCCATGTCCCAGAATGATTTAATCGGTAGCCTGACGGAGGCATATGCGGGTACGTTGATGGCTTTACTGAGTTTGGTTGGGTGGTCATCTGATAGTGTTTCATCCAGAGGAGAATCGCGATGAAAACAGCTGAGAATATATTATCCTCTGCCCCGGAGACTGCTGCAGATGCATTGACCCAGGCATTTTTACGCAACTATCCGCGTGATGCTGCACGTAGGCTTGAAGCCCTGTCGCCTGAGGTGGCAGCTCAAATCCTAACTGAGCATTCCACCATTTTGAGGCAGCGGGTGTGGGTGTATGTAACTCCACCGGTAGCCAGTCAAATCCTACCGCTAACACCAGACCGGGTTGCCTTGGAATTATTGGAAGCACTTGATGCCGGGCCTTGTGCCAGCCTGATTAGCCGTTTTGATGACAGTCAGCGGCAGCGATATTTGGATTTGATGACGGAGGGCCAAGCGAAAGAACTGAGGGAGTTGATGGATTATCCGCCAGACTCTGCGGGTTATATGATGGACAATCGTGCCCTGTCTTTTAGTCAGGATATGACTGTTGAGGAAGCGATGTCGCAGCTGAAACAACACCCGGCCATCATGCGACGCCGAATTTATACCCTGGACAACGATATGCGCTTGCATGGGCAGGTTGATTTGGTGCACTTGGTTTGTGCAGACCCTTTGCAAACACTCGAAGAACTGAGCGTCTCCGTCGATGATTTTGTGGCAGCTTTGGATCCCAGGCAGGATGTCGCTGAAAAACTCCAGAACAACCTTATCGATGTTCTCCCTGTCGTAGATATTCACCATCGGCTACTGGGGGTAATTCGCGGACAGAACGCCATTGATGCCTTAAAAGAGAATATTGCTTCTGAGTTACAAACGATGGTGGGTGCCAGCCGTGATGAGCGCGCGTTGTCGAGTAGTTTTTTTGCAGTACGCAAGCGACAGCCCTGGTTGCAGATTAATTTATTAACCGGTTTTTTAGCGGCTTCGGTCGTTGGTTTGTTTGAAAGCACTATTGCCCAATTTACCGCGCTGGCTGTTTTGATGCCTGTTGCTGCTGGGCAGTCAGGTAATACTGGAGCACAAGCGTTAGCTGTCACCATGCGCGGACTAACTTTGCGAGAAATTACCACCCGGCATTGGTTTAAAGTGATGTTTAAAGAGGCTGGTGCAGGGCTAATCAATGGTGTTGCCATTGCTATCACCTGTGCGGCCGGAGTTTTTGTCTGGAGTGGCAGTAGCGGACTGGCTTTGATCCTTGCTCTGGCTATGGTGATCTCAATGACGGTAGCGGGTACTGCGGGTGCATTAGTGCCGATTTGTCTGAAAAAACTGGGGCAAGATCCTGCACAGTCATCGTCGATTATTTTAACGACAGTGACTGATATCGCCGGGTTTATGTCATTTTTAGGTATTGCCTCTGCCTTGTCTGGTTTGTTGTCCTAGCCAGACATAACGTTTTTTGTGAAGACGGCCGTGGATGTGGAGAGGCTGATTGTTGAGCTGTATTTAGCGTTAAGAGAACCAACCGGGATTCACTAAAAGGTAGATCCTTAGCCTTCGTTCGCACTTTTTGAGTAGATCCAGTTTCTCAATACTAGTGGTGTAAATACTGAGGTCAATAAACTCATAAGAACCATGGCGATGTATGCCGCTTGTCCAATTGCCCCAGAATTGAGCGCCAATAACGCGACGACCATCGCAATTTCACCCCGTGGCACCATGCCCACGCCGACAGTGATGGAATCCCTATTACTCATGCCCATTAACTTGGCTGGTAGGCTACAGCCGACGAATTTACTGGTGATTGCTACGGTTGTCAGCGCGAGTAAAAATAGCATTATGTCCGAGGTGAATGCCGAGAGATCCACTAAGATGCCAAGAGAAATAAAGAAAATTGCACCAAATACGATACGAAGATAATCCGAACCTTCATGGAAATTTCGGCTGTGTTTAAGATGAACACCTTCTAGGCTCACTCCTGCAACAAATGCACCAATAATTGCGGATAAGCCCATCAGCTCTGCAAGGATGGCATAGGCAAACGCCAGCATCATGGCGAGTACAAAAACGGCCTCAGTATAACGCTGGGCAAAAACAGTGGCGTCGAATTTGTAGATCCAGTGACGAATGTAGCGCTGGCTTAGAAATACACCAGCGGCCAAAAACATGATTGCTTTCATCAGCATAAAGCCAATATTGGTTACTGAGGTCTCGCCGCTGCCAACCTGTAAGCTGATGGACAAAGCCAACAATGCCAATACATCATCAATAACGGCAGCACCGATAATGGCTTTTGCTGCAGGGCTATCTAGTTTACCCATTTCTCGCAGGGTATCAGCCGTAATAGCAATACTGGTCGCTGAGAGAGCAACACCGATGAGTGATGCTCGACCAGGTTCAAAATCAAATAATAATGCAAGGCCATAACCGCTGACCCAAGGAACCAGAACGCCGAATAAGCCGATGACGGCATAACGTAACTTCAGTAAATCTTTTATTTTAAACTCAAGCCCGATAGTGAATAGCAGTATCGCGGCACCTAAATGCCCTAGACTGGATACGAAGTCGGTATAAGTAATTAAACCTGCAATACTGGGGCCAATGGCTATGCCAGCTAGAATCTGACCAACCACAGCTGGCTGATTAATGACAGAGGCGAGTAAATAACCACTGAGTGCTACAAATAACAGCACGCTCATCTGAAATTCGACAGAATGAAATATATGATCCATGGTTGTTGGCTCCCACAAGCAGGTAGGAAAACTTCAATATTTAGTGGCCTGAGCCCCCGTTTATCCTCATCTATTGGTGCTGATTCGAGTGAGCATAGCTTGAAGGCCTAAAAGGCCGCTATGTTTTAATGGGTGCCTCAAAGTCCATGCCAACGGATTTCAGTAGGCCATCCCCATATTCTCGAATACTCGATGCTTTATCGAGTGTAGTCGCGACTTTAAAGAAGTGTTGTGTATCTTGAAGAGAGATCGAGCGAATTAACCATTTAATAGAAGGCAGTTTGGCTGAACTCATGCTCAGCTGGCGGAACCCCATCCCCAGTAACAGCATGACTGCGATGGGATCCGATGCCATCTCACCGCACAGGCAGATGGGCAATCCACACGCTTGAGCAATGCGATTAATGCGATCTAATTCATGGATAACAGCCGGGTGCAGTGGGTCATAGAGCTTTGCAACCAATGGATTGTTTCGGTCAACGGCCAAGAGATATTGTGACAGGTCATTACTGCCGACCGAAACAAAGTCTATTTTATCTCGCCATAAAGGAAGCAAAGCTATCGTACTTGGAACCTCCACCATGATCCCTAACCGGGGACGACAAACCGTTTCACCATCGTCCAGTAATTGTTGATAGGCCTCGTCAAGCAATTCAATACACTGATCTAGTTCGTCTGTAGAGCTAATCATTGGCAGCAATATTTGTACATTTGGTTTTGCCGATGCTGCCCTCATGATAGCGCGATACTGTGTGATCAGTAGCTGCAGATTGTCGAGCGTAAAACGAATGCCGCGCCACCCCAGTGCGGGGTTTTCCTCTTTGACGGGGGGCAGGTAGGGCAGTGGTTTGTCCGCGCCAATATCCAGAGTTCTGATAGAGACGGGTCTATCCTGATAGGCATTAATGACTTGTTGGTATACGCTGATTTGCTCCTCTTCCGAGGGCAGCGTCTGGCGCACCATAAAAGGAATTTCCGTGCGATACAGGCCAAGTCCTTCCGCTCCATTGCTGATTCCGGGCATGATGTCAGCTTGTAACCCAGAGTTTGCGAACAACGTGATATTGACACCATCGGTTGTGGTTGCTGGTAAATCACGCAAAGCCAGTAATTGACTATCAAAGGCCTCTCGTCCAGTGACAATGAGTTGATACTCTCGAACAAGCGCTTTATTGGGGTTGAGAATCACTTGAGAGTTTTCACCATCAACAATAAGTCGATCACCATCTGAAATTGGTAATACCCCAACCCCCATAATGGCAGGAATACCCAGTGCATTCGCAAAGACAGCAATATGCGATAGGGCTGCACCTGCCAGGCAAACAATAGCGGCTAATTGTCCCGCCGGTAAACTGACGATATCTGAGACACTCACATGGTGTCCTACCAGCACAATGGGTGAGGAAGGGGCACTTACGATAGCTTCGCTGTGATTTCCTTGTAGAGCTTGATACAGCTTTTCTCCCAACTGCATAATATCGTCGTGACGGGCCCGAAGATAAGGATCTTCCATAGCAAGAAACTGTTCAGAAAAGAAATTTATGGTTTGTTTAATTGCCCAGGGAAGCGATTTTTTTGAGGTGATTTCGTTTTTAATACGGCTGTTAAAGGCGGGGTCATCAAGTAACATTTGGTGGGCGTCTAGCACGGCTGCAAGGCTTTCTCCCAAGGTGTTTTCGATGATGCTGCGTTCCTCTTTGAGCTCAGAGATCGCCACTGCCTTAAGTTGTTCCCACTTTTGGAGGTTGTTTTCAACGTCATTGCATGGCACGTCGGATACCGACATGAGTCCTTCAATCCCAATGATTTTTGCATAACCAATGGCCACGCCTGATGCACCGCAAATGCCTTGTTTGCGAACATTGGAGAGCGTTGTTGAAACGGTCTGTTCCGGCAGCGCATAGATTAACAAGGCGAGGTGGGCTGCCAGTGTCGTGAGAAATGCCTCTTGAGCTGCGTCTAGTAGCTCTGAGTGGCGACTTTGAACCAACAATACACCAATAACTTGTCCACGATGGACCACGGGCACACCACAAAAGCTATGCAGCGCCTCTTCCGGTAAATGTGGTACAGCGTAGTAATCGGGATACTTTGATGGTTCCTTTATATTAATGCTATGCCGCAATTTAGCCACTTGGCCAACCAGTCCTTTTAGCGGTGGTATGACAATGGGGTGAGGAACTGAAAGGCCATGGGTGGCCACTAACCCCATGCTATTGTCGTGGTTTTTTTTATAAAGGCTACAGACTTCGACCGAGAGAAACTCGCTAATTTCACTGACTATGATCTGAACTTGCTCTTCAGGTAGGGAGGCATAGGCGGCTTTTTGAATGATCCGCGTCAGTTCCTGGATAGAATCATTGGTCATGTGTTACTTCCCGGTTGCCCAGCGCTGTGTTCCTAGAGTTTGGCTCTGATTAACAAATATTATCAAGTAGCTGAGTGAATTCCTTTTAAGAGTCGGCCAAGAATATCCGCACCCGTGATGATGCGAGGCTGATTCGTCCATAGCAAAATAATATCATGCTCGATTGCATTATCGCATAGTGCGTCTTGGCTCCTCTTCAGGTATCCAATGATATCGCCTAGTGGCTGTTGTGGGTCGGTAATTAATATGGGGCGGTGGCAGTATTCATAGGGGGAAAAATCAGATGAGGGCTTAAATAAGGCCGCACGCAAAAAGCCATCGGCATCCAATACTAAAAATGGTTTTTTTTGATCGTTAACGAAGACTATCCACTTACGTCCCGATCGCTGTATGCGTTGCAGAAATGGGTCATTTGGAGAAGCTTCAAAGTCCGGCAGTACGGGTAAATCCAGGTGGGTGGGAAGAGCAATGATGCTTTCTGGATCGAGGGCTTCGCCTTCTTGTCCCACGGGAATATCATCAATTTGCAGAAAGTTAAGGGCCCCGATACCCTCGACTGCTTCTACTTCAGTTTCATCGGCTTCAATGTGTTTTTTAATGACTTGGCGTAGGTCGCGTTCTCGCCAATAAATGATACCTTCTTTGCCTAGCCATAGGTCGAGCAGTAGTGCGCAGGGCTTCGCTACAGGAAACAGCAGAACTTGGTAAAAACGTAATAGTGGTGCCAGTAGCGAGGCTGTTTTAAGCGCGTGACGAGAAAAGTAGGCTTGGGGTGTGATTTCACCAAACAATGTGATGAAAATAGCTGAGAAGGCAAATGCACTCACGCCAGCCATTACTGAATCCGATAAGAGCGTCAATAAAACATTAATCGCAACATTGCCCCAAAGAATTGTCGTGAGTAAAAAGTTTGAGTCTTGGCGCATTGCCAGCACTTTTTTTGCGGCCTTGTTTTCATCGCTCGCTTTTATCTCCAGCTGGAGGCGATTTAAACTAAAAAAGGCTAAGTTTAAACCTGAGAAAATGGCCGATTGGGATAAACAAAAAATGATTCCCAGCCAGATCCAGACATCGTAGGGCAAGACTTCAAGCCAAGGCGGCATTCATGTACTCCAGTCATCGTGAAATGAATGTTTTAAATGAAGATTTGATCATCAAATATTGGATTAGGTGTATTTTCAGCAGAGCTTTGAAACGCTTCAACCGATGCGGCGGCCTCTTGTATATCTTCAAAACGGGCGATATGAAATAGAGCATCGCCTTCATTCACCAAAGGAATATTGCTTTTGCCGATCACCAGTCCGGCATGTTGGGCTTTGATTTCATATTCCTTTTGTTCAAAAAGATCCGAAGGGTCTGAAATGACGCCCAGCAAGTCACCCTTGTTAACCCGTGCACCGAGAGGTGCTATTGCTCGCAATAAGCCACTTTCCGGTGCTCTCTCCCAACTAGTGGAGCGGGCAACAAAAGGCTCGAGCTTTTTTTTCCTCGTGACTTTGGCTGGCGCTAACATGTCTAGTGCACGCATGGCTGATAAAATACCTCGTACACCTGCCCTGATAGACAGCTCATCGAAACGTAATGCTTCACCAGCTTCATAGAGCAAAACCCTTATGCCGAGTTCGTCGGCAGCTTGTCGTAAAGAACCATCGCGCATATTCGCATTAAGTATCACTGGCACAGAAAAGGCTTCTGCTAACCGTTTAGTTTCTGGGTCATCTAGGTTTGCACGTATTTGTGGCAGGTTGGAGCGGTGTACTGCCCCGGTATGCAGGTCAATGCCGTAATCACATTTGCTGACAATTTCAGTCAAAAAAATATGAGCCAGTCTGGCAGCCAGAGAGCCACGCTTGGAGCCTGGAAAGGAGCGGTTCAAATCACGTCGGTCTGGTAAGTATCTCGAATGTTGAATGATGCCAAAGACATTGACGACAGGTACAACGATGATTGTGCCGCGCAGTCGGTTGAGAGCCGTACTTTTAACCAGGCGGCGAACAATCTCTACACCATTCAATTCATCGCCGTGTATGGCGGCACTGATAAACAGTTTAGGCCCTAGTTTTCTGCCACAGATGACCTGTAGCGGAATGCTTAAACTCGTATGGGTATACAATTTGGCAACCGATAAATCGATGATTTTTTTTTCACCGGGGTATACGGTGACACCATTAATGGTTATCGGCTGATTTCTTGTTGACGCAGTCATTGGCGTTTAACCATTTCCTCGGGTTCGTGTTTTATTGGGTTTAGCATTCTTTTCGATGAACTGGATAATTAGAGTTGCCACGTCTTTTTTCGTTGCTTCTTCTATGCCCTCTAGGCCCGGGGAAGAGTTAACTTCCATGACAAGGGGCCCACGGTCAGAGCGTAATAAATCAACACCGCAGACGTTGAGTCCCATGATGCTTGCCGCCTTGACTGCGGTGGCGCGCTCCGCGGGGGTTAATTTGACCAGCTCAGCAGAACCACCTCGATGCAGGTTAGAGCGGAATTCACCCGCTAATGCCGTCCGTTGCATGGCGGCAATGACTTTTCCTCCAACGACAAAACAGCGAATATCGCTGCCGCCAGCTTCCTTGATAAATTCTTGAATCAGGATGTTACTTTTTACGCCCATAAACGCTTCAATAACACTTTCCGCTGCTTTTTTGGTCTCCGCCAGAACGACGCCGATGCCCTGTGTTCCTTCCAATAATTTAATCACCAGCGGTGCTCCGCCAACCTCTCGTATCAGTCCATTGACATTGTCGGGTGTGTTGGCAAAAGCTGTCACGGGTATGCCTACACCTTTACGTGATAGTAGCTGAATGGAACGTAATTTATCTCGGGAACGTGAAATAGCGACGGACTCATTAACGCAATAGGTTCCCATCATTTCAAATTGACGAACCACGGCTGTGCCATAAAAGGTCACCGATGAGCCAATGCGAGGAATGACAGCGTCAAAATCGTTGGGTTTAAATTCTTCATCCTTAAAATGAATGGAAGGGTGCTCTGTACCCATATCCATGAAGCAGCGGAGATGGTCGAGAACACGAACCTCGTGTCCACGTTGCTTGGCGGCTTCGACCAATCGGCGGGTAGAATACAGCTTTGAATTTCTGGACAGTATGGCTATTTTCATTATTGCTCCCTAATTAATTCGAGAATAAAAGTTAGTCACTCATTAAGCATAACTTCAATAGTTTCTCTTTTGTTATGATTAGTGTAGCCGAGCCGGTTTATCTATGTGGTTTGCCTGAGATAATGCGCGGCTGGATAAACACTGATTAAATCGTATAGTACAGTGAGACATGCACTAAGTCTCAATGTATTTCGGTTGGTGGACGTTCTTCAATCCTATGGGGATCCAGTGGTTACGACGGCCTAGAAACCACAGATTTTTGGGTGAATCGAAAGCAATTTAACGCCTCTATGACAAGAGCCCGAAAATGCTAAAAAATCTTTGCGCCATAGAGAGTTAGTAATCGCGTTTCCATTTCAGCGTGGCACCTTCAACTCCGGTATTTCCACCGGTAGAACTTTCCAGGTTGATATTTGGCGTTAGCTCAATTTCCAGATTGCCACGCCAGGGTTGAGAGGGGTTAGGGGTTCGTTCTAGTTCCAGATAAACGCGTTCGTTAAGGTATTTGCCAACACCGACGTTAACGCCATTATCCCCCTCTGTTGTGGAGGTTGAGTCAATGGATAACGTGTCTACATGCAGTAGCTCTCGAGTGCTACCTATTGGATCAAATGAACCATTAGCGCCACCTCGTAATGATTGAACAGCAGCAGCGAGTTGTATGGCTTGAAAAGGGGTCATTTTTTGTATTGATTTGCCAAAAATTAGATAGGCAAGAATTTCGTCTTCAGCCATTTGTGGAATAGCAGATAGGCTGAGTTTAAGGTTGTCATGGGTGCCCGATAAATCCGCCTGAATACGCTGGCCATTTCTTTTATATATGCCGGTTGTTGTGATGTTTAGAGCATTATTATTGAAACTAACGTTACCTTGCTCAAGCTTGAATGATTTGTTAAATATTTTAAATTTTCCTCGGACTGTCTCCACCGTGCCATCGTAGCGTGGTTTTTCCAGATTGCCCTGTATGTTTATCTTCCCTTTTAGTTCTGCCTCCAGGCCATGACCACGCAGGTAGGCCTGGTTGTTAGCCGATAAGACGAGATTTAACTCTATATTTGGGAGGGCGACAGGGCTGCCGGTTTTTTGTATGTTGTGTTTTCCAGGTAAGTTCGTTTCCTCCACATCAATAGTGGGAATGTTGTCGGAAAGGGTTGAATTAATCACAATGGTTAGTGGCGATAACTCCAGGTGACCACTGGCCAATAGTGAATTGAAGTTGCCGGATAATTTAATGGCGCCACTGGCTTCACTTTCAATGTCGGGGCGTCGCAAAATATTCACTTGTTGGGTAACTAAATTGAGCTCAACCGATCCAGGTGAGCCGTTAGTCGGCGCAAGCATTGTGCCTTTTAATTGATAGTTACCACCAGCACCATCCGTGGCGAAACAGTCGCTGAACGCCAGGGATATTTGTTCTGCATTTACACGGCAATGGATATCCTCGATTAGAGTGCCTGTTATGGGGTTTTGGTAGCGTGAATTATGAAGCTGAACAAAACCATTCATTTTTGGCTTTCCCAGTGTTCCATTTAGCGTAATGTTTGTATCCGCCTCTCCGGTTAAGCGGTGTAGATCGGGGTCTAGTAAAAAGGATACGGTCTGTAGGTTAATGTGACCAATGATGGTGGCATCTAAAGGGAAGGCATCAAAGCGAGAGGTCTCCGTCGAAGCCGACTTCAGTTTGGCGTGCGGCTTTTTGTCAGTACTGTAGTTAAGGTAGGGCTGCTTGGGGATTGTGATGACCAGTTCACCTGGTGGTGAACTACTACGTGTAAACGTCGATTTTATTTTGAACGCGGCACTGTCTGTGCTTAGGTTTACATCCCATGAAAAATTAATATCCTTTGTCTCACCTTCTTCGTTATATCCAGCGAGTGTCGCTTGATAGTTCAGGTTGCCGTTGATTTCGGGGTCACTAAAGGTACCTCGAGCGCTAATATCGGTACTGAATTTACCTGGTTTAACATGCCAGTCCAGTGCGGATAATAGTTGGCTGGGTAGTTTTTTGGCGTGAGCCTGAAATTCAAACTGGTCACCTTTATAGAAGCCGTTTACTTTAAGTACCGGCTCATCAAATGCTGTTAGATTTAATTCCTTCAGGAGCAGGTTCTCACTTTGGTAGAGACCTTTTGCTGTCAATGAGAAGGGAATCGCCTGATGTATACCCAGCAGTTGTAAATCACCGGCGATATGGGGACGACGCAAGTCTCCATTCAGCCGGAATTGAGCGCTCATTTGTGCATTAAGGCCGTCCGGGACGTTGAGTCCTCCCAGCGTTAGTAGCTTCGCTGAGATTGCCTCAATATTAATGGAGATATTGGCATCCAGAGAATGTTGTTGTACCTGTCCCTGAATGGAGATAACACCATTACCGGTGGTTATTGTGGTGTCGTGAATGTCAAGGGTGTTGTCACGTTTACTCAATTGAGACCGTGTTGAAAATGTTTGCTGCTGATAATCACCTTGGGCCAGAACATCAAGGTCGCCATTGAGGTGTTTGGGGAAATCCAGTACTGAGCCTTTGATCTTCGCTGTCGCAGATGTAACGGTCGCATAGAGTTTGTCTGGAACCGTGACATTGAGCTGTTTGAGCGTGTTCGTATCAATATTGTGAACCGAGATATTGGCGTCCAGGACATTTTCTTGTAACTGTCCGTTAATGGAGGCCGTTCCATTGTCTGCCATGACCGTTATGTTGTTAGCAATCAGAGTGCTATCACGTTTAGTCAACTGACCTTGGAGTGAAAATGCCTGCTGCTGATAATCACCCTCTGCAAGCAGATCAATATTGCCATTTAATTGTTGAGGGAAATTTAACAATGAGCCGGTAAGTTTCGCTGTTGCCGACGTGACGGTCGCCCTGAGTTTGTCTGGAATCGGAACGTCGAATTGTTTGAGAATTGTAGTATCAATATTTTTCAGCGTGACATTGAGGGTGGATGATTCAGGTATCCTGTCAAGGTTGCCCTTGGCCCATAGCTCCGATTGAGCCAAGCGGGCTGACAGGTTTTCAATGTTGATCCGTTCTTTTGTTAATGAACCCGTAAAGTCGATTGCTACAGGGATATTCTGATAAGTAGTGTTGGCGGTAATGATACCTTTGGCGTGAGGGGCTTTGGTGGTTCCAGTGATTGTCAGCTCCGTGGTTAGTTCGCCATCATTAACAGAATCATTCCAGAGGGCGGCAATATCCAGAGGAAACTGGTTCAAGTTAAGTTGAACTTGTAACTGTTGATCGATCAGCGTACCGACGATGTCATGATGGGTGTCGTCAATGGCCAGAGTTAAATCCAGCGCCTCGGGATGGAAGCCGTTATCTTCATGGGATAGAACCAGGCTGCCTTGTGCTTTGAGTTTCCTGTGTAGTAAGGGCAGGTCAACATATTGAGCGTTAACAGTATAACGATTGTTTTCGGCAGTGATGTTTAAGTCAAATCCTGCATCGATGCTTTGTCCCTTTGGTAGCTGTAATATGGTGCCAAAAATACCATTGGCTGGTTCTTGCAAAAAACCTTCCAGTGTCACATGCGTCCAGTCTGCCGACTGTACCTCCAATCTGAGGTGTGCCGGGTAGGCATCTAGTCCGTTGGCTTCTAAGCGGATACTTAATGGTGAATCTTTTAACCAGGTTGTCTCACCACTAATAGCGAGGCTGAGCTTTTCAGCATCAATGCTTGATGGTTGAATACCGTAGAGATCTACCGCTGCTATTGAAAACTCTCTGACCTGAATATTTGGGAAACTTGAAACGAAGTAATTTTGAGTTTTCCTGGCATTGGTTGTTGAAGGAGCCGTCTTGGAAGGTGGGGTGACATCTGGTGGTGTACTTGTAGGCAATGTATCCGGAGCTAACTGATACAAAGAAAATTTATCGGCTATTAATCGATCGATAACTAGAGATTGATTGAATAGTGCACGAGGTCGCCACTGTAGAGACAATTGCTCGACATCTAGCCAGTTTAGTTGATGCCTCTGTACTTGAATGCTGCCTGCCTGCCATTGAGCCAATGCAGGTGTGGCAAGCCCCAGAATGGTAATGTTCAAGTCTGTTGTCTGATTAACTTGCTTCACCAAAGATTGGACTAACCAAATGCGCCCTTTTTCAGAATAAATTAGGGTGCCTGTTGCTACCGCCAATACAACAAGTAGGGAGCCTAGTATCAATGTGAATAATCTAACAACAGATTTTGCAGCGAGTAACACTGGCTGTGGAGGATTTTGGTTGTTTGATTCGGAGGACATTAGAAGGCCTGCCCAATGCTGATATAGAGTTGAAAATCGTCGTCGATACCATCTCGCTTATTCAGTGGTATCCCGATATCAAAACGTATAGGAGCGAAACTAGTGTAATAACGAAGGCCTACCCCTGTTCCCCAACGTAAATCTTCACCCCATTGTGGAAGGTCTTCCTCGTAGGCAACACCGCCATCGATAAATACCACGCCACCCCAGTTCTCTGCCCAACGCAGTCGAGTCTCGAGGGATATTTCGGTGAAAGATAATCCGCCATCCGGATCTTTGTCGGTGAGCGGGCCCAATGATTGGAAAGGGTAGCCGCGAACAGAACCCCCGCCACCAGAGTAAAATCGAATATTGGCGGGTACTTGCTCGCGGTCGATACCGGTGATTGATCCCGCTGCGCTGCGTATGGCGATGGTGGGCTTCCAGGCGAGCTGGTTGAACGTAAAGTAGGAGCTGGCTGCCAGGGTTGATTTTATAAAGGTAGTGCTGGTGTTGTGGGTGTCCAAAAACGGCCGTACACGCCCCGCGATCACGAAGCCCGATTGTGGGTCAAGCGAGTCGCTGCGCCGGTCATATTCAAGGCTCAATGGCAATGACATGAGAGCGAAGCGGTCATCTTCACCGTCTTCGATAACTTGCGATAATGACTGCTCAATGCCCACCAAACCTACTAGGTTTGGGGTTATTTTCCTGGAAAGTTCCACGCCCAGAGTGCCGGTTTTTGATTCAAAGGCATCCGTGTCTTCCCGTTCAAGATCGGTATAGATTGTGATCGATTGATCATTGCGCTGAAAATGAGGCAGTATCAACTTAGATGCCAGACCTTGTGCATTTTGCGCAATATGACTGTCAACGCTTAGTGTTTGGGCGCTTCCCATCAGGTTGCGGTGCTCCCATCCGGCCGAGATACCAAACCCTTCCTCGGTCTCAAAACCAACACCCGCACTCACAGTTCGGTGATCGCGTTCTGCCACAGAGAATTCGACTGGTACCTTACCGTCACTGGGCTCCTTGAGCTGAGCAGTTGTGCGGGCCAATAAATTGGTTTGGATCAATGCAACACGTGCTTTTTCAATACGATTGCGATTAAAACATTCGCCCTCTTTAATCGGTAGGCGGGCACGGAGGTAGTTTTCATCGATGGAATGCAAGCCGCTAAAGGTAATCTTTCCAAAATGAACAGAGGGGCTGTTCTCAGCGATGAAAACTACCCTGGCCGATTGTGTCTGGTGGTCAATGACGACTCTGTAGTTGACGTTGACTTGATATAGGCAGTGGTTGGATGAGATGTGTGTCGCCAGTGTTTTCTTGGCAGATAGTACCGATTCTGCGAGTAGAGGGTCTCCTGTTTGAATCTTGATGATGTTCTGCTGTACATCAACCCCCTTGGGGATCTGTAGGTCAATTTTCTCAACATGGTATTGGGGCCCCGGTTCAATACTGTATACAGAGCGCCCATCCCGAATGTGAAAATTGACCGTTGCCGCATAAAAGCCCTCAGCTCTTAAGCGAGTCGTCAGTAATTGACTTTCATAGCGCCCAATTTTGTTAGGCTTCTTATACTGTTTCAGTTGATAATTATTCTGTCGCTGGCTAGCAAGTTCTTGTTTCAATATTTTTCGCAATGCATCATTGCCTTCCAGCTCAATAGATTGCTCAACCTGGTAAGGGATGAGAGGTAATTTTGGCAGGTCTAATGCGTAGCTTGGAGAGTGTATAAACCAGCAGCACAGAAAAATGCAGAGGTAATAATAGAGCCGGGTGCCAGAGTATAGGGGCTTGAGGCATATGGGGGTGCAACATGATAGATGGCGAATCATACGTCGTTAGCATCTGTACAGTATGGATAAATCGTCTGTTTGGAAATTAGCTCAGTGGGCGTCATAGTGGTTCGTTTATACAGTTTATGAGCCGCAGGCTATTGACCAGCCCAGGCATACAAATTATCCGCTGGATGTGTTTCTAGGATACATGGCTAAACTCAATATCAAAAGCTGCAGTTTTCATTGCAGTGGCAGGTGGCTTGAGAAGCTCGGCAGCAAATAGCTGGTCAGAATGCCTGCAGTGCTGTTTTCTATCTGCGGTATAGGGCAGACTTTACATGACAGCGGGGATTAGTTGTCAATATTTATCGAAGACGAACCTAATGCGCCATGAAGATCGTTTTAATTTAAGTGGGGGTGAGGATGAAGCCTTTGCAGGTAGTATCCGTGGGCATTTTCGAAGATCTTAAAACAAAACGTTCTGCCTACTGGGGTTTACTATGATTAGAGGTGTGAAAAAAGTAAAAACAGAGTCAAGTGTTTGTTTAGCTGTAGATTTTAGTTGCCCATAGAGAAGTAGGTTGTGTGGCAGTAACACTGAGTGGTAAGTAATGCTATGGAAAATCTTCATATACTAATGACGGCTGTAACTGCAATTATCCTGTTTGTTTTTGGCTTGGATAACTTCTCAAAAGAAATTGAAAAAATATCGGGAGAAAGGTTCAGGAAATCGTTGGGTAGCGCCACCAGAATTCCAGTTATCGGGGTTTTGATCGGAGCGCTGGTTACGGCTTTTATTCAATCCAGCTCGGCAACCTCTGTTATCACGATTAGCCTGGTTAATGCTGGTGTTCTTTCCTTTAAAAGCAGTGTTGGAATTATTTTTGGTTCTAATATCGGAACAACTATTACTGCTCAGTTGGTTGCCTTTAAGCTTACCTCATTTGCACCATTGATTATTATTGTTGGCTTTATCCTCTCTATCATTAGGACGCGTTTTTCAATCTTTGGAAAAACTATATTTTATTTTGGCTTCGTGTTTTTTAGTCTCAATCTGATCTCTTCCTCTCTGCAACCGCTGCAAAGTAATGAGGCTTTGATTCAGTTGTTGACCCAACCACAAAATCCGCTCTATGCAATATTGTTCGGCTGCCTTTTTACTGCTGTCGTTCAGTCAAGCTCAGTCACCACTGGATTAGCCATAATTTTTACACAGCAGGGGCTTTTGGGCCTCGAAAATGCCGTGCCGTTGATTATGGGCGCAAACATTGGCACTACTGCAACTGCATTAATAGCAATGTTTTCCATGGATGTAGCTGCGAAAAAAACAGCATTAAGCCATTTTCTTTTTAACTTGGGTGGCGTTGTAATCTTTACACCCTTGTTGCTGATGTTTGGTGACCGGGTTTCTGAATTAAACCCTGACCCAGCCATAGCGTTGGCCTATATCCACCTAATCTTCAATGTGGCTACCAGTCTAATCTTTCTCGTGCTGATTACCCCATTCACACGATTGGTGGATATGATGATGGGCGAGGGAAAAATGGACTTTGAGCGACTGGTTTTGCCGGTGTATGACAAGAATGATGAGTTTGTGAAAGTGAAAGAAATCCTGGATGACGGGATGCACAAACTCTTTTGTTTTCTTAAGGAAAATTACAATTTGGTCACTTTGAGTATCGAAACCAATTACCAAGGTGTTTATGATGCGGCCGACAAACGCATTGAATATGTCAATTTTGTAAAAAAAGAGTACATGAGTTATTTTTCACGAATTGTTACCGCTGTGGATGAGGAAAGTCAGTCCAGGGAATTGATGAGAATTATCAATCAATTTGATTATCTTTTTCAGATACATGATTCAATTAACGATTTATTTCATAGCAAGAAGGTGATTAAGGAAAAATTTGTTGATCTGAAAAGTGATGTTCTGATTATGGTTAGAGAGTTGTCAGGAAAAACATTAAGTTTATTTGGTGCTATTGATGGCTACCTGTCCACGGCTGACAAAGCAGATATAAAGTCGTCGGCTGATGAGTTGCAGGAACACATCGACGATGTAAACAAAGATTTATTGCGAATGTTTGCCGATCCCCTTCGACACGATGTGGGTGCTTTAACCAACTTCATCACCTATTCGCAAAGGCTAAAGGATAAACTGCTGAATTTTTATAAGAGAAAGAAAGACTCTGGTGTGCCTGGTGAGACTGCCGTGTCTGCAAGTGGTGTGACAACGGAAAAAATGTTTACCTAGAGCGAATAGCCGAGGTTAGTTTTAGGATAGTTTATATCCTAAGGTGCCTGGAGAGGAAATCCGGTATTTTCCGGGTTTTTTTCACCAATTCTCTTAGTTATTTTATGCTTGAGCACTGGGCCGAGATGAAACCTCTTCATACCAGCGCAAAGAGTTGGTGTTTTCTTTAGGAATGTCCAATTCTACCCATTTGGCGAAGTCAACTGCACAAAGAGCGGTGATGTCAACCATGGTATAACGGTCGCCGGCGATAAATTTAGAGTGGGTTAAGTACTTTTCTAGCCAATGATAAAAGAGCCCCAGCGTTTTGTTGCCACGTTCTACCAGACCATCAATGGCGCCTACAGTATCAACCCCGGGTAGGCTTCTGTAGGAAAAATTGTCGTTTTTGGTGTTATTTCGAAAGGCTTCTGAGGTGGCAATCATGCCGTCGAATTCCATTTTTCTCTGAAGACACTCAATTTGTGCTCGCTCTACAGGCGTGGTTCCCAGTAGTGGTGGCTCTGGGTATAGATCTTCAAGGTATTTGCAAATTGCCATGGTTTCATCAAACCGGGTTCCATCATCCAATTCTAAAACGGGTAACAATCCTCGAGGGTTAACCGATAGAAATTCTTTTTCTAGGTTTTCTCCACCGACAATATCAATTTCAACTTTTGGTATGTCGAGGCCTTTTTCGGCGATAAATATCCTTGCTCTCCGGGGATTTGGAGCAATAGAACAGTCGTAAAATTTCATAGATACTGATCTCCTTTAACGGGTGTGTCCAGATTGATTTCATAGACCAATTTTATAATAAAACGTTCGTTCTGGATGAGTTAGAGGGAATATACCCTAATATTTCGCGGAATGTACATGCCCATTTTTATCACAGGTGGCCTGTATCCGTTACTGGATAATTAAGAAAAGAGTCTTGATAGTAGTACAGGAACAGCTGTTTCTACCCTGAGAATTCTGCTGCCCAGGGTTATCGACTGAAATCCCATGTCTATAAATTTTTCCACCTCATAGTCTATAAAACCGCCCTCTGGACCAATCGCTAATGTTGAGGGTTGATTGAATGCCATGGGGCAGGGGTTTACTCCCGTGGGATGCGCAACGAAGGATCTGGTGTCGGTAGTAATGCTTGTGAGCTCGTCCTCAACAAAGGGTTTAAACCTCTTTTTAATGATGATTTCGGGTAATTGGGTGTCGCCGCCTTGTTCAAGGCCAAAAATAAGTTGTTGTCTGAGAGCCGTGTCAGCGAGCCAAGGTGTTTGCCAGTAGCTTTTTTCCACTCGCCAAGTGTTGATTAAATACAGTTTTTTGACGCCCATCGTGGCAATGGTTTGTAAGATACGGCGAAGCATTTTGGGGCGAGGCAGTGCCAGAATCAGTGTGAGGGGAAGAGGTGCGGGAGGCTGTTCAGTTAGTGTTACGTCGAGGTGTATAGATTCAGCATCAATGTGTAAAACATCGGCTGTTCCCATAAGTCCATTGATTAGCCCAGCTTTCAGGCTATCGCCGACGGCCACCTTTTGAATGTCTAGTAAATGCGTTAATCGGCGTCCAGTAACCTTCGCTTGGCTTTCAGCGATAAAGTCCGTGTCTTCGAGAAGAAGTAGGTTCATAGGATGAGTAGTAGTGTTTGGCGCCCCGGAGAGGCGTTGTCGACATTTTTCCACATTGTGTCATTTCCCTCCAAGTGCCGCCATAGTTGACTTTACGCCCATCGCGCCGAGCCTGCTTGCTGCTATATATTTCCAATATTTGCCATATTGCGCTACCGTGTTACGCCAAATTTACGCCAAAGAGGGTGGGTATGGCGTCGTTCAGGAAGGTTGGCAAGCGGTGGCGTGCTGAGGTTCGAAAACTGGGAGAGTATCATTCTGGTACTTTTTCCACAAAGGCTCGGGCTCAGTCGTGGGCAGCGGAAAAAGAGTTGCAGATTGCAAAGGGGGTTGGTGATGCCGACTATACTTTGGCGGATGCTTGTCAGAAATATTCCCGTGATGTTTCTGGTGCGAAAAAAGGGGTCAGGTGGGAGCGCATTTTTTTAAATGCGTTTTGCCGAAACCCGTTGTCAGGCAAGCCGCTGAGGGCGTTCACTCGTGTTGATATGGCTCAGTGGCGTGACGACAGGCTGTTGAAGGTTAGGGCTTCTACAGTAAACCGAGAGCTGAATTTGTTGTCGTCAGTTTTTCAGGCGGCAAGGCTCGAGTGGGGCTGGGGGATTGACAACCCTGTTCGAGAGATTAAGCGTCCACCGAGACCTAAGCCGAGAAATCGCAGGCCAACGGATGACGAAATTGATGGAGTGTTGATCGCACTGGGTTTTGATGGCCAGCGGGTGGAGACGAAATCACAGGAGGTTGCTGTGATGTTTTTGCTGGCGATTGAGTCGGCCATGCGTCTCGGTGAGATGTGTGGAATAGCCGCTGAGAATATCAATTTTGAGAAGCGTTATGTGGCGCTGCTGGATACCAAAAATGGTGACCGCCGGGACGTTCCGCTGTCCTCAAGGGCTGTTGAACTGTTGAGGTTGTGTGACGGGTTTTCTGTGGGAATGGAGAGTGCGTCTGCGTTGTTTCGGAAGGCCTGTAAAAGGGCTGGAATCCTGGATTTGCATTTCCATGACTCAAGGAGAGAGGCGTTGACACGGCTATCAACGAAGGTGGATGTTATGGATCTGGCGAAAATCAGCGGGCACAAGGATGTAAGGATTTTGCTGAACACCTATTATGCCCCGAAGGCTTCCGATCTGGCGAAGCTGCTGGATTGATTTTCCGCTATTCCGTGAAATATAAGCCAATTGGATTGATATCGCGTGTTAAGCGGCCTGCATCGAATCTTCTGGCCAGCCATTGATCCAGTTGTTGTTCGCAAACCCTTCGCGCATCTGGCGGTAATCTCCCTTGCGCGGGGTGAGGCAATATAGCGGTGTTCCATCACAATCACGGGTTTGCTTTGCCACAAACAGCCTCACCCCGTCATCGATTTCTACGAGCTGGCCAACAGCGAATTTGTGCTCTTTTACATTATTCACTTCGCGGAAAGTCCTGCCCTGTGGATCATCCGGGTCTTTCATATCGGCTATGTTCACAATCATTTCATCACTCCGTAGATAAAGGCCGTTTAACAACGGCAACAAATTCGGACGGGCAAGCCCGCCGTTTTTACCGGGGGTTAAATTTTGCCCTTGCGTTTTAGCCACTTATGGGTGAACCACCACAGGCCTAAAAACCAGCCTATCGCGAACACCGATAGCACCGCAGTCCGGCCAAAATAGCGGACGCTGAACCATTCTATAGCCGCTATAGAAACCATCGCGAATATAACCACTAATGTATAAATCAGACTCTTTAGCATCGATCTAATCCTCTATAAAAATTTAACAATTCTTGGCAGCGGATGAACCGCTGTACAGCCCGGTTAAGTTTCTTTCGGTGCTTGCGGCATAGGTCGCCACATAGTCACCGAGCTGGCCAAATGGCAATTTTCATTGCCCGGATAGTTGTTATCCCAGTAATAATCTATAGCCCCCTCATGCCTGATGTATCGGCATAAGGCGGTAATCGGATTTTTTCCACGCTCTATTTTCCCTGGGCAGTAAACAATTACTTCAACGCCAATAGGCGGCAAAGCCTCGGCGACGCTAACCCATTCTTCCGGCACGTTTTTAATTTCTTCATAGTTGTAAATCTTCATATTCACTCCGTAGATGGGCAAAACTTAACAACGCACCGCAGCGGGACTCCAATAGCTTCGCTATTTCCGCCCCTGGCTGCTGGGTTAAAACTCAATTCAAGTTCGGCAGTAGTTTTGGCATCTGCCCTGAGTCATAAGCCTCTTTAATTTGCGGCAACATAAACTGGCTTACAGTGCCTCCGTTTGGCAAAACGATGTTTGCCATAAATTCATCTTCAAAGATGGCTATCTCTGCTTCGACAGCTTCCAGCTTGGCCTTTATCACCAGTGATAATGCTCGCCACTTTTGGCGGCAGGCTTGTTCCCACTCTGTAAAAACAGCAGATTCTTTTCGTACCTTGCCTGTAGGCGTATGGGTGAATCGGAGGTCTTTTTTGTCCGGCATTGGCAGCAAAAAACGTATCTGTCTGCCCTCCATACGAAAGCCGACTACAGCTTTATCCTGATCCCATCCGTACATAAATTGGTCAGCCCCATATTTTTGCAGGGTTCGCTCAATTTCAGCCCTGCTTTTGTCGGTACTAACGCTGGTGTTTTCTGCGTAGGCCATAACTTAATCCCGTTGATATTTTAACAAATTAAAGCAGCGGATCGTCATTACGCTGCGCTTCATTCCTCACCGCTGTCCTGCTGGTTACGCCGCGTTCTCTCTTTGGCGGTCAAACCACTCTTTAACCTCACTCGGCTTCCATCGCCTGCTTAGCCCTTGTGGTTTGATGGCTTTGGGGAAGTCTGGTTTACAGGTGGCTCTGCGAATGGAGCTTGGGGTGGTTCCATAGTACGCGGCGATATCCTTTTCTTGCCACAGGGAGTCGGTTGGCTTTCGAAGTTCGTCGAGAATTTCCTTTAATACCTTACTCATGCTGATAGTGCCTCCAGCGGGCTTTTGACGTGATGCTTCTGCATAACATGGGTATAAATCATGGTTGTGTTAACGTCTTTATGACCGAGCAGTTCTTGTACGGTGCGAATGTCGGTGCCATTTTCAAGCAGGTGTGTGGCGAATGAGTGGCGCAGGGTGTGGGCGCTTATTTTTTTGTTGATGTTGGCGCTTCGCTTTGCACGTTGTAGCGCTTTTGATACTGCTGTTTGGTGCAGATGGTGGAGCCGATACGCTCCGGTTCTTGGGCATGGGCCTGGTCGACTGCTGGGGAACAGAAATTGCCACTCAAGTTGGTAGGCTGAGTTTGGGTGTTTTCTTGCCAGTGCATTTGGCATGTATACGTCGCCCCGACCTTCGGATAGCTCTATTTGGTGCCTGCGTTTTACTTCGTCAATTTGTAGCTCCAGGCTGGTGCGTAGTGTTTCTGGGAGCATGACCTGTCTGTCTCGCCCACCTTTTCCCTGGCGAACGGTGATGGTGCCCCTATCTAGATCGATGTCCTTGGTTCTAAGGTTTAGGCATTCTGCGAGCCTTAGTCCGCACCCATAGAGAATCGATGTAATTAGCTTGTAGTTGCCTGTCATGTTATTTAGCAATCGGCCTGTTTCTTCTTTTGATAGAACGGTTGGCAGGTATTGTTGACGCTTGGGGCGTGCAAAGCTGCCTATGTCGCCCAGTGGTTCGCTGATGACATTTTTATAAAAAAAGACGATGGCGTTTAGGGCTTGAGACTGAGTTGAGGGTGAAACTTTTCTTTCTCGCGCCAGGTGTGTGAGGAACCCTCGTACTTTTGTTTCACGGTCTGCATCTTTGCGAGTTTTGGCAAAGGCTGCGTAACGCCAGTACCAGTGCAGGTAGGCACGCTCGGTCTGTATGGATAGGTGTTTAAACCTGCAGACGTTTTTGATTTTTTCTGCGCACTCTTCAGTCTTCATTTTCCGGTATTCCGTGAAATATAAGCCAATTGGGTTGATATCGCGTGTTAATGGGCCAGATCCACATAGAGGCCAAGCCCGCTATTCCGCAACGCCTCTTTTGCACGTTGCCCCATCCCCAGCAAGACAACTCCATGCCCAGGACTTTTACCAATTGTTCCGTCAGGGCGAACAAATTTAGTCTTGCCCCTTGGAAATAACATGGCGTCAGCTTTCACCGCGTGATCATGGAACCAGCCAGAAGATGTGTACGCCCTAACTACCGCAATGCCACTCCCATGCTTCAGAAATTTATCCAACCACGGCACATGCCCGTTTCTGTTACCAAATGGCGGGTTCATAAATACGAACCCATACCACGGTTGTTCAAGCCCGTTATCTTGCTTCGTGTACACGCTGGAAGCTGGCACCCAATGCTCTGTTCCAGGGGAGCAGGGATCTAGGTCGTAGCTTTCATTCAGGGCGTTAAGCATTTCTGGTGGCGTATACCACTCATCACTCGCGCCGGTATTTGGTTCGTGCTCTGCCATAAAAAGGCCCATTAACAAATAATTGTTTCAGACTCAGTGCTGCGCACTTCGCAGCAAAATAAAAAGGTTACCCCCTCAACACGCCCAGACTGTGGTTGATGTCTTGTGTGATGAGTTGGTGGCTGTGGCGGCTGAGTACGCCTTGCTGTAGTGCTTTGAGCGAGGTGTCACGCAGTGTGTTGATGGTGTGTTGCAGGCTTTTTATTTGCTCGCTGCTGAGTGTGATGCTGTCGGCAGGCGTGGCGCGCGTCCTGGCTGGCGGTTGGGCCGGTGTAGGTGCCGATGCAGTGCCATTTTCCGGTGCTGCTTGGGTAGTAGTGGCTTGGGTCGTTTGGCTGTGGTTTGCTGGGTGCCCAGGCGTGGTAGTGGGTGCCGCTGAGGTTTTTGCAGATGCGGTAGTTGGCATCAGATTCGATGGTATGAGGGCACGGGATT
The DNA here is from genome assembly GCA_041581635.1 of Porticoccus sp. Taxonomy (GTDB): domain Bacteria; phylum Pseudomonadota; class Gammaproteobacteria; order Pseudomonadales; family Porticoccaceae; genus Porticoccus. The sequence goes on along the minus strand of JBFICW010000031.1, from coordinate 5,705 downwards.
TTGATATCGGGGTATTTGTGGTTAGGTGCATAGTGGTGCGTTCTCCATTTCATTGTTGTCTCTGGCGGTTTTGATGAGGTCTGTTGGGGAGTCTATTTTTTTGCCCCAGGCTTCTTTGGCCAGTTCCATGTCGGCGACGATGGCGTAGCACCCTGATTCCTCGATGTCTTTGAGGTGTTCATCCAAGTGGTCGCCAAGAGAGGCGATAACTTCCAAGGCGTTGGTTTTTAGGTGGATGCCCGCGAGGCAGCGCTTGTTGTTCATGTCACGCCCCTGCTGTGGCGCGCGCACCGCGTTTTGCGGTTTGGGCGCGTTGTTCGGCGTAGTGGGCGCTCATGGCGTTTTTGTTAAGCCCGCTCAAACCGGTGGGTATTTTCTCGATTTTCCCGCCAGCTTTGAGGTAGGTTTCGATGTCGCGGTGTAATTCGGCGCGACGTTCGGCGGCTATTTCGGGGTGGTGCTGGTAGCCGAAGCGGGGGAAGTGCCGGTTGATTTCAAAGCGTTTCATTGTTTTGTCCCTGTGTTGAATTTGTCTTGCAGCCAGCTGAGGCCGTCACCGGTGATTAGCACGACGGTGTAGATTCTCTTAATGGGGGCGCCCATTTCGGTGCGGTATTGGTGTTGCCTGGTGTCGGTTTTTAGTAGTCCGCGCTGGTGGTACGTTTGGTCGGCTGTCCACCCGAAGCTGGTTTTGCGAATAGCGCCCATGTCGGCGAGCTCGCGCAGGAGTTGGTGGTGGCTTTTGTTAAGGGCTGGTGCTGCTTGCCGGATGTCGATGCCGTTGAGGTGTTTCATTTCTCAACCCGCTCTCTTGCCCTTACGCCGATAGATAACCCGCGTATTGGGGTTTGCTTCGCGCAGGCGTTGGGCGATGCGCAGGGCGATTTTTCCGGCAAGGCGTTTGTTGGTTGGCATGGGGATGATGTTTGTCATGGCATGCTCCTCAGAAATTGGTTTTTCGGTGGGTGATGAGCCCAACAGTTGCACCGAGTGTTTCGGCGGCAAGTTCGGCGGGGAAAATGGGGTGTTGCGGGCCGATGATGAACAGTGTGAAGCCGGTGGCGACGCCCAGGGCGATGCTGGCGAGTGGTGTGCAGGCCAGCGCGAGTGTTTGGGTGGTCTGCGCGGCTTGTTGGCTGTGTTGCTGGCGCTGTTGTTGGTTGTTTAGCCAGGCGGGCCAGTCGGTGATTTCGTCGAGGGTGTCGATGTCGAGGGCGATACTGGTGTCGAACCTGCCCCTGCTGCGTCTGCCGCCACGGCGTTTGCGCAACAGTTCGAGGTCGTCGGCACCGTTGTAGGCCATGATGGCTGGCAGTATGAGTAGGATGATGCAAAGGAATTCGACGAGGTGGCGGCGGCAGAGTTCGGCCATGGTGTGCTCACGGCTGCGGTGGCCCCATTGGAGGTTCATTTTGTCGGCGATGTGTTCCCAGCATTTTTTGATGGCGGTGGGGCTAACGCCTTCTGCTGCGGCTTGTTCTTTGTCTCTGGCGACGCCGTTGAAGGCCATGGCGATGCGGCGCTTTTCGAGCAAGGTGAATTGCGGCCCCTGCACGACGACGTGGTTCATGCGCAGGGGCAGGTGGCGGTCTGTGGTGGGGTTGGTTTGCATGTGTCACCTCGTTTATCTACCTGAATAGTAATACCAGGGTATTTATACGTCAACTACCTGAGTAGTTATTTTTTGTAATGGGCTGGTGGCATAATTGCGGGAAATGCAATGGAGGGCGTATGGCGATTGTTCAGTGTAAGGAATGTGGCGGCGAGGTTTCTAGTAAGGCGGGGCAGTGTCCGCATTGTGGCAACCCGCTTAATGTCAAGCGCAGTTCCGGTTGTGCGTCTGTCGTACTTCTTGGTGTGCTGTTACTGGTTTTGGTTGCCGCATTCAGCGATAAAGATACACGCAAGAGTGTTGCTGCGCTGTCGCCTTCTGCAACACCAGCCAAGCCCCTAATTGCTTCTTCCCCCGAGTGCGTTAAGTATGAGTCTGCTTTGCAGCGCAATGGGGCGGTCAGTTTTACTAATTTGGCATACCCGCAAAGCTGCACAGAGTCTGAGGTTGGCCGTTACCGTGTTGTTGATGGGGTGTTCCGGCGCAAGCTTGGTGACGCTGAGGGAACATATAGCCTGTATTTTGTGGGGGATGCTCTGGTCAAAAGCGAGGTTGGGAGTTTTGTCGATTATCACGATGTTGGGAGCTGGGAGCTTGGCTCCTATGAGGATAGCCTCACCCAGAAAATGGTGTATATCGCCAAGAATGTTGCTGGTAGCGGGGCCTCGAAGTGGGGCAAGCCCATTGTGTTATGGGTGCGATGTAAAGATAACGCCACGGACGTGTTTATCGACTGGGGTGAGTACCTTGGGGATGATTCGCTAGATGTTTACGATGACTGGAAGTGGGTATCTGAGCGGCTTGGTGGCAAGGCGGTAGTAAAGCGAAAGTGGGGCGTTTCTACTGACAAAAAGGCGCTTTTCTATCGCCCTGGTGGATCTGCGTACAAGTTCGCGGCATCGCTGGTTGGTGCCGATCAATATGTGGCTGCTACAACGCCGTATAATGAAAACCCCCGTACGGCGGTGTTTAATCTAGCTGGGGTCGAGGCCGCTTTGGCGCCTGTTCGTGATGCTTGTGGGTGGTGATGGGGCGGTTCAATTAGGGGTATGGAAATGTGGAAAAGGATTTTGTTTGTTTATCTGCTGGTTGTCTCTTTGGGTTGTTTTGCTGAATCGCCGAAGAAGGGTGACGAACTTTGTGCTGAGGTGCACAAGACAGCGGCAGCCATCATGGAGAATCGCCAGCTTGGTGCTGATATGCCAAGGATGATGGAGATTGCGGATGGTGAGCCTGCGGTGCGCATGCTGGTTGTGGCGGCCTATAAAAAGCCCAGGTTTTCTACTGAGGCGCATCAGCAGAGGTCTGTATCCGATTTTGCCAATTCGGCCTATTTGGCTTGCGTTGAGGCCTATAGCAAATAGCTGGTCACTCATACCCAATAAATCCTGACTTGTTCCCCGATAGCATCCCGCAGCGGGCGCAGCAGAATACGCTGCCGGCGTCATCTGACTGGCAGTGATAGCGCCATTTGTGTTTGTGGCGGATTGCTCGCCACAGGAGCTTTGCCAGCTTTGCGCGGAGTGGATTCAGGTTCATTCCTCTGCGATCCTCTTGAGGGTATCGATCATCTGCAGCACTTGCTGCCTGTCTTTTTCATCCAGTTTTGCGGCTTGCCTACCAATGGCGTAGGCGGGCTGTTTGTCTCCCAGGAACCACCAATCTGCACTCATGCTGAGTGCGAGGCAGAGGGTGGTGATCTGGGGAATGCTGAGGCTGTTGTATTGGTCGCGTTCTATTTTGCTCAATATGTTGCGCGACACTTTGTGCCCCAGCTGTTCTGTTTTGTCTTCAAGCTCTCGAAGGGTTAAACCGTTCTGCGTCCTTGCCCGGCGGACTCGGTTCCCGGGCGTCATGTTTATGGCCTTTTGTCACGTCATCCGTGACAGCGTTGATGAAGTTGTCACGGGATCTGTGACAGGGGCTGCAATGTTATTGCAAAGTGTTTCCCGTTTCGGTACTTATTGCAAATGGATATGGAAGGAGAGGGATTTTGGATCGTCAGCAGTTGGAAGTTTTTGTGCAGATCATCACAGATGATGAGTGGGATTTTGTTCAGCGGGTGCTGGATGGGGGCGACGTTAGTCTTCTAGACCAAGCATTCGATCCAGAGCGGCTCGCACTTCTGCGGGCGCATTTTCAATTGCTTCGATGCGCTTAAGGGTTTTCTCGTTGAGGTTGTAGTGCGCTGATGGTTCGCCAATAGTGTTGCTGGCGTTTTTGGCTGTATCGGCTTTGCCGGTTCTGAGCCAGGTGGCGCTCACCCCGAGTGCTTCGGCCAGCTCAACGAGAAAAGTGGTGGTTTCCTGATCGGTGCGCTCCATCTTGCTGATGGTGCCCTGGCCAATGCCGCTTTTTTGGGCGAGCTCCTCTTGGGACCAGCCAAGCTCCTTTCTGCGTTGCTTTATTCTGCCGCCTAGATTCATTGCCGAATACTAATACCGCTGTAGTAGTTAAACAAACTACCCAAGTATTTCTTGACGACACAAAAAATACTCAGGTAGTATTGTGGCCAGAGATTACAAATGGTCACGATATGTCTAAGTCTGCTATTCAAAAGTGTGTTGATCTGGCCGGTGGCCAGACCGCGCTTGTTGAGAAGATGAAACCGCACCTTTCGGATGCGCTGGCACCACGTCTGCGGCAGGGTCATGTGTGGGGATGGTTGAACCGCGACCGCATGAGTCCCGTGCCGCCTGCTGAGTATGTGACTGCGATGTCGAAGGCGGTGGAAGAGCGGGTGAGCCCGTACGATCTGCGCCCCGACATCTTCCCGGCACCCGCTCACAGCCAGAGCGCGGCGTAAATGATGAGATCAGCGCTGCTATCCCGCTTGTTTTTCCCTGCGTCCGTTGGCGCGCTGCTCTTGTTGATTCTTTCATGCTGCTCACTGTACCGGTGGTCGGCATTTTTTTTAATACCTTGTTGGGTATGTGTCTATATCCAGCATTCCAATGGGGCGCTCCAACTCCTTGGCTGCCATGCGACAGGTAGAGGTGCGCTCGATGTCTTCCCGGTTGGTCCCCTGAATATTCTTGCCAGCCGGTGCGGGCTAATGCCGGGGGCGTTAAATCTAAATCGGCTAATCGAGCGGTGTCGTGTTTTTTTAATGGGGGTTTTATGAAGCGCGAAGGGTGGGGTGAGTTATGAGTGACGGCGAATTGTTAATTCGCGCTTTCCGTACACGGTGGGGTGATGAGGTTGAGTTGCTTGGGCTGCAGCAGATCACCCGGGGTTGTGCTTATGCGCAGCCGCTGGCTATGAGGGTTGCAGAAGATCATATCAGGCAGGAGCCGTTTGCCACCCTCACGCAGACAGCCGCGCAGCAGCTCATGGATAGCCTGTGGGAATGTGGGCTACGCCCGTCGGAGGGTGCGGGTTCGTCCGGTGCGATGCGGGCAACAGAAAAGCACCTTGGTGACATGCGCAAGATCGTCGCCAGCAAGTTGAACGTGGATTTATAGGGGCCGATATGACTGACATGAACATTATCACCAAGTCGCCAAAGAAGCTGATCTATGTTGCTGGCCGCTACCGCGGTCGCACCCGTGCCGAGGTGGAATCCAATATTCAGGCCGCTATTTTTGTGGGTCGATTGTGTGCCGAGAAAGGCTGGTACCCCGTGATTCCTCATTCCAATACCGCGCATTTCGAGGCGCTGGTGGATGTGAATGATGAATTCTACCTGGAAGGAACGCTGGAGCTGATGCGTCGCTGTGATGCTGTGGTGATGGTGCCGGGGTTCGGGCAGTCGGTAGGCGCAATGGCTGAGCATGATGAGGCTCATAAGTTGTTTATGACGGTTTACCGGTTTCCTGAGCATGTGCCCGACATGGTAGTTCGCGAGGTAGCCAATGTCTGAAAAACGTTTGATAGCCCGCCCGGAAACGGTTCGTGCGGCGATTGATGCCAATAAGACGACGCGCAAGACACTGGTGCGTTATACCCGGGGGTTTGGCTTTGAGTTTGTGCAGGCGCACGACGATAACTTGGCTATGTTACGCCAGTTGTTGGTGCGGCAATGGTGATCGGGGACACGTTTTTGTTTTATTTGGCGGTATTGGGCCTATTGCTGCTGATGCTGTTGATTAGT
>JBFICW010000030.1:0-31500 GCA_041581635.1 Porticoccus sp. | reverse complement strand
TTCTCGGGTAACACAAACGTCTGACGAGCAATACGAATGACTACCAACAGCAGTTATTCGTATCGACTCTTTTAATTATTATAAGGAGCAGGCTACCCGCTAACCGCCTCAACATAGATGACTTGCCTGCCAATTCAAGTCAAGCAGGCATTAGGGTTGATCCACTGCCACACCACTGCTCTAGCATGTCTCTAAGCTGAAGTAATGTGTACGGTTTACTCAGGTAGTCATTCATCCCCGATGCCAATACTGTCTCTCTATCCCCCACCATCGCATTGGCTGTCATCGCAATAATAGGTATCGGCTTGGTGCCAGATTCTTTTTCCATAGCACGAATTTTCCTTGTGGCTTCATAACCATCCAGGGTTGGCATCTGACAGTCCATCAATATCAAGTCATATTCCCCCCGACTTAACAGATCAATGACCTGAATTCCATTTGTAGCAGTATCGATTTGACAGCCAAGTTTTCTCAACATAATAACGGCAATCTTCTCATTCACTTCGTTATCTTCTGCTAACAATATTCGTGTATTTATAGGTGCAGTTACTAACGAAAAAGACCTTTCTTTTACCACTGGTTTAGTTTGTGCCAGAAGAGTTTCAGCTTTACCCCTGATATTGAGAATAGCTTCCCGCAATATTGATAAGCGAGCACCGTCATGAAGTAAGTAGTGAATACCGGCAGCTTGATATTCTGACTTTTCATCTAAAGTACTGCCTAAGCTAATTAGCGACGGACTATTGAGGAGACTAGCGCCATTGATCAAATGTCCGATACGAAGTTTATTGGATTTACTAAGCGACTCTCCCAGAATAACTACATCTGCGCGCACATCATCTACACAATCAACATCATCAGTTACCCGGACACGTGGAAAACCAAAACCAGCCAACTGGCGAGTTAACTTTAGGGCTTCCTTATCACAGGGCGCGATTAACCACACATCAATAGACTCTGGATCCTTGATACGACCTGACTCTACCGGCACCCTAAGCCAAGCCGTAAACCAGAAAAGAGAACCTTCGCCCAGCTTACTCTCTACGCCAATTTCACCTTGAAAGAGTTCGACTAATTGTCGACTGATAGAAAGTCCCAGACCGGTTCCCCCAAACTGACGAGCCGAAGAACCATCAACCTGGGAAAAGGTTTCAAATACACTATCAAGCATCTCAGCGGGAATACCAATGCCGCTATCCTGCACTTCGAATTGAAGCAGTATTTGTTGTCCCTGCCTTTCTACGGGGTATACACGGAGCACCACCTGACCTGACTTAGAAAACTTAACGCCATTACCCATCAAATTCATTAAAATCTGCTCTAGCCTGACAGAATCAGCTATTAGGTCATTAGGGACGTAAGGAGAAACTTCACAACAAAGTGATATTTCTTTGTCACGAGCCAGCTCAGACAGTAACGCGGGAATAGCTTTCACTAAGGACTGCACGTCAAAACGCTTAGGGTCAAACTCAAATTTACCCGCTTCAATTTTAGAAAAATCGAGAATGTCGTTGATAATACGGAGTAAGGAGTGACCAGAGTCATGAGCCAACTTTACCAACAGCAACTGCTCCTCTGTAAGATCAGAGGCCATCAGTAACTGAGTAACACCAAGCATGCCATTCATAGGCGTTCGAATTTCATGACTCATGGTAGCCAGAAATTCACTTTTGGCACGACTGCCAGCTTCTGCAGCATCTTTAGCTTTTAGTAATTCACTATTGGTATTTTCCAAAGCTAGCATGGTAGCTTCATTGGCTTGTGTTCGTTCTCGAACTTGGTTCTCTAAAACAGTTGCGGAGAGAAACAATGCATAATCTTCGCCCTGAAGATCCATACCGCGCTCGACCCGATTCATCAACGCAGTATTAATTTTCTCAAGACGTCGAATCCTCTCCTTTAATATAATGATTTCATCAGTTACTGCATTTTCGGTCATAAAATCAACCTGCTTATCTTTTGTTCCCTACAGCAACACCTGTGAAGGTCTGGTTAATATGTGAAGCATTATATTGTTCGCCATAAGTGCTGAAACCAATGACATTATTTTCCATCATGATGCGTGAAATATCGCTCTGATAACCTTTCTGATCCATCTCTAGTCGGCGAAGATAGCAATCACACCCAAGAGTCAGGATCGGTTTTCCAATATCATTCTTTATTTCCTCAAATAGGCTTTCAAGTTTCTCAACCATATCCTCGCCATGAGCAACAGTCATCACAACGCCCTCATCGACAGCACAAGCAAATGTTAAACTCCCATCATTGTTAGCCGTCATGATAGAACGTACAAAATACTCCCCACCAATTTTTACAATAACGGGAAAATCTGACATCATTTCCATCGTCAGTTTTTCAAATGGAAGTCCCATGATACGAGCATACTCAGGGGCAGCGGGAACGCCATTTATTTCCTTGACGATCCGTTGGTTTACATCAACTTCCGTGACCACCATTTTTTTATCCGACGAAATAAAATGCTGTGTTTTGAAGACAGTAAAAGGATGGTTAATTTGAACTAGGGTCAACAACGCACAGTTTGTCCTAAATTGCCCGTCGTGAAAGAGGTGTGTTTCTGAGAAATGTTCATTATCTGCGGCAGAACCGCCAAACAACTGAATACCGCCAAGGCCGTGGTGAACACTGCTCACCACAACTTCTTCTTTGCCACGCAAACCATCGATTAATAAATAACCAAAGGTATTAGCACTATTGGCTTCCCCCTCACTCTGTAAGGTTAAAGAGTTTAATAATGATCTTGTCGTATCTGAGCCATTAGATATCTCAAACTGATCAATATCATCAAGGCGTTTGGTCACTACATTTAAACCATCACCCGCCAAACTGAGGCCTGTCAACGAACCTCTAAGGTAACCAATTGGCGTTATTTCCCCAGAGGATGTACACCCAATAATGTCAGTGTCACCAAACAAATGTTTGAGTTCGTCACCCAATATCTTCAAATCATATTGTGGAGAACAATAAAATAAACAAAACTCGATATCCGGCTGATAGATACTGTCATATAACTCTTTGGCGGCAACAACAGGATCCGTCGAAATTGAGACGCCAGTTAACACTTTTAGGTCATTTAACTCTGGGACATCTGATTCACTAATTGTCATCTTTCTACCAAAAGCAGGTTAAAAACAATACATTTATAGCCATACCACACTGCAAACCCGAGCCGTTAACAATGATTTGACGATTAAACTTGTGCCCATGACAAGCTAAAAGAGACCGCACCTAATATGCCAAGTTCAGAAATGATAGCCTTACATAGCTATCGGCCGGTTGTTCCATAGATTAAATATTTTTTATTCATCAGCAGATTCACCGCCTTCTTCTCCACGATATATTATTTCAATACAGCACCTTAATAGAGAATGCCCCTCGCCCAATGTACACTGACGGTATTTATGAAGGTGCGATTTACCCCCCCCATGTTCCATACATCATCCAATTACAGTATAAAGGCGTCATGAAAACACCGAAACGAATCCAACCCCTAGTTGATGACGGCTTAATAGATGAAGTCATCCGCCCACTAATGAGCGGCAAAGAAGCCGCCGTCTATGTGGTTCGCTGCGGCTCCGAGATTCGCTGTGCCAAAGTCTATAAAGAGGCCAACAAACGCAGTTTCAAGCAGGCCGTCCAGTACCAGGAAGGTCGAAAAGTGCGAAACAGTCGTAGAGCCCGGGCCATGGAAAAGGGTTCGAAATATGGCCGCAAGCAACAGGAAGAAACCTGGCAAAATGCCGAAGTGGATGCGCTGTATCGCCTGGCTAGTGCTGGCGTGCGCGTACCCCAACCCTACGGTTGCTTTGATGGTGTTCTGTTAATGGAACTGGTCACCGACGGTGAAGGCAGCGTTGCGCCGCGACTGAACGATGTATCGATGACTGCCGAGCAAGCACTTGAGGATCACGCCGTGGTGATGCAATACGTAACACGCATGCTCTGTGCCGGGTTAGTGCACGGAGACCTCTCTGAGTTTAATGTGTTAGTAGATGACTATGGCCCAGTCATTATCGACCTTCCTCAAGCAGTAGATGCTGCCGCTAACAACCACGCCGAAAAAATGTTGGCGAGGGATATTGGCAATATGACCAACTACTACTCGCTGTTCGCCCCGGAGCTAAGGGACACCCAATATGCCAAAGAAATTTGGGCACTCTATGAAGAGGGTGAATTACACCCAGATACCGAATTAACAGGCTATTTTGAAGAAGACGCACAAAATGCCGATGTAGCGGTCGTGCTGCAGGAAATAAAAGCGGCTCTGCTCGAAGAACAAGAGCGACAAGAACGTATCCGCGAGTTAGACGCACTAGACTAGCCCCATTTATATCCATTTCGAGCTTTGCAGAACCACCCCTCCTACTTTTCAAGGCATTGTTTTGAGCAATTTTTACTCAGTTTAACTCGACGCCGTTGCAACAAATCCCTATAGTACACCCCCTCTTAACACCTCATTTTTAGTCGTTCTAATCCATAGGTATCCCGTTGATTTCTACCGCAAATATCACCATGCAGTTTGGCGCCAAGCCATTGTTTGAAAATATCTCCGTTAAATTTGGCAATGGCAACCGCTATGGCCTAATTGGTGCAAATGGCTGTGGTAAATCCACGTTCATGAAAATTTTAGATGGAAGCCTGGCGCCTACCGCCGGCAACGTATCAATTACACCCAACGAACGCGTAGGGAAATTACATCAAGATCAGTTTGCCTTTGAGGAATATTCGGTGATTGATACCGTCATCATGGGGCATTCGGAACTCTGGGAAGTGAAACAGGAGCGAGACCGCATCTACGGACTCGCCGAAATGTCCGAAGAAGATGGCATGAAAGTAGCGGAACTGGAGATTCGTTTCGCAGAAATGGACGGATACAGCGCCGAAAGCCGTGCCGGTGAAATCCTTATGGGTGCAGGTATTGAAGAAGTCTTGCATTTTGGCCCCATGAGTGAGGTAGCACCCGGCTGGAAACTAAGAGTCTTATTGGCTCAAGCTCTATTTTCAGACCCAGATATACTGCTTCTTGATGAGCCGACTAACAACTTGGATATCGATACTATTCGCTGGCTGGAATCTCTCATCAACGAGCGAAAAAGTACAATGGTCATCATTTCTCACGACCGTCACTTCCTCAATGCTGTGTGTACGCATATGGCCGACATCGACTATGGCGAATTGCGTGTTTATCCCGGAAACTACGATGACTTTATGACAGCCTCTACCCAGGCTCGCGAGCGCATGCAGTCCGAAAATGCTAAAAAATCCGCTCAAATTGCAGAACTTCAGCAATTTGTCAGCCGCTTTTCTGCCAATGCCTCAAAAGCCAAACAGGCTACTTCTCGAGCAAAGCAAATTGGTAAAATTAAACTGGACGATATCAAAGCTTCCAGTCGTGTCAGCCCCTACATTCGGTTTAAGCAAGACAAGAAACTTCACCGACAAGCATTGACTCTGGAAAATCTGAGTCACGGTTTTGACAATGAAGAACTGTTTAGTGGAGGCAACCTTATTCTAGACGCCGGTACACGCTTAGCCGTCATTGGTGAAAATGGCGCAGGAAAAACCACCTTTCTTCGCTGCCTAATGAACAAGATTTCTGCTAATAGTGGCGTCATCAAATGGTCAGAGAATGCAACGCTAGGCTACTGCCCACAAGATAGTAATGCCGAATTTGAGGGCAATCTAAACCTTTTTGATTGGATGAGCCAATGGCGTAAGCCCAGTCACGATGATCAGATTGTTCGCGCCACGCTGGGCCGGCTATTATTTTCTTCCGACGATTTTAAAAAACAGGCTAAGGTTTGCTCCGGTGGTGAAAAAAATCGCCTATTGTTTGGCAAGCTTATGATGATGGACACCAATGTTCTATTGATGGACGAACCAACCAACCACCTGGATATGGAAGCCATCGAAGCATTAAACATGGCACTTGAGCATTATGAAGGCACATTGATTTTTGTCAGCCATGACCGAGAGTTTGTCTCTTCACTGGCCAACCGTATCATCGAAATCAAAGATAAAAAGCTGGTGGACTTCCAAGGAACTTATGAAGAATACCTTGCAAACCAACAGCCAGAAGGAAAAGCTGCCAGTTTTTAATCACAAGCTAGCAAACAAATACACCGCAGAATGGCCAATTTAAGTAGTTTGCAAAGCAACGGTATTCAAAAAGTACAATTGGCCATAAACAAATAGAATAGGAGTCTCCCATGCCCGGCTTACTACCTGATACCGATCCCAACGGCCTACTGGAATACTCTGTAGTATTTACAGACCGCTCCCTGAACCATATGTCCCAAACATTTCAGGGCGTAATGAAGGATATTTCCAGCACCCTAAAAACAGTCTACAAGGCAAAAGCTGTTGCTGTTGTTCCCGGTGGCGGCACCTACGGTATGGAAGCGGTGGCTCGACAATTTGCCACTAACAAAAAGTGTCTGGTTATTCGCAACGGATGGTTTAGCTACCGATGGAGCCAAATTCTGGAAATGGGTAACATAGCTTCTGACACCATTGTCATGAAAGCGCAGGCCGTGGACTCAGGGCCCCAGCCAACTCTTGCGCCAGCACCAGTTAATGATGTAGTTGCACAGATTAACGCTGAAAAACCGGCTTTGGTTTTTGCTCCCCATGTTGAAACCGCTTCGGGCATGCTTCTACCAGATGATTACATCAAAGCAGTAGCCGATGCGGTGCACTCTGTGGGCGGACTATTTGTCCTGGACTGTATTGCCTCCGGCACCCTATGGGTGGATATGCAAGCCTGTGGTGTAGATATTCTAATTAGTGCCCCACAAAAAGGCTGGAGTGCATCACCCTGTAGTGCATTAGTCATGCTGGGAGAAGAAGCCCGTAAATTGATAGATTCAACAACCAGCAGCAGCTTTGCCTGCGACCTGAAAAAATGGCTACAAATCATGGAAGCCTATGAAAATGGTGGCCACGCCTACCACGCCACCATGCCCACCGATGCCCTGTTGAAATTCAGGGATACCATGAAAGAAACCGAAGCCTATGGTTTTGAAAAAGTCCGTGAAGAACAACTCGAACTAGGTCGTAAAGTACGCGAATTACTCACCGGGAAAGGTTTCAAAAGTGTTGCCGCCGAAGGTTTTCAGGCGCCCGGTGTCGTGGTCAGCTATACCGATGATGTGGACATTCACAACGGCAAGAAATTCCTGGCAGAAGGCCTACAGATTGCTGCCGGTGTTCCCTTGCAGTGTGATGAACCGGAAGGCTTTCAAACCTTCAGAATTGGCCTGTTCGGTTTGGACAAACTACACAATATCGACCGAACCGTTAGCCACCTCAGTAAAGCACTGAGCAAGGTTTCGCCCTAAAAAATTTCTCCTCACTAAAAAAACCAACTCAACGCTGGAGCAGGCTCTTTCAGCTTGCTCCAGTTTTAGAGTACACCTGGCACCTAAACAAAACTGATCCTTGTCTCTAACAACCAGGTTTCCGATAATAGCGCCAAACCGATTTAATAAAGGGCCTGATTCAATGGCATCGTTGCAAGAACAACTTCTCAAAGCCGGGATTGTCGACAAGAAAAAAGCTAAACAAGTCGAGCAAGAGAAACGCAAACAGAAAAAACAGACCCACAAAGGGCACAAACAAATCGATGAAACCAAAGAGCTGGCAAAAAAAGCATTAGCTGAAAAAACCGCCCGAGATCGTGAAATCAATCGTCAACGAGAAGCTGTGGCTGAGCTCAAAGCCATTGCCGCCCAAATCAAACAACTGATTGAGGTTAATCGTATCGACCGCAAAGACGGTGAAATGGCCTATCAATTTTCCGATGGTACAAAAATCAAAAAAATCTACGTATCCCCCCTTCTACAAAACCAGCTAAGCAAAGGGGTTATTGCCCTTGTACGCTTAAACGATCAGTACGAATTGGTTCCTGCCGTCGTTGCCGAAAAGATCCGTCAGCGTGATGAAAGTATCGTGTTGGTTCAAAACCAGGCAAGTAACGATGAAACGGATGAAGACGATTACTACGCAGACTACAAAATTCCCGATGACTTGATGTGGTAGGAATAAACTATCAGAAAAGCCCTTATGTGCAGAGAGAGTTTATATAAGGGCTTTCACTATACTCTTTCCGCTCAACATAAAATGAACTGATAAGTAGAAAAACCAAAATCAGATAAAAAGACAGCTTGTTTCAATCTCATTAAAACCCATGACTGAACCCTCTCACTAACAGTGGGTCAAACGATTAACCTAAAACTGTTTATTAAAAAAACAGGTATCCGATGCCGAAACATTTTTTACTGATTATCATTGCCATTTTATTCACTGGAAACGCTTTCGCCGCCACTGAAAAAGCAATTTTTGGTGGCGGTTGTTTTTGGTGTATGGAGCCACCCTATGACAAGCTGGAGGGGGTCATCAGTACCACATCGGGCTATACCGGTGGGCATCTGGACAACCCTGGCTACAGGGATGTATCCGGCGGTAGATCCGGGCACGTAGAGGTGGTTGAAGTTGTCTACGACCCCGAAAAAATCAGCTATGAGAAATTATTGAAAGTATTTTGGGTAAATATTGACCCCTTAAATAGTAGGGGTCAATTTTGCGATAGTGGTAGCCAATACCTGAGTGCTATTTTTTATTTGAATAATGAACAACGCGACGCTGCCGAAAAAAGTTTAAAGGCTCTGGTAAAGAGCGACATTTTAAAAGGAAAGGTTGCTACCACGGTTCGTCCTGCCAGTCGGTTTTATCCTGCCGAGGAGTACCACCAGAATTATTACCAAAAAAATCCGGTACGCTACAAATATTATCGTTATGGTTGTGGCCGAGACAAGCGACTAAAAAAACTTTGGCAAGATGTGACGCTGCCATTCTAGCGCTCAGATAAATCACCCCCCTAGTTCACCACTAAGACGTCACTTTGTACCCGATATAGTACCCGTTCTGCGGTATTACCCAGCCACGTTCCAGACAGCCCCTCTCGGGCAACGCTACCGATCACTATTAACCCGGACTCTTCAGCCCTACTTGCCAACTCATCCTCTACCACGCCCTCTACTATCTGGTGTTCATCTGCATTTACACCAAGCTCTGCCAATACTTTCTCGAGGCTTTTTAAAGCCTTCTTTTCCAGGGTATTCAAAAAGTGATCTCCCAGTGCAATCCGTGAAGCCGTTGGAATACCAATCCGGGAAATTGGCAATACTGAAATGACATTGAGTGAAACACCAAAGGCTTCTGCCAACGCAGATGCGTTCTCCAACACCCTAGCCGTGAGCTTGGAATGAGGTTCACTGTCATTCAGAATATTCACAGCGGCCACCACTGCACGCACAGCGTGTTCAGAGGGCGAAAGCATTAATACAGGACACTGAGCATGGCGTAGCAGATTCCAGTCGTCAGGGGTGTGAACCAACGCTCCTAACCGAGAGTGTTTGGTTCTTTCAA
This sequence comes from Porticoccus sp., assembly GCA_041581635.1. Taxonomy (GTDB): domain Bacteria; phylum Pseudomonadota; class Gammaproteobacteria; order Pseudomonadales; family Porticoccaceae; genus Porticoccus. Next base: position 22,053 of record JBFICW010000030.1, on the reverse strand, counting down.
CAACGATAAAATCTGCCGCAATGTGTTTGGCGTAGGCCAAAATTCCCTCTGGCGCTCTTTTGCGCCATTCCACGACACACGTTATACCCTTATCGACCGCCCCCACTGACTTCCTTGTAGAGTGAGCTACCGACGTTTTCACTGTACTGTGGACAAGCGCTTCTATTCTTTCCCGTTCCTCTTGCAATAACATCTTTTTGATGAGGGTAAAATTATCAAATCCTACATATCTATCCATTTCCTCCAAGGGATCATAAAACGCTCGGTAGATATGTAATTTTGCCTGCATCACCTCTGCCAGAGCTCGAACTCGCCCCTGTAGATATGCTGTAGATGGAGAATCTCCAACGACTAACAACACAGTTTTCATCGACTCTTATCTATCTCTCTATTGACCAACAAACTCACCTTTTCTATTGAGTATAGTCATCTGAAACAGCACACAAGATTGACCCATATCATTTGGTGATAGCCGAACAACAGTTACGGTTTGCTGCAAAGTAAAAACATAGATAAACAATAGGGTGTGTATGCAGGTTATTCAAAAGCCAAACGTAGCTTTGCAGCTCCAATCAGGAACCGAATCTGAACTCTTGAGCCCACTGGTTAACTGTAGTCTGGATGCGCTTTTTAAACCTAATGTCGAGAGCGCCCCTGTTGCCCTGAACCTTTATTTTCCAAAAGATCTAAGCGTCGATTATCCACAATTACTCTGCAGGGAAATCAACCTCTACGCACAAAAATTCGGGCCTCGGAATGCAGCAAAAACCTGGCTGAGAGGCTCACCTCTTGGTTGTTTACGTGCCGCAGAAATTACTGAACTCGCGTTTGTCACTGCCAGCAAGTTCCATATGGATGAAGGAATCTATAGTGAATATGGGTTCGAGTGCTCAATTGCTGACATAAATGAAAGTAATTTAGCGCTGATGAAAGGGTTGCGATTTACAACCTTATTGCTAAATATCGACGCAACTCACACACCAAAGACCCAACAGATTTGGCCCGCTCTTGACCTGATCAAGCAATATAAATTCAAGGAACTTCAGTTTCGCCTCGATGCCAGCAACTCGGACTCAAACACCATGCACCATTGGCTAGAAAGTCTGTTGGTTGGCCAACCACAACTTCTGGAGCTTCACGGACTGGAAGAGATGAGCGAACCCATATTGCTGGATCAACTGGCCAATCTGATGCTAGCAAGAGGTTATTCCCTGATTGGTGACCGGTTCTTTGTAGCTGAACATCACCCACTGTTACATTTAAAACACTTGGGTAAGCTGCAATATACGCCTTGGGGGCTTGCTCATCCTCAGACAAAGGACTGGATAGGCTTTGGTCTTGGTGCGCTGGGTAAAATAGGCAATGGTTTCTACCAAAATACAGACAAGGAACAGGACTACCAAGCAAGTCTCAATCAAGATAAACAGCCCATTCAGTTTAGCGGTATGTATCCCAACGACAACACCGCACTATGGGGATTGATAGAACAGCTAATCTGCCTCCATAAAACCCAGAATCCAGACAATCATTCCCTGGTCAAAGATAACCCCAGGATTTATCAAATATTCAAACAAGCCTGCAATAATGGCTGGATGGTAGAGGATGGAAAATACCTTAGCATCAGCAGCCAAGGGCTTAACCACCTCCGTGAAATCTGCCGAAACCTGCTCTGCAGCTAAAGTAAAAAGTCATTCCTTAAGATGACCTAGATCAAGAAGGCCGATATAATGCTCATCCTGACCTGGATGGGATATTACGTTAATGGATGCCAAGTGCCCCCATAGTTCTGAGGTAAATTGCGGCGACTGTCGTATGAATTCCCTTTGCCTCCCGCTGGCCCTCCAGTCTGGAGAGGTCGCCCAGCTCGATGAGATTATTCAACGAGGTAGACCCCTTCAAAAAGACAAGCATATATATCATGCTGGAGAAGAGTTTAAATCTGTCTTTGCCGTTCGTAGTGGCTCAATAAAAAGCTACACCGTGAGTAATGATGGACAAGAGCAGGTCACAGGATTTCACCTCCCCGGTGAAATTTTTGGTATGGATGGAATTGGCCACAATCACTACACAAACTCTGCCTTGGCCATGGAAACAGCTGCTGTTTGTGAAATTCCCTTTACCAGACTGCAGGAGCTCAGCATTGCCATACCATCGCTGCAGCGTCATTTTTTTCAGCTGATGAGTAAAGAAATTACCAACGATCAAAACCTGATCACCCTGCTCAGTAAAAATAGTGCTGAAGAGAGAATTGCCACCCTGCTACTAAGCATTTCCAATCGCAACCTGAGACGAAAACTTTCCGGCACTCGCTTCCGTCTCCCCATGTCTCGCGCTGACATTGGCAATTACCTTGGGCTAACAGTAGAAACCGTCAGTCGCGTATTTGGTCGCTTTCAGAAGCAGGGACTACTCAACGTGGACAAAAAAGAGATCGAAGTATTAGACTTTGATAAATTACGCGCGTTAGCAAACTGACAAACAGCACCAGGCATAAAAAAACCGGGCATTTACCCGGTTTTTTTATGCCGAAACTTAGTTTAAAACTTATAACCAACACCAATCATGTAAACCCATGGGTCGATATCCACATCGGTTTTAATCACAACGGGCTGATCAAAATCAAATTTTGCATCGGTCTCAAGATCGATATACCAAACAGATGCATTAATTAACCAATGATCATCAATTTCATAATCAAAACCAATTTGTGCAGACCAACCCCACGAGTCATCTACTTCTAGGTCACCACCAGTTAATCCCAGAGTTGATTCCAACTCGCTATCTACATCTTCATCAAAAAATTTGGTGTAGTTAACACCAACACCGACATAAGGCTGGAACTTTGATGCGGAATCCATTGGAAAATATTGTAGCGTTACAGTGGGCGGTAGATGCTTGGCGGAACCTGCATCGACCTTACCTAAATTAAGCCCACTTAGATCCGCTTCTAAATCATGATCGAAAGGTGTGGCCGCCAACAATCCCACACCAATATGGTTAGTCAACATATAGGTAAACGTTAGTCCCAGCTGGGTGTCATCATCTACTTCGGCTTCAGTACCGGCTAAAACAGCACCGTTCAGCTGCAAAGCATCGCTATCGTCATTGGGGTCAACCTGTGCCGCACCAGCGCGAACAATAAAATCCCCTGCTTCATGAGCACTAACACCAGCAGCACCCAACATCAAACCACCTGCCATAACAGCATTAATTGCCAGCGATAAAGCTTTCTTCTTTTCCATTTACCTTCTCCAAAAGGGTAGTACCAATTTTCATGGAGAATTAAACCAATAGGAGTAGTTTTATGAATTGATCTGGATTAAGCAAATGCCTCTAAATTGATAAGCGTCAACTATTCAACCGTGATCGTGACCGGCTCAGACAATACCGGAGGGTTGTGGGGTACATGTTGGTGGTTACCCAACAATAATTGCAGGCGATGGGTACCTGGTGCCAGGTCGAGTGTCACCTCTGTCTGCCCGCCACCAAAATGACGATGGTGCTCATCACCTGGAATCGGGCCATTGGAGTCCGGCAGTTCTTCAACATCGATTAACAAGTGATGATGCCCGGTTTTAGCGCGCTCTACTCCCGCTGGAGCAACACCGAACCCTGACAAGCCAAATCGCACTGTCACCGGGCTGCTAACGGTAGCACCATCTGCAGGAGAAATAATATAGGCTTTAGCACCACCCTCTAAAGAGGTATCTTGCGCTAACAGCGATGACGTAAAAGAGGTTACAGCGATAACCAAAAAGACTTTAAAGATATGATTCATAGTTCACCTATTCTCCATAATGTTAAATTTGAAAACTGCTAATTTTCTGACTGGCCGATGCCAGCCTTATTATGATGAGTTGTTCAATTGATTGTAAGACTCTGAAATTCGCTACTGTCCCCCACCCATACATTCGGGTGAATCCGGAGCATTTCCTGTGGCAATCCAATCACTCGGAGTATAAGTATGCAATGCCAATGCATGAACGCCTGAAGCCATTTCGTCAGCTAACAAACCATAAACCAGCTGATGACATTGAACGGCACGTTTCCCTTCAAAAACAGAGGAGACAATGATTAACTTAAAGTGCGTTTCAGAGTTTGGGGGCACGGCATGCATATGACTTTCATTCACCACCTCCAAATACGAAGGGTCAAATGCTCCAATCAACTTCTCTTCAATCTGTTGCTTAACATTCATTCTACATTCAGCCTCCAACCAGACTAATCATCACACCCGCTGCAACCGCAGAGCCAATAACACCCGCCACATTAGGACCCATGGCATGCATTAACAGAAAATTATGAGGGTTAGACTCCATTCCAACCTTATTAGAAACTCGAGCCGCCATTGGTACTGCAGAAACTCCGGCCGAGCCAATCAAAGGATTGACTGGATGTTTGCTCAGCTTGTTCATTAATTTTGCCATCAATACACCACTGGCAGTGCCAATCGAAAATGCCAACATGCCTAAAACCAAGATGCCCAAGGTTTCAGGATTCAGGAATTTACCCGCACTCATTTTTGAACCAACACCCAGCCCCAAAAAAATAGTCACGATATTAATTAATGAATTCTGAGCCGCATCACTCAGCCGTGACACTACACCACATTCACGCATTAAGTTACCAAAACAGAACATACCTAAGAGAGGTGCCGCACTGGGAAGTAACAGAGCCACCAAAAGAAGTAGCATTATAGGAAAAATAATTTTTTCAATGGCCGATACTGGTCTTAACTGCTCCATTTTAATCTGGCGCTCATTTTCTGTAGTGAGCGCTTTCATAATCGGAGGCTGAATAATGGGCACTAACGCCATATAGGAATAGGCAGCAACCGCAATCGCTCCCAGTAAATCCGGTGATAATAGGCTGGCAACATAGATCGCGGTAGGGCCATCAGCACCCCCAATGATGCCGATAGAGGCAGCATCCTGAATACTGAAATCCAGAATTCCCGCGTAACTTAGACCAATAGCGCCCATCACCGTTGAAAAAATCCCGAATTGGGCTGCTGCGCCTAAAATGAGGGTTTTGGGGTTGGCCAACATAGGGGCGAAGTCTGTCATTGCCCCAACACCCATAAAAATCAGAAGAGGAAAAACACCCGTTTCAATACCCACATGATAGATGTAGTACATCAGCCCACCGGGACTCTCCAGGTGCCCAAGAGCATCATACACAGGTGCGGCATCAAAGCTGGCACCGGGAATATTGACCAGCACTGTACCAAAACCAATCGGCACCAATAGCAAGGGCTCAAATCCCTTACGAATAGCGAGGAACAAGAGCAGCAGACCAACCAGAATCATAACCCCTTGACCGAGGGCCATCTGACTAAGACCAGAGTCGAGCCACAAATCTAGTAATTTTTCCATTTCACCATTCCTTTGTGCCCCTCGTCGCCAACTATCAAGCGATAGTTAACAGGCAATCACCCACTGAAACTGACTGACCTTCTTTTACACTGATGTTCTCGACAATACCTTCTTTAGGTGAACTAACTACTGTTTCCATTTTCATGGCTTCAAGAATAATAACTTTCCCACCCTCTGCCACTCGCTGGCCAGGCTCGACCAATACTTTAAGAACACTGCCAGCCAAGGGCGCATTAACAGGGTCAGCCATATTGGCCACAGAATCGCCTCCCACAGGGTTCAACATCTCGCCGATAGGAACGATACCGGTTATATCCCCACCGCTTGAAACGGCCACGGTGTGGCTTACGCCGTCCACAGTGACGGTATAAACCTCTTCACCACTTTCCGACACAGTAGATCCCGGTTCAGCCTCTGCAGGAACAGGTTCAAATGCCTGTGGATTCCCTCTGTTTTTAAGGAACCTCAAACCTGTTTGCGAGAACAAGGCATAGGTCAAGACATCATCAATTTTTTGACTTCCATCTGCCAATACTATGCACTGTTCAGCTGCCAGTGATTCCAGCTCTTCCACCAACCCATCTAATTCCGGCTCCAACAAGTCTGCTGGTCTGCAGCTGATCGGCTTATCACCCTCGAGTATCTGTGCCTGTAGCTCTGCATTAACGGGTGCCGGCGTTGCACCATACTCTCCCCTCATAACCCCCTTGGTTTCATTGGAAACACTCTTATAACGTTCTCCCGTCAATACATTCAATACAGACTGAGTGCCAACAATTTGCGACGTTGGGGTCACTAGGGGAATAAACCCCAAATCCTCTCGCACACGGGGAATTTCCTTCAGTACCTCATCGAACTTGTTTTCTGCACCCTGCTCTCGAAGCTGATTCTCCATATTAGTCAGCATGCCCCCCGGAACTTGAGCCACCAGAATTCGGGAATCCACCCCTCGGAGAGAGCCTTCAAATGCAGCATATTTTTTACGTATTTCTCGGAAATAGTCGGCGATTTCTTCTAGCAACTGCATATCCAGCCCAGTACTCCGGCGGGTTTCTTGAAGAATGGCCACGATAGATTCCGTAGCAGAGTGTCCGGAAGTCATCGACATTGATGAAATTGCAGTATCAACATTGTCTACCCCAGCTTCCACACACTTAATAATTGTCGCCGTGGACAATCCCGTTGTAGCGTGACAGTGAAGTTGTATGGGGATATCGCAAGCTTCTTTGAGTTTCGACACTAAATGGTAGCCAACATAGGGCTTGAGCAACCCCGCCATATCTTTAATACAGATGGAGTCTGCACCCAGATCTTCAATCGCCCGCCCCATATCGACCCAGCGATCTATGGTATGCACGGGACTAACGGTATAAGACATTGTCCCCTGTGCATGCTTCCCCTGTTTCTTTACAGCTTTTAGAGAGGTTTCTAGATTACGTAAGTCATTCATTGCATCGAAGATTCGAAAGACATCTACGCCGTTTACAGCTGCGCGCTCTACAAACTTTTCAACCACGTCGTCTGCATAGTGTCGGTAACCAAGAATATTCTGGGCTCGGAATAGCATTTGTTGGGGAGTGTCGGGCATCGCCTTTTTTAATTCACGAATACGGTCCCAAGGGTCTTCCCCCAAATAACGGATGCAGGCATCGAATGTAGCACCACCCCATGTCTCCAAGGACCAAAATCCAACCTGATCCAGTTTTTCTGCGATAGGCAGCATATCGTCAATTCGCATACGAGTAGCGAATAATGACTGGTGGGCATCCCGAAGGACGACATCTGTAATACCAAGAGGCTTAATCAAATCAGACATATTATTGCTCTTGTTGCATAAATTTCTTTGAAAGACGTTTAAAAAAGCAGCTCATCGTTATTTATGGTAGATGCTCACTTATTTTGTGGCCTCTATTTATGTTTCCTATGCTGGTCGATAGCATCCTGAAGTATTGCTAGCAACCGTCTATCTACTGCAGCTTTAGCAGACACAGGAGTATCGGTTACAGATTTGAATTCTGTCGCATCAGGAAAAAAATGGCCCAGTATTTTCGAGGCCATCACTGTGACCGTCACCAACAATGTCAGAAAGAAAAAGACGGTACTCATGCCATAGATCATCAAGTCCAGGCCCTGTTGTAACAGTGGAGTTGTCATATATCACCCATTACTACAGCCAACATATACGGCTCTATGCGCACTCAATAAAGCAAATTGTCTCATAAACCGCTTTTCCAGATGACTATACTGGCTGCATCGGTTTCCATCAATCTATTCAAAACAGCACTGAGCTCATGGCAAGACTATCTTCACGACATAACTGACATTTCATGGAGGGAAGACTACAATCGCGCTCTTGTTAGAAACTGATGACACTATTGACGAGATATGAGCATTAAATCACTACTTAACCAACGTATGCTATCTGCCATGGCTGCAGCAAATATTCCTGCAGACTGCCCAGCCAACATTACCATCAGTACTCGTGCGGGGTTCGGTGATTTCCAAGCCAATGGTGCGATGGCCGCCGCCAAAAGGTTGAAAACCAACCCTAGGGAACTCGCTCAAAAGATTCTCGAAAATCTGGACTTAACAGATATTGCCGACAAGGTAGAAATTGCCGGCCCCGGGTTTATCAACATTCATTTATCACACCGGTTTCTAAGCACTCAGTTACAACTGTTAACGGCCGATGAACATTTCGGAGCTCAAATACCGACACCACAGACTATTGTGGTTGACTACTCCTCCCCCAACCTCGCCAAAGAGATGCATGTGGGCCACCTTCGCAGCACCATTATCGGAGATGCGGTAGCGCGGACTCTGGAATACCTTGGCCACCAGGTTATTCGTCAAAATCATATGGGTGATTGGGGCACCCAATTTGGCATGCTAATCGCCGAACTTGAAGAGCAACTGAGTGAAGGGGAGCAGGCCGAACTGGCTTTAGGTGATCTTGAAGTTTTTTATCAGCAGTCGAAAAAACACTTTGATGAAGATTCCAACTTTGCGGACAAAGCCCGTAACTACGTTGTCAAGCTTCAATCGGGTGACGAACACTGCCGCAAACTCTGGCAACAGTTTATCAATATATCTGTAGCCCACAGTGAATCTATCTACCGCGACCTCAACGTAACCCTGAAGCACTCAGATATCCGTCCTGAAAGCGCCTACAACGATGACCTGGCTAATGTTATCCACGACCTACAGCAACAAGATCTTGCAGTGGAGGACCAGGGTGCCCAGGTTGTCTTCCTTCCAGAGCTTGCCGATAAAAAGGGCAACCCAAGCCCCGTCATCGTGCAAAAGTCTGGAGGTGGCTACCTTTACGCCACCACTGATTTAGCGTCACTGCGCTACCGGAATAAGGTCTTAAAGGCTAACCGTATTCTGTACTTTATCGATGCCCGCCAATCACTGCATATGAAGCAAGTTTTCACCCTGGCGGTAAAAGCCGGATTCGTGTCAAAAGATGTCATTCTAGAACATCACGCCTTTGGCACAATGATGGGCAAAGATGGAAAACCATTTAAAACCCGTAGTGGTGGCACCGTTAAACTGACGGAGCTACTTCAGGAGGCCGTTGAGCGAGCCAATATTCTTGTCAAAGAAAAGAACCCTGACGCCGACGCTGACGAAATAACTGAAATTGCCCGAAAAGTAGGGATTGGTGCCGTTAAATACGCGGATCTGAGTAAAACAAGAACCAATGATTACATCTTTGACTGGGATTCAATGCTGAGCTTCGAAGGTAATACTGCCCCCTATCTTCAGTATGCTTATACACGTATTCGGAGTATCTTTCGCAAGGCTGGCATCGACGCCAATCAAATTGGTCCGCATTTTGAGATTACAGAATCGCAAGAGAAACTACTCGTACTGAAACTTCTTCAATTTGCTGAAGTACTCCAGCAAGTGGCCGAGGATGCATACCCTCACATTCTCTGTAATTACCTCTATGACCTAGCCAGCGCGTACATGGTTTTTTATGAGCACTGCCCCGTCCTTAAAGAGGAAGTTCCACCCCATATTCGTAATAGCCGCCTGGCTATTTGCCTGCTTACCTCGCTAATCATGGCACAAGGGCTAGAGCTGCTCGGTATTGAAGTTATGGAGCAAATGTAGGGATAACTAAAAAACCCGTTTTTTCTAACGATTAGTTCTAAAAAACTGCTCAGCAACCTTTGACAAAATTAGCCTGCGGACTAGGCTTAAAAGATGGTTAAGAATGCTAGCAACGCCCTGACAGAACATAACTCGTCTAATTATTATTCAGGAACTGATTTCTGGATTAAGCTTAAACACTCGGCAAAAATAGCGGGGTATGAGCTGGTTGAGAAAAGCCTGTGGCTTTACTATGCCGCCAGACATCAAAATACTCCCCCATGGGCAAAGGCTGTTGTCTATAGCGCTCTGGCCTATTTCATTCTCCCCACTGATGCTATTCCAGATTTTATCCCTGTCACCGGGTACACCGATGACCTAGCGGCCATTGCTGCTGCCGTTACTACCATTAGTAGTTATATCAATAGTGATGTTAAAGCCAAGGGTGACCAAAAACTGGCACACTGGTTTGGTTGAAAGCGAGGTTAACCAATCAAATGCTTCTATGATTGTTTGTGTGCCTACATCTATGCTTGTTTTAGCCCTCCACTCTATCACCACATCAATGTGTTAATACGTACTGTCTAATCAATTCATCAAATTCCTCGGCAGACATCAACTTTTTCTTTGTAAGAACCTGACGGATAGTTAGGTCATGCTGTTGCGCATAGTTGGCAATTTCTGCGGCCTTGTCATAACCAAGGCGTGGTACTAAAGCGGTTACAATCATCAGGGATCTTTCCAGATTTTTTGCTAATTGAGGAACATTGCAGCCCAGACCTTTGATGCTGTGTTTTTCAAAATAAATAGCCCCTTCTGCAAGTAACCTAATAGATGCCAGGATGTTATTGATAATAACGGGCTTAAACAGGTTTAACTGCAGGTGACCCTGAGACGCAGCAATGGCAACGGTCAAGTCATTGCCCATAACCTCGGCCGCTATCATTGTCAGAGCTTCTATTTGTGTGGGGTTAACCTTGCCAGGCATGATTGAGCTACCAGGCTCGTTGGCTGGCAATACCACTTCTGCTAAACCAGCCCGGGGACCACTGGCCAGCATTCTCAGGTTATTGCCGATAATAAGAAAATCAGATGCCACTTGGCGCAACGCGCTACTCACACTAAGCAACGTATTATGCGTAGATAACGCCGTGAATTTATTGCGGGCAGAGACTAAGGGAAAGTGACTCAGTGCGCTGAGATGTTTAATCACAGACTCTTCCCACCCCTCGCGGGTATTCAAGCCCGTGCCCACTGCCGTACCACCGATAGCCAGTTTGTATAGATCCGGCTTCACCTGTCCGAGTTGCTGCAGCCCGTAACCAATCTGATCAGCATACCCCGAAAATTCCTGCCCCAGCGTAACCGGAGCGGCATCCATCATGTGAGTCCGGCCAACTTTCCAGAGGTCAGCAAAGTCCTTTGATTTTTCCTCCAACCTATCTTTCAGATTCACCAATGCTGGGGTCAGCTTTTGCTCAAGCTCAAATAGCGTGGCGATATGCATCGCGGTGGGGAATACATCATTAGATGACTGAGACATGTTCACATGATCATTGGGATGCACCGGTGACTTCTTCCCCAGTGGATGACCCGCGAGCTGGTTAGCTCGGTTTGCTATGACCTCATTCATATTCATATTTGTCTGCGTGCCGCTACCACTTTGCCACACAGCAAGAGGAAACTGATCGTTATGCTGTCCATCCAGTATTTCATCACAGGCCTGGATAATCGACTGGCCAAGGGCGACATCCAGATCACCCAGTTCAGTATTAGCCAGAGCAGCGGCTTTTTTCACCAAGGCTAAAGCTTGGATCACAGCGTCAGGCATGGGATAGCCTAGATGAGGAAAGTTTTCACTGGCCCTTTGGGTCTGGGCACCCCAAAGAGCTCGAGAAGGCACATTGACGTTACCCAGGGAATCCTTTTCAATTCTATGTGGCATAACAATCACCTATTTACTGACCTAATCACCTCTTTCTTAATGCCCCAATATTGAAGCTTGGCAATGATTAATCTCAACACTCTCAAGATGGGTACTCTGTGAGCATATGCCTATATTTCATAGGTAACCAGCTTGTTTCTAGTGATTATTTTTTTGATTAGAGAAATTCCAGTGGCCACTTTCATCTTGCCACTGTTGAATTGTTTTCATATCAGCAGGAGGTTCGACACTGTTGAGCGATGGCATTTCAGAGAGTCGCCTTAAATCGGCAGAGCCACTATTAGAAACAGAACCCCGGTAAAATGTGTTAGTAGAGGTTGGCAATGAGCCCGTTCTCAGATAAAAAAGGTAGCTGCCAACGAACACGACCAGCACCAGAATTAGCAAACTGCGACAAACACGCATCAAGATCATCATAGACTCCCTATCGAGTAATTTACTTCCGCTGTAATCTGGCTAACCATTCAAGCGAGCCAGTTCCGCTTGGTAACATTTGACCATCGGTCGATCGAAACAACAAAAAATCACTCGTTCCATCGCCTTATCTTCTTGAAGAGCGCTGCTCACTTCGGTCACAGCAACTGCTACAGCCTTCTCCATTGGAAAACCATAAACACCACAACTGATTGCTGGAAAGGCAAGACTCCTTACTTTCAGTTCTCCTGCCAACTTCATAGCATTACGATAGCAACTGGCCAGTAACTTCATCTCATTGTGTGAGCCACCCTGCCAAACAGGCCCCACCGCATGAAGAATATATTTTACCGGCAGGTTAAATCCCTCGGTTACCCTTACCTGACCTGTTGGGCATCCGCCGAGCTTACCGCAGGCTTCTTGTAGACGTTCGTAGCCTGCTGCCCGGTGAATAGCCCCATCGACACCACCACCTCCCGCCAACTTACTGTTGGCGGCATTGACGAGAGCATCGACCGAGAGCTGGGTAATGTCTCCCAGAATCACCTCCAATGAGCATGACAAGGCTAAGCGGCCTCCCCCTTGATATGTACATCCCGTTGAGGAAATGGAATGGTAATACCCTCGCGATCAAAGGCTAACTTAAGCCCCTCCATCGTCCCAAAATAGACAGCCCAGTAATGCTCCGAAGCACACCATGGGCGAACTAAAATGTTAATCGCGCTATCAGCGTGTGCGCTAATAAAAATATCGGGAACAGGATCTTTTAGAATATTCGGATCAGTTTCCAAGACCTCACGAATCAGCTGCTTGGCTTTTAAAATATCGTCTTCATAGCTAATACTAAATGTCATATCCACACGTCGCGTAGACTCAGAAAAAATATTTTTCAGACAGCCATTGGACAGAATACCATTGGGGATAATGATCACTTCGTTATCACGTGTTTTCAACCTGGTATTAAAAATTTGAATTTCTTCAACCACACCGCGATACCCTTGGGCTTCGATTTCATCCTTCACCTTAAACGGCTTAAAAAACAAAATCAGAATACCTCCTGCGAAATTGGCCAGACTTCCCTGCAACGCCAGTCCTATAGCTAGGCCCGTAGCACCCAAAAGTGCAATCAATGACGCAGTTTCTACGCCGACCATAGACGCAACGATAACAAGCAATATACCTTTGAAAAGTATATTGGCCATGTTGTGGAGAAATTTTGTCAGGGTTGGCTCTGCGTGATTCCGGGCAAGGGCTCTATCCATCAAATCTAGTACCCGAGATACAACCCACCAACCGCCCACCAAGACCACGATTGCCAATGCCAGCTTTGCCCCATAGGTCATTAATAATTCCACAACCGTATCCATATATTCTTGTTTATTTTCCATACAACCTTCCCCAATGTTTTACCTGCAACGATTTATTTTACTGATTATTACTCAAGCTGTTCTGAACGACATCGAAATTCTCAGTCACTCTTAATTCCGGGGTAGCTGTCATTAAACTTACGATCAAAACTGCCAGCATAGACAAGAAAAAACCCGGTACAAGCTCATATAAGTCGAACCAGCCGCCCTCTAATTGCTTCCAAATGATAACGGTTAACCCACCCGTTAGCACACCGGCCAACGCCCCCTGCCAATTCATTCGCCGCCAATACAGGCTCATCAACGTAACGGGCCCAAGCGCAGCCCCAAGCCCGCCCCAAGCATAGGCCACAACATCTAATACCTTGCTATTTTGATCCATAGCAATGGCCATAGCGACCAAAGCAAGAATAGCGACGGAGCATCGGCCCATTGTTACACGCTGTTGATCGGTCAACGATTTCCCCCTAACTACAGGGTAAAGATCTTCGGCCAATGTAGATGAACTCACCAATAGTTGAGAATCTACCGTACTCATAATTGCCGCCAAAATTGCAGCAAGTAGAAAGCCCGCCACGATCGGATGAAAGATTATGCCGACAAGTACCATAAATACTTTTTCTGAATCTTCCAAAGGAGCCTGAAGATAGGCAACTCCGGACAGACCGACCATGATTGATGTGAAGTAAACTAAAATTGACCAGCTTATGCCAATGCTTGCTGCCGTCCTGACCATTGCTGGTGATTTCACCGCTTTAAAGCGCGCCAAGATATGAGGCTGCCCAAAGTAGGCCAAGCCCCAGCCCAAAAGACTGGCAATGGCAATAAATGTTAATGGTTGACCATTGCGATCCCTCATCCATGATAATAATTCAGGGTTTGAGTTTTCTACATTAGAAAAGAAGCTTTGTGGCTCTACTATGGAGTACGCAGCCATAATTGGCACAAGCACCAGCGCTATAGTCATCAATGAGGCCTGAAAGACGTCTGTCCAGGACACGGCTAGAAACCCACCAAATATGGTGTATGCAATGATGACAGAGCCACCGATAATCACAGCGGTGTGATAGCCCAGTCCAAATACAGTAACGAATAATTTCCCGGCACCAATAAGACCAGAGCCCACATAGAACAAAAAAAACAACAGGATGAATAATGAAGACACAATTCTAAGCCAAGGGCCAGGCGCGCAAAATCGCCGTTGAAAATAGCTGGGAATAGTCACAGTATCCCCGAGATGATAGGTGTATATACGCAACCGCTTGGCTGATAACCACCAATTAAGAGCAACGCCAATACAAAGCCCAAGCGCAATCCAGCCGGCCTCCACCCCAGAAAAGTAGGCATAACCAGGCAAACCCAATAGTACCCAGCCGCTCATATCAGATGCACCAGCACTCAGAGCTGTCACTAAAGGAGAGAGGTTTCGACCTCCGAGAAAGTAATCTGCAGCGGTGTTTGTGCTGCGCCAGGCAAAATAACCAATACCCATTACAACAACAAGATAAACCAGAAAAGTAAGGGTAATGGGCAAACTTAACTCAACCAATAGCCCGCTCTCTTTAGTTTAGTGATGAAGCATTATTATGCAGGTTCTTATCATTCACGCCAGATCAATCGAGAGCCAGCCTGATCATAAAACGTACAACAAAGATTAAAAATACAAATAAGTTATACATTTTTTCTAATTTTAAGTTGAATTTAGTCGCATAACCTGTTAAAAAATAAACAAAATAAAAATCAAAGGGAAGCACCCCAATAATAATCGGGAGTTAAACCATGATCTTTACCGCGAACGATCTCCGTCATTTGGTTATTAGAGATACTCTCAACTATCTGAATGACTGGTCTATGGCCGCTGAAAATCTTTTGCTTGGCACGGCAGCGCAAGAATCTGGGTTGGGAGGCTGGCACGAAGGACGACGCGTCGGTCTATACCATATCACTCCGGCCATGCACCGGGCTGTCTGGGACAAGTACCTTATCAACAATCCACCACTGGCAAGTGAAATTCGAGGTATGGCTGGTCAACACAGCTTTCTGAAGTCTCCTCACGGAGAACTCATCACCAACCTGAAGTATGCAACAGCAATAGCATGGATGGTTTACCGTCGTTCTGGACAGAAATTACCGGCGGCAAATAACTTGGTTGAACTAGGAAAATTCTGGCATCGCCACTTTCACCCTAAAGCTCAGGGTACCGTAGCTGACTTTGTCAGCAACTATCAACTACTGGTACAAGACCATGACCAAGTTGCTGCATGACGTTCTAAAATAGATGTTGTGAAGCCTAATAAAATAACAATGGTTCTACAGCGCATTCCTGCTACTTTTTCTTTTTTACATGCTTCATCAATCGGCGTTTTTTAGTCACCTGACGTGCTGTCAGCTTATTCTTTTTACCCGCAAATGGATTTTCAGTGGAGCGATATTCTATTTTTATCGGTGTTCCATGAAGATCCAGCACCTTGCGGAAGGTTTTTTCCAGATAGCGAGTATAGTGGGTAGGAATCTCTTCGGTTTGATTTCCATGAATTACGATAATGGGCGGATTCTTTCCCCCTGCGTGCGCATAACGCAGTTTAATTCGACGCCCCCTTACCATGGGGGGCTGATGATCCATAACGGCATCCTGCAAAATAGTCGTCAACCTATTAGTTCCCAGTTTGTCCGTAGCCGCAGAGTATGCTTTTTCAATAGATTCATACAGGTGACCAACACCGGTGCCGTGCAATGCTGAAATAAAATGAATATCGGCAAAGTCCACGAATCGAAGACGCCTCTTCAGTTCAACTTTCACCCAGTCCTTTGCATCAGTTTCAAGGCCATCCCATTTATTAATCGCCACAACAAGAGCCCTGCCGGCCTCGATAGCACTACCCATAAGATGCATGTCTTGATCGACTAGCCCCTCATGCGCATCTATTAACAACACAACCACATTGGCGTCATCTACTGACTGCAAGGTTTTAACAATTGAAAACTTTTCAACACTGAGCTTAACGTTTTTACGACGACGGATACCTGCCGTATCAATCAAGGTGTATTTTTTACCTTCTCGCTCATAATCGATATAGATACTATCCCTCGTGGTACCCGGCATATCAAAGACAACGACCCTGTCCTCTCCCAGCATCCTGTTAACCAGTGTAGATTTACCCACATTGGGCCGTCCAACTACCGCTATTTTGATCCCCCGCTCACCCTCTCCCTCAACGAGCCCGGGTTCAATTTCGGGAAAAGGTTCGAGCACGGACTCCATTAAAGATTTCACACCGCGACCATGTGTTGCCGTAATGGGGTACACACTCTCAAGGCCAAGTTCAAAAAACTCGGCCGTTGCAATATCCGGGTTAACGCCATCTATTTTATTGGCGACCAGATAAACTTTCCGCTCTTTCTCACGAAGGTAAGTAGCTAATTGTCGATCCGTTGGCGTCAAACCGTCGCGGCTATCCACCACAAAAAGTACTGCATCCGCTTCATCAATAGCCAGCATGGACTGCTCAGCCATAGCTTCATCAATACCCTCTTCCTCTCCAGTGATTCCACCGGTGTCAATCAACATGAAACGCCGCCCCAGCATCTCACCTTCGCCGTACTTTCGGTCTCGAGTAAGTCCGGGATAGTTGGCAACCAACGCGTCCCTCGATTTTGTTAATCGATTGAACAGTGTTGATTTTCCTACATTAGGACGCCCCACTAGGGCAATAACCGGGATCATTTATTCAGCTCAACAAATTTAGAAAACACATTAGTAAATAAACCATTAACTGTAAGACTCATATCAGAACTCCTCGCCGCTTATGCAAGCTGCCGCCTTGGACAAAAAGGATTGTCATGCCTTCTAATAAGTAATCTTTACCACCAAAAAATCAGGGTCAAAAACAGAAATGCCGCCTACTAATGTTAGAGGCGGCATTCTACACGAAAGTACTCAGTACTTATTCAAATTTATAAGCGCTGATACTGCCGCCATTACCCAGTACATAAAGTATCTGGCCATCACTAATCATCGGTGCAGAAAGGCCGCTACCACTTACTTGAGTCCGCCCGACAAAACGTCCGTCTGTCTGTGACAATACGTGTAAAAAACCTTGAGCATCACCAATGACAACATATCCTCCTGCTACTGAAGGGCCGTTTAATTTACGATACATCAGTTGATCATTTGTCCAAAGCACTTGCCCGCTACTAGCGCGCATGGCCTTAACCTTATCATCTGTCTCAGCCACATAAATCTGTTCCAGACCATAGGCCGGCCCATGGTTACTAGAGCTGTCCTGATACCACAGGCCTCGCCCAGTTCCACGACTCATGGCACCGATGCGGCCTTGATTGCTCACCGCATAAATCACGTCATTGACTAGTAATGGCTGGCCATCAATGTCCACCAGACGTTCTAATTCAGTTCGACCCTGAGGAATGGCTACCCGGTTATCCCAAACCATCGTTCCGGAATCTGCTGCCAACGCATAAACTTTACCATTGGCAAAACCGACAATAACGGTATTACCCATAATGACAGGCGGGCTGGTTCCTCGCAGGGTCAGAACAGGTACATCCAACTCAAATTGCCAGCGTTTCTCACCATCACTTGCATTTAGACCAACGACCTTACCGTCCTGAGTCTGCACAACAACTATTTTATCATTGGTAGCTGGGGCAGAGAGCACTTCACTAGAGACTCGAGAGACCCATCGTTGCTCACCGGTTTTAATATCCAGAGCATGAACATCACCCTCCAGACCGCCTACCAAAATGAGCTCTTCACCAACGCCAACACCTCCGCCTAACGGAGTATCTAATTCAACCTTCCAAAGGCTCTCACCATTGTTTGTATCAAGTGCAACGACTACACCTTGGCTATCAGCGGCATAAACGACACCGCTGGCTAGTGCGGGTCTTAGTCCGCCACCAACTGACTG
Source organism: Porticoccus sp. (assembly GCA_041581635.1). GTDB lineage: Bacteria > Pseudomonadota > Gammaproteobacteria > Pseudomonadales > Porticoccaceae > Porticoccus. The sequence goes on along the minus strand of JBFICW010000030.1, from coordinate 3,923 downwards.
GTAGTCACCTAGCGCACTTTTAGACCAAAGTTTGGTGACCTGAACTTCCTGAGCAATATCAACCAACTCAGCAGGCTTAATGCCTTCCGATCGGGGATCAGAGGAAACAAGGTCATCTACTTTTGACGCTAGCCCGGTGCAGCCTGACAACAAAATAGAAGCAAACAGCCAAGACAATCGTTTCATCAGGCACCCTCCTCACCAGCTTCTTGATGCTCTTCGGCCAAGCGTGACCCAGGAGCAACCTGATTCAGTTTGAGTTCAAGTATAGGGCGAAGCCTTTGATCTGCCGCTGTCATACTCCCTAGTGCTTGCTGATAAGACTCATAGGCGGCAGCGGTATCACCTTTCATTAGGTAAAAATCGCCTTTTGCCTCGGCATAGGCAGAACTGAAGGTTTGAACATCCGCCTGTTTATTAAGCATCGAAATGGCCAGATCCAGATTTCCACGAGCGGCCTCAACCCGTGCTAACCGTAATGTTACAATCAACATCATCCCTTCATCGGCATCTTCTGCAGCCCATTTCAACTGTTCTGCAGCGGCATCCAAATCATTTTTCTCAACGGCAAGTTTGGCCAGCAATAAAGCGGCATATCGAGCATATTGGCTATCGCCATGCTCGGCTTTCAAACTCTCGGCCAACTCTGCGATAATTGTCTGTTGTTGTGAACTAGGGTACTTACCTGGCTCAACGTCAGCTGCCACCATCATTTTTTGATAGAGCGAAGATGCCGCTTCAGCTTGCTCTTTTTGATGGTCTTTCCAGAAATCCCATCCAAAATAACCACCAGCAACAAAAACAATTGCCACGATGGTGAAAATTCCGTTTTCTTTCCACCAACGCTTGAAACTCTCTAGTTGTTCCTCATCACTGAGATGTTCTGCCACGGTTAACTCCCGTTGTTTTCAAGTATTTGATTGTTGAGTAAGACTATTGCATCGGCAATGGCCATTGTCTGCTGAGGTTGCTCCACCCGCAGAAACTTTACCGTCACCTCACCGTTTGCAGCTTCATTTTCACCAAGAATTAAGGCGATCACTGCGCTACTTTTATCTGCCTTTTTCATCTGGCTCTTGAAACTGCCGCCACCACAGTGATTCTGCAGCCTCAATCCAGGGCATTCACTACGTAACGTCTCGCCAAGCACCAGAGCTTGTACCTGCACATCGCCAGCCGCAACGAGGTAGACGTCCACTTGCCGGGCGATACTATCGGGTACCACACCTGCTGCGTCAAGCAGCAATACCAAGCGCTCGATACCCATAGCAAAACCCACAGCGGGGGTACTCTTTCCACCCAACTGCTCTACTAGACCATCATAACGGCCACCAGCACAGACCGTGCCCTGAGCCCCGAGGGAATCGGTCACCCACTCGAAGACTGTCTTGCCATAGTAATCGAGGCCACGCACCAGTCTTGGGTTTATTTGGTAGGGAACCCCGACAGCGTCGAGTAAGCCACAAAGCTGTTGAAAATGTAGTTGCGATGCCTCGTCGAGAAAATCGCTCAAAACTGGCGCACCGTTCAACAACAATTGTGTTTCCGGATTTTTGCTATCGAGAATACGCATCGGGTTGCTCTGGAGTCTACGCTGACTATCTTCGTCTAACTGATCCTTCCGTTGATCCAGGTAGTCAACCAGCGCATCACGATAACACCCGCGTGACGCCATGGTACCGAGCGAATTTATCTGAAGGGTAACCACCTCGCCTAGGCCCAGCTGCTGCCACAATCGCCAGGTCATCGTTATCAATTCTGCATCAATATCAGGTCCTTCTAGACCAAACACCTCGACACCTATCTGGTGAAATTGACGAAGACGGCCCTTTTGGGGCCTCTCGTAACGAAACATGGGCCCTTGATACCATAGACGCTGTATCTGATTATGAATCAGGCTGTTCTGTTCACAGGCTCTTACGCAACCAGCTGTACCCTCTGGGCGAAGCGTAACACTCTCACCATTTCTATCATCAAAAGTGTACATCTCCTTTTCCACAATATCGGTCACTTCACCTATTGAGCGCTTAAACAGCTCAGTAGGCTCGAGTACAGGGAACCTGATTTCTCGATAACTGTATTGAGACAATAGTTGAGCAACCTGAGATTCTAGATATTGCCAACGGGGAGAGTCCTCGGGAAGCAAATCATTCATGCCCCGAATAGATTGAATTTTTTTCATTAAGATTTCGCTATTATATTTTCTTCTTGCTCGGCTTTTTTGCTCGCTTTGGAACGAATCAAGTGTTCCAGCTCGTCAACCAGATTGTCCTGAGACAGTTTTTGGCTTGGCTCTCCATCTATATAGATGAGATTATTAGGGGTCCCCCCAGTTAAACCAAGATCAACCTCTTTTGCCTCACCTGGGCCATTCACAATACAGCCGATGACAGCAACGTCCATGGGCACTGTTATATCTTCCAAACGTGTTTCTAGCTCATTCATCGTGCTAATGACATCAAAATTTTGTCGAGAGCAGCTTGGACAAGCAATAAAGTTTATCCCCTTGCTTCGAAGTTTGAGACTTTTCAGCATGTCCCAACCGACCTTCACTTCCTCAACCGGGTCAGCGGCAAGAGAAACTCGGATCGTATCGCCAATGCCATCCATCAGAAGCAAGCCCAGACCAATAGATGACTTTACAGTTCCACCGCGCAAGCCTCCAGCTTCAGTAATACCCAAATGCAATGGATTATCAATCAACGTCGAGATTTTTCGGTAGGCTGATACTGCCATAAAAATATCCGAGGCTTTTAAACTCAACTTGAAATTATCAAAGTTAAGACGATCCAATATTTCCACGTGGCGCATTGCCGATTCGACCAAGGCATCTGGAGTTGGCTCGCCATATTTTTTTTGAATATCCTTTTCGAGAGAGCCTGCATTCACACCTATACGAATGGGGATATTGAGGTCGCGAGCCTTATCCACAACTGCCCGAATTCTTTTTTCACGGCCTATATTGCCGGGGTTAATTCGTAAACAATCCACGCCTAAATCTGCCACACGCAAGGCAATACGGTAGTCGAAATGTATATCCGCCACCAAAGGCACCTGTACTCGCTTACGAATGGTTCCAAAAGCTTCTGCGGCATCCATAGAGGGTACGGAAACACGGACAATATCAGCACCAGCGCCAGCAATACGATTGATTTGCGAAACGGTTGCCTCGACATCAGTGGTTTCAGTATTCGTCATACTTTGCACGGTAATTGGCGCATCACCACCTACCGCAACATCACCAACCATTATTTGTCGTGATTTCCTCCGAGTAATCGGCGATTCAGAATGCATTAAACGCTGTACCTCAAAATCTTATACTTCAACATATATTCCCCGAACTGCCGGCTAGAACCTGTTTTCACTCTCATCTATGTTTTAGATTAAGTGATCATTCAATCCACATTGCCTACTTTAAAGGTGGCAGTATTATCTTTCGCAATGGGGGCCACCATCACTGGCTGCCCGGCATAACTAAGCTCTATGCCCGGCGCATAACCCAACACCAAACTAAAAGGTGCCACACCTTCAACCTCAAACGCTGAACCCGTTGGTTTCAAGTCAGCAACCAGTAGGTCACCATGGGCATCCTGAACTTCAACCCAACTTTGTTGGAGCACCTTAATGTGTAACACTTGGGACTCGACTTCTGAAACTACTTTGTTACCCCGATTTATATCACGCTCAATTACCGGTTCGCTGGATTGAGGTTCAACCGGCAATGGCGGGGTCAAACTTAAGCCCTTTTGTTGTGGTAGTAGCGCAGGCTTGGACTGTTTTATGTCGAACAAGCCTAGTTCAATACCGCTGCTAGGCCTCACAACCCAAAATAATAAACACGCCAGTAATATTAAAAGGACTGGAACTATCAACATGTACTTTTTGATTTTATTCTGTGGCTGACCAACCAATCGAATGGACGG
>JBFICW010000029.1:0-31892 GCA_041581635.1 Porticoccus sp. | reverse complement strand
GTTAATTCGTGCCAAATCTTCTTCGCAATACTCGTCTTCGCTTCTCGTTCCCATGGCAATCGCTAACCTATAATCTATCTTTGTGGTAATGAACCATTACTTATCAGCCTGCCCCAGCAGGGCATCCAATCTTAAGTATTCTATTATCTGCTCTACTTCGATTCCGGACTGATAAGGCACCTCCCCAATCATGGGGCAGGGAATCCTCCGTTGCAAGGTTTCAAGGTTTTCCTGATACCGATCCATCGTTGGGACAACCTGGTTAGCAACCCAGCCCGCCAGCGTTAAACCATCTCGTTGAATGGCCTCGGCTGTCAGCAATGCCAGATTAATACAACCGAGATCCATACCTACCACCAATATCACCGGCAGCTGCATTATTTTTGCCAACTCGGCAAAAGTTTCCCTATCATTCAGTGGTACACGCCAACCGCCAGCACCTTCAATTAAAGTCAGGTCAGGACGCTGCATCATCACGCCCCGGCAAAAACCCGCCAGTCGATCTGCACTTAAACGACGACCGGCTTCTGCTGCAGCAATATGCGGAGCAATAGCGGGTTCCAGCGCCACCGGGTTAATCTGATCATAGCTGATAGGCAACGTGGTCTGCGCCTGCAATGCCAGCGCGTCATTATTCCTGAGCCCATCCTCGGTCAACTCGCAACCAGCAGCGACGGGCTTGAGGCCTGCGGTGCTTAGGCCGCGCAGGCGAGCAGCGGCCAACAGGCCCGAGGTCACCAACGTTTTACCAACTCCGGTACCCGTACCTGTCACGAAATAAGCATTAGACATTTTTAACCCTGACATTGAGCTACTCCGTAGATGACTTCCCAGGTAGCAGGCAATGCTCCTTGAGAATTGCGGAATTGCTCGTAGGTTCGGACCAGCGTCTGGATACCACTTCTTCCGGTCATGCCCCGGTTTTGCCCCTCGTTTACATTGTGGGCACCAAGGCCCTTCAGTTCATCGGTGAGTTGACGAAAATCGCAATAATCCAACACGCAAGGCACCACGTCAAAAGAGTCAAAATTCATACCGGATTCAGCAAATGCATCTTGCCAGTTATGGGCTTTATGGAAGTGATTGACATGCACATAGTCATCTACTTTTGCCCAGGATTCACGAAGCTCAAATAACGTCTGAGAACCCAGCGAAGTAAATGCTAAAAACCCACCAGGTTTTAATACCCGTTTAATTTCCCTGGCCAATGCTGGCAGTTGCTCGCACCACTGAAATACCAGATTTGAAAACACCATATCGACAGAATTATCAGCAAATGGCAGGTTTTCTGCGTCACCACACAACCAGGTGGCAGATATGTTGTGTTCTCGACGAGCGAAACCCAACATGCCTTCAGCAAGGTCGACACCAAAGCATTCAGCTGATGGATATATTTTTGCCAACCGCTCGGTGAAATAGCCCGTACCACAACCTATATCAACCACCCGGCCGGGCTGATAATGACCGGGAACGGTATCCAGCAACTGCTGCCCCACCTGTCTTTGCAGGCGGGCCACCGAATCATAGCTAGTCGCAGCGCGACTGAAAGAATCGGCCACGCGCTGTTTGTTCAAATGATACCGACCCTCGCGCAAGAAATTACAGACCCTTAAAGCAAGTGCCTCGGGACAACTCAACTGAGGCACATGTGCGGTATTGTCCAGCACGGCCACCTGCTGGTAATGGTTCAATGCACCGACTTCGGTCGCCGCGGCAACAGGTACCAACTGATCTTCGGCACCATAAATATGTAAGCCTCTGACCTGAAGAGACCGCAATAACGCCCGGTTATCGAGCCGGGACAATAGCTCTAATCCGACCTGCCAACCGACATCACCTGCGTCGCCATCAGAATGGCCACTCGGGCAATGATCAAATGTGCGCTTCAGGGTTTTAAGCAACTGTCGCTCATGAGCATCGCCTCGGCTTTGCAGGGCATGGAAACGCTTTAGACAAACAGCGGGCTGCTGCTTGAACAGCTCAAAAAAAGTGACAAATGTCTCTACTGGCATAGCACAGGGCCAGTCGGGCTGTTGAACAAAGCAGCCATTGCTGGCGATGGTAATCAGGTGATTAAAACGTTCTGGATAACGACTGGCCAGAGTGGTCGCCAGCATGCCGCCCAACGACCAACCCAATAGTGTGCAACGCGGTGGCAGCACATCGTGAATAGCCTGCAGACACTGATCAAGCGTACTCAGATCCGAGATTGGCGCTAAAGCGGGACTTTGACCAAACCCCGGCAGATCAATGGCCACCACATTCAGGTGCTGGGTCAATTCAGGTAACACGGCCTGCCAGATACGACTGTCACTACCCCAACCATGTAACAGCACCAACGGCTCTGGCTGAATGAGTTTACCGGTACAGGGGTGATCGTAAACCACTAGCCCCGGTGACGACACCTCAGGGATCTCATGTGCTGCCGCAGCCATCATCCCCGTCTGCTCCGGAGTTCAACCAAGGTTTTATCCAGTGCGTCCAGCAGTCTATCCACCTGTTCCTCAGTATGCTCAGCACACAGTGTAATACGCAAGCGCGCACTACCCACGGGCACCGTTGGCGGTCGAATGGCACCTACCAGAAACCCTTTGGCTCGAAGCTGCTCACCCACGTTGAACGTGAGTTCATCGTCGTGAAGTAATACCGGCTGAATCGGCGTAGTAGAATCCATCAATTCCAAACCCAGCGCATCGACACCCGATCTAAAACGCTCGACAAGGCTTTTTAGTTGCTCTCTTCGCCAGCTTTCCCGCTGTAAAATTTTCAAACTGATACGAGTGGCAGAAGCCACTGCTGGTGGTAGCGCCGTGGTATAAATATACGTACGAGCGTATTGAATAAGGGTCTCGATCAGCGCATCAGAACCCGCCACAAACGCACCAAAGGTTCCAAACCCTTTACCCAGGGTACCGACTAAAATGGGGAGTTCGTCGAGGCTTAAACCATGATGTTCAGTTAGACCACCACCATTATCGCCCAGCACGCCAAAACCATGGGCATCATCGACCATCAACCAACCATTATGTTGTTGGCAGATGTCCACCAACGCTGGCAACGGTGCCAAATCACCATCCATACTGAACACGCCATCCGTCACCACCAGTTTTCGTCCGCTGGTCACTTTTTGCATACGTCGATCAAGGTCGACGCTATCTGAATGCCGATAACGGTGGCATCGAGCGCCACTGGCTAAACCGCCATCCAATAGAGACGCATGATTAAGCCGGTCTTCAAAAATATGGTCGCCCTTGTCAGCCAATGCCCGAATGGTGCCGAGATTGGCCATATAACCCGTAGAAAAAAGTAACGCTCTTGGCCGGCCGGTAAAGGCCGCCAGCTCTTCTTCAAGCGCATGATGCTCGCGGGAATGGCCATAAATAAGATGGGAAGCGCCACTCCCTACACCGTAGGTGTCGGCGCCACGCCGCAGGCTATCAATGACGGCGGGATGGCTGGCAAGGCCCAGGTAGTCGTTACTACAGAAAGCCACGCAGGTCTTACCATCCACCTGCACTTCAATGTTTTGAGCCGACTCCAGAACATGACGCTGTCGGTAGAGGTTATCTACTTTTCGCCGGTCTAACTGGGCCTGTAGCTCCAAGTCCATCAGTGAAGACATAAGCTATGACAACTATCCTAATTAGCCGCGTTGTAAAACAGATGATCCGTTTCAGCCTCGGAAATAGCCTGGTGAAGCAAAGCTTCGTCTTCCTGACTATCCCGTTCGACCCGATAGGACTCAGGCTTAATGCCCAGACGGTCAAGCAGCTCCATATCACGGTTGGCTTTGGGGTTTGGCGTGGTTAAGAGTTTTTCACAATAAAAAATGGAGTTTGCCCCGGCCATAAAGGCCAGCGCTTGCATCTGATCATTCATTTCTTCTCGACCAGCCGATAACCGTACATGGGACTTGGGCATCATGATACGAGCCACGGCAATGGTTCGGATAAACTCAAAAGGATCCAATTCCTCCTGTTGATCCAATGGTGTACCCGCCACCTTTACCAACATATTGATTGGCACAGATTCCGGCTGTTGCGGGAGGTTCGCCAATTGCATCAACAACCCGGCTCGATCCTTTTCTCCCTCGCCCATACCGACGATGCCTCCCGCACAAACTTTCATGCCGGCCTTCCGCACATTGCCCAACGTATTGAGGCGGTCTTCATAAGTGCGTGTGGTGATGATTTCGCCATAGTATTCCGGCGAGGTATCAAGATTGTGGTTGTAATAGTCCAAACCTGCATCCGCGAGCATTTTGGCCTGCTCTTCCTTCAACATACCCAAGGTCATACAGGTTTCCATACCCAGCGCTTTTACCTGGCTGACCATTTCTGCCACATAGGGGAGATCCTTGTCCTTGGGTGAACGCCAGGCGGCCCCCATACAGAATCGAGTGGCCCCCGTAGCCTTGGCAGCCTTGGCCTCTTCGATCACCTGCTCAACGGCCATCAATTTCTCTTTCTCTAGCCCCGTATCGTAACGAGCGCTCTGAGGACAGTATTTACAATCCTCCGGACAGGCACCGGTTTTGATGGAGAGCAGTGTACTCAACTGCACTTCGTTGGGATTAAAATGCTGACGGTGTACCACCTGAGCCTCAAACAATAGGTCGTTAAAGGGCTGTTTGAACAGCGCCTGAACCTCATCTCTTGTCCAATCTTGACGGATTACAGCTTTGTTACTGGCAGGCATAGGTAGTCTCACGTATTCTTGATCGAGCCCACTATGATAAGCGAGGCGCCCCCACTGTCAACCAAAAATGGATTTAAGGTTAACAGCCGTGTCGAGAAACACCAAAATATCAAAATTATTCCGCAGTTTTGCTGTCGCCGTACAACGCAGCAGCTATATCCTGCTCCCTGGACGCTGCGTGCTTTGCGGTACTTTATCTAGACGCCCCATGGATTTATGCCGAGGTTGCGAAGCTGATCTACCTTTTAACCAAAATGCCTGTCAATGCTGCTCGCTACCTCTTGGTCATTCCTCTCAAGCGCCTCTGGACACCGGAACCAATGCCGCTATCTGTGGCGCATGCATAACCAGTCCACCCTCTTTTTCCCACTGCGTTGCACCCTTGCGCTACGAATTCCCTACCAGCAAACTGATTAATCAATTTAAGCACCACGGTCGATTTAGCTCAGGTGCGGTACTGGCCGAATTGTTACTCGACGAGTTGAGAGACAGGGAATCGTTGCCCGATCTGATATTGCCAGTCCCGCTTCATTGGCGACGACAATTTACCCGCGGTCACAATCAGGCCCATTGGCTAGGGCATTATCTTGGACAAAGGTTGGGCATTGCCGTCGACACCAGTCTGCTTTCACGCCAAAAGCACACACCCTCCCAGCAAGGGCTACCTCGTCGTCAAAGACTTAAAAACCTAAAGGGGGCCTTTCGACTCAATCGCGATCTCAAGATTAATCGCATCGCCTTAGTTGACGATGTGGTTACCACCGGCAGTACGATCGCCGAGCTGTCGGGTTTACTTCGAAAGGCCGGCGCAACGCACATAGAAATATGGTGCCTGGCACGCACACCGCTGGAAAAATAATGGTACGGCCCCGATAATGTCCCAATAAACCCTCGATCAGAAATCACCGTTATGAACCAATCGCTCTGGCAAGAAATACAACGGGAAACTCGTATCATTGCCGATGCCGAGCCTGTGCTGACCAGTTTTCTGCAGATCACTATTCTCAACCACAGCTCTTTACTGACAGCACTAAGCTTTCTGTTGGCTGAAAAACTAGGGTGTGAAACAACTCCGGCAATGACGCTGCAGGAAGTATTTGATGAAGCCTTCAGTTCAGATCCAGACATCGAGGAGCAGGTCGATACCGATATACGGGCAATTCACACGCGCGATTCTGCCTGCCGGGGTCTCTCATCAGCTTTTTTGTATTACAAAGGTTTCCATGCCCTACAAGCATGGCGCGCGGCTCACTGGCTCTGGACAAATGACCGCAGACCCCTGGCTTTAGTGCTACAAAACCGTATCTCAGTGGTCTTTGGTGTGGACATTCATCCCGCAGCGGTGATCGGGAAAGGCATTATGTTTGACCATGCCACCGGCATCGTGATCGGCGAAACCGCCGTGGTAGAAGATTGTGTTTCTATCCTCCAGTCCGTGACACTCGGTGGAACGGGCAAAGAGTCAGGTGATCGCCACCCCAAAGTTCGCCGCGGTGTTCTGGTTGGCCCAGGGGCAAAAATCCTTGGCAATATTGAAATTGGCGAGGGTTCAAAAATTACCGCCGCCAGCGTAGTACTGAAAGATATTCCTCCTCACTCGATAGTCGCTGGCGTGCCAGCTACCGTGGTGGGTACAATGGATATAGACTCCCCTGCAGAGCAGATGGATCAAGGATTGACCGGGTGTAGTCAATAGCCCCAAATCATCTTTTCAAGGAACAATATCTATGTCCAAAATGAATAATGAAGCAGAGCTATTAAAAGAAGCTTTGAGAGTCGGCATGATTTATGCCGAAAAACGGGGTGTTGCCAAGTTCGACAAAAATGACTCCGCAAAAGAAAAAATTGAATACGTCTACCGCTTGCTCGCCCACGACAAGCTCATTCAACCTTTAGCAAAAGCCCAGTTGGATATCCCGCATATGAAACACAAACTTGCACTGTGGATTGCCAAGCAATTACCCGAAGATCACCCCCTTTTAAAATAAAACTTGCCCGCTTACTTTGTATCTCGTCATTTAAAGGCTGGTTAACCCTGCCAAAACCTCGGGAAACAATACTGACAACGCGATCATTGGTGGCAATATAAAAAAGTAGGAGAGCATTACCCAACGTATGCCTAGCAATGCTGAACGCAATCCCATCAAGTATTCAATAACCATGACCCCTTTCATCACAATAGTGCTGCAAACCAAGATAACAATAAGTGTTGAAAGCTCTACCCTCTCGGCAATAAAAGCCCCCATAAACGTTAAGACCATTAAAACCAGCCAGGTAACAGTCAATCTATTGATACCAAATCTCATGCTTTCATTACCTTAATACATACAAAAGGGGAAAAATAATAATCCATACGAGATCAATCATGTGCCAATACAATGCCGCACTCTCCAACCCCTCATAATTAGTCTCATCATAAATGCCCATATGAGTACGGATTGTTACAAATAAAACAGTGCACATACCCACTAACACATGAAGTAAGTGATTAAGTGTCAGGTAGTAATACAGTGTAAAAAATGTATTTCTGCGAGCCCCGATACCCGCGGCCTCGTTCCAACTATACTCCCAGCCTTTGATACCACAATAAACACTCCCTGCCGCCAAGGTTAACCACAACCATGTCAAACACTCATCACGATTCCCCAACTTAATTGCTGCCATCGCTCTCGCAACAAAAAAACTACTCGTAATCAACACTAGGGTGTTCGCTGTTCCGGCAAAGGTATTAAGCTGTAACGGACCTTCGGAAAAAACAACTGGGTCATGGGACTTAGCGATCAAAAAAGCGATAAAGAATAAAGCGAATTCAAAAAGCTCTGCATAGATTAAAACCCACACAGCCATATTTCCCGGGGCTTCTTTCGAAGCCTTTGCCGCCTCGGAAACAGCCGAAGCTTGAGCAAGAGAACTTTCTGTTTCTAGTAAAACAGCACTAAAACTAGCAGCCATAACAGCGCCTTACGATGTCGGAAAAAAGCTATTAAAAATGTACGTCGATCAGCCGTCCAATTGCCTGCTGTGTTGCCAGATCATCCGTTAGGGGTTCCACCAGGCAAACGAGACATGATTCTTTGGCCGTCAATCCCGAATTAATCATCAAGGCGGTATAGATCAACAAGCGAGTCGATGCCGCTTCCTCTAGATCGTGATCATTCATGCGGCGCAAATCATTACCCAGTGCTACCAGTTGCCGTGCAACATTTTTTTCAACCCCAGATTCCTGACACACGATGACCACTTCACGCTCTGCATCCGGATAATTAAAACTTAATCCTACAAAACGCTGACGAGTACTTGGTTTTAAGCCCTTCATTAGATTTTGGTAACCGGGGTTATAAGAAATCACCAACATAAAATCTGGATGTGCATGCAATAATTCGCCGGTACGTTCGACAGGCAAAATCCGGCGGTGGTCGGACAACGGATGCAACACTACCGTCGTATCCTTTCGCGCTTCAACTACCTCATCCAAATAACAAATTCCACCCTCGCGCACAGCACGAGTTAGTGGGCCATCCTGCCAAAAAGTACCCTCGGCACCAATCAGGTGCCTCCCCACTAAGTCTGACGCCGTCAAGTCATCATGACAGGCAATGGTATAGACCTTCCGGGCTAATCTTTCAGCCATGTACTCGATAAAGCGAGTCTTACCACAACCGGTAGGCCCTTTTATCATCACTGGCAAACCGTTGTCGGCAGCCCGCTCAAAAATCTCGACTTCGCGGCCCTGTGGTAAATAATAATTGGTTGTCGTCATAGTAAATTCCTGCGTAAATTAGGCACATCTGTCGCCACATACTCATGGCTGCACCCGTATATCAGCTGTTTATGCCCACCAGGTTTAAATAGAGTTTTGGCAACAACGTTGGCAACCGAGACACATCGTTGACCAGGGCGTAACCCTGGCTACCAAACAGGTAAGGCAAGTAATCATTGCCTTTATCATCGATGGTGACACAAAAAGGCAGTATCCCCTGACGCCTGGCTTCCAAAATTGCGTGCCGCGTGTCCTCGATACCATAACGACCTTCATAGTGATCAATATCGTTGGGCTTGCCATCGGATACCATTAGCAGAAGACGCTGTTGTGATTTTTGCTGCTTAAGAATTTCGGTAGACTGCCTAATCGCCGCACCCATTCGGGTATAAAACCCAGGCTTAATGGCAACAATTCTTCCTCTTGCCTGGTCGGAATAGGTTTCGGAAAAATTCTTTAGCAGGTTGTAACGTACCTGCTTATTCTTGACGGATGAAAACCCATAAATTGCAAACTGATCACCTGAACCACTCAGTGCCTCTGCAAATAACAGTAGCGTATCGCGGATTACATCAATCACTCGTTGGTCTGCATTCAGAGCAGCATCCGTAGACATGGAAAAGTCTGCAAGTAGCAGGCAGGACAATTCTCGTGCATTGGCAGTACGAGCTTTAAAACATGGCTGATCTTCTTGCCTACAAACCGGACTGATTTCATTGTCCAGCCACGCATCCAGATCCAGTTCCTCACCATAAGGCTGACGATACTGCCATTGACGTTGTAGGTGCAGTTTGGCAAAACGGTTTTTCAAATGACATGCTGTATGTTTCAAATGCTCGGGAATGGCAGCGGGCACTGCTTCATCCGCTAACATAGGTTGCAGCAGACAAAAATCCTTAACCAGTTGTGATTTTCGGTGATCCCACTCAGGCAATTTAATCCCATCACCCAGAGGCAATTCATCGTTCTGGGCCGCAGGCAAATCGAGATCAAACTTAACTTTTGCGGCACCGGCCCGGCGCTGGCGAGACAATGAAATAATATCCAAATCTTCTACAGCAGAAGCTAACTCATTCTCCTCGTCTTCATCCTGGCAGCGATCCAATTCCACTTGCTCGGTCCAGCTAAACAAACTCTCCAATTGAAATACCAGTAGGCCGTCTGTTTCCTTACTATCATCAATACGATTGGCTTCTTTGCGGCTTCCATAGATTTGAGTAACTGTTGCCATGCCACTCTCACACTCATCAAGATTGTCCTCACTATCAATAGAAACAACCTGCATTGGTGGCGGGTATAGCCATAATGGAACCGGCAAGACACCAACTTTAGATCGGGGTAATGATTGAACACAGCCTGGATTACGAAGTGCCTGTCGAATAGCAACTTCACACTCCTGATCGGCACCGATCGAACCGGTTAACGATTCTCGCTGGTTAATCACCGCCGACACCAATCGGTTATAAGTTTTTTTTAATCCCGGTTTCTCGGTCAGCAACTCATAACTAGCCCTTTGGTTATCGATAAACCAGTGTTGAAGATTAGACAGCTTGGCCGCTAAAGCTGTTAGCCAAAAATACAGATCTTCATTAATATCATGCTCTGGAAACAAGGCAAGAGTCGCTGGAAGTCGCACACTACGCTCATCTTGCCAACTCACTGAGAATCGACGATGTGTTCCCGCAATGCGCTGAACAAGGCGGCGCCGTGTATTAAAAGCACGCGGTTGTGATGCCTCCAAAACCCTTCCTGGGGATCCACCCATGGCACGATAAAAAGGGGCTAACTGTGGGGTCAACACGGCTAACTCAACCCGTGCATCGTGATAATCTGTCTGCGCTTGCCTAGTCACCATCCGGTGCCATAAATCACCGATAAATTCTTCCATAACGATCCCAGTTGTTAATGAGCATCAACCCATATAAAGGTTGATCTCTAAAGAGAAAAAGCAAACGATGAATGCTCAACACCGGGGTGCTACAGCACCCCGGCATCACTTTATGCCGCTGCTACCTCCAAGCTATCGACCTCTGATTCAGTGACCCCGACAAAGAAACTCGACAAATAGGCAACCAACCCCAACAGGAACACAACACCCAATATTTCACGCACCCAAAACACTGGTGCCAACTTATCCTGTGTGGCCATAAAACCTAGAGCCTCACCAGATTCTGGAAGCCGCTGTAAGGCTATCTGCCAGGCACCAGCAACCGTCAATGCCAAAGTAATACCCAACATGCTCAGACACATGGCCCAGAAAGCGAAGCGCTCCAGTCGTTGTGCAGCAATTGGATTACCCTGGGGTCGACCACGCATAATTGGCATAGCGTAAGAAATAATGGTCATCACAATCATGGCGTAAGCACCAAAGAAAGCCAGGTGCCCGTGAGCCGCTGTTAGCTGTGATCCATGGGTGTAGAAATTCACTGGTGCCAGAGTATGTAAAAAGCCCCAGACACCGGCACCCAAAAATGCCATGATCGCAGTACCCAGTGCCCAAGTAGTAGCAATGGCATTGCCGTGCTCATGACGCCGCTCTTTCACCACCTTAAAAGCAAATACCACCATCATAAAGAAAGGCACTGGCTCCAAAGCTGAAAAGATAGAACCAATCCATAACCAGTATTCGCCAGGGCCGATCCAAAAGTAGTGGTGCCCCATACCAACCAGGCCAGAAATAAGTGCCATGGCAATGATGACATACAACCACTTCTCTATGATCTCCCGGTCTACGCCTGTCACTTTGATCAAAACAAATGCGAGTACAGCGCCCAGAATTAACTCCCACACGCCTTCAACCCATAAATGCACTACCCACCACCAGAAATACTTATCCAGCACTAGATTGACCGGGTTGTAGAAAGAAAACAGAAAAAATACGGATAAACCGATTAAGCCGGTAATTAAGACCAGATTAATCACGGTCTTGCGGCCCTTAAGTATTGTCATGCCAATGTTGTAGACAAACGCAAGGCACACCACAACGATGCCCATTTTAGTGATAGTCGGCTGCTCAAGAAATTCACGACCCATTGTTGGCAGTAGGTCGTTATAAGTAATTTCTGCTAACCGGGCATAGGGAACAAGAAGATAACCCAAAATAGTAGCTACACCAGCAGCAGCAAAAACCCAAAAGTTCAACTTCGCCAACCAGGGGCTGTGCAGTTCTGTATCAGATTCCTCCGGCACCAAGTAGTACGAAGCGCCCATAAAGCCAAACAGCAACCACACAATCAACAAATTGGTGTGTACCATTCGAGCAACATTAAAAGGGATATATGTTGTAAGAAAGTCCCCAGATACATATTGCAACCCCATAATCAAACCAAACAAAATCTGCCCGGTAAACAACATGAGAGCAAAAATAAAATATGGCTTTGCAACCTTTTGTGATTCAAATTTCATAACAGACATTCCTTCTCTTTACCCTTCAATATTTGGTGGCCAGTCGTTGTCATTAATCCGTGATGTCCAAATCAAAAAATCTGCCAACTCCTCAACCTCTTTATCAGTCAGATTAAATTGTGGCATCTTGCGACGATCGGGTACTGACATTGGCTGCATAGCCATCCAAGCCCCCATAAACCCCTTAAAAACCTGCTCATCTCCACCTCCACGACGGTCAAAAACATTAGCAAGTTCAGGAGCAAAATAAGCCCCCTCGCCCATCAGGCTGTGGCAACCAATGCAGTTGTTTTTTTCCCAAAGGTGTTTTCCATTAGCCACTGACTGGGTAATATTTTCCCGATGGTCTCTTTTAGGCAGCTCAAGCATGGTGTCAAACGTAAGCCCTACAAGTAGTAGAAAAACAAACACACCACCCCCGTAGTAAACATTTCGAGCCATACCTTTAGTAAAACGGTCAGCCATAGTATTTCCCCATATATAAAAGTATTGATTTAGTTCTAACAGTTTTTAACTTCTTTAATTTGTAAGACCGCAAGGTATTTAATCCTCAACAAAAGGTCTTCCTTACTCCATGTCGCTCATATCGACTAAGCTGGTAATCTTGGCAATGTCTTCAGCGTTGCTCAGTCTTTCTTCCTCGACCAGACGACCACCAGACACGCGGACATGATCTCCTTGATTCCAATTTTTATTGGGTGAACGCACAACCAGCTCACTTCCATCATCGCGTTTAATGCGATAGGCAGCTCCTTGCAGGCCTGCAGCCTGCTGCACCGCTCCACCACTCCAACCTCCAGCCCCGCCTAAAACAAAAGCACCAATCGGGCCACCAACAACGCCGCCCAGCAAAAATCCAGCCCAACCTCCAGTCATCTTGCCCACAACAGTGTCCGCTTCCTCAGCAACCACAACATCGGCAGTCGCTAACCCGGAATTTAGCAGTATCCCTGCTAATAAATACGGTGTTATTACTTTCATAATCTGTTTCCTTGATATAGGGATGTAAACAAAACTTCAATTTTCTTCCCTTTATCTATCAAGTTTCATGCCAACACCTATCTTGTTGTTTATACTGGAGTTATTATTTTGTGTTGTATTTTTGACAACACCCGTTAAGATGTCAAAACGACACGACTGATATCATTATGACAACAGAACTGATCAAGAAAAAAACAACATGACTTCTACTGATTTTTTTAGTGCTCTGGTTTCAATTGTTAATGACCTACCCCAGGAAATGCCTGCGGAGTACCGTTACAAACGACTACTCGACGCCTTGCAACAAAGCTTTCCTTGTGATGCGGCCTGCGTATTACGGCTGGATGGCCATATTCTTGAACCTCTAGCGGTTGCGGGACTAAGCGATGACACGATGGGTCGCCACTTTGCGGTGGAAGAGCATCCCCGCCTGGCTAACCTGCTACACTCCAGAGAACCCGTTCGCTTCCCTTCCGACTCCGAACTCCCCGACCCCTATGATGGATTGGTGGAAACCAGTGACCATCTCTTACACGTACACGACTGCATGGGTGCCTCGCTCTACATAGACAATCAACCATGGGGGGTGCTGACACTTGATGCTGCGCTTCCAGGTACTTTCGACAAGATCGACCCTATTGAACTACGCGCCTTCATCAGCCTGACTGAAGCCACAATCAAAGCCACGCAACGCATTGAAGTACTTGAAGCCCGTGTGATAAAGGAGCAACAGGTCGCTCAATCTCTGGTCGAAGGCCACAAAAAAAATGAACTTATGGGAAATAGTCCTCCCATTAAGCGACTGAAAAATGAAATAAAAACAGTTGCTCAATCCTACCTAACTGTACTTATTCTGGGAGAAACAGGCGTAGGAAAAGAACTGGTGGCCAGACAAATCCAAAAACTGTCATCTCGCGGTGGACAACCTCTGGTCTACGTCAACTGTGCTGCTCTGCCAGAAGGTATTGCTGAAAGCGAACTGTTTGGGCATGTCAAAGGTGCTTTTTCTGGCGCGACGGCCAATCGTTCAGGAAAATTTGAGCTCGCAGATGACGGCACGCTCTTTCTGGATGAAATTGGCGAGCTACCTCTCACCATACAGGCAAAATTATTACGCGCACTTCAAAGTGGAGAGATTCAGCGGGTTGGTAGTGACACCCATATCGAAGTAGATGTAAGGGTTATAGCAGCCACAAATCGAGACCTTCAACAGGAGGTTGCCAAAGGGCGCTTTCGCGCTGATCTATACCACCGACTATCTGTCTATCCAATTCATGCCCCCCCTCTCAGAGAGCGGGGCAATGATGTACTATTACTCGCTGGACACTTTCTGGAAATCAACCAACGTCGCTTTGGTGTAAAAGGGTTGCGATTAGCACCTAAGGCAAAAGAAATACTATTAGGTTACAACTGGCCAGGGAATGTACGGGAATTGGAACACCTACTAAGCCGAGCCACATTAAAGGCTATAGTGGATCAAGGGCGTGATTCACGCACCATCATTATTGAGCCCCAATACCTGGACATTAACACACAAAACACAGATGAAGAGCGCGACACTCCCCTTGGGACACCCCGGCCAAGCCTAATTCCAAGTAAAAACATTACACTGAAGAATGCGGTAGACCAATTCCAACAGGCGTTAATTGCTGACAGGCTACAAACCCATAATGGAAATTTAGCTGCGGTGGCTCGAGACCTAGGAATAAACCGTAGTAATTTATATCGACTATTAAAGCGTCTTTCATTGTGATGCAGAGCGACAATCCAACAACACAATCACTGTCTCGCCCTGATGATCAAATACCCTCACTAAGATAGGTTAAGCGCCCTTAAGAAAGCCTTAATAAACCCCCTGTAGTATGCAAGGTCTTAGCTTTTATTTATTTTGGCTGGACCTAATATGCGTACATTTGCTGAACGCCACCCAAAAACCTTTGAGAAATTTGCCGACAACACAAACCTTCCACATAGGGTCAGCGAGAACAATCTGGACGAGTACAACAGTTACGATAATGCGGTTCTCTACAACGATTATGTCGTCACTGAACTCATTGAAAATCTTCGAAAAAATAACGGTAAGGCCTTATTAGTCAATCTTTCCGATCACGGTGAAGAAGTTTTCGACTATATCGAAAAACCGTTCTGCGGGCGAAATGAAGATTCACCCACACCGGCCATGTACACGGTACCCTTTATGGCATGGGCATCCCCTGAATGGACAAATAGTGGGCGCACCCAACAATGGTCAAAATACACCGACCGGCCATTCACAAGCTCCGACCTGATTTACACTCTGCCCGATATGATAGGCCTCAGTTTTGATGGTATGGATTCAACACGCAGTTTGTTCTCAGAGGATTTTGTCTCACGACAGCGATGGAGAGGCGATCCGAATCGGCCTAAGAAATTAACTGACTATGGCAACATTGCACATTCCAGCCTCGGAGTATCCTCAAAAACCATAGCCTCTAATCAGGGCAACCTTGTTAAGCAAAGCCCGCATGCCACCCCATCGCCAACCGTTAAACTAACGTTCTAGCCGGAGGGTAAAACGGTTTGCTATCCCGTTAAAACCTTTTCCGCCTCTCAAGATCTAAAGGTTGATGAATAATGACGTTTCGTTAAAAAACAGTATTCTTATAACTTCTGGGTTTGTCATCTTGCTCTGGTGGCTAAAAGTTTGTGAAGTCATATTTGGCTGGGATTTACATTTACTGGGCATCTACCCCCAGACCTCTACCGGACTTATAGGGATTATCACTGCCCCATTAATTCATGGCTCTTGGCAACATGTGATAAATAATACTCTGCCACTACTACTGCTAGGCAGCATACTGATCTACGGCTATCCAAAGTCACGCTGGTGGGCACTGGTTATTATCTGGCTACTTTCAGGTACGGGCGTATGGCTGTTTGCTCGACAAAATTATCACTTTGGGGCCAGCGGGCTAACCCACGGTATGTTTTTTTACCTGTTTTTCAATGGAATTTTTAGGCGAGATAAGCGTTCTATAACCCTGCTAATGGTCGCCTTTTTCATGTACGGCAGCATGTTGTTGACGATATTTCCCAGAGATCCGGGAATCTCCTATGAATATCATTTTTTTGGTGCCTTAGGCGGTGTCCTCTGCGCCATAGGGTTTCGCCGCTGGGATCCGAAACCCATTCAAAATGTTTATCCTTGGGAGGACTGTTCTGAAAATAATACGGCGCTAGAAGAGGAAGACCCCATCATAGGTAACCAATGGAAGTCCGTAGCACAGAGTACATCGGAAGCATCAAAGGATACTGATGAGCCAAAATAATACGTGTTTTAGCGACTGGCTAAATGCTCGTTAATTGCCTGTAAAAAGGCAGGCCCATATTTTTCCAATTTCCGCTCACCTACGCCACCGAGTTCACCAAACTGCGCCATTGTCTGCGGCACCGCCACACACATTTCCTGTAAAGTTCGATCGTGAAAAATAATATAGGGCGGAATGCCCTGCTCCCCTGCAAGCTCGCGCCGACACTCCCTTAACGCTTCCCACAGGGCAGCATCTATATCTTCTGGTAGGAAAGTTTTGGTTAACCGCGTGGCCACTTTTTGCTTGATATCCCGACGCAGTTCAATCTGTTCTTCAGCACGCAACAGAGGCCGACATTTTTCCTCCAGCCGCAAAGCGCCAAAACGCTCTAGGTCAACACTAAGATATCCACGGGCAACCAGTTGCCTGAACACTGAACGCCACTGGTTATTATCAAGCGCCTTACCAATGCCATAGGTTGGCAGTTGATGATGGTGACATTGAGCAATTTTGTCAGTTTCGATACCCAGTAAAACATCGATCAGGTGGTTAACACCAAAACGCTGGCCCGTTCGATAAGCGGCACTCAACGCCATGCGGGCGGCCTCAGTACCATCCCAAGTGTTCACAGGCTCCAGGCAGTTATCACAATTACCACAGGGATCTGTCAGGGTATCACCAAAGTAGTTTAGTAAGACCTGACGGCGACAACTGGTGATTTCACAGAACCCCAACATAGCATTCAGCCGATGCTGCTCCGCTCGCTTGTGCTCCTCACTTCCCTCTGAGCTATCCATCATCTGGCGAAGTTTGATGACATCTTGGAGGCCATAAACCATCCAGGCATTCGCATGCTCTCCGTCACGCCCCGCACGCCCTGTCTCCTGATAATAAGACTCTATCGTTTTTGGTAAATCCAGATGAACCACAAAGCGGACATCGGGTTTATCAATGCCCATACCGAAGGCGATTGTCGCCACTACGATGACGCTCTCTTCTCGCAAAAATCGGGATTGATGATCTGCTCGGGTCTCAGCATCTAAACCTGCATGGTACGGAAGCGCATGAAAACCCTGCCCCTGCAACCAATAGGCAATCTCCTCCGTTTTCTTTCGAGAAAGGCAATAGATAATACCCGCGTCGGTAGCGTGTTCACCCTTCAGAAAACGTAACAATTGCTGTTTGGCATTGTGCTTCAGTGCAATGCGATAACGGATATTGGGCCGATCAAACCCTGCGATAAATTGGCGCGCTTTAGCCAAGCCCAAACGATGGATAATTTCATTGCGCGTACGAGCGTCGGCGGTTGCTGTAAGTGCAATGCGAGGTATTTCGGGAAAGTATTGGTGCAAGACACTTAACTTCAAATAGTCTGCCCGAAAATCGTGACCCCACTGGGAGACGCAGTGTGCTTCATCAATCGCAAATAACGCGATGGGAGCATGCTGAAGCAACGACAGGGTTCGCTCCTGATTCAGTCTTTCTGGCGCGATATACAATAAATCCAGCTCACCCGCTAATAACGCTTCTTCAACCCGTTTGGCCGAGTCTGCATCAAGACTGGAATTCAGGTAGCTCGCCCTCACTCCTACTTGGCGAAGGGCGTCCACTTGGTCTTTCATTAGGGCAATCAACGGAGAAATCACAATGCCGCAGCCCGAACGCAGTAATGCCGGAATCTGATAACAGAGCGATTTGCCACCACCCGTAGGCATCAACACCAAAGCATCGCCACCATCGACCAGTGTTTGGATAATTTCATCCTGAGGAGGGCGAAAAGTCGGGTAGCCGAAAATGGTTTGCAGAATATTTTTGGGGGAGGTCATGGCGGCGGAGTATACCCCAACTCAGCTACGCTAGGACGCTATGCTTTTATCACGTATCAGCCCGGGAAAAAACGGTATTGCCGATCCTAGTTAGAGTCATCATTTTGGCAATTCCAACAAAACTCGAATGAGCTGGAATTTTTCTCTCCACATGATGAACATACCCAATCGTCACTATCTACGGGGTCACTAATGTCTTGAATGATCGACATCGCCTGATCGTAATCAGCGTCATTCGTCACCCAAAGCTCCGGCCAAGTATCGTGAGGAGCCAAATCACCTGAGCCGCCTGATAAAAATTCATTTTTCAATACAACAGGAATGCCTTTTCGCTCAACAATATTTTTTATATTGCCGACTAGAAAACAATTTTCGTTGGTATAGATTAATTTCATAACAGCACAAAGTATTCCTTTATCTCCAAAGAGGCAAAATACCTATTCAGACGAATCAAACAAAAAGTTCATCTTTTATCCCAACACAAACATGATAGAGCTCACAGAAAGATAATTCAGTATAAGGATTGCGAACTGAATAACATTGAAATTGAGACACGCCTCCTAGCCTGAAACGACATTTCAGACTTCAATGATCAGACAGCCAAATTATTCTCTACATTGAGGTAAATTGTCATGAACAATCGGAATATTGCCTGCCTTCTAGCGATTTTGTGCGGAACGTTGTTCGGAGCCTCATTAGGCATGTTTGCCCATGGTTCCGATGCCTTGATAGGCACAGGAGCAGTCTGCGCCATTGGTGCCTGCATTACCTTAAGTGAAATAGCACCCTCTTTTTAATCTGAACATTTCTTAGCCCGCTCAGACTAATTACAGAACATTGTTCTCTCCCTCGTTGAGGCCACCGACAAGTGGTCTTTTTTTTATCTCGCACCCCTTCATCCAACCTGACGCTCCCCCATGAACAAAGGTTAATCAAGGCAAAAGCAATTTCAACAAGATACTTTTTGAAAAGGACTTTATAATGCCCGGCTACTATTTGCACACTAAAGGGCATGAGGCTTCTCCATCTCACCTTTGGCTGTGTGAAATTAAAGTTCAAACACGTTGAAATTGCAGGACAGACTATGGAACGCCCAGAAGTAAAGAAAGGTGACTGGATTATCATGAGAGAGCACGCAGATGATCCCGGTGTTGAGGCCAATGTTTACCGAGTAGAGGAAGACGGGACATTATTTGTGGGCTACCACGCCTACAGTATTAGAACCACCAAGGCACACGCAGTCTGGGCCGATACTTTTTGGATGGTGACAGAACGTCGTAAACCGCTTCAGTAGGAACTGAATATAGGGTTTGAATAGTGTCCTATTCAAACCCTAAGCCCAATCAACTACCCCAATATCGAACGCGGCCCACATCCAAATGGACAAAATCACTGTTTGAATACAGGCCGACACCTCCGCCCTTTAATGCCTGAGCAACTCTGTGCAGGTGTTTGGTATCGACACCGGGAACACGGATATCAATCGCCTTACCCTGCATATGCAGGCTT
Source organism: Porticoccus sp. (assembly GCA_041581635.1). Taxonomy (GTDB): domain Bacteria; phylum Pseudomonadota; class Gammaproteobacteria; order Pseudomonadales; family Porticoccaceae; genus Porticoccus. The sequence continues at coordinate 12,423 of JBFICW010000029.1, read as the reverse complement.
TTCTTGGCAACTCCGTCACTATGTTGACTGAGCATTTTATTGGTTGCTGGTGATCGATAACCTGAAATAATGTGGAATGGTTTGGCGATCGCCAACCCGTCTTTTAAATCACCCAGCAGCGTCAGTAATTCAAGCGAGATATCACAGACTTCATCGGTCCGATGATCACGCAGCAAGTGATTAACTTCTTTTAGGCTATCAGGCAGGAACTGGCCATTGAAGTAGAACGTAGTTTTAAGTGATTCACCTGTATGCAAATTATAAAAGGCCATACTTCTCTCTTGAGAAGACGCTATTTTCCCCATGGCAGAAGAGGAAACAGCCAAGCCCGCCGTGATTCCACCCATCATGCGCAAAAAGGTTCGACGTGAATTTGAAGACTTGTTCGGCATAATAATGATGCAACGCTGTTTATAGGGTGAATTTTAACCGGTTTCTGTTAGCACTTAATATAGTGCGGGATTATGCCTTAGCAGAGGATAATTGTATATAAAACGATCAATATGAGCAGTTATTGAACTAATAATGTGGCGAATCCAATTGAGCCAGCTCAGCAAGGTCATGATGATAGAGGTCTTCTGCAAAATTCAGAATGTGATTTTTATCCAACCAGGCCGTCCAATAGGTCACATGAAGCTCAATTGGGTTTTCCAGCCGAATCTTGTGGGTTGCCACGTCGTCAAACAGAGGGTCAAGAACTTGAGGGTTCCACTGGTTTGAAAACTGAATTAAGGCATCAGCTAGCACTCTGGGCTTCTCCAGACGAATACAGCCAGAGCTTAATGCTCGCTTATCCAACTCGAAGAGTGATGGCTTCTTTGTATCATGCAGATAAATACTATTGTTACTGTCGATCTGGAACTTAATACGGCCCAATGTATTTCCCACGCCAGGTGGCTCCCATAAGCGCTGATACTCTGTACCCCGATACATTTTTGCCGGACTAATTTGCTCATCTGGAACAATGACATGGGGCGTTTGCCAGCCAGATAAAACCAGCAGATTATTTCTGGCCAAATAGGTTTTATCTTTTTTCCAACGCGGCAAAATATCTTTGTAGGCAATACTTTTAGGAACACTCCACGATGGATTCACCACTAAGGCTTTAACAGTACTACTAAAAACCGGGGTCTGCCGATTGCGACGACCGATAATAGTTTTCATATCCACAAGCACCCTGCCCTGCTCATACAATCTCAGTCGATATTCTGGAATATTGACCTGAACGTAGTGTTCCCCGGCAATCGCATTCAGTTGCCGCTGACGATTAATATTTATTAACAGCTGATTAATTCTCTGTTGAGGAGGGATATTCAGCAGTCTACGAGTCTGAGGGCCTAAAATGCCATCGGCTTTAGCACCGTGGCGGTGTTGAAAAGCGAGCAAGGCCTCATGCAGCTCCAGGTCAAACAACTCCCGTGGTTCAAGAAAGAAAGCCTCTTTGTTTAAATCACCAAGCAGGTAAAGCTGGCCTCTCAGCTGTGTCACTTGCCCATGAGTGTCACCCAGCCTCAAAAGAGGCCCATCGGCGATGAATTCCCATTGGCCAGAACGCTCAATAGCCTTATAAAAACCAACCGCCTCTCTTAATTCGGCAAACTGCTTGCTTTGAATATTTGTTTCGAGGGGTGCAGCAGAGGATTCCGTCAGATAAAAGCCTTTATCAAGCGGTTTTGCCAGAGCCAAAAGCTGTTCTTCCCCCCTATCTGCTGTCATCCCGCAAGGGACCGACAACAAACACAAGAGCAACAACGACAGCCTTTCAAACGACATGTTTAGCTCCTCCTGAGAAACTGCATCGCGATTAAGGGTAGGTGACAACACCTTCTAGTTAGACGTGCGGTTGCAAACAAAGGTTTCATACATCCATATGTATTAGCCTGGAGCCAATTAAAGTCTAACTGGCAAAACTGGTGGATGGGGGGGGGACAGAACAATTAAAGTTAAAAAGTTGCTTTCTTTATAAGAGAACGTTGAATTAACGCCCCCTTAAGAACAACTTATCCAACTCTTCCAGTGACATCTGAGTCCAGGTTGGACGGCCGTGATTACATTGTCCACTTCGCTCAGTGGCCTCCATATCGCGGAGTAATGCATTCATCTCTTGGATACTGAGCTTCCGGTTAGCCCGGACTGAGCCGTGACAGGACATCGTGGCCATAATCTCGTTCAAGTGCTGACGAATGCGATCACTTGTACCATGTGCCATCAAGTCGGAGAGTACATCGCGGACTAATGGTTCAACATCCGAGTCGCGCAGCATCGCGGGGATTTGCCTGACGATAAGACTTTCGGGTCCAGCACGCTGCATGGAGAACCCCAAACTTTCAAATAACACATTAGACTCTTCAGCGATGTCAGCCTCCGGCTGACTCACTGCCAAGGTGACCGGCACCAACAGCGGTTGTGAATTGAGTCCTTCCGTCTCAAATGCCTGTTTCATTCTTTCGTAGGTGATGCGCTCATGGGCGGCATGCATATCTACCAGCACCAGGCCACGAGCATTTTCGGACAAAATATAAATACCCTTAAGCTGAGCAACGGCATACCCAAGGGGTGGCACATCGCTCTCGTCTGCATCTGAAGGCGAGAAAGCTGTTGATCCGGTGCCAACAAACTCATGCCCGTGTAACCCTTGATAGACAGCCATTTGTTCATTGACGGCCCCTACCGTACCAACCGATGTTTGCGGGGAGTACAGGTTCGACATAGGCTGCTGAATGGGTGTTCTCTGCGCATTGCCAGCCAAAGCCTCAACAGAAGCATCCTCGACCACAATAGACGGGTCACCAGGACGAACATCTGCCACAGCTCGATACAAACTGCGAAACAAGAAATCATGTACCGTGCGACTATCCCGAAAACGTACTTCGTGTTTGGTCGGATGTACGTTGACGTCTACATCGCAGGGGTCCAATTCCAGATATAAGACAAATGCGGGATGACGTCCATGGTACATCACATCCTGATAGGCTTGGCGAACGGCATGAGTAACCAGTTTGTCTCGAATACTGCGACCATTCACAAAAAAATGCTGTAAATCGGCTTGACTACGGGAAAACGTAGGCAGACCGACCCATCCCCACAACCGCATTCCAGCGACCTCTACATCTACATAGAGCGCATTTTCCATAAAAGCAGAGCCACAGATAGCTGCCACCCGGCGCTCTTGCTCTAACTGGTTATTAGCCGACCGGAAACTGTGTACTGCTTTACCATTGTTGCGGAGAGAAAAATCAATCGTAAAGTGGCTTAAGGCGAGCTTTCTCAGTACCTCATCGATACGTTTGTACTCGGTATTTTCGGTACGGAGGAACTTGCGCCGTGCCGGAGTATTAAAAAACAGATCTCGCACCTCAACCGTGGTGCCTCTGGGATGCGGGGCCGGAGTAATATTCACCGCCATCTCCCGCCCTTCAGTTTCTGCTTTCCAACCGTGACCTTGCTCATGGTCATTGGAGGTAATGGCCAACCGGGAAACCGAAGAAATACTGGCTAGTGCTTCCCCTCGAAAACCCAGAGTAGCCACCGCTTCCAGATCATCCAGCTGTTCAATTTTACTGGTGGCATGACGGCTAAGGGACAACGGCAAATCCTCAGGCCCAATACCGCAACCGTTGTCACGCACCCGCATTAATTTAATACCACCGTTATCTACATCGATATCAATGCGGTTGGCACCGCTATCAATACTGTTTTCTAACAGCTCTTTTATCACTGAAGCCGGACGCTCAACCACTTCACCAGCGGCTATCTGATTGGCCAACCGGGGGCTAAGTAAATGAATTTTTAGCATTATTTATTTTCTTCGGGTCGAGAGTTTTTAACATACCGTTTGAATACCGTCGTTACTTTAGGTCATTTATGAGGTCGGTATTTTGAGCTGTTGCCCCACTCTTATGCGGGTACTTTTCAACCCATTATGACGCAACAACGCTTCTACAGAAATATTGTGACGATTGGCAATACCGGACAGCGTGTCTCCCCTGGCAATAATGTAGGTGCCACCGCCACTAGACTTACGGGCTGCAAGCAGCGTACCTAAGGGCAGGTTATTGGTAAAGTATCGATTCACCCCCTGAAAAATAGAATGGGCCATTTTCTGTTGATAGCTTTTGCTGGCTAGGCGCTTTGCCTCAGTAGGATTGGAAATAAAACCGGTCTCTACAAGAATGGAAGGAATATCTGGCGACTTCAGCACCACAAAACCGGCTTGTTCAACGCGCTTCTTATGCAATTTGGCAATGCCGCCAATAGATTTCAGCACCTCAGACCCCACTTCCAGACTACTGCTGAGCGTAGAGGTCATCGACAAATCCAATAAAACACTGGCCAGCATATGATCCTTATCACCGAGACTAACACTACCAGCCCCGCCAATTAAATCGGCACGATTTTCCCGGCCAGCCAGATAGCGGGCGGTCTCACTGGTTGCTCCACGCCGAGAGAGCGCAAACACTGAGGCACCATGCGCAGAGGATTTATTAAATGCATCTGCGTGGATAGAGATAAACATATCAGCGCGTTTTTGATGGGCTATGCTGGTGCGTTCACGCAGGGGAATATAGTAGTCGCCATCCCTAACCAATACCGCCTGATAACCTGGCGTCCGATCAAACTGCTTTTTCAGTTCACGACTAATGGCTAGAACCACCTGTTTTTCACGAATGCGCTTGGGGCCAGTAGCACCAGGGTCTTCCCCCCCATGTCCGGCATCAATGGCGATAATAATATCTCGCCGATTGTTTTTAGCGGTAACATCCTCTACGGTCTTGATCGTTTCCTTATCATGACCGTACAGATCAACGACCAGTCTGTCGCCATATTGCTCGTTGCTCGCCAGGGAAAAACTGCGAGGGCGCACCGCTTGCTTGAGGTCGAGAACGATTCGCAGGCCTTTTTGATTGTTTTTACCCGTCCGTATCGAGGTAATCGGCGATTTGGTCAAATCGAGACCAGCGGTGTTAGCAGAGAATGAGGTATTTTCAACATCAATCACCAACCGGTCTGGATTTTCCAGTGAAAAAACCTTGTGAGCTACAGGCTGACTGAGATCAAAAACCAACCGTGTGTGATCAGGTGCTCGCCAAACTCGAACACCGTCCACCGTAGCCGCCGCCAGTGACTGACTGAAAAGTACTAGCGCTATAAATACCCAACTCAGGTTGCGAAGCATCAGCAACAACTTAATTTCATCATGTTTTTTCTTGCGTCTTTGTATTCAGCTTATTTTTATTTAACGTCAACAGAATGCTATCACCAATATCCGTTGCCGATGTAATTCTTACATCCCTACCCATTTTAGTCACACTAATCAACACCTCCAGATCCGGTACGGGCAGTATTCCGGCTCCACGATTAGGCCATTCAATCAAACAATAATTCCCCTGATACAGGTAGTCACGAATACCGATAAACTCCAGCTCTTCCGGGTCACCCAGTCGGTACAGATCAAAATGGTGAAGCAGGGTTTCTCCCAATTGATATGACTCAACCAAGGTATAGGTGGGGCTCTTAACCGCCCCAACATGTCCGAATGACTGCATCACGCCCCGACACAGGGTGGTTTTTCCCGCACCCAAATCGCCCTCCAGAAAAATTAGCGCTCTGTTTTGCAATGCACGACCAAGTTGAGTACCAAGCTGAACCATTGCCGCCTCTCCAACCACAGTCCTCTGGAACAATTGACTCATCCATTCACCAATTGGCGCAATGGACCGAACAAGTCGGTGGCGAGTAGGCCGCGCTCTCCATTGGCAGCTGCCATATCGGCGGCCTCAGCATGAAGACAGACTCCCATGGGCAGCGCAATATCCGAGTGAAGCCCTTGAGCCAACAAAGCGCCGACTATGCCACTGAGCACGTCACCCATACCACCAGAAGCCATACCAGGATTGCCGGCATCACAAACACCAACAGGACTATCCTGCGACGTACACACCAAAGAACCCGCACCTTTTAGCACCACGGCAGCCTTAAACTTTTTGTGTAATGCTCTTACTGCCGAGAATCTATCCGCCTGCACCTCGGCATTGCTAATACCAAGCAACCGCGCGGCCTCGCCAGGGTGAGGGGTCATCACCCAATTTTCACCACCTGGATTGGGTATGACTCGGTCTTGACTGATAATATTTAACGCATCGGCATCTACCACCATCGGTAATCCAGTCGCTACGGCCTGTTGAAGCATTTGCTCCGACCAAGGGGATCGACCCAGGCCAGGGCCAACCACCAGAACCGTCGGCGAGCTTAACAAGGGAACCAGCTCCTGCCCCGAGGTAACGCCCTTCACCATCAACTCGGGACGGCGAGCCAAAATAGCCGACACATGTTCAGGTCTTGTGGCCACGCTTACCAACCCAGCACCGGTTCGCAATGCAGCCTCAGCCGCCATTGCGGTGGCACCACCAAATCCATGATCGCCACCAATCACCATCACATGCCCAAAGTCACCCTTATGGGCATCCCGAGAACGCGGCGTAAGTTGTGCCATCATTTCTTGTAGCTGCAAGCGCATCGCCCTACACGGAACGCTCGCAAAAATATCGGCAGGCACCGATAAGTTGTCGTAAACCAATTCACCACACAGAGCGGGCCCACGCCCGGTAAATAATCCTTGTTTTAAACCGATAAACGTGGCCGTCATATTTGCCGCTACGGCAACATTGGCAGCGGAACCCGTATCGCTGGAAAGGCCTGAAGGAATATCGACAGCCAGCACTGGCAACTCACTCGCGTTAATTACCCTTATTGCCTGAGCATAGGGCTCGCGCACTCCGCCACGCAGACCGGTGCCCAGTAATGCATCCACAACAATACCAACCTGGGAATCGGCTTGAAGATCGAGACAATCACTAAACGGTACCATCGGCACTCCGGCTGCCACGGCATATTCGTAGGCACTATGTGCATCGCCGGTTAATTTTTCTGGCGCTGCCACCTGAATAATCTGCACGGGGATCCGGTTCTGCGCCGCCAGGGCCGCTACAATATAGCCATCCCCGCCATTATTGCCAGCACCACAAAATACCGTGATAGGTAAACCCGGCCAACGACGGTTAATCTCGCGATAAACAACCCGCCCTGCTTTCTTCATTAATTGAATACCCGGTATTCCACGCTCCCGAATGGCTATTCGATCCAATTCGCGTACTTGTTCAGCGGTATATAGCGCTGATGGTAATGAATAAAGCATAAAATCCCGATTATTCAGTCAATATCTGGCAAAATTATACGCCAACTTCAAACCGCTGTTCGACTATGCCGCTCACAATAGAACAAATTGATTACCCACAACTGGCCCAACAGATCAAGAAATGGGGACAGGCACTGGGTTTTCAGCAAGTAACCATTACCGATACCGAGCTATCCGAAACGGGTGAACGACTCAATCAATGGCTACAAAAAGACTATCAGGGTGATATGCAGTGGATGAGCGAGCACGGAGAGAAGCGTTATCACCCCGAACAATTACTCCCTGGGACTCAACGGGTTATCAGCGTACGAATGGACTATCTACCAGATGACAGCAATATGATTGCCGTTCTCAAGGATGAAGATAAAGCCTATATTTCACGGTATGCCTTGGGCCGCGATTACCACAAATTAATACGCAAGCGGCTTACCACCCTTGCCAAAGAAATTGAACATGCAGTACCTGACAGCGTCATTCAACGACCGTTTGTGGACAGCGCCCCTGTTATGGAGAAACCGCTGGCAGAAAAAGCCGGGCTCGGCTGGATGGGGAAACACACCTTAGTGATTAATAGTGAGGCCGGATCCTGGTTTTTTCTGGGTGAAATTTATACCAGCCTGCCCCTACCCGTAGATCAATCAACAGAAATAGATCAGTGTGGTGATTGTAAGGCCTGCCTGAAAGTCTGCCCGACAGATGCATTCCCTGAACCCTATGTCCTGGATGCCAGAAGGTGTATTTCCTATCTCACTATTGAACATAAAGGCAGTATCCCCGAGGAGTTTCGTGAACCCATGGGTAACCGGGTCTTTGGTTGTGATGACTGCCAAGCAATCTGCCCGTGGAACAAAGGTGCCACCCCCACTACGGAAAAGGACTTTTCACCTCGACACAACCTTGGAAATAGAGAGCTGGCAGAATTGTTTTTATGGAGTGAAGCTGAGTTTTTAAAATTTACCGAGGGATCGCCTATCCGTCGTATCGGCTATGAGCGGTGGTTGCGGAACCTCGCCATTGGCTTGGGTAATGCTCCCACCTCTGACAAGGTTCTTAATGCTCTGAACAGTAGACAGGTTTACCCATCAGAAATCGTTCGGGAACACGTTAAATGGGCACTGGGGCAACATGCCTTATCAGAAACGGGCAAAAGAAAACGTAAACGAAAAATCACGAATCCGTTAATTAACCGCTGAACTCCGGGTAACTTACCCCACTGCTCAGTATCGCCAGCTATTTTTGGTTTATCAGATAATTCATTATTTCCACCACCTGATCTGTCGTCTGCGCCCAAGCCATGGCACTGGCATCGACTTCCTTTAATGGGTGAATAATGCTCTCATCATGCAGGGTAATATAAGGTGTACCCAATGCCGCGCAATAGCCCGCATCAAACGCGGCATTCCACTGCTTATACTTATCGCCAAAACGAATAATGGCCAAATCTGATTGTTCTATTTGAGTCTTGATTCTAATGGCATTTACTTTGGCTGACTTATGATCACGCCAGAATTGATGTTCCTCTTCGCCCAAGACATCACCGGCAGCATCACTGGCCTCATGATTGGTAACTGCCGAGCTAAATTGTACGGGCAAATTAAGTTTTTCGACCCCGCGGATAATTTTGTCACGCCAATCCGTGTGAATTTCCCCAGAAAGATAAACCTGCCACATAGAACTCATTCCCTTAATCTTTTATTTCAGCCATATTAAAAAATACGTCGCGGTAATAGCTAAGCTCTGCAATAGAATCTTTTATATCATCCATGGCCAGATGAGACCCCTTCTTGCTGAAACCTTTAAGTAATTCGGGCCTCCAGCGATGGGCTATTTCCTTCACACTGCTAACATCCAAATTCCGATAGTGGAAAAATGCTTCCAGCTCGGGCATTTGTCGAGCCAAAAAACGTCGATCCTGACAGATGGAATTGCCGCAGATTGGCGACTTTCTTGCGTCGACAAACTGTTGTAAAAATTCGATGGTGGCCTGCTCTGCCTCGGCCATCGTCGTCGAGCTACTACGAACCCGCTCAGTTAATCCCGACTGGCCATGCTGTCGAGTATTCCATTCGTCCATACCATCAAGCAATGAATCTGGCTGGTGAATGGCAAATATTGGGCCTTCGCCAAGAATATTGAGGTTCTTGTCGGTGACAACTGTGGCAATTTCAATAATCACATCGCGCTCAGTATCCAGGCCGGTCATTTCCAGGTCGATCCAAATTAAATTTAATGGGTCTTTTATAATAGAAACGTTTGCTTCGCTGCTGTCTACACTATTAGTTTCATTCATGGGGGGTTTCTTTTGCTACTCGGATAATGTTTTCAAGTTTTTCTAAACGTTCTTCGCACTTAAATATCTTGCCCTTAATCTCTACCGCCTGGGCATCATCCAGCCCTTCTAGCTGTACCTTTAATACTTTGATTTCATCAACTAAGGTTTGCTGTTCGTCCTTAAGAATGCGGATCTTTTCTGCTTTATTCGCCTTGTCAAAGATCAGCGATTCGGGAGCCATCTCTCCAATTTCAAGTGGATTGAGTGGCTTGGGTGCCGACATAAATTTTTCACCGCTATTAAATTGCCGCTGATTCATAAATGAAGGCGACACAATTTCAATATCTGCACCATGAAGTTTATCAAGCACCTCCCGTTTCAGCCGACTCCTTCCCGATAGCAAATGTTTTACTTCAGCATAATAACCGGCAATTCGATAACTAACAGAGAAATCACCAAGCGACATAATCTGGACAAACGACTCCTGCAATCCGGCTGCGACAGCAGCGTCCTTCAGCAGAGACTCGACCTGATAATGTGGCACATCGTAGCCGAGAGAGAGATCACAAGAAATAATCGTGCCGGAAGAGCTTACCACTGTTACCGGACTGGAGGCCAAAAAGAGGTTTGGCAAGGTGATTAAATCCCGGTCTTCCGATTGAATTTCTGTATGAAATAAACCACGCTCGGTCACTCGTCCGAAGTGTTCACCTGCTCGAATAAAGTCACCGTGACGAAAGCTTTGCACTGAGCGCAACATCAATCCCGCCATGGCATTAGACACAAATGTAGTTGATGACAATGCAATGACACCCGTCAGAATCAACCCCAATAAACCGAGTAAGTCTCCACGAGTAGATTCACCCACAGGCAGAGCCAGAATAACGGCTATTAATGCAATAGCACTTAGAACCAGCATGATTACCTGGCCGGGCAAGCGAGATTCTGTCGTTAAGCTGGCACGTCGCAACAATACCCAGTTGGCCAGCCAAAGCACGAATACAATCACAGCAATGGTTGATATGAGCGGCACAAGCTTGGCCAGCGACTGGTAAACTCCCTCTAAATTAAGCATATTCAGTTCCTGTCCCTCGTTCCCCGTATGCTATATCCTTGCGCTCAACTACGCCAGCGAATGACAGGCCTATGATGCCTGCCTAAACTAAGGAGCTATGTTGACAAAGCGCCGTCTAACCAAGCAACAACGCCTGCGGATTCAAGAAAATCAGGCTAAAACCAGAGCTCAGGTCAACGCCCAACAAGAGGCTGATGAGTACCTGTCTCCCTCTGATTTAGGCCCAGAACAAAACGGCAGGGTGATCGCTAGTTACGGAAAACAAGTCGACGTAGAACCAGAACAACACTCAGGGGAAGGCATTCGCCGTTGCCATCTTCGGGCTAATCTACCAACCATTGTGACTGGCGACAGGGTCGCTTGGCAAAATGGTGAGCATCAGGGCGTGGTCACTTCACAGCACCCCAGAAAATCAGAGTTATGCCGACCGGATAACCGCGGTAAGTTACGACCTGTCGCTGCAAACATAGACCGAATTATCATTGTCATTGCCCCATACCCGGAACCCCATACCAACCTGATTAACCGCTATTTAGTGGCTGCCGAAAATCAGTCTATTAAGCCCGTGATCATTCTGAATAAAGCTGACTTGATTGACGACAACAACTGCAATACCTTGAACGACATGCTCGACAATTACCTCAAGCTCGGCTACGAGTGCTTTTTAGTTTCTGCTCAAACAGGAGAAGGTGTTGACCGCCTCGAAGATTACCTAGAAGGGTTGACGAGCGTGTTTGTCGGCCAGTCTGGTGTTGGCAAGTCCTCGCTACTGAATACTCTCTCACCTGAAATTAACACTGCTGTAGGCGCTCTTTCTGCCTCGAAAGCAAAAGGCACTCATACCACCACCACCTCGCAATTGTTTCACCTCCCAAACGGTGGTGATGTAATCGATTCACCTGGCATCCGTGAATTCGGTCTGTGGCATCTTGATGCAGCGTCAATTGCAAATGGGTTTATTGAGTTTCGACCCTTCCTGGGAAACTGCAAATTTAGAGATTGCCAACACCAGCAGGAGCCAGGCTGCGCCCTCTGCCAAGCCGTTGAGGATGGAATAGTAGAAAAGGAACGGTTTGATAGCTATTGGCACATTGTACATAGCCTGGAACAAGGGCAATAAGCATTACCAAGCTTCCCATGAATGGTACAATCTCAACCTTTTAGTACAGCTTATTTTTAAAGAGAATCACGATGTCAGACATACCAAAATTACTGGAACCCGAAGTCCTCGTTGAACTACTGGACCAACCTAACCTGCTAATTGTTGATCTTTGCAATGATTCACTCTATAGCAGGATGCATATTCCTGGTGCGGTTCATGTTTCACCAAAAGAATTGATGTCTGGTTCCGTGCCCGGCCCAAATAAGTTGCCCCCTAAAGAAAAATTATCGGCAATGGCCTGTAGCATCGGATTAACTGAAGATAAACATGTAATTGCCTATGACGATGAAGGTGGTGGCTGGGCCGGTCGCTTCATCTGGACGCTGGATGTGATAGGACACAAGAACTGGTCATACCTGAATGGAGGCCTGATTGCCTGGCACAATGAAGGGCACCCCACAACCACCGACGTACCCACAACCCAGGCGATTGAACGAGAGATCAACATAGACCGCTCACCCATTATTGAGGCAGATGAAATTATGGCCTGCCTGGATAGCGGCAACCTGCAAATTTGGGATGCCAGAAGTGCTGCTGAGTACTCAGGTGAAAAAATCCTTGCAGCAAAAGGAGGTCATATCCCTGGCGCAGTTCATTGCGAATGGACCAGTATGATGGACTTCAAGCGTAACCAACGAATTCATGAGGACGCTCTGGAACGCTTGGCGGCTCTTGGCATCAACCCTAACAAGCCCACCATAACTCACTGCCAGTCTCAT
>JBFICW010000028.1:0-33869 GCA_041581635.1 Porticoccus sp. | reverse complement strand
GTAGGTTGGCGTGCCAAAACGCTCTGCTATTGTCGTCATCGCAACACCTTCAGCAAAGCGTTCGCCGTTACAATTGGAAAAATAGGACATGGTGGCTCTAATTATTGCGATTCAGTGGTCTCAGATTCTTCTGGCGCGGACGCTTCTGAAGGCTCTGAAGTGGTTTCCTGTACGGGTTCAGGGGGTAGATAGAGTGGACCTTTGTTGCCACAGCCGACCAAACTAATGGTGGATACTGCAAGCAATAGCATCAATGCATAAAAATGTTGCATGAAAAAACCTGTATTCGGATTCATAAGATGCCAGCGAGTATACCGGCTGACACCTATAACACTCAATCGCATATACTTCACATGAACTCTAAATGTGCCAATGTGGACCCGTACCCATGAATGAAACTGAATTTAATCAATTGGCGGATGACTTGATGGTGGCAATTGAAGAAGCTGTCGATCATAGCGGTGCTGATATTGATTATGAAAATACGGCTGGCGTATTGACGCTGACCATTGAAGCCAATGGCTCGAAAGTGATTATCTCCCGGCAACCCGCAATGGCTCAGATATGGGTCGCAGCAAAGTCTGGCGGGTATTATTTTAATCTCAGTGGTGATGATTGGTTATGTACTACTACTGGTGAAACTTTGCAGGCTCTGTTGAGCCGCGTGTGTAAGGAGCAGAGTGGCGAAACCTTGGTGTTTGGCCTATAAGGAGTGTGTGTGGCCTAGTTATGTGGATCCTGGCGGATCAATTTTATTACGATTAACTGTGCAGTCCCGATGTTCACTTTTTAAATGACACCCAATTATTTGTCAGTCGTTTTCTCAGGGATAGGGGTAGCTTTGACATGAATAATATGAATGTGCCAAGCGATGGAATGGCTCAGTTTTTAGATAAATTGTTTGAGGAGGAGGGGGCTGAGGGTGTTGTGAACAGCCTGTCCTTTCTTTTTGGTGCATTTGTTGTGACCCTTGATGGGGTGGTCATAGGCGCTAACGATGGTTTTTTAAATCTTGTGGGTTATGCTCATTCAGAATTGAACGGAATGAGTGCTCTTGATTTAGTTGTTCCAGCGGATCGTCTTAATTTAAAAAGAAGGTTTTCGTTAGATCTAATTGATCGTTATGAGCTTCAGCTGCTTACCAAGGGATCCACGATAAAACATGTTCTTGTCTCGCCAAGAATATTTTTTTCGGGTGGTAGAAAATATCGATTGGCTGAATTTATTGATAATACAGCGACCATTGATCTTCAGCGATCCAAGATAGAAAATCTTCAGCATACTTCAACGGCGTTGACTAATGCCATTGAGTGCCGTGACCCTTATACGAAAGGTCATATAGCTCGCACCTCGCTTATCTCCGTAAGAATTGCCGAACTTATGCAGCTGGATAGTCAAGCTATTGACTCAATTTCTCTGGGGGCAAGTTTGCATGATATTGGAAAGATTTCGGTGCCAATCGAAATTCTGACTAAACCAAGTAAGCTGGAAGCACACGAGTGGGCCTTCATAAAAAAACATCCAGAAGCTGGGCATAAAATTTTGAACGGATCGAGTTTTGATAAAACTGTAGAGGACATCATTCTTCTACATCATGAACATCAAGATGGGTCGGGGTATCCGTATGGTCTTCAGCGAGATGAAATACCTATGGAGGCCGCTATTGTTTCTGTTGCAGATAGCCTTGATGCAATAGCAGGTATTCGACCTTACCGTCGAGCTTATAGTTTTTTAGAGGCTGTAGAAAAAATTGAAGGTGAGGGTTATAAGCATCACAAAGAGGCGATGTTGGCGGCTCGCGAGTTAGTAGAAAGCGGGCAATTAGACGGTGACGAATTTAAAGCCAGTTTCTAGTTGAAGTAAGTTCCTCCCAATAATTGTGCAGGTGGATTTGAGAGTGTTCACACTAAAATTTTAGCTGATAGACCTTTGTGTCAAGCCTTTACCTAAAACCTTGTTTGTCATCACTGGTTAAGCTCAGGTATTTCCTCTTCTTTTGCTCTAGGGCAGGGGCGTCCCCCAGAGCGTCTTACTGGGCAGGCTTTTTGTGCGGGCTTACGTTCTTCGATGAGTGACTCAATCGCTTCCTGTGGATTGCTTTGGGAATGTTTTTGGCAATAGCCATCTAACCATTTGGCGATATCGGTTTCTTTAGCATTGCCCATAATGCCTTTTGGGTTTTTACCCGTGTACTGGTATTTGTTGTAGGCGGCGATAAAGCCCTGGAGCCAATAGGTGGTTGGTTTGGCGGTATGTTGTTGGCGAGCGTCTATCCATTCACCGCAGGTTCCTGCTATTTTTATGGGGGCTGCAGTCAAGAGTGATGGAGAGAGCAGTACTAGAAACATCAGGGGGAATTTCATGGGTGTTCTTCCTGGTAATAAAAGGCTGGTATGGCAATGCCAGCCTTTTATACATAGTGATTTAAGCCGTCAGGTTTTTTCTCGCAGCCTTTACCGCGGCTCTTACTTGGTTCGGTGCAGTGCCGCCAATATGATCTCTGGCGGCTACTGAACCCTCTAGCGTCAGAACCTCAAAAACATCATTTTCGATGATGTCAGAGAACTGTTGCAGTTCCTTAAGTGTCATTTCAGACAGGTCTTTATTTTCAGCCAAGCCATAGGCTACCGATTTGCCGACAATTTCATGTGAGTCGCGGAAGGCGATACCTTTTCGAACCAGATAATCAGCTAAATCTGTGGCAGTGGAAAAGCCGCGACGAGCGGCTTCGCTCATATTGTCAGGTTTTGATTCGATTGCCGGTACCATATCGGCAAAGGCGCGCAAGCAGTCTTTCACGGTATCTACCGCATCGAATAAGGGTTCTTTGTCTTCCTGGTTGTCTTTGTTGTAGGCCAGTGGTTGGGATTTCATCAGTGTCAGTAAGGCGATGAGGTGCCCGTTAACTCGACCTGTTTTACCCCGAACCAGTTCGGGTACATCGGGGTTTTTCTTCTGCGGCATGATGGAGGAACCCGTACAAAAACGGTCCGGCATTTCAATAAAATTGAACTGTGCCGAAGTCCACAGCACCAGTTCTTCGGATGCTCTCGACAAATGAGTAATTAGCATGCTGGCAAAGGCGCAGAATTCGATAGCAAAGTCGCGGTCACTTACCGAGTCCAGAGAGTTTCTGGTTGGCTCGTCAAAGCCCAGTAATTCAGCGGTCATTTTACGGTCAATGGGGTAGGTGGTGCCGGCCAGTGCTGCGGCCCCCAGTGGTGATTGGTTGAGTCGCTTCCGGCAGTCCATCAATCTGCTGTGGTCTCTCACCAGCATTTCAAACCAGGCCAAAAGGTGGTGGCCAAAGGTGACAGGTTGGGCGGTTTGTAAATGGGTGAATCCAGGCATGATGGTGTCAGCTTCTCGTTCAGCCAAGTCCAGGATTCCCTGTTGTAATCGAGTAAGCTCGGTGCTGATGATGTCGATTTCATCCCGTAGCCATAGTCGAATATCTGTGGCTACCTGGTCGTTGCGAGAGCGTCCAGTGTGTAGCTTCTTTCCTGTAATGCCGATTTGAGCAGTCAGGGCAGCCTCCACATTCATGTGGACATCTTCAAGTGCAATAGACCATTCAAAGGTGCCGTTCTCGATTTCGGTGAGAATTTCAGTTAACCCGGCTTGAATGCTATGAAGCTCATCATTCGTGAGCACGCCCACCTTGGCTAGCATGGTGGCATGGGCAATAGAGCCTTGAATGTCGTGGCGGGCCAGACGTTGATCAAAATTGACAGAGGCTGTGAATCTGGCTACGAAAGCATCCGTTGCTTCACTAAAACGGCCGCCCCAGGCCTGGTTGGTGTCTTTTGGGTCACTCATGGGTAAACTAGCTCTTTTTCAGTGTGCTGACGATTAATTAAGTGTCATACGTTAGAAGATTGAGGCGGGATTATACCAAAGCGTGAAGGCCCGCGTGTGAATAAGGATGGGGTGGAGATAAAGGGAATGTTTTTTAACTGGAAATCGGGAAAGCTAAAACAGGCGCATCTATTTGATAGTGATGGGGATATGTTCCTGCCAAACCTCTGCCGGGGGCAGGGGCTGCTGGCGGTGGTTGTTATTTCTCAATTGTTGGCACTGCTGATTACTGTGGCTGATAGCGGGTTACAGTATTTTGATTGGGTAAAGTTAGCCAAGGTCTCTCTGCTGTCATTATGGATTACGTTATTGAGTGCCGTAGTCCTTTGTTTTTCTAATCGGCTGGTCTCGGGACTGAATCATGTGGCCGCCGCCTTTATTTCATTCTTTTTAATATTGCTGATAACGTTATTTTGCGGCGCGATCTCCGAAGCAGTTATGTGGTGGTATTCGGCACCCGTCGTCAATCGTGAGTACAATCTCTGGAATGTCTTTGAGTATTTGCTGATCGCAGCAATCCCTGCGGGTATTTTGCTACGCTACCTTTATTTACAGCAGCAGTTGAGGGTGAGGCAACGGGCAGAGCTGGAAGCTCGAATTCAGGCGCTACAATCGCGAATCCGCCCCCACTTTCTATTTAATAGTATGAACATGATAGCCAGTTTGATCGGCTCTGATCCGGAGAAAGCCGAGCGGGTGGTGGAGGACATGTCGGACCTGTTCCGCTATGCCCTGACGGATTCCCAAACGCTAGTACCTTTGCGCGAGGAACTGTCTTTGTGCCGTCGTTACATGTCGCTGGAAAAACTTCGTTTGGGCGATCGACTTTCTGCTAAGTGGGAGATTGGTGATTATGGCGAGGGAGTGCATATACCTTGTTTGACGTTGCAGCCAGTGCTGGAAAATGCAATTTATCATGGTATTCAATTGTTGCAGGAAGGTGGGGAGATCCTGATTTCGGTGAAGCGGATCAACGATCGAATGGAAATAGTGGTTTCAAACCCGCTACATAGGGCATTACAACAGCACCGTGGTAACAAGATGGCCCTGCATAATGTTAGGCAGCGTTTGATGGCTCATTTTGGACCCAGTGCCAAGGTCACTGCGGAACCCAGCGAAAGTTGTTATATTACCCGCATTAGCTACCCCATAGGATGGTAGGTTTGGGCGATGAAAATACTGATTGTTGACGATGAGCCATTGGCGCGCGACAGGCTAAAAAGAATGTTGTCGTCTGTCAGTGATTGCCATGTGGTTGGCGAGGCTGGTAGTGGTGAGCAGGCTCTCAGTGCCGCTGAAGAACTTAGTCCCGATCTGGTTTTTATGGACGTTCGTATGCCGGGGATGGATGGTCTGGCTGCGGCGCAGTATTTAGCAGAAATTGAACCTCCTCCCGCCGTCATTTTCTGTACGGCTTATGATGACTACGCGGTAGAGGCGTTCTCTTCACAGGCAATTGGTTATCTATTGAAGCCCATCAAGCAGGTGGATTTAGAGCATGCAATTTCTAGAACCAAGCGGATTAACAAGGCCCAGTTGACAGAAATGAAGGATTCCCCCGTCTTTCATTCTGATGGCCGAAGCCATATTGCAACGAAAAACCGTCGTGGTATTGATCTGGTCGCCATTTCAGATATCCGCTTGTTTCAGGCAGATCACAAGTATGTGACAGCCTACCATGCAGAAGGTGAGGCGCTATTGGATGAACCTCTTAAAGACTTGGAAGATGAATTCGATGGCCGTTTTGTCCGAATACACCGCAATGCATTAGTGTCCATACCTCATATAGAGGGGTTGGATCGTAATGTGGATGGCCAATATTTTGTTCGACTTCAAGGTTTGGATATTCGCCCACAGGTCAGTCGGCGGCATGTGTCCCCGTTGCGAAAATTGTTAGAGCAAATTTAGGTGCCCTTGCCTACATTTTGACGTATATCTCAGGGGGCTCACCATGGGTGTCTCGTCTTCAATCTGCTATGATTTATCCTTTCTTATACGGGCTATTATTTCATGACCTCTTCTCCACTTCGTATCGCAACTCGTAAAAGTCCACTGGCGCTTTGGCAGGCCGAATATATAAAGGCACGGTTGATGCAGCTCTATCCAGAGTTGGTAGTAGAGCTGGTTGGTTTTAAGACCAGAGGCGACAAAATTCTCGATACACCTTTGGCCAAAGTTGGTGGAAAGGGTTTATTTGTCAAGGAGCTGGAGGTCGCTTTGCAGGAGGGGCATGCAGATATTGCGGTCCACTCTATGAAGGATGTACCCATGGAGTTTCCCGATGGGTTGGGACTTGCCGTGATTTGTGAGCGAGAGGATCCTACCGATGCTTTTGTCTCTAATCACTTTGAGCGGTTGGAGGACTTACCTGCAGGGAGTCGTGTTGGTACTTCGAGCCTTCGTCGACAAACCCAGCTTAGAGAGCGATTCCCTTCGCTTGAAATTCTTGAATTGCGAGGAAATGTGAATACCCGATTGGCAAAACTCGATAAAGGAGAATACGACGCCATTATTCTGGCTACCGCTGGTTTGGTTAGGCTAGAGATGGTGGACCGGATTCGACAGAGAATTGCTCCGGAGCAATCCCTGCCAGCCGGAGGCCAGGGGGCCGTGGGCATTGAATGCCGAACTAATGATGAGCATGTACTATCGCTTCTCAAACCATTGCATCACCTTCCTTCTGCACAATGTGTCCGCGCAGAGAGGGCAATGAATTGTCGGCTTCAGGGGGGCTGCCAAGTGCCCATCGCCTGCTATGCAATTCATCAGGGTGAGGGGAAGCTTTGGCTAAGAGGTTTGGTTGGCTCTGCCGATGGAAAACAGGTTATCCGTGAGGACCTGGTCGGTGATGAGAGCAATCCCGAGGCTCTCGGTGTTGAGCTTGCAAATAAGCTGTTACAGCAGGGTGCAGGTGAAATTCTAAAAGAAGTTTATGGGGACAGTTGACTCGTGTTGGCGGCAAAAGGGTTGCATGCTCTCCAAGTGCGTCCAGAGCAGGGTGAAGACCATTTTTCCCGCCAGCTAGTATCGGTTGGAGCTACACTTTATCATTGCCCCGTCATGCGAATTCAGCCTTTTGTTGAGAAGCCTGAATCTGATGCCTTTCTTTCTGAAATAGAACACATCAAATCTCAAATTCTTGAGTTTAATCGTTATCAGGTTGCCATTTTCGTCAGTAGAAGCGCTGCTGTCTTGGGGATGGAGTGGTTGAGCCGCTACTGGGCCAAGTTGCCTGAGGGGGTTCGCTATTATGCCGTGGGTAATAGTACCGCTGTATTATTGCGAGAAAAAGGTATCCGGGCTGAGGTTCCAGAGCTGTTATTCAATAGTGAAGGGTTGCTTGCATTGCCGTCACTGAAATCTGTAGCGGGTGAGCAAGTACTGATTTTTTCAGGAGAGGGTGGACGTACCTTCTTGGCTGATCAATTGAGGGCTCGAAGTGCCATTGTTGATCAGTGCGAGCTTTATCGCCGTGAATCGATCGATGACTATTCGAGGCAGATCACAGAGCTGTTAGTGGATGATAAAGTGGACGTGGTGATTGTTCACAGCGGTGAATTACTTGACCATCTACTGACTAATATTTCTGGAAGTTCGAGGTCTATTTTGATGGCTTTACCGCTATTGGTTCCCGGTGAGCGGGTCGCTAAATTAGCTAAAAACTACGGTTTTCAAAACGTACTATGTGCTGATTCGGCATTGCCGGAGGACATGGTTTCGGCTTTGCTAGGGTGGTACAGTGGTCGTCATTGAAAAATTAATATTGAGTAGAACAAGTCCCTGAATAATAAGAATTGTTTTAATATGATTAATCTTTCTGTGCCCAGAAAAAGAGAAGCGCTGAATCGCGTGTCACTGTGTCTAATATGGTACTAATATGTTATTGGAACAGGCGGAAAGTCGATCAGAGAAATATAATTCTGGGGCATTTCATTTAAGGATACTGAAAGGCATCTGTAGGAATCTAGTCAGTGGATAATGATAAGAATACCGACAACAGTTCGGATGAGAAAAAGATAGCGGAAGGTGACGCAGCTGAGTCTCTAGGGAGTTCTCAGGGTGAGGCCGAGCCTAAAAAAGACGCTGTAGATAATTCAACGGCTAAAGAAACTAAGGCGTCATCTTCAAAAGAACAAAAACCGGCACCGGAAAAATCATCGGGTGTCCGACGGACAGTGACATCTTTGCTCGTGCTGTTTCTTCTGCTGGCAATTTCTGGTTTAGGCGTGGCCGGTTGGTGGTTCTATCAATTGCAACAAAAAGAGCCCGTTGTTCATGAAAGTCTGGTAAGTCAGCAGGTCGATATTCAGCGTCTTCAGGAGCAACTGGCGGAGGAAAGGCGCGAGCGACTTAAGCAGCAAGCAGCACTGAGTCAAACAACTTCCGAGTTGCAGTTAAATATTACTAGTCACGCACGACGGTTACGTGAGCTCTCCACTACATCCAGGAAAGATTGGTTGTTAGCCGAAGCAGAATACCTTATTCGTTTGGCCAATCAGCGCTTGTTGACTGAGAGAAATACAAAGAATGCTACCGCACTGCTGCTGACAGCAGATGAAATTCTTCGTGACTTGGACGAGGTGGATTTGCTGGCAGTGAGGGAAGCCTTGGCGAAAAGTATTACTGCATTGCGTATGGCGCCCGGTGTGGATAGAGAGGGTTTGTATTTGCAGTTGGATGCGCTGTCGGAACAATTGATTAAGCTACCCTTGATTGCCCCTGAACTTTTGGATGGCGCTAAGGTTACGGCTGAGCCGCGGGTCACTACGGAAGACAGCTGGCGAGATCAGTTGCTACAAGGCTTTTATAAAGCGATGGATGGGCTTGATGAGCTGATTCGGGTAAGGCGAAGAAATGCCCCGCTAGAGCCACTGTTATCCCCCGAGGAAGATCAGTTCCTTCGCCATAACTTGGGAATGATGTTTGAACAGGCACAGTTAGCGCTATTGAGAGAAGAACAGGCTATTTATCAGTCAAGCTTGATGAAGGCGCAAAAGTGGCTCGAAGACTACTTTGACCTGAATGAGGGGGCCAACCAGTTAGTTGAACAGTTGACGCAACTGGAGCAGAAAAATGTGGTTCAGCAGTTGCCAGATATTTCAGGCGGGCTTGAAGCGTTAAGGGATTATGTCGATAGCTGGCATAAACGCCATACTGTGAAGGGTGTGGATCAACAGGATGGAGAGCTTTAGTGAGAAGGTTGCTCTTGATTGTTGTATTGATCACGGTGGTCGGTGGCCTGGCGGCCTGGCAAATGCAGCAGAGCAGCGGCTATGTCTTGATCTCTTTTGATAACTACACCGTAGATATGAGCCTATGGACGCTGCTGCTCTTAGTTTTTGTGTTTTGGCTAGTTGCGCGTTTTTTAAAATATGTGTTTAGGCTACTCGTTGGGCCGGGACAACATTTTTTTAAAAACCGGGTTTCCATGCGCCAACAGCGTTACCGTAAGCGCACGGCAAGAGGCTTGTTGCAGTTTACTGAGGGGCGCTGGAATAAAGCACGAAAAAGTCTTAAGCAGGCGGCAAAATATTCCGAGATGCCTTTAATTAATTATCTGGCTGCTGCCAATGCCGCTTATGAGTTAGGTGATAAAGAGGATGCTAGTCAATTATTGCTAAAGGCTGAGGAGGTCTCTTCAGGTGGTGACTTAGCCATTGGCTTGGCCCAGGCAAAAATGTATTTGAATGATGAACGATATGAGGAGGCACTTGCTATTCTTCAGCGCTTGCATCAGCGCGTACCCGAACACCTTTTGGTGTTGCGTTTATTGGAGAGGGCGTACCGTGCTTTGAAGGATTGGCAAAGCCTCGCAAAGTTGTTACCTGACATTCGACGATTTAAAGTCTATGACAAGCCAGTTCTGCTGAAGCTTGAGGCTGAAGTTTATTCTTCATTAATTTCAGATATTGGTTCTCGGGTAAAAGGCAAGAGTGGGAAAGCTGATGAGCCCGGTAGCGAAAAAGAAAATATTGAAGCGTTGCTCCACTTGTGGCACGAAATGCCCCGAGGCATTAAGGCGGACCAGCAGGTTGTTCTGTCTTATATTTCCAGTCTTCATCAATTAGGTGAGTCTGTTCAGGCTGAAAATCTTTTGCGTAAAGCGCTTAAGTCCAGTTGGGATGATGCCTTGGTAAGACTTTATGGCATTGTGAATGGGGCTGATCCACAAAAACAGCTTTTAACTGCCGAAGGTTGGCTCCGTGGGCGCCCTAATGACCCGGAGTTAATGTTGACGCTAGGCAGGCTAAGTCAGCGAAATCAGTTATGGGGTAAAGCGAGAGATTATCTAGAGAGTTCTCTCGCCTTAAAAGCTCAGCCTGATACTTATGCCGAATTGGCTGGGTTGATGATGCGGTTAGGTGAGCACAAAAAAAGCGTTGAGTACTATCAACAAGGACTGAAGCTAAGCACCATTGGCTAGTGTTTTAGCAGGTGAATAAGTCGCTCTGTAGGGTTTTGGTTGAGACATGACACGGCATAAAAAAGGCGCCTAAAAGGCGCCTTTTTCAATGTCGTCAATAATTAGAGCTGTGGGCCCGCATTCAGTACACTCTCTGAAACATCAAATTTTTGGATGTTTTCAACGAACAGCTTGCTCAGCTTGGCGGCTTGCTCATCATAGGCCGCCTTGTCTTCCCAAGTATCGCGAGGGTTCAAGTAGCAACTATCAACACCGGGAACACTTGTTGGTATATCAAGATTGATTCCTGGTAATGTGACTGTTTCTACGTTTTCCAGGTCACCGGATTGAATCGCTGCAATAATGCCTCGGGTGACGGGGATGGGGAAGCGTGATCCGGCACCTCCAGGTGCACCTGAACCACCCGTCCAGCCAGTATTAACCAAGTAGACTCGGCTGTTGAAGTCTTCGATGCGCCTCATTAACAGCTCGGCATAAACATTTGCAGGGCGTGGCATGAAGGGTGCACCAAAACAAGTAGAGAAGGCCAGATTTATACCTGCTGCGCCACCCATTTCAGTGGAACCGACACGGGCGGTGTAGCCACTGAGGAAGTGGTAGGCGGCGGCTTCCTTGGATAGGATTGAAACAGGGGGCAATACGCCTGAAACATCACAGGTTAGGAAGATAACGTTCTTGGGTTCTCCTGCACGGTTTTGTTCACTGCGCATGTCCACATGTTCCAGTGGGTAGCTGCAGCGACCGTTTTCGGTCAGGCTTGTGTCGTCGTAGTCAGCTGTACGATTTTCATCGACAACCACATTTTCAACAATGGCTCCAAAGCGAATAGCATCCCAGATAACGGGTTCATTTTTCTGGCTCAGGTTGATAGTTTTTGCGTAGCAGCCACCCTCCATATTGAACACAGCGCCTTTAGCCCAGCCGTGTTCGTCATCTCCAATCAGGTAACGCTCAGGATCAGCAGATAGCGTTGTCTTTCCCGTGCCGGACAAGCCAAAGAATAAGCATACATCGCCAGCTTTGCCTACGTTGGCAGCGCAGTGCATTGGCATGACATCTTTTTCTGGGAGCAGGAAGTTCTGTACAGAGAACATGGCTTTCTTCATTTCACCAGCATATTTCAGCCCGGCGATTAGAACTTTACGTTGACCAAAGTTGATGATGCCTACAGCTTCGCTGTTGGTACCGTCTCTCTCAGGGTCGCAAACAAAGTTGGCGGCATGAAGAATTTTCCATGGCTCTTTGTTGGAGGGGTTATATTTTTCCGGGCGGATAAACATGTTGCGACCAAACAGATTATGCCAAGCAGTCTCAGTGGTGACTTTGACCGGCAGGTAGTGTTCGGGGTCTTGCCCAACATGAAGGTGGGAAACATAACGGTCTTGCTCAGCCAGATGCGTTTCAACGCGATCCCACAAAACATTAAATTTGTCTTGAGGGAAGGGGCGGTTTACTGAACCCCAACTAATCTCATCCTGGCTGCTCGGCTCTTCTACAATAAACCGGTCGGCAGGTGAACGACCGGTACGGTTGCCAGTGACAGATAGGAGGGCGCCGGTATCAGTGAGGTGCCCTTCACCATTTTTTAGCGCCAGCTCTATAAGATCAGCAGGGCACAGGTCAGTGTATACATTCACAGCAGAGTCTTCGATTTGCGTCATCAGTTTTGGTCCTGTCAGGATAGTTCTGTTCGTTTTGTGTGTTAGTTCTGTTGGGGGTTCTACGCCCTGCTGGGCAAAAGGGTGGCAATTATGCCAGAAAAATATCCACTAGTGGAGCATTGGAGGGTTTTCTCCAAAGAGTTTTTCAATATCTTTCTGACTGAAGCGATATTGTTGGTGGCAAAACTGGCAATTTATGGAAATGAGGCCCTGCTCTTCAATAATGCTGTTCAGTTCTTCGTGACCTAGTGAGAGTAGCACCTCGCCAAA
Source organism: Porticoccus sp. (assembly GCA_041581635.1). Classification (GTDB taxonomy): domain Bacteria; phylum Pseudomonadota; class Gammaproteobacteria; order Pseudomonadales; family Porticoccaceae; genus Porticoccus. The sequence goes on along the minus strand of JBFICW010000028.1, from coordinate 21,656 downwards.
ACGCCCCTCTGAACAACTGCAGAAGAACTGTATTGGGCTGGGGGTAAATAAACGTAATTTATCCTGATGAAATAAACGATAAAGCTGATCTTCGTGGCTGAGTGTTAGTTGTTCCTCAGCCGTGATGGTGCCAGCTAGGCTTGTGGTGTGTTCCCAAAGTGCTTGGTTCTCTTCCTTGTTGAGTTCAAGCTGGGTGGGGAGAGCTTGGAGCAATAAACCTGCTGCTCTGGGTGGGGTGGTTTGAGTGTCAGCACTTAACCAGATGCGTGTGGCCAGCTGTTCTGATCGTGTGAAATAGTTTTCCAGGCATTTGGCCAAAGAGTCTGACTCGAGGGAAATGATACCTTGGTAGCGCTCACCTTTGTTGGGGTCAATGGTCAGTGTCAGGGTTCCCTCGCCGATAAGGGTTGTCAGGGAGGCATTAGTTTCATAGGGCTGGTTGGGGTCAAATTGCGCAATGGCTCGCAGGTTGTGGTGGCGGGTGCAGTCAGCCATGATTAAAGATAATGGCCCAGGGCCTTGGGCTTGAAGGGTTATCACACCATCAAATTTTAAGGTGGCACTGAGTAGCCCTGCGGCAGCGAGAAACTGTCCCAGTAAGTGTTGAATAGCCTCGGGATAGTCACCATTAGCAAGGACATCCTGGAAGCTTTTCTCCAGCGTCAGTATTTCACCGCGTATATCTGAATGTTCGAAGATAAAGCGCTGGAGCTGGTCTGTGTGCGACATGGTGCATGTTCCTGTTACTGATGCGGCAAAAAACGGTGTGCGAAATCTAATCTACTTGTCGAAGGGGCGTTAGGGCTCGTGAATCTGGGCAGGTTTTACACACCTGAATTATACCGTGCCTAGATAAGCATTTTAGCGTTATGTGCAGTGTTTAGTAATCTCACCCTCTAGCTGTTGGGCGCGGTGTTCGCGTTGTTCTTCAGTGACAACAATTTCATTCCCTTCTGCATCTTCAAAATACACCCGGCCTTTAAGTATCTTCAGATTGTGCTTGGCTTGATCGCATGCTCTTTTTGTCATTTGCTCCTGACGCCGTTGTTGTATTTTTTGCTGCCTATGATGGTTTTGTTCTTCCGGTGTTTCACCCTGAAATATCAGCTGTAACTTTTTAGTTTCCTCGCTACTTGAATCGCGATTGATTGGAGACATTTTCTGTGAGACTTCTTCCGATACGGTGCTGTCTTCTGGAGGTTGATCTGAAAAGTGTATTTTTCCATCATTATCGGTCCAGCGATATATTTCTGAGTGGCCTGTTGGTATGAAAATTAGCAGGCTAATAGCAATGATGATTCTCATGATTGATTTTCTTCCTTGAATCTATGTATTTGCCGTCGTTGCTTTTTATTGGGGCGTTGATCTTGAAATAACGCAGATTGGTTCGATGCCTTTCGCTCTGCCGTGCGTTGTTCCCTCAAAGTGACGCTTTCGGCTGTTTCTAGGTACAGTTTCGCTGCGTCGCTCGCGCCACGGCGTTGATCAGACAAATTTTTGACAATAACTGTTTGTTCATCCCATCCGCGCCGGATTTTGATTGCCATGCCTACCGTTATTTCTTTACTGGGTTTTGCGCGATGGCCATCAATATGTATTTTTCCTCCCTCAATGGCCGCCTTTGCCAGTGCCCGTGTTTTAAAAAAACGGGCTGCCCATAACCATTTGTCCAGTCGTACCTTTTGATCGCTCATCTTTCCTTTACCGATTGGGTAGGATTTCGTCAAAGTGAGTGATGGTCTGAAATTCTTTTATAACCTTCGGGCTCTGCTTGCTGTCAGGTTGATTGATTCCAAGGAGATGATTTATGCCGTATTTTTGTGCTGAATGCAGGACATCTATCGAGTCGTCAATGAACAGGGTCCGAGTAGGATCAAAATGTTCTCTCTTTGAGAGCATTTTCCAGAACAGCTGTGATTCTTTTGGGTGGCCAAATTCGTGTGATGAATAGATCTTGTCTAGCTGCTTATGAATGCCGGTAGCAGAGAGTTTTAACTCAAGGCTGTGAGGGTGTGCGTTAGTTATGAGTATTCTTTGTTTGCCTGATGCCCCAAGTTGCTGAAGGAATGCCTGTACGAATGGACGTTCTTGTATCAGGTGGTAAATTTCCTCTTTCAGCTGGCGGATGTTCACTGACAGCTCATTAGACCAGTATTCTAAGCAGTACCACTCAAGCGAGCCACGTTTCTCATTGAAGCGACGATGTAATTCTTTGGTGGCACTGTCTGGGCAGCGGTCATGATGTTCAGCGTAACGTCTTGGTAGGTGGGTTAGCCAGAAGAAGTTGTCAAAGTGTAAATCCAGCAGAGTGCCATCCATGTCCAGCAGGACTGTATCTATATTATTCCAGTCAATTTTCACGGGCTTAACTTCGCTGTAATAAAAATTTTTACGTTCGGTACCCCCAGTATGCCTGCATAGCTAATGATATTGAAGAAGACGGTGCTGCCAGACATCGATGGCTGATATTCCCCTGTATCGTTAACGTATATAGCTAGAACAAGTCTTCGGGGCGAGTTGAGTCAGATGGACCGTTGATGTTTATCAATGGATTGGTCTCTGCCATTGGTGGTACATATTCTCTGCGAAAAATCTCAAACATAGCATCGGTGTATTCTGGGCCAACTCTCAAGCCTGTTTTTGGATCGATTCTCACCATGACAATGCCTTCTGGTTGTGGATTGATAATTTCCTGTTTTCCGGCCAAGGCTGTTTTCATGAAATCGATCCATATAGGCAGTGCAGCTGAACCACCATATTCACCGCGACCAAGTAGCAGGTTTTGATCAAAGCCTAGCCAGGCGGTAGATACCATGTGTGGGCTGTAACCGGAGAACCAGGCGTCTCTTGGTCCATTTGTCGTCCCGGTTTTTCCTCCAATGTCAGATCTCTTTAGTACCCGGGCGCGCCTGCCCGTTCCTTTCTTGATGACATCTTTGAGAATAGAATCAATAAGATAGGCTACTCTAGGTTCGATGACTCTGGGGGCTACTGGAAGCTCCAGCGAAACCTGTGGTTGTTCGGGCATATTTTTATGATCTTTTGAAGCTGAGTTCTGGGTTGCTTGTGGCTCTGTTTTTTGGGGCGTCATTGTTAGTGGTGATGCCGGGTCTGGTTTGGGTGCAACTATTTCGTCGTGGGCGTCAGAAGGTGGGTTGCTCGGCGTATTCTCGCAGGTACGGCAAACGGTTAATGGTGCGGCCTGATAAATCAGGTTGCCCTGAGCGTCCTCAATTCTATCAATCAGGTAAGGCTCAATATAATAGCCGCCATTAGCCAAAATCGCGTAGCCCGATGCAATCTCAATGGGCGTGACTGCGTGACTGCCCAGGGCTAATGATAAGTCTCTGGGCAGAGATGCCCCGTCAAATCCAAAGCGCTCTATTCCGTCAATGGCTTTGTTGATGCCCAGGCTGCGCAGTATTCGGATTGATATTAGGTTTCGAGATTTGTAAAGAGCCTCTCTAAGTCGTGTCGGTCCGTAAAACTTTCCGCCGTCATTTTCTGGGCGCCAAGTATTTTCCAACAGCTTGTCTTCAAAAACTACTGGCGCATCGTTGATGATACTGGCGGTTGTAAAACCATTTTCTAGCGCGGTGGTATAAATAAAGGGCTTAAAGTTGGAGCCTGGCTGTCTTTTTGCCTGGGTGATGCGGTTGAAGTGGCTTTGGTTAAAGTCAAATCCGCCTACGAGGGCTTGGATGCCTCCATTCTGAGGGTTGAGTGCGACAATGGCTGCTTGAGCCTTGGGTAGTTGGCTCAGTTTCCAGGTGTCAGATTTTTTTTGGATCCGAATTAGGTCTCCAATGCTAAATAGTTCTTCGGCAGATTTAATGGGTGCTGAGCGGCTGTTGGGGCTGTTATATCGACGAAGCCCTTTAAGTCCATTTTCCCAAGATATTTCCACAGCATCGCCTGAAGCCAGTTGTACGATAAGGGACTGTGCGTCGACTTGAGTGATGATGGCTGGGGTAAGGTTGCCATAGGTGGGTGTTTCCTTGAGAGCGGGTATCCATTTTTCTTTCTCTAAAATTTGATTTTCAGGGCCGCGATAGCCGTGTCGGCTATCGTATGCTATCAGCCCTTCCTGAACAGCTTTTTGGGCGGTGCTTTGCAGTTGGCTATTAACCGTCGTGTAGACTCTGTAACCGTCCATGTAGGCATCTTGCCCAATCATGTCCAAAACTTCTTTACGGGCAATTTCTGAAACATAAGGAGCATCTAGCTCAACCTTGTATCCGTGGTAGTTGGCGGTTACGGATTCTGCTTTAGCTGCGACATATGATTCTAGGTCGATATGGTGTAAGTCCAGCATTCGTTTAAGAATCCAGTTGCGACGAATCAGTGCTCGGTCTGGGTTGGCGATAGGATTGTAGGCTGAGGGCGCTTTTGGAAGCCCCGCGATCATTGCTAGTTGGGCAAGGCTTAGTTCTTTGATGGATTTGCCATAATAAACCAGAGCAGCGGCTTCTATGCCGTAGGCTCGGTTACCTTGGTATATCTTATTAGCATAGAGGGTGAGAATTTCTTCTTTGCTAAGTTCTTCCTCTATGCGAAGGGCAAGCAGTATTTCATTAAACTTTCTGCTGAAGGTTTGTTTTCGAGTCAGGAAAAAGTTTCGGGCAACCTGCATGGTGATAGTGCTGCCGCCAGTTTTTATTTCGCCGGAGGTGATTAATTGAGAGGCTGCACGTAACAGGCCGGCAATATCGACGCCGCCATGGCTGTAAAATCTGTCGTCCTCTGCCGAGAGTAGGGCGCTGATGTATAAAGGAGGCATGTCTTCAAAGGTGATTGGGGTGCGACGTTTTTCGCCAAATTCTCCGATAAGTTGTGAATCTTGTGAATAGATTCTCAAAGGTGTTTGAAGTTTTGTCTCCCTAAGGCTTTCAACAGAGGGTAATTTAGGGCTAAGGTATAGGTAGAGACTGCCGGTCATAATGAGGGCGCCACCTATTGAGAGCAGGGTGGTCCAGAATATGAAGCTTAATATTTTACGAAAGATTTTTTTCATGGCTCAGCCGTCTTGTGTCAGCGTGCTATTATAGGATTAAAGAAAGCGTGGATGCACCACTTGCAAACTTGCAGGAAATAGTTAAAGTTGTAAATTAGTTGCTTTGCGTAACATAGGGAAAAGAAAACAAAAATGGGAATTTTCAGTTTTCTCGATCAGCAACCTAAGAGCTTGCTGGGCTTGGATATCAGCTCCTCGGCAGTTAAGTTGCTTGAGATTAGTAGAAGTGGCAGCCGCTACAAGGTAGAAAGCTATCTGGTTCGTCCTCTCCCGCCTAATACGGTTGTGGAAAAAAACATCAACGATGTTGAGGCGCTTGCAGATACGATCCGTAAAGTGGTTAGTCAATCCAGAGCTAAAGCCAAAGATGCTGCAGTGGCAGTCTCCGGTTCATCGGTGATTACAAAAGTCATTGAGATGCCTTCTGAGTTAAACGACCAAGCGTTGGAAACTCAAATAGCATTGGAGGCAGATCAATATATACCTTACCCCCTTGATGAAGTCGCTCTTGACTTCGAGGTGATAGGGGCGTCGGAAAGTAACCCTGAACAGGTAGATATTCTGCTGGCAGCGTGTCGATCAGAGAACGTTGATTCCAGAGCAGAGGCACTTGAGATGGCTGGCTTAAACCCCAAGGTCGTCGATGTGGAGGTGTTTGCTGTTGAGCTCGCATTCGAGCTGTTGGCAAATCAGCTAGAAGAGCTGGGTGACCAGGTGATTGCTATCGCAGACATTGGCGCAACTATGCTGACCCTCAGCGTATTGGTTAACGGCAAGACCGTGTATACCCGGGAGCAGTTGTTCGGGGGTAAGCAGGTCACCGAAGAAATTCAGCGACGTTATGGTCTCTCTCTTGAGGAGGCTGGCCAGGCTAAGAAGCAGGGCGGGCTACCAGAGGATTATGTTTCTGAGGTGCTGGAGCCATTTAAAGAGGCGTTGGTTCAACAGATCTCTCGCTCGCTACAGTTTTTCTTCTCGTCCAGTCAATACAATTATATTGACCAGCTGATTATGGCTGGGGGTGTTTCTGCTATGGATGGCTTGCGTGATGAAGTAGAAGAAAAATTGGGCCTACCTACCATGATTGCAAATCCGTTTGCCGATATGGAGGTGTCCAGTAAGGTAAATGCAGTGGCACTGAGTAACGATGCGCCAGCAATGTTGATTGCGGCAGGGCTGGCATTGAGGGGGCTGGAATAGTATGGCCAAGATTAATTTACTCCCTTGGCGCGAAGCTTATCGCACCGAAAAGAAGAAAGAGTTTTTAAGCTTGTTGGTGGCGGTGTTAATTGCCGCGGTACTGACTGTATTTGGGTGGGATAGGGTGGTTAATCATCAGATCGAGACCCAAAATGATCGCAATCAGTTGCTGAAGAGCGAAATTGCCAAGTTGGATAAGCAGGTTGCTGAGATCAAGGAATTAAAAAAACGTCGTCAAGGTTTGCTTGATCGTATGCAGGTTATTCAGGAGCTTCAGGGTAATAGGCCTGAGATTGTTAAAATTTATGACGAGTTTGTTCGAGCGGTTCCCGATGGCGTGTATTTTACCAAAATGACACGCAAGGATAGTCAGATATCTCTTGTCGGTTATGCCGAGTCAAATAATCGCGTGTCGTCTCTAATGCGAAGGCTTGATGCTTCCTATAAATTTACGGAGCCAAACTTAACCAAGGTTCAAGCACATGATGCATTGGGCGAAGACGGCAGTCAGTTTGAAATGCGGGTCAAAATCATAAAGTCTACGGTTGACTCTGAGTCAGATGAATTAGCTGAGGGAGAAGCGTGATGGCGGTATCGGATTCCTTGCAGCAGTTGAAGAACTTTGATTTTGGTGAGCTTGATTTTGAAAGCGTTGGTGTTTGGCCCCTTCCGCTTAGAGTGTTTATTTTTGTGGTGGCCTTTTCTTTAGTTTTGGCTGGTGCATATTACTTTCATGTCAAAGATCTTGATGCCACGTTAAATATGGCAAAGTCGAAAGAGGTGCAGCTGAAGAAAACCTTTGAGGATAGAGCTTTTCAGGCTGCAAATCTTGAGAAATATCGAGAGCAGATGGTTGAGGTGGAAAAGTTATTTGGTGCTCTCTTGGCTCAACTGCCAAGTGATACTGAAGTGCCTGGGCTTCTTGAAGATATTACGGAAATTGGTGGTGGTTCAAGTCTCAACATAACCACGATTAGTTTGCAGCCGGAACGAGCTGCAGAGTTTTATGTTGAACTTCCCATCAAGATTGTCGCCGAAGGGGGGTATCACGATGTCGGTGCATTTATCAGTGGGGTCGCAGGCTTACCTCGTATTGTAACGCTGCATAATTATAGTCTGACATCGAAAGATAAAGGCGGTTTGTTGGGCTTTGAAGTCGAAGCTAGAACGTACCGCTATAAGACACAGGATGATTGAGCGATGACAAAAATAATCAACTTGTTTTCAGTTGTTCTTGGTGTGATTTTGATTTCTGGCTGTGCAGGAAAAGGGCAGCATGAGGATCTTCAGCGTTTTATGGCAGACACCAAGGCCAAACCTGCCGGGGAGATAGAGCCTCTGCCTACTTTTCGCGCCTATAAAACCTTTAGTTATGGTGCCGTGGCAATGCGTAGCCCATTTGACCCACCGTTGGCTTTGGCTGTTGGTGATACGGTCACAGGTAAGGACAAGGTTCAGGCGCCGGATGAAACACGCAAGAGGGAATATTTGGAAGGGTTCAATTTTGCAGCGCTTTCAATGGTTGGCGTTTTATCAAAAAATGGTCAGGTGTGGTCGCTGATTGATGATGGTAATGGTGGTATTCATCGCGTCACTGTTGGCAACTATATGGGAAAAAACCATGGGCGTATTACTTCGGTAACTGCAGCGAAAGCAGATGTAATCGAAACTGTACCCGATGGTAAGGGCAATTGGGTTGAACGCCCGCGTACCCTAGCTTTGAATGAGAAGGACTAACAAAGATGTTTGGGGAAACTGAGATGAAAGGGTATCTGAAGAAGAGTTTATTAATACTGGCTGGCTGGGGTGCTTGCCTGGGGGCTTCTTCGCAGGTTTATGCCCAGGTGTTGCTTGAGGGTATTAGCTTTGCAACATTGCCGGGCGAAAAATTTGAGGTGAGGATGGCCTTTTCAGATACGCCGCCCAGTCCCGAAGGTTATACAATTGAAAACCCGGCCAGAATTGTTCTTGATCTACCGGGTGTGGAGAGTACTTTAGAGCAGAAAAAGCATGCCCTGTCTTTTGAGAACGCTAGAAGTGCGGTAGTTTTAAGCACCTCTGATCGTACTCGCTTGATATTAAACATGCTTGAGATGGCTCCTTATGAAACGCGGACTGAGGGTAATGTTCTAACGGTTTTGGTCGGAGGGGACGGTAACGTCACCTATCAAAAGCAGGCATCAATGGTTGCCGCGACATCAACAGCCGATAATAAAATTAATGCCGCTGAATCGAGTATTACAAATGTCGACTTCCGGCGTGGAGAACAGGGGGAGGGCTTGATATCTATTGAGCTGTCTAACCCGTCCGCCAGTGTCGATATATCACAGGTAGGTAGCGATATAAAATTGAGTTTTTTCCGCACCGAGCTGCCAAAGTCTTTAGATCGACGCTTGGACGTGGTTGATTTTGCTACCCCCGTGAAGGAGGTCGATGCCAGTTATAATGGTTCTACTACCGTGGTATCAGTGAGTGCTGTGGGTGAGTATGACTATATGGCGTATCAAGCTGATAACCAGTATGTCGTTAGCGTTAAGCCACTGACTCAGGATGAGCTGGAAGAGAAAAACGCTAAATTTGCCTATGTAGGGGAAAAACTCTCCTTAAATTTTCAGGATATTGAAATTAGATCGGTGCTTCAGCTGATTGCGGACTTCACCGAATTGAACTTGGTCGCCAGTGATACAGTTTCTGGCAGCATTACCCTCCGTCTCGAAAATGTTCCATGGGATCAGGCTCTCGATATTGTTTTAAAAGCCAAGGGATTGGATAAGCGTCAAGAGGGTAACGTCTTATTGGTAGCACCAGCGGTTGAAATCGCTGAGCGTGAGCGTTTACAGGTAGAGGCCAATAAGCAGTTACAGGAGCTTGCTCCTCTACGCACCGAATTTATCAGAATAAAATATGCCGATGCGACAGAGTTGTTTGAGCTCTTTGATGAAGAAGGCACTGGAGGTGGTGGTGGCAGTGGCGATCGGACCGCGACTGCGAGTATTTTGTCTGAGCGAGGTTCGGCTATAGTCGATGACCGGACAAATACAATTATCTTGACAGATACAGAAGATAAAATTTTAGAATTCAAACGTTTTATTGATCAGATTGATATCCCTATCAGGCAGGTTTTGATTGAAGCGCGTATAGTGATTGCCAATACTGATTTTAGGAAGGAGATAGGTACTCGGTGGGGTATAGCTGGTACAAAAGATTCAGGGAAGGTGAGTTTCGGTGGTTCTAGAGATGTGTTGGATAGTGAGCCGGGTAGTCCTGCTGATTTTTTCCTAGCGGGAGGAACGCTTGATACTTCTGAGACATTGGCGGTAGACCTAGGTGTGGCAAATCCAACGGGAAGTTTTGCACTTGATTTAATTACTGACAATACGCTTATAGATCTTGAGCTCAGTGCGCTTGAGAACGAGGGTTCCGGTGAGATTGTTTCTCAGCCAAAAGTATTGACAGGCGACAAACAAAAAGCAGTGATTAAAACAGGTACAGAAATTCCGTACCAAGAAGCAAGTTCAAGTGGGGCTACTAACATTGAGTTTAAGGAAGCTGTTCTTAAGCTTGAAGTGACACCACAGATTACTCCTGATGGTCGGGTTGTTATGGACTTAATTGTTGCTCAAGACTCTGTGGGTGATTTGTTGCCAACAGGGGAGCCAGTGATTGACGTGACTCAGATTGAAACCCAAGCTATTGTCGGCGACGGGCAAACACTTGTACTGGGTGGTCTGTTTCAGATGCAAACAGATACCCAGCAAGATAAAGTGCCTTTTTTTGGGGATATCCCATATTTGGGTCGACTTTTCAGGCATGACACTAATGTGAATGAGAAGCGTGAGATTCTGATTTTCATCACACCAAAAATTATAGATGAAGCGCTTCTTGATTAATGTATAAAAATAATAATCTCTTTCTTGTCGGCCCCATGGGGGCTGGCAAGACAACAATTGGTCGTTTTTTGGCAAATAGCCTGGATCTTGAGTTTGTTGATTTAGACACTGAAATTGAGCAGCGTTGCGGCGCTAATATTCCATGGATCTTCGATGTGGAAGGTGAGGAAGGTTTTAGAAAACGTGAAGCACAGCTTCTTGATGAGGTCACACTTAAGAAAGGTATACTCCTTGCCACAGGGGGGGGCGCTGTACTTGCAGAGAAGAATAGAGAAATCCTTAAGGAAAGAGGGTATGTCGTATACCTGAGTGCGTCTGTGGATCAACTTCTAGAAAGAACGGCGCATGATAAAAATCGTCCCCTATTGCAGGTAGGCAATCCCCGTGCTGTTATCGAGGCGCTTATCTCTGATCGTGATCCGTTATATCGAGCTGTATCAGATTTAGTTGTTATAACGGAAAGAAGGCGGCCACAACTTGTGGCAGAAGAAATTGTCAATGAGATTCATCATCAAATGCGCTGATGCGCTACCTTCTTAATTTAGTTAACAATAGATATTTAACCGTAGAATTCAAACAGTAGAAAAACCATCGTGAAAACCACTAGAAAGCTCACAGTTGATTTGGGAGAGCGAAGCTATCCAATCTTAATTGGTGAAGACTTGTTGCAGTCCCGAAATGTATTTTCGCCTTATATTCATGGTAATCAAGTGCTTGTTGTTACTAATGAAACGATTGCTCCTTTATATCTTCAGTCAGTTGTTGATAATTTGCCCGGTTATCAAGTAGATGTCGTCATTTTGCCGGACGGTGAACAGTACAAGACCATTGAAACATTGGGTGGCATCTTTGATCAGTTGTTGCTGAAAGCGCACAATCGCACCACCACTCTGATTGCACTTGGTGGTGGTGTCGTAGGCGATATGACTGGGTTTGCAGCTGCCTGTTACCAGCGCGGTGTGAATTTTATTCAGGTCCCTACCACCCTGCTGTCTCAAGTGGACTCTTCTGTCGGGGGGAAAACTGCTGTAAATCATCCAAAAGGCAAAAATATGATTGGCGCCTTTTATCAGCCTCAGTGTGTTATTGCCGATACGTCAACATTAAATACTTTGGACGATAGGCAGTTGCGTGCAGGTTTGGCGGAAGTGATCAAATATGGCTTGATTGCTGATGCAGAGTTTTTTTTCTGGCTTGAAGATAATGTGGGTGATTTGTTAAAGAGGGATTCAGACGCCTTGGCATATGCCATTGAACGCTCCTGTCAAAATAAAGCAAAGATTGTGAGTCAGGATGAGCGAGAAGGCGGGGTTAGAGCAATACTCAATCTTGGACATACCTTTGGGCATGCCATTGAAACTGCGCAGTCCTACAAAGATTGGTTGCATGGTGAAGCCATAGCTGCGGGAATGATAATGGCTGCTGAGCTTTCTTGTGCGATGGGTTGGCTTTCAAGCGAGGATGTCGATAGAGCACGCGAGCTGTTAGCTCGTTGTGACCTACCCGTGATACCTCCAGCTATGATGACGCATCAAAAGTTTATTGAATTAATGGCTGTTGATAAAAAAGTAACGGATGGGTCACTCCGTCTAGTCCTGTTGAAAGCTATTGGGCACGCAGAGGTGACCGCCAATTTTGATCATGAGAAGTTGTCTGATATATTGAGATTTTACGATTAGGTACTATTTTTAGGATTAGTGCTTGTCGGTTTCTTCGCCTATAAAGGTACTTTTTGTTCTTTAGATGTTTGTGGCGTTGGCGACTGATGTGTAAAATGTCCCTCCTTTTGCGCCTACACTCCTGACTTTATGGGTTTTTGGTAGTGTAACTATTTGTTTTTTATTTGTTTTTTTACCTAGAGTCTTATTATGTCGACTGGCCTCTACCGGTTAGATGAATTCAAAGATAATTGTGGTTTCGGCCTGATTGCTCATATCAAGGGGCAGACCAGCCATCGTTTACTGGAAACTGCAATTGAAGCATTAACCTGCATGACCCACCGGGGCGGCATTGCCGCTGATGGTAAGACGGGTGATGGCTGCGGTTTATTGTTGCAAAAGCCGGATGGCTTTATGCGTCAGATAGCGGCAGAAAACTTTTCTGTCGAACTACCTGAGTTATATGCCATCGGTTCAGTGATGATGAGTCAAGATACAGACTTGGCCCAACATTCAAAAAAGGTGATGTCTGAAGCGTTGTCTGCTCAGGGTTTATCTGTTGTCGGTTGGCGTGAAGTGCCAACTGACAATGAGTGCCTGGGAGAGATTGCACTAAAAACCCTACCGGTGATTGAGCAGGTTTTTGTGACTTCAGATGATCTAAATGAGCAGCAATTTAACGCTCGTTTGTTCATTGCTAAACGTAAGGCTGAAATTGCCCTCTCTGAAGATCCTGCATTCTATATTGCCAGTCTGGCTACAAATGTTGTCAGCTATAAAGGGCTGATGATGCCCGTGGATTTACCCAAATTTTACTTAGACCTGGCAAATCCCGCGTTAGAAACAGCAATCTGTGTGTTCCACCAGAGGTTTTCTACCAATACTGCTCCCCAGTGGCCCCTAGCTCAGCCATTCAGAATGTTGGCACATAATGGAGAGATCAACACGATACCAGGAAATCGTAACTGGTCTGTGGCGCGTACCCCTAAACTGGCATCGCCATTATTGCCAGATTTGCAAGAAATAACCCCCATTGTTAATCGCACTGGTTCAGACTCATCAAGCTTGGATAACATGCTTGAAGTGTTAGTCGCTGGTGGGATGGACTTACATAAAGCCGTGCGCTTGCTGGTGCCACCCGCCTGGAATAATATTCAGGATTTTGGCCCTGATGAGAAGGCCTATTTTGAATATATGTCCATGCATATGGAGCCTTGGGACGGTCCTGCCGGTTTGGTTATCACCGATGGTCGCTATGCAGTTTGCACTCTAGATAGAAATGGTTTGAGGCCTTCTCGCTGGGTTCTAACCGATGACGATATTATTACTGTGGCCTCTGAGGTAGGTGTATATAGCTATCAACCGAGCAGTGTGGTTGCCAAAGGTCGGCTTGGTCCTGGCGATATGTTGTCTATAGATACCCACACAGGATCTATTCTCAATGCCGAGGATGTAGATAAGCAGCTGGCATCCGAAAACCCATATCAGGAATGGTTGCGTGATGGATCGGTTAAAATCATGTCTACCATGGGTGATGAGAGCTTTGAGGTAGAGGGCGCCACAACCCGAGACCAGATACATAAATACATGAAAATGTATTTAGCCTCTCAAGAAGAGCGGGATCAAGTAATCAGACCGATGGCTGAAGGTGGCCAGGAAGCCGTAGGCTCTATGGGTGATGACACCCCAATGGCTGTGCTCTCTAGCAAGCACCGATCACTCTACGATTACTTCAGGCAGCAATTTGCCCAGGTTACTAACCCTCCAATTGACCCGCTGCGCGAGACATTGGTTATGTCTTTGCAAGTACAGCTAGGACGTGAGCGCTGTATCTTTAACGAGTCAAACGAGCATGGTGGTCGAATAAATCTTACCAGCCCGGTGCTGTCCCCTCGTAAGTACTACGCTTTAAAAAATAATGGCTTGCAAGATTACCAGGTTAAAAAGTTCAGCGTTAATTATGACCCAGAAGAAACCAGCTTAAAGCAGGCAATTAAGACGCTTTGTCAGGAAGTAGAAACCGATGTTAATGCCGGTGTTGTATGCTGTATTTTGTCTGATTCGGACATTCAGCTAGGAAAGCTACCAATACCAATGCTGATGGCTGTGGGTGCGGTTCACCACCATTTGATTTCTGTAGGATTACGCTGTGATGCAAACATCATCGCGAGTACTGCTTCAGCCCGTGATTCGCACCAGATAGCCACATTGATCGGCTGCGGTGCTTCAGCGGTATACCCCTTCCTCAGCTACCATATTATTTCCGATTTGATTAATTCGGGCGAATTGCTGAGCGATTTGGATACGGCCTTTAAAAATTACCGTAAAGGTATCAATAAAGGACTGCTTAAAATTCTTTCGAAAATGGGTATCTCTACGATTGCTTCATATCGTGGTGCTCAACTCTATGAAATTATTGGTCTTGGTTCAGAAATAGTTGATTTGTGTTTTGCCGATACCCCTAGCCGTATCAAGGGTGCAGAATTTAGCGATCTTGAAAAAGACCAGCAGCAGTTAGCTAAAGAAACCTGGAGCGAGCGCAAGCCAGTAAGCCCCGGGGGCTTACTGAAATATGTTCATGGTCAGGAATACCACGCATTTAATCCAGATGTAATACAAGCGCTGCATCGTTCAGTTCAGCACGGTGACTATGCTGCATGGCATGACTATGCCGCCTTGGTCAATGAGCGCCCTGTGACCACGCTAAGAGATTTGCTCAAGGTTCGCGGCAATATAAAGCCCATGCCTTTGTCGGAGGTTGAGCCTATCGAGAATATTCTGAAGCGCTTTGATTCGGCAGGTATGTCTTTGGGTGCTTTATCACCAGAGGCTCATGAAGCATTAGCAGAGGCTATGAATAGTCTTGGTGGCCGCTCCAATTCAGGTGAAGGTGGAGAAGATCCCGTTCGTTACGGTACGGTCAAGGTTTCTAAGATCAAGCAGGTTGCATCAGGTCGTTTTGGTGTGACGCCTCACTACCTGTCCAGTGCTGAAGTTATCCAAATTAAAGTGGCGCAGGGAGCAAAACCTGGTGAGGGTGGGCAGCTACCTGGCGGCAAAGTTAATGACCTGATTGCACGCCTTCGTTATTCAGTGCCCGGTGTCACTCTTATATCGCCGCCACCTCATCATGATATTTATTCAATTGAAGATTTAGCTCAGCTGATTTTTGATCTAAAGCAGGTGAATCCCCGAGCGCTTATTTCAGTGAAACTGGTGTCTCGTCCAGGTGTTGGCACTATTGCCACGGGTGTGGCTAAAGCCTATGCAGATCTAATTACGATTTCTGGATACGATGGCGGTACCGCTGCTAGTCCGTTAACGTCTATTCGTTATGCGGGCTCCCCTTGGGAGCTAGGCTTGTCAGAAACTCATCAAATGCTGCGCGCTAATGATTTGCGTGACAAGGTGAGGGTTCAAACTGATGGTGGGTTAAAAACGGGTCTTGACGTAGTAAAGGCAGCCATTCTTGGTGCCGAGAGTTTTGGTTTTGGCACTGCACCTATGGTGGCGTTAGGCTGTAAATATCTACGTATTTGCCACTTGAATAACTGTGCAACAGGTGTTGCTACTCAAGACCAGCATCTCCGAGATGGGTACTACAAGGGTACCGTGGAGATGGCCAAAAATTTCTTCCGCTTCATGGCCGAGGAAACTCGCGAGTGGATGTCCAGGCTTGGTGTCCAGACGCTAGGAGAGCTGGTGGGCCGGGTTGACCTCCTGGAAGTTTTGTCTGGGAATACTGAGAAGCAACAAAAGTTGGATATCTCCCCAATCATCTACACGGATGAACTGCTTGAAAGCAAGCCGCAAACTTGTCAGGTTGAGCAGAACACGCCTTTTGACAAGGCGCAATTAGCTGAACAAATGGTGGCAGATATTTTGCCTTCCATTAGAGCCAAGCAGGGCGGTGAGTTCAGTTATGACGTGAATAATTGTGATCGTTCCATCGGTGCTCGTTTATCTGGCGAGATAGCCATGCTGCATGGTAATCAGGGAATGGCTGATGCCCCAATAAAACTCAAGCTTACCGGTGTTGCTGGTCAATCTTTGGGTGTTTGGAACGCAGGTGGTCTTGATATTTATCTTTCTGGCGATGCCAATGATTATGTGGGTAAAGGCATGGCCGGAGGCAAGATAGTGATTGCCCCCCCTGAAGATAGTAAATTTTCCTCTAAGGATGCACCTATTATCGGTAATACCTGTTTGTATGGTGCCACTGGAGGCAAGTTATATGCTGCTGGCAGGACGGGAGAACGTTTTGCTGTACGAAATTCTGGAGCACATACTGTTGTTGAAGGCGCGGGCCATCACTGTTGTGAGTATATGACGGGCGGTGTAGTTGCGGTGTTAGGCCCGACCGGCCCTAACTTTGGTGCTGGTATGACAGGTGGTTTTGCCTATGTTCTGGATGAGCAGCGTAGTTTTGTTGATCGATATAACATGGAGTTGGTAGAGATTCAGCGGATTACCAGTGAAGCTACTGAAGCCTATCGTCATCATTTGGAAGGCATGATCACAGAATTTGTGTCCGAGACGGGCAGTGCTTGGGGCCAGAAAATTCTCGATAATTTTGAATACTTTGTAGGCAAATTCTGGTTAGTGAAACCTAAAGCAGCTAGCTTGCAAGGTTTGCTAGAACATACCCGCGCTGCTCCTCAATAACGGGCAGACACAGTTACTTAAGAGTTTAAGCTTATGACCCAAAGGTTGAACAACGATTTCCAGTTCGTGCAGGTAAACCGTCAGGAACCCAATAAAAAGGGTATGTATAGTCGTACTCGAGAATTCGTTGAAATTTATGAGCCTTTTGATGAAAAGCAGGCCGGGGGGCAGGCTCATCGCTGCCTGAGTTGTGGTAATCCATATTGTGAATGGAAATGCCCAGTCCATAATTACATCCCCAACTGGCTGCAGTTGCTTTCTGAGGGAAATATTATGGAGGCGGCTGAGTTAAGTCACCTCACCAATACGCTGCCGGAAGTCTGTGGTCGAGTTTGTCCTCAGGATAGGCTCTGTGAAGGGGCTTGCACACTAAATGAAGACTTTGGTGCGGTGACCATTGGTAATGCCGAAAAATATATAACTGATACTGCGTTTGCTATGGGGTGGCGCCCCGATATGTCCAAGGTGACATGGACGGATAAGCGCGTTGCTATTATTGGCGCAGGCCCGGCAGGCCTTGGCTGCGCTGATGTGCTCGTTAGAAGCGGTGTCAAGCCCGTTGTCTTTGACCGGTATCCTGAAATTGGTGGACTCCTAACTTTTGGTATCCCCGAGTTCAAGCTTGAAAAATCAGTCATGCAGCATCGTCGTCAGGTGTTTGAAGAAATGGGTGTTGAGTTCAGGCTTAATACGGATGTCGGCACTGATGTGACCATGGATCAGCTTATCGAAGAATACGACGCTGTCTTTCTAGGTATGGGCACCTATAAGTACATGAAAGGTGGTTTTCCCGGCGAGGATCTTCCTGGCGTACACGATGCACTTCCATTTCTGATCGCCAATGTAAATCGCAATATGGGATGGGAAAACGACGAAAGTGACTTCATTAGTGTCGCTGGTCAACGGGTCGTCGTGCTTGGCGGTGGCGATACAGCGATGGACTGCAACCGGACGTCAATTCGGCAGGGTGCGGAAAGTGTGGCATGTGCTTACCGGAGAGATGAGGAAAATATGCCCGGTTCTCGAAGGGAAGTGCAAAATGCCAAAGAGGAAGGTGTCCAATTCTTGTTCAACCGTCAACCTATAGAAATTGTGGGTAGTGGTAGTGTTGAGGGAATTAAAGTTGTCACTACAGAACTTGGCGAGCCGGATGAAAATGGTAGACGTCGCCCTATTCCCGTAAGTGGTAGTGAGGAAATATTACCGGCAGATGTAGTCTTAATCGCATTTGGATTTCAGCCGAGTCCGGCACCTTGGTTGGCGGATTTAGGGGTTGAGCTGAATGATTGGGAGGGTGTGGTTGCACCTGAAGAGCAAGAATTCAAATTCCAAACAAGTAACCCGAAAGTATTTGCTGGTGGAGATATGGTGCGAGGTTCAGATTTGGTGGTAACGGCCATCTGGGAGGGTCGGCAAGCCGGCGAAGGCATCCTTGATTATCTAGAAATTTAAGTTTGTTATCTGATGACACCACTTAAAAATGACCGATTTCTTCGTGCGTTAATGCGTCAGCCAGTAGACATGACGCCGGTTTGGATGATGCGTCAGGCAGGCCGTTATCTTCCCGAATACCGAGCCTCAAGGGCCGAGGCCGGTGATTTTATGGCGCTTTGCACAAATCCGGAGCGAGCCTGTGAAGTTACCTTGCAGCCTTTGGATCGCTATCCATTGGATGCAGCCATTCTTTTTTCGGATATCCTCACAATTCCAGATGCCATGGGCTTGGGTTTGTATTTTGAAACGGGTGAAGGTCCTCGCTTTCGTAAACCCGTTCGAACGGAACAAGATATTAGTCAACTGTCAGTAATTAATCCGAAGCAAGATTTACCTTACGTGATTAATGCGGTGTCCACCATTAGGCGTGAACTCAATGGCCGGGTTCCGCTAATCGGATTCTCTGGCAGTCCTTGGACGCTAGCCACCTACATGGTGGAAGGTGGTTCCAGTAGGGATTTTGCTCGTTGTAAAACCATGGCTTATAACCAGCCAGAGCTGATGCACCAGTTATTAGACACTTTGGCAAAGTCGGTTATTGTCTATCTCAATGCACAAATTGAGGCCGGTGCTCAAGCTGTACAGATTTTTGATACCTGGGGGGGCGCGTTGTCTCATTCCGCTTACCGGGAATTTTCGCTTCAGTATATGAATCAAATCATCGATGGTTTGCTGAAGCAACATGAAGGGCGCCCGGTTCCAGTTATTTTGTTTACCAAGGGTGGAGGACAATGGTTGTCGGACATCGCTAACGCTGGTTGCCATGCAGTTGGTCTGGATTGGACTACACATATAGGCGATGCACGCGGTCAAGTGGGTGACCGTGTAGCCTTACAGGGCAATATGGATCCGGCTATTCTTCGTGCATCTCCACAGCGAATTCGCCAGGAAGTGGCGGCTATTCTGTCACAGTTTGGATCTGGTAATGGACATGTGTTCAATTTGGGCCATGGAATTACCCCTGACATTGATCCAGAGCATGCCGGCATATTTGTTGACGCAGTTCACGAACTGTCGGTGAAGTATCACCAAAAATCTAATTAATCTAACCAGTTATCGTCAGATCTGACCAATTAATCTACAACAGTTGCTATTGCTGACAATCAGCTTATTCTTATGATTGTCCCATTTCTACTCTCAAGAATGGATAGACAAGATAAATAATTAAACGGTAGGCGGGTAGCGAATAGCAATGAGCATCAAGCAGGTTAAAATAAATGCAGATGACATCACCATTGGGATGTTTGTCTCCTGTCTTGATCGTCCGTGGAATCAAACACCATTTCCTATTCAGGGTCTACTCGTTCAGGGGCCAAAGGAAATCAGTGCGCTGAGAGCTTACTGTGACTATGTATATATTGATATAACCAAGGGACGTAGTCCAATTGCTGCAACGGTATCTCCGGATATTTCCGGTAAGAAAAAATCCCCAATTGCGACGCGAAATAAAGCGGGAGCGGGTGAGTATCACCAAGTAACGCCCATCGAAGTTCGAAGGGAGGTTTATCGTCAGGTTGTCCCCCTCGTCAAAGAGGTTGAGCATGCGGAAAAGGCGCTATTGCAACTTCGCGGGCAATTTACTTTGGCTGCAAAACAGATAGCCAAAGGTAGAGATTTTGACTATCAGGGTTTGAAAGACTGTGTGGCCGATATGGTAAACAGTGTTGTCAGGTGTCCAGATGCATTTACTTGGTTATTAAGGCTGCGTCTCAAGGATCAGCAAACACATGACCATAGTTTGCGCTCAGCTCTTTGGGCTGTGCAATTTGCTCGCTACATTGGAATGCCCAAAGATGAAATGGCTATTCTATGTTTAGGCACATTATTGAAAGATATTGGTAAGGTTAAACTATCCAATAGCTTGTTGAGAAAGAAAGTTCGAAATGCAGAGGAGGTGGCAGAATACCAACAATTTGTCACTTACGGCGTCGAGATGTTGCGAGCAAGTAATGTTGAGCCTCGTATTATCTCTGTGGTTCGTTATCACTGTGAACGCCATGATGGCAGTGGCTTTCCTGAAGGCCTGTCAGGCGGGAAAATTCCACTATTGGCTCGCGTCGCAGGCATCGCGTCTACCTACGATGCTATCTCTAATCCTCGTGAGTCTGTTGATCCAGTAGCGGCTTCCAGGGCTGTGAGCTTGCTTTACAATATGCGAGATAAAAAGTTTCAGGAAGACCTCGTTGTACAATTTATTCAATCCGTTGGTCTTTATCCCACGGGCACACTCGTGGAGTTGACTACCGGCGATGTGGGTATTGTGATTGAACAACATTACGATTCTCGGTTAACACCTAAAGTCGCTGTTTTAGATCAGGAAAAGGCTTTGGTCTCGGGTGAATATATTCTTTTGGACTTAAAAGATGAAGAGGCTTCCAGAAAGGCGCTGGTAAGGGGTGGCCGTGCTAAGGCCATGTCCGTGGAAAAACTGGCTATTGCCAGAGATCTGGAACCTTCTGGTTATGATGTGGACCTGTCGTCTGTTACCAGCGTGTTCATGAAAAATGCCAGTAAAGTCCTGGAGAGCAGTGTGTCGGGCGATGCGGATCAAGCGTTGCTTTCCTCGAAAAAGGGCAAAGGATTTTTTGCCGGTTTGCGTGAACATTTCCGCCATTAACTGACTGCTTTATATTTCCCCAAGACCTCCCCCATGCGGGTGATTGTGCCCGGTTGGTATTGAGGATCCCATGCCATGGATTCTGGTTCAAACAATAAGACGACGGTTGACCCAAACTTGAATCGCCCCATTTCCTCACCTTTCTCCAGTAGGATCTGACCTGAGTTGAACTGATTTGTTGTAACCTCGTCAGGTTGGTAGTGTCCATGCCATACCGACTCTATTCCTGCAACCATCATCGCGCCGACCAGAATAACAGCGCATCGGCCACCCGGCGTATCAAACATACACACCAATCGTTCATTTTTGGCAAAGAGCCCATCAATGTATTGTGTTGTTGTGTCATTGACTGAAAATAGTTTTCCTGGAATATAGCGTGTGTAAAGTAATTCTCCGCCAACAGGCATGTGTACTCTATGGTAATCACTGGGTGACAAGTACGTGGTGATGAAGCTCCCGTTCATGAAGCGTTGACTGTCTCTATCACTTGTACCCAGCAAAGAGTCGACTGAAAAAGATTTACCCTTGGCCTGAAAAATATTGCCCGCTTTGATGGGGCCTAATTGGCTAACTGTGCCATCGGCGGGGCAGACTAGGCTTGTTTCATTTTGATCAATAGGGCGAGCACCCTCTTTCAAGGATCGGGTAAAGAAAGCATTAAAATGTGGGTAATCATTTAGGTCGCTTGAAACGGCTTCATCTACATTAACATTGTAGGTGCGGATAAACTGTTTAATGAGCGCATTTTTCAGCCAAGGTGTTGTTGCTTCAGCTAGCTTTGAGCCTAATCGGGAAAGCCCGTGTTGAGGCACAAGGCGTTGCAGAGCTACAAACCATTCAGATTGGAGATTGTTCATTAATTAAGACTCTACTGGCGTATCTTCTCGATTACCCCATTCTGCCCACGAGCCTTCATAGGCACGAATACTGTCGAAGTCCAGCAGTCTTCCAAGCATGTATGTAAACCCAGAGCGGTGATGAGACTGGCAGTGAGTTATGGTGGGCTTGTTAGGGTTGATGCCAAGAGCCGCCAAGCGTTCCAGAGCGTCCTCATGAATTCGTTGGTTACGCTTGAAGTCCATCATACTGGTCCATTCGCAATGAACTGCGCCAGGGAT
>JBFICW010000027.1:0-34136 GCA_041581635.1 Porticoccus sp. | reverse complement strand
TCTAGGAGCGGGCTGCGTATTCTAAGGATCGCCGCCTTAATGTCAACAGAGTTTTGCGATATTTCTTATTAAAAATCTCAACTCTAACTTCTGTTAACTTTCCACTTCGATTCATCCCCGAAGCGGACGCGCATTCTAGCGCCATACAGCCTATTGTCAAAGGTTTTCTGTAAAAAATCATTTCTTTCTACAGGCCTCTTTCAAGAGGTCGAATAGGTCACATATCCCTAAACGAGGCGCGCATTCTAGCGTTTAATTTCGACCCGTCAACGCTTTTCTTTTTTTATTCTTGGCGCGCCGAATTTCGCCGCCAAAACTGACTATATTTCAACCAACCGACACCAAAAAAACCCAGCTTACCGGCTGGACTCATAGTCACGCTTCAAGCTAGGCGACCAATTCATATAAATGATGCTTTTTCTTGCCCAGCTTCACCATGAAAAATCGGCCGTAAAGCGCCCTGTCGGGCGAAAAACTTTCAACAACTCGCATGTTGTCATCGGCACCCTTCGATTCACCGTTGATGAACACCGCATTGCGTCCCAACGCATCCTTCACCTCGCGTCCCGCTTTAACAAGGCCGCAATCAACGAACAAGCTCGTCAACATCTGTCCGGCCAACTCCGACCGGCTCAAATCGCTTGCAGGCATTCCGTCCTGCTTTAACTGTTCCAGATCACTTTCCGTCAAAGACTCAAGACCACCAGAAAACAACGCCTCGGTAATCCTCTCTGCGGCCTCCAGGCCAGCTTTACCATGTACCAGCTCAGTCACCTCTCTTGCCAAAACGCCCTGAGCCGATTTCCGCCCCTGGATTTCGGCGTCCACTCGCTCGACCTCTTCTATTTCGCTTATGGACAAAAAAGTGAAATAGCGCAGGAATTTGTACACATCGGCATCTGCCGTATTAAGCCAAAATTGATAAAAAGCATAGGGCGAGGTCTTTGCTGAATCCAGCCAAATAGTGCCACTCTCCGTCTTACCAAACTTGGTTCCGTCAGATTTCGTTACTAGAGGCAGAGTCATACCAAAGACTTGCGCGCCATTTAACCGCCGGGTGAGGTCAATTCCACCCGTGATGTTTCCCCACTGATCCGAACCACCGATCTGCAATGTGCAATCATACAGACGATTCAGCTCTGCAAAATCATAAGACTGCAACAACATATAAGTGAATTCGGTATAGGATATTCCAGCCCCTTCTCGATCAAGCCGCTGCTTGACCGACTCCTTGTTCACCATATTATTAACAGAGAAATGCTTTCCCACATCCCGAAGAAAGCCCAACAAATCTATTTCGCCAATCCAATCAAGATTATTGACCACCTCTGCAGAGCAATCGCCCGCATCAAAATCTACAAACTGAGAGACCTGCTGCCGAATTTTTTCAACCCAGTCGGTGACTACATCTGGCGTATTGAGCTTTCGCTCCTGGGCTTTAAAGCTTGGATCACCAATCAGACCAGTGGCACCGCCCACCAAAGCGACGGGTTTGTGCCCAGCCTGCTGAAAGCGCCGCAGAGCCAGCAAAGGTACCAGGCTGCCAATATGCAAACTATCTGCAGTGGGATCAAAGCCACAATACAACGTACGACGACCACTCGACAGGTGCTCTGCGAGCTCACCATCACCAGTCATTTGGGCAATCAGGCCGCGGGCCTGCAAATCAGCTATCAACTCTGAGCCGCTTGTGGACATGCTTTATTCTCATATTTCTGCCAATAAAAAGGACGCAAACGATACATTATCCCCTTACAAAAACAAGTATCGCCCGATCTGAAATAAAGCTTAGACGGTGGGATTGCGGCACTTTCTATTATATATTGCTACATTATTAGCATCACTCATGAAAACTTTTTAATCACCATGCCCCAAGCCAACTACAAAAGTGACTCCAAGCCACGCTCATTTAGGCAAAATTTAATGGCCATGAGACTGCCAAAACCACACCTTGTTGTCACAGGCGTTATAGCTATTTCAATCGTTGCACTGTTGACCGCACTTCCTAGCAAGCAGGCCGAGGCTAAACGCCAAGAGGTCAACATTACACTGCCCTTTCAAGAAAATAGCGACGCGAGTATAAACAAAGATAGCCAAAGACCAGCCCCCACCCAAGAGCTATCACAAGCCGAACCCTCGCCCGCTCCCGCGGAAGAACCCGCGGAGAACCTCGATTGGCAAAAACAAATTGTTCGCAGTGGCGACAATCTCAGCACCCTATTCAAACGAGTCGCACTAGATGCTGGTGACGTTTACAAGCTCATGTCATCGACGACTCTTGCCAAGCCACTCGTTGATATACGCCCGGGGCAGGAAATTCAGTTTGGCCTAAACAAAGCCGGCGAACTCAAACAACTCAAATATATCAAGTCAAAACTTGAATCCTACCTCTACACAAACAACGCCATAGCAGGCGGCAAGGGTTATACCGGCCAGCATATTCTGCTAGAGCCGGAATTGATGACCACTTATAGAGAATCCACAATTGAGGACTCTCTTTTTCTCGCTGGCGACCGAGCTCAACTTCCCCACAGTCTGATTATGGAGCTCGCCAATATCTTTGGCTGGGATATCGACTTTGCGCTGGATATCCGCAAGGGTGACCATTTTTCATTACTCTATGAAGAAAAATTTCTTAACGGTGAAAAAATTGGTAACGGGAATATTCTCAGTGCTGAATTTACCAACCAGGGAAAATCGTACCGGGCTGTTCGCTACCAAGGTAACGAAGGACGGGCTAACTATTACACCCCTGATGGATTTAGCATGCGGAAGGCTTTTCTGCGCGCCCCGCTTGATTTTGCCCGCATCAGCTCAGGATTCAATCTTCGCCGCAAGCACCCTATTCACAAGAGCATTCGAGCCCATCGCGGGGTAGATTATGCTGCACCCCGAGGTACACCAGTTTTTTCTGCTGGAAATGGCAGAGTTGTGGCTGCAGGGTACAGCAAGGCTAATGGCAACTACGTATTTATCCAACACGGCCAACGCTTTACCACTAAATATTTACACCTGAATAAGCGCAAGGTAAAAAAAGGCCAATCAGTAAAGCAGCGGCAAGTGATAGGTACCGTTGGCTCCACAGGCTACGCAACCGGACCACATTTGCACTACGAATTCCTGGTAAACGGCGTTCATCGCAACCCTCGCACTGTGGCGCTACCTCAGGCCAAGCCCATTGCCAAACAAGAGCGTTTTAAGTTTGAACAGGACACTGCGCCCCTCATAGCACAACTCACACGCCACCAACAATCTTCCAAGCTGGCGCTAAACACCACCAAAGACTCGGCTTCGGCCCGTTAACAGATAAAATAAATGTCGGGCGAAAAGTTGTATGTAGGACTCATGTCCGGCACTAGCGCCGACAGCATTGATGCCGTTCTGGTTGATCTCGCGGCAACCGCCCCCAAACTGCTCGCCACACACTCGGCCGATATTCGGGGACTCAAATCAGAAATTCACACACTTGCTAGTTATAGCGAGAATGAAATACACCGGATGGGACAGCTTGATCGCGAACTTGGAATACGCTTTGCTCAAGCAACCAACGAACTACTCCGTCGTGAAAGCCTTTGCGCAACAGATATAACCGCCATAGGTAGCCATGGGCAGACCATCCGACACTTCCCGCCTGCAAAGACCAGCGAACACCCCTACAGCATTCAAGTGGGAGACCCCAATACCATCGCCCAACTCACCGGAATTACTACGGTCGCGGACTTCCGTCGTCGAGACATTGCGCTAGGCGGACATGGCGCACCACTTGTTCCCGCTTTTCACCAAGCGGTGTTTGGGAAGGCCGGCATGTGCAGAGCCATTGTTAATATCGGCGGTGTAGCCAATATTACACTGCTTAATGGTGATCCCTCATGCTCACCACTACTGGGATACGACACGGGCCCCGGTAACGTATTGATGGATAGCTGGATAAATCAAAACCTTGGCCTTCCCTACGATCAGGATGGCCATTGGGCATCACAGGGGCAAGTGATTAGCCCACTTCTGAAACAACTGCTGGACGCACCCTACCTGTCGCAATTGACACCCAAGAGCACTGGGCCTGAATTATTTAATCTCTCCTGGCTAACCCAACATCTTGAGCAACTACCCGAAGCCAGCTCAACTGACGTTCAAGCAACATTGCTTGAATTTACTGCTCGCACTATTTCCGATGCATTGAAATCACATATACCGACTGCAAGTGAGATATATTTCTGTGGTGGAGGTACCTACAACACAAGTCTAATGCTGCGACTGGAAACACTGTTAGACCCAAGCCTAACAAGCAGTACCGAGCGCCTAGGTATTCCACCCGAGTGGGTGGAAGCGGTCGCCTTCGCCTGGCTGGCCAAGCAAACCATTGAAGGAAAACCCGGCAATGAACCCGCCGTCACGGGCGCCTCTAAAGCTTCCATATTGGGCGCTATCTATCCCGCATGAGGGGTAATTGACAATGACGAAGAAAACGGACAGTAACAAAAAAGAAGTGCGCGCTGGAGGCTTAGGAAGATTTCAATTGCCGAACAACGCTCTAGAAATATACGTACTTCTCTACCTCAATCAGCCTGGTTATCTCCGTAGGACCGTATGGGACTGTACCCACGAAAGGGAATCGCGTCTGTATATCCAGCCCTAAACCCCTAGCTGAAGCCTCACAGACTCTGATATCTATAACCTGAAATGCGGTTAATTTGGCAGCCAAATCCACAATGGATTTGTATTTCGAATAGTTTTCTTTAAAAAAGATACTCACTTCCGAGCCATGAATAACCATCACCACGGGAGGCAGCGTTTTCTCACTCATATCTGCGCTATGGTAAAGCATCTCAGCACGGCGCAATGCACCAGCCACAGCCTCTGGGTCATCCAGCTCAATTCGCCCCAAATAACCAGCGGGCTCGTGACCTTCTGCATGGCCTTCAACATCGGCATGAGGGATAAAACCTCCAGCCATAGCCGTAGCAACCCCACTAAAGGCTATTAAAGCCAAAAGGGATTGGCATAGCTGCCGAATGCTCAAAATTTACACCGAAAACGACGCTCCACAGCCACACGTTGTTGTGGCGTTGGGGTTTGAAACAGTGAAACGTGAACCTTGAAGCCCTTCTTCATAATCTACTGTCGATCCCATCAGGTACTGAACGCTCAAAGGGTCTGCTAGTACTGAGACCCCATCTTTTTCAACCACGGTATCATCTTCAGCTACCAGTTCATCAAAGCTAAAACCATACTGAAAACCTGAACAGCCACCGCCGGTGACAAACACCCGCAGCTTCAAATCTGGGTTACCTTCCTCTTCAACCAGACCTTTTACCTTCGCCACGGCATTTTCTGAGATATATAGCGGTGAAGGTGTAAATGTTTCAATACCTGACATGAGTACTCCTGAAAAACCATTCAAAATGCACAACCGGGCCTATACCCAAGCGTTACAGTCAAGTATTCTATCACGAACTTGTCGACTCCTGACTAGATTCTGTAGCGTTTTCTAATGACACCACATTATTTGTCTCTTCCGCCGACTGGTGAACAAAACTCCCATTCACCTGTGCACCCTTCTCAATTTCAATCAATGCGTAGTGTAGGTTACCTTCGACAACAGCCTTGTCTGCCAGTTCGACCTGATTACTGGAATAGATATTGCCTTCAATATAGCCATTAATGACCACGATGGGGACACGAACATCGCCAACAACTCTTCCATCTGGAAGTACACGAACGCGCGCCTCAGCGCCGTCCTCAGCCACCACATTACCCGTAACTTGGCCCTCTATCTCCAGATTACCGGAAAAATGAATATCACCAACCACATGTGTGCCACCGGCAATTAATGTTGTATTTCCCTGTGCGAACGGGATCGAATTGTTTTTCTTACGCATGCTTTATGCCTCTCTATCTCTCATCCACTCGCCAGTCAAAGCGTCTTTCTACTCGACTACTTCCAACGCCATCTTTCCAAACACTAACCACTAAGGCTTGCGGTTCAAATCCATGTGCCAGGTTTAGGACACCTTCAACCACATGAAAATACTTAAATTTTGTCCGAATTGGAGACTGATCAAGCTCTGCGTCCAGACTCTCAAGGCCAACAGCAACCTCTTTGCCATCCTGAACACCCAGTATATCTACCTTAATACTGACGCTGATCCTTTTTAACTTCCTTTCTTTTTGCTGGACCACCAGCCGGTAAGTCACGCCCTGCTGATCAATGGTACGTTTTAACATCAACTCTCCTATCAACAAACCGCTTTCGGAACCACCACCTTCCAACAGGTTTCGATAGAGACTAAGTTCTTCCTCATTAATGGCCAACTCAGACTGAAGTGATGTGACCAACTGGCGCACCTGTTCCAAGGCCACCCGATCAATACTGGTTGCCATGTCCGCATTTGCCCATTTCTGTTTCAAATCAGCAAACTGCTCTTCCAAGGATTCCAGCGCCTCCGCTTGATGACGCTTTTCAACCATGGCCTGATCAAAGAACTTCAACCCCAAATAGCCACCCAGAGAAAAAGCCACGATAACCAGCAGCAACCACAGACCAATCTCCCGTTGACGATCACTGGGGCGATACGAGCTAACTACCAGCTTATGACCACGATGCGGCATCAGGGCAACAGTGCTGGAGCCTCTAGCCCCGCAGTTTCCGGCAAATCAAACATGATATTCATGTTCTGTATCGCTTGCCCAGAGGCCCCTTTTACCAGGTTATCCTCCACAACAAGCACCACAACCTTGTCACCACCTTGAGGCCGAAACACACTCATTTGACAAGTATTAGAACCCCGAACCGATCTTGTTTGAGGGTGACTACCCGCGGGCATCACATCGACAAAGGGCTCGTCCCTGAAGCAATCTTCGTACAACTGCTGCAAGTCTTCTTCAGAGGTATCCTTTTCACTATTTTTCAATGTGGCATACAGCGTCGAATGAATACCGCGAATCATAGGCAACAGGTGGGGGATAAACGTAAGCCCCACCGAGGTACCCGAAATATCCACTAGCCCCTGCTCAATTTCAGGTAAATGCCTGTGACCTGGAACACCGTAGGCCTTGAAGCTATCACTGGTCTCTGCCAACAAAGTGGCAACATTTGCCTGACGGCCAGCGCCACTAGCACCGGATGCCGAATTGGCGATCAAATCACCGGGGTCGACCAAGCCTTTCTCAAGCAATGGTAAAAAACCCAGCTGAACACTAGTCGGGTAACAACCCGGACAAGCAATCAACCGTGCATCTTTAATTTGGTCACGATTCACCTCCGGCAAGCCATAAACGGCCTCGCCCACCAATTCGGGACAAGCATGGGGCTGGTTGTACCACTTTTCCCATATTGCGATATCCCGAATTCGGAAGTCGGCCGAAAGATCGATCACCTTAATACCTTTATCCAACAATCCCGGCACCGTACTCTGCGCTACCCCATGAGGCGTCGCAAAAAACACAACATCACAGTGATCCAAGTCACCGGCAGCGGGGTCTGTAAACACCAACTCAAAATGGCCTCTAAGGTTCGGAAATAGATCGGACACAGCACGACCGGCCTCTCCTCGAGAGGTGATCGCTGTTACTTCCACATTGGGATGGGTTGCCAATAGTCTTAATAATTCAACGCCGGTATACCCTGTACCACCAACAATACCTACTTTAATCACAATACGGATGTTCCTGTCATGGGTCTGAGAAGCTGCTTATAATAGCGCAAAGATTCGCGTATGAAACGCGCCCTACTCTAGCAAAATGCCGAAAAAGTCCGAAATAGGGCTTAAAGTGGTAAACCTGAGAACGAGGCATGCCCAAAAAGGATCAAGATCAGAAAATGCCTCATCGAGGGTGGCTTAAACGAGAACTAGATGCCTTTCGAGTCCGGCTAGCCCATGCCGACGCACTGCCACAACTGGCGATACTCGGCTGTATCAGCGGGCTCTTAACAGCGTTAACGGCAATAGCCTTCCGGCTTTCATTTGAACTACCCCTGGAATATTTCCTGCCCGGTGACAGCGAATCCTTTGAGCAACTACCCACTGCCACCCGATTTCTACTACCACTCATTGGTGCTCTACTGATCGGCTTGATCATGCACTACACCAAACCAGAGCACCATTCTGTGGGTGTCGGCCACGTACTCGAGCGACTGCAACATCACCAAGCACAACTGCCCGCAGCCAATGCTCTGTTTCAATTTGCGGGTGGTGCCATTGCCTTACTAACGGGAAATTCTGTCGGCCGTGAAGGCCCCGCGGTTCATTTAGGTGCCGCAAGCTCAAGTCTGCTTGGACAGCAATTACAGCTCCCCAACAACAGTCTGCGCGCGCTGACGGCCTGCGGGGTAGCTGCAGCCATCGCGGCTTCATTCAACACACCTCTGGCCGGTGTAATTTTTGCCATGGAAGCCATATTGATGGAGTACACCATCACCGGCTTTATTCCAGTGATTCTTGCCGCCGTCACCGGCGGAATCATGTCTCGCATCGTGTTTGGCAATGAACCCGCCTTTTCAATACCCCTGATCGAACTGGGCAGTCTCTGGGAGCTCCCGTTT
This sequence comes from Porticoccus sp., assembly GCA_041581635.1. GTDB lineage: Bacteria > Pseudomonadota > Gammaproteobacteria > Pseudomonadales > Porticoccaceae > Porticoccus. The sequence goes on along the minus strand of JBFICW010000027.1, from coordinate 25,594 downwards.
TTAATCCTTTGCGGGCTGATCGTAGGGCTTACAGCTTCGATGATGTTGTTGCTCTACCGTCGAACCCGGCAATTTAAAGACCGCCCCGTACTTCTGCGCATGCTGTTTGCAGGATTACTCTGCGGCACCATAGCCGTTCTATTACCCCAAATTCAGGGTGTCGGTTACGACACCGTCGAACAAGCCATGCTTGGCGAACTAGGTCTACTCCTGTTAGCCGCCATCGTAATAGCCAAGATTCTGGTATCCACCATTTCCGTTGGCCTGGGCATGCCCGGGGGGATCATCGGCCCCAACTTTGTCATCGGAGCCTGTATCGGTGGTGGCCTTGGACTGATTGGAGGCTACTTCAATCCGGAGCAGGCATCCTCTTCCGGCTTTTATGCTGTCCTCTGCATGGGCGCAATGATGGGTGCCGTATTAAACGCTCCACTGGCAGCTTTGATCGCCGTATTGGAGTTGACCTACAACCCCAATATATTGTTGCCCAGCATGCTGGTAATAGTCATTGCTTCTATTACCAGCCGCATGCTCACCAAACAGCTGGGGATTTTTTCCGTAGGGCGTGATTTAAAGGGCTACTATTCTCCTGTGTTTCAAATGCTTAGCCGCTCAGGTGTCACCAGCCTGATGAAACAAAATTTTGCCCATCACTCTCGCTACCTGTCGCGACCTATGGCGGAATCATTGCTCGAAGAGAAACCTACCTGGATTGTGATTGAGGATGCCGGCGAACCCAAATATATCCTGCGCTCTGCCGACCTGGCATTGCACCTAAAAGAACAAATACTTGAATTGCTTGATGAAGACAGCCTCATTGATCTGCGCGAAATCCCCGGCGAACGATGGCAACTATTTCCAATTCATGCCAGAGCCACGCTGCAGGAAGCGCTGCTTACCATGCAACAAAATAACGGCCAGGCTGTTTTTGTCGGCCAACCCGCCGCACCGCTGATGAGCGAGGTCGCGGGAATCATCACCAAGCAGGATATAGACAACTATTACCAGTAACCAAGAGCCGGTAAACTACCACTGGCTAACTATTCGTAATAAACAGCTGTCGGTAAACTTCCCGCAGAAATAAAAAAGACACTCTAATCTAAAATAAGGGCAACTATGGGTTGGGTAAAAGACATTCTCATCAGCGGACAAAGCTGGATTACCGCCTTTCATATCATCGCGGTGATCTGCTGGTTTGCTGCACTGTTTTACCTGCCTCGGCTCTTCGTTTACCACGCCATGTCTGACGACAACATCAGTATTGAGCGATTCAAAATCATGGAGCGAAAATTATATCGAGGTATCGCCACCCCCTCGATGATTGCCACTATTCTGCTGGGTATCGCCCTCTTCAGCATCTACCCCGGCTACTTTCTCAGCGCCGGTTGGTTTCAGGTAAAAATCACTTTAGTCATTTTGCTGATTATTTATCATTACGCCTGTCTCTACCTCATGAAGCAGTTTCGCGATGACAAAAATACCCGCAGCCATGTGTTCTACCGGTGGTTTAACGAAATCCCAGTGTTAATGCTGGTAGGTATCGTTGTCATGGTCATAGTTAGGCCATTCTGAGGAGATATTCAACAAAGGCTGGAAACAGATATTGAGTTTTCATCACAACTGTCCCAATCGGTGCATTCTGGTCAACATCAACCCCGCCTACCGTTTGAGAGAACGAGCCTACGCCCTACGACAGGGCGCTATATCCGCAGAGTCCAGTTAAGAGTCCAGCACAATTGCAGACTATCTAAGATTTACCCGTTTGTTTGATTTGATAGCAGTGGTGATAAGCCACCATAATATTCTTAACAATGCCTGATTTTCTACCCAAGCTATGCACTTTAGTGAAGCAGATTGACTTACTGTAGCTGTACCCTTTTACCACTGTTTCGGCATGGTGCCAATAAAGAACAATGTACTGCTCTGCACGGTGTACCCAGCACCTTTGATCTCGAAAGAAATGGCCATCAAGTGCATGGAATAAGTACCTTACCCCAGCATCGTCTTTCATACGCTTTGTAGGCATTTCCTCCTCTTCTTCTATACTAATAGAACATATGTAATAAAAAACATTGAAGAGAAGGCGGCAGTCATGGCAACCCAAGTCACTTCAACTATTTGCCCTTTTTGCGGAGTGGGTTGTGGGATGAATCTTCGCATAGAAGATGGCAAGCTCATTAGTGTCGAACCCCAACTTGACCACCCCATTAGTCGGGGCCAACTCTGCGCTAAAGGTTGGAACAGCGCCTACGGCATTGATCCCAAAAATCGCATCACTCACCCTCTCATTCGTACTGCTCAAGGGTTTCGCCAGGTGTCCTGGAGTAAAGCGCTGGAGGCCATTGCTGATGGATTGAAACAGATTTTGGTAGAATCTGGCCCTCGGGCCACCGGTATTATCAGCAGTGCCCGCGCCACTAATGAAGACAATTATGCCGCCCAAAAATTAGCCCGTGCCGTTCTGAAAACCAACAACATCGACCACTGCGCCCGTATTTGCCATAGCCCCACAGTAGCCGGTTTAAACCAGACCTTAGGTTCTGGGGCCATGACCAATAGTGCAGCCGACCTCTTTGAAACCGACCTGATTCTTATCTTTGGTGCCGACCCCACTGAAAATCACACTATTCTCGGTGGCCATATTATTCGGGCACACCTCGACGGCACCAAACTGATCGTAGCTGATCCACGCTGTACTCGATTAGCCAAGCTTGCAGACACACATTTGCAGTTGAAGCCCGGTAGTAATATTGCCCTGCTCAATGCCATGATAAAGATTATTCTGGACAATGGCTGGCAGGATAAAAAGTTTCTTGATCAACGTTGTGAAGGTCTGGCACAACTGACAACCTCCGTTACAGATGCTCTAGAGGGTATAGAAAAAACTACGGGCATACCCCTACCAAAAATTGAGTCTGCAGCCAAAGCATACAGCCATTCCAGGCAAGCCATGATTCTCTACGGTATGGGAATCACCCAATATGTCAGTGGCACTAATAACGTGATAGCACTCTCTAATCTTGCGCTAATCTGTGGCCACATAGGTCGCAAAGGCACGGGGGTCAACCCGCTACGGGGGCAAAATAACGTTCAGGGAGCTTGTGATATGGGATGCCTGCCCAACGTTTATCCCGGGTACCAGAAAGTCGACAATCCAGAGGTAAGAGCTAAATTCAGTCAGCACTGGAAAACCGAGGTTCCAGAACGCCCAGGACTCACTTCTATGGGCATGACTAAGGCTACACTGGCAGGGGAGTTTAGAGGACTGATTCTATTTGGTGAAGATCCTGTCGTCACCGATCCCGACCAAAACCTGGTAAAACAAGCTCTCAGTAAACTGGATCTCTTGGTCGTAGCGGAGTTGACCATGACCGACACTGCACGGCTGGCAGATGTTGTGTTACCCGCAGCCTCTTTCGCCGAGAAAAGCGGGACATTCACCAATTGCGAACGACGAGTGCAACATGTTCAACAGGCTTTGCCGCCATTAGGTGAAGCACGAACAGATTGGCTATGGCTGGCGGCAATCGCCCAAAAACTGGGTAGCAACCAGCTAAACTGGAATGACAGCGAATCTGTATTTCGGGAAATGACCGAGTTAACCCCAAGCTACAGCGCCATGAATTACACTAAAATGGATCAACAGCAGGGGCTTCAGTGGCCTTGTTGTCCTGAGACCCCCAACGGTACACCCATTCTCCACAAAGACTCTTTTCCCATTGGAAAAGCGCGACTAATTCCGGTCCACCCTATAGCCATTGACGAGGACGTTGATAATGAATACCCGCTGCTGCTAACGACTAATCGGCTGCATTTCCACTATGGCTGTGGCTCTATGACCAGAAAATCACCGCTGCTCGAGCGTGAAACACCGGCTGGGCTTTTATTCATTAATCCAGCGGATGCCAATGCCTTGGGAGTGATCCATCGATCAGCCGTAAGCATTCGTTCACGAAGAGGCTATGTGGAAACCCGGGCCATGCTCACAGATGACCTTCCATCGGGGCTGGTCTGTATGCCCTACCATTTCCGCGAAGCACCCTCCAACCAGTTGACGAACACAGCTCAGGATCCGCTCACCAAAATGCCTGAATTGAAAGCATGTGCCGTATCCGTTCAACCTCTTGAGCCGGGAATAGCCCCCCGCCCAATTGATGAGATCATCACCCTCAAGACGGAGGGTGTTAAATGAAAATACAAAGCTACTATCTGGATCACCCGAATACACTGAGAAACCATTTGGCAAAGTCTTACCGGATTGAGCCGCCAGAGGCTGATCCTGCCAAAAGTACCCCACCATTGATTTCGCCTAAGGGACAACTGTTTGCGGAACATGAAAACCTCTTTACCTTCGACGGTGAATGCTTTCGTGAAACCTTGCCCAAACCGGCACCCTTTGCCCTGTTTGGGGTACAAAGTTGCGATCTCACTGCCATCCGCTATCAGGATCAGTTCTTTGCCAATGATCCCTACTACCAGGCTCGTCGACAACAGGCACTGTTGATCGGCGTAGATTGTTTAAGCCCCTGCCAGCACGGTTTTTGCCCAAGTGTTGACGCAGGTCCCGGCGTCAAAAATGACACGGCTGACATGATTCTCCATCAGCTATCTGCAACCGGCTGGCTACTGCTTGTCTGCAACAAAAAAGGGCTAAATGCCTTGGATGGGCTTTCATTGAACCCAGCTAACGAATCTGAATTTAATGATCGTGATAACCGCATAGCCTCCTGTGTTGAACAATTCAACGATGATAGTCACCTTCAGCAAGGTATTACTGCCATAAACCAAAACCAGATTCCCGATGAACTATGGCAACAACTGGGACTTCAGTGCTTAAGCTGCTCGGGCTGCACCACCCTATGCCCCACCTGCTCCTGTTATGGGACATGGGAACGGCAAGATAACAATGGCAATACCCGCCGACAGCGGTTCTGGGACTCCTGCCTCTACGAAAGTTTTCAACGAGAGGCCAACCAGCATAATCCCACCGAAGAAGCCGGAGAGCGGGTAAAACGCTTCTGGACTCATAAATTTGGTGACAATTTTGCTCAGAAATTTGGCCGTTATGGCTGCGTGGGATGCGGCCGATGCGAACAGACCTGCCCCGGCGTAATTGGCGTTCACTCGGTAATGAAAAGGATTAGCAGCGATGCAAAACCCGGTGCTTAACAACCAGGCTTTTTACAACTTGACCCCCATTGCCATGGAGTTAGTGGACTTCATCAATGATGGTGAGGACGCGCGCCATTTTCGCTTTCGCTTACTCAACCCCCAATCCATCGGTAAACCCGAGCCAGGGCAGTTTTTTATGCTTAGTGTGCCTGGCGCTGGGGAGGCGCCGTTTACCTTCACAGCTATACCCAATAGCCATGGAGTTTTTCGTGCCTTGGTTCGCAAAATGGGGGCAGTCACAACCGCTCTGTTTCAGTGTCAACCTGGTTCCATACTGGGTATTCGAGGCCCCTTTGGCAAAGGCTGGCCAATCGCCGCGCTTGCCGACAAGAAAATTCTTATGGTTGCAGGTGGCTGTGGCCTCGCCCCTCTGGCCAGCCTAATTGATCAGCTTATTAACCAGCAGCATCACAAACATTTAGCCCTGGTGTATGGTGCACGCAATCTTGCATTACAAATGTTGAACCCGGAACGGCTGCACTGGCAACAAAAAATTTCTCTCTTTGACGTTCTAGAAGATACCGGAGGGACACAGGCCTCTAACAAAAATCACATTCTGAAAGGGACACCACTGGATGCAATGGATTCTGTACTTCGTACCCTGGACTGGACACCTGATACGCTTCTTTTGTGCGGCCCTGAAATAATGATGCACGCCGTTGCAAAGAACTTTATACAACGCGGTCTATCGGCACAGGCAATCTGGCTCTCCATAGAACGACGCATGCATTGTGCCGTGGGCCTTTGTGGTCATTGCTACCTAAGTGAACACCACTTGGCCCATCATTATGTGTGCAAGGACGGCCCAACCTATCGCTGGGATCATTTACAACCTCCTGAAAAAAACTGAGTGGGGCAGCCTGCTATCGATTGCTCTATTGCTAATAGTCATTGATGAACTACATAAATACAGGTACAACCAGAAACAAATGGTTAAACCTAAAGAGGATTTATAATTCGACAACAATCCTTTTTATCCGAATCAGCGCTATATATAAATCCAGGCATCTGCCAATTGTTGCTGCGATAGTTGATATAAGGGAAAGCAACTATAAACAAAGACGCTTTTGCATGAAACAGAGCGTTTCTGACGAATAACAACACAATGGGAGTAGTACACAATGTCCCCAAATAATGATACGGAAGCCTATTCTCCAAAGCAGATAGCACAACGGGTGGAAGCCATCGGTGTCACCAAGGCCAACCTCGACACACTAAGCACCCTATTACTGGCTATGCTGGCCGGGGCCTTTATCAGTTTCGGCGCGTTGCTCTACACTTTTATTATTCACGACTCCTCTTTCGGACTTGGCTTGACACGATTGGCAGGTGGTCTAGGTTTCTGTCTGGGTTTAATTCTGGTTGTTGTGGCTGGCGCTGAACTCTTTACTGGCAATAACCTGCTGACCATAGCTTGTGTCAGCCGTCGAATTAGCCTGGCAAAATTATTGCGGAACTGGGCTTTGGTGTTTCTGGGGAATTTACTCGGGGCGCTGGGAACGGTAGTACTTATTTCTATCAGTAACTACTGGCTGGCTAACGATGGCAAGGTTGGTGAGGTCACCGTGCTCATCGCCAATAGCAAAGTAAACCTGGGCTTTGCTGAGGCTTTTGCCCGGGGTATTCTCTGCAATGTATTGGTCTGTCTGGCTGTCTGGCTGTGCTTTGCAGGTCACAGCGTTACCGACAAAATTCTCGCCATCCTGTTCCCAATCACAGCCTTTGTCGCCCTTGGCTTCGAGCACTCTGTTGCCAATATGTATTTTATTCCAGCAGGAATGATGGCTCTGAACGACCCAGTGGTACTGGCAGCCATACCCGAAGGAACTGATCTATCCAAGCTGAACATATGGGACTTTCTGGTTAACAATCTATTACCGGTAACTCTGGGTAACATAGTCGGCGGTGGATTTCTTGTGGGGGTGATCTATTGGGTAATCTATCTTCGCAATAAGAAAACCTAGCAGAGATGCTCGCTCAAAGACGTTGTCCATGCCAGACATATCGCCATAATACATAGGGTCTGCTGAAAAATAATTGCGCACTTAAAACAGAATCTTAACGACTGACTTTATTTTCAGCCTCAACAATAGTGGTCAGCGTATCAACAATGCTATCGGCATTTAATGAGATCGAGTCTATACCCTCCCCCACCAAGAATTCGGTGAAGTCTGGGTGATCCGAGGATGCTTGGCCGCAAATCCCTACTTTGCGCCCGTATTGATGTGCTACCTCAATCACCTGAGAAATCATACGCGTGACAGCCTCGTTACGAGCATCGAACAGATAAGCCAATTCCGCAGATTCACGATCCACCCCCAAAACCAGTTGAGTTAAATCATTGCTGCCAATCGAAAAGCCATCAACCCGTTCGGCAAACTGCTCAGCCAAAATGATGTTCGATGGTATTTCACACATCACATAGACTTCCAGCCCTCGTTCACCACGAACCAAACCATTGTCGGCCATCACCTCCAAGACACGATCTGCTTCCTTGGGTGTACGGCAAAAGGGAATCATGACAATCACATTATCGAATCCTCGCTGTTCCCGTACCTGCTTAACCGCCTGACACTCCAACCCAAAGCCCTCGCGGTAACGCTCGCTGTAGTAGCGTGCCGCACCTCGCAACCCCAACATGGGGTTACTCTCGGCTGACTCGAATTGTCCACCACCCAGAAGCTTACTGTATTCATTGGTCTTGAAATCGGAAAAACGCACGATGACTGGTCGCGGATACTGAGACGCAGCCAGCTTCGCAATCCCGAGCGCCAGCCTGTCAACAAAAAAGGCCGGGGGACTTTGGTAGCCTTGGGTCAGTTTGCGAATACTATCCCGTATATCAGCATCCTCAATTTGATCGGCCTGTAACAATGCCATGGGATGAATACCCACCAAACTGGAAATGATAAATTCAACACGCGCCAACCCAATACCATCCACGGGCAGCTGCCACCACTGTAGCGCACTGTCCGGAATCGCCATATTGATGTTCACTTGCGTTCTTGGACGAGGTAGCTTTGAGAGGTCTATGGCAGTTTGTTCAAAGGGCAGGCAACCGGCGTAAATTTTTGCCGTGGCACCTTCAGCACAAGAGAGCGTCACCGGCATACCTCGGGTCAGTTTCTCGGTGGCTGAGACAACACCTACAGCGGCAGGTATCTTAAGTTCACGGCAGACAATGGCAGCATGGCTGGTCGGGCCTCCAGCATCAGTAATAACACCAGCTGCTTTGCGCATCAGTGGCAACCAGTCCGGGTCGGTATGCCGGGCCACCAATATGCACCCCTCGGGAAAATCTGTTTGTTCCTCTGGCCGGGTTACCACCCGCACGGCACCACTAGCGATAGCACTACCTACACTATATCCAGTTAGCAGTACCTCTCCGCTGCCAGTGAGATGGTATTGACTGAGTTGTTGTCGCGGTCTCTGTGAAACTACGGTCTCCGGCCGCGCCTGGACAATATAGAGGTCACCGCTGACGCCAGCCTTAACCCATTCAATATCCATGGCACAACCATAATGATTCTCAATGCACTGAGCCCAGCGAGCCAGTTGCAAAATATCAGTATCGTCGAGTACAAAAGCAGCGCATTCCTCAGGGTTGGTTTTATGCCATTCTGTACCACCACCAGAGCCAGCTTTATAGGCGAGCTTTTCTTTTTTACTACCTAAATTCTTATCGAATATTGGTGCCAGCTCATTCTTGACCAGAAGCGGTTTGTATACCATATAACGATCAGCAATCACCCTTCCCTGCACCACCGCTTCACCAAGCCCCCAGGCCGCACTGATAACCACAGCATCAGGAAAACCAGACTCAGGATCCAGAGTAAACATAACTCCGGCGGCCCCCTCGCTGGCATCCACCATTGACTGAACACCGATAGATAGTGCTACTTGAAGATGGTCAAACCCTTGAGCTTCCCGATAGCTGATGGCTCGATCGGTAAACAATGAAGCGTAGCAGTGGCGGCAGGCATCAAGCAGAGCATCGAAACCTCTCACATTGAGAAAGGTCTCTTGCTGTCCCGCAAAACTGGCTTCGGGCAAGTCTTCTGCCGTTGCAGAGCTACGCACGGCCACCGGCACCTCCTTTTCACCGAATCGATCACATAGCTGCTCGTAAGCATTCGCCAGCGATGACACCAGAGAGTCCGGCAGTTGGCTAGCAAGAATAGTCTCACGGATAGTCCTTCCCACCTGTGGCAGTAAATTTTGATCAGAAGAAAATGCCATCAGGTGCTGTTTGATGACAGGCTGGAGGTCATTATGCGAAAGGAATTCCCGATAGGCATTGGCTGTCAGAGCAAAACCTGGTGGCACTCGAACACCTTCCTTCCCGAGCGTTTGCAGCATTTCACCAAGAGAGGCATTTTTCCCTCCCACCAATGGCACATCTGTATTATTTACCTGCTCAAGCCATGCAATCAGAGATCTTTCTCGGTCGGAGCATATCATTGGTGACACTCCCGTCTTTATAACTAGAAATGAGTATAGTCTCCGGTGATAATTACTGCTTTAACCTATGTCTACCGTAACACCATCATCCACTGGTATTCCGTCAGTTTTCTTCAATGGCAATAAGAGAAAACCTCTCCTAGACTTTTTAGCAACTCATCATTTTAGGGGCGTGATCATGCACTTTAAAACCCGATCACACGCTGGGCTGCTGCTGGCAGAAGTGCTCGCTAAAAAGTACCAAGGCGTTGATGCTGTCATTTACGCCCTTCCCCGAGGAGGAGTTCCTCTCGGTTTAGCGGTAGCACAAGCTCTCAACATGCCTCTGGATTTGATTATCCCCAGAAAAATTGGTCACCCTACGAATCCCGAATATGCCATTTGTGCGATCACCGAGGCCGGGGAAACCATCTGTAATGAACAAGCGCTAGCCACTATTGATGCCGACTGGCTAGAACAAGAAAAGCGGGAAGAAATCAGCGAAGCAAAACGTCGCCGAGAATGCTACCTCGGCGATAGAGCGCCGGTTCCCGTAACTGGAAAGCTGGCTATCCTGGTGGACGACGGTATTGCCACAGGGTTGACCATGCGTGCAGCCATTCGTGATTTAAAGACCAGACAGCCGGGTAAAATCACCGTCGCCATTCCCGTCATTCCCGATGACACGGCCAAAGTGCTGGCCAGCGAAGTTGACGACGTAGTGGCCCTGCTAATTGACCCAAATTACCAGGGCTCTGTTGGCAGCTACTATCAATATTTTTACCAGCTCTGCGATGACGAAGTTATTTTACTCCTGAACAAACTGGATAAAGACAACCGTCCAAATCCCGTAGATCACCCCTAGCAGAAAGGCGGCAGCAACAAACGATGAAATCCCTAGATCGGCAAATACTTTCAGAAGCCACCTATTTGGGTAATGGGATTATCAAAGTCGATCGTTTTTTGAATCACCGCGTGGATACCGCATTGATGACCGAGGTAGGCAATGAATTCTATCGACAACTAACTGCGCGGGGAATTACTGACATCGACCAAATTGTTACCGCAGAAACCAGTGGGATCGCACCAGCACTAACCACTGCTCAAGCGTTGGGAGTTCCCATGGTTTTTGCCCGAAAAAAACAGCCCGTCACCATGAAAGGCAACTGTTATACCTCATCGATACACAGCCATACCAAGGGAGATATGGTTACCCTGCATATTTCCAAAGAATTTCTGTCCGCAGAGGATCGCGTTGTATTAATTGATGACTTCCTCGGCATAGGTGAAACCACTATGGGGTTGGTCGAGCTAATCAAACAAAGCGGTGCCCAGTTATGCGCCATCGGTTTTGTGTTGGAAAAAACCTACGAGCATGGCCGCAAGGCATTAAACCATCTTGGCGTTCCCATCATCTCTCTGGCTCGGCTGGATCTGCATGGAGAAAAAATTATTCTGGTGCCTTAACTTACCCCCCTATCGAGACCTGCACCGCGTCGCTGACCGCCCCTTTTTACCCAAGCGGTATAAAACAGCAACCAACTGATTTATATGAAAATACCCATTACTAACAACCAAATTCTGACGGATGACTATACTGATATAACCAATTAACCCTATTCGATAAATACATCGTATGTGGAAATACGTGGCGCTTATCATCCTATCCCTGAGCTTCTCACCCAGCCAGGGTAGCCCATCGCAGCAACCTATTTGGTTGCTTAGCGTGCAGGGGGCTATTGGCCCGGCCACTGCAGACTATATTGACCGCGGCATCGACTCAGCCAACGGTAACCAGGCACAATTGGTCATTATCCAGATGGACACGCCCGGAGGTCTGGATAAATCCATGCGCCATATTATTCAGGCGATTCTGGCCTCAGACGCACCCATCGCAACCTTTGTTGCGCCCAGCGGTGCCCGCGCCGCCAGTGCTGGCACTTATATTCTCTATGCCAGCCATATTGCCGCCATGGCACCCGGCACAAATCTAGGTGCAGCAACCCCCGTACAAATTGGCGGGCCCACTTTGCCCAACCCTGCAAAACAGGACAAGCAGAACCAGCCCCCACCAGAAAAAACCGATAACGGTTCTGCACCTGAGCCGGCCACCACCATGGAAAGAAAGGTGATAAACGATGCTGCGGCCTATATTCAAAGCCTGGCAGAATTAAGAGAACGCAATGTCGAGTGGGCAATCGCCGCCGTCCGTAGCGCCAAATCACTGACTGCCCAGCAAGCATTGGATAACAATGTCATTGATCTGGTAGCGGATGACCTCGATAACCTGATCACACAGCTAGATGGCTATAGTCTGACCATCAATAATCAAGAGATCACTCTGGCGACAACCAATACTGAATTGGTGCGCTATCAACCAGACTGGCGCAATCAATTCCTCGCGGTCATCACCGACCCCAGTGTGGCCTACATTTTATTGCTAGTTGGTATCTATGGATTGGTCTTTGAGTTCTCCCAACCCGGCACGGGGCTGCCAGGTATTCTGGGCGGGATCAGTTTGCTCATAGCATTTTACGCACTGCAGGTACTTCCCATCAGCTACACCGGGCTGGCCTTGATACTACTTGGTTTAGGCCTAATGATTGCTGAAGCATTGAGCCCCAGCTTTGGCATTTTTGGGTTTGGCGGCGTGACAGCCTTTGTTATCGGCTCCGTCATGCTCATGGATACAGACCTGCCAGCCTTTCAAATCGCATTCCCGGTCATTATGGGCGTCACTGCCGCCAGTGCCGCACTGATGATTCTATTGCTTGGCATGATATGGCGATCTCGTCATGCGCAGGTCGTCACCGGCCTCGATACGCTGATAGGCACCACTACCACCGTTGAATCCATTTACCACGATCAACCCATGGTTTGGGTACATGGTGAACGATGGTCAGTGCAATGTAATGATCCGCTGGCCACCGGCGACACTGTGCGCGTTACCGGAATAACAGGACTAACACTCATTGTAGAAAAGGAGACACCACCATGATCCCGGGCATCTACTTTACGGCAACCATTATCCTCATATTGATCTCCCTGATCGCCTACATGTTCCGGGTTTTGAGGGAATATGAACGAGGCGTCATCTTCTTACTGGGCCGCTTTTATAAAGTAAAAGGTCCGGGACTGATCATTGTTATCCCCATCATCCAGCAAATGGTAAGAGTTGATTTACGCACCGTCGTTATGGATGTACCCACACAGGACGTTATCTCTCGAGATAATGTATCCGTAAAGGTCAATGCCGTGGTGTACTTCCGAGTGGTCGATCCACAGAAAGCGATTATTCAGGTAGAGCACTTCTATGAAGCCACCAGCCAGCTCTCTCAGACAACCCTTCGCTCGGTACTGGGGCAGCACGAATTGGACACCATGCTCACCTCTCGGGATAAACTGAATAGCCACATTCAGGACATTCTCGACCAACAGACCGATGCCTGGGGAATCAAGGTGTCCAACGTCGAGATCAAACATGTGGATCTTGATGAGAGCATGGTTCGCGCCATTGCCAAACAAGCCGAAGCAGAGCGAGTACGACGGGCCAAAGTCATTCATGCGGAGGGGGAGTTCGAAGCGGCAGAGCAATTGCTGAATGCCGCCAAGCGGCTCTCCGAACAGCCTCAAGCCATACAGCTTCGCTACCTGCAAACACTGACTGAAATTGCCGGTGAAAAGAGTTCAACCATCGTGTTCCCGCTGCCCATGGACATTCTGCAAGGCATTAGCAGTCACAAGAAACTCTAGTTATCAAGCCGCTTAAAAGCCGCTGCCCGGCCGTGCAAGGTACGCCAGTTCATCGGGGGTAGATTCACGCCCCAATATCGTATTGCGATGGGGAAACCGTCCAAACTGCTTAATCACCTCGGCATGCTGTTCTGCGTAGTCGAGGAAGCCGGCAAACGCCTCTCGCTGCTGGACAGGAACCTCCTGAACAAGCTGCTGAAACTGTACGATGCAAAGCTGCTGTAATTCGAGATCCTCGGCATGCTCCAGAGGAAGATAAAAAAATACCCGCTCAATCGGTCGGAGCTGTTTGTCTAATCCATCGTGAAGACCAGACAAACACCAGTTCAATGCCAACAGATCGGCAGAAAATGCCACGGGCGTATCCCGATAGATATTTCGGGAAAACTGATCCAATACAATTATCGAGGCCAAGCGACTTTCGGCAAATTGTAGCCAATAACGGTTGCCGCCATTGACTAACAACTGTAGCTGAGGCTCAAACTTCTGGCGTATTTCCGCGTCTGTTTCAGGAGACTTCCCCCACCACAAGCTGGCCCTCTCATTCGCACAAACCACATCATCTTTTGACGAACCAAACCAATAATCAAGTATCGGTTGCCACGTCGGTTGATCGTTATTCATACCAGCTCATCCACAAGCTCTGTTTTTCCAGTATATAGTTACTCGGCATAGATTGGCGCGCACCCCAACAATCGAGGATAATAGCGGCCCTAAATTCCCAAGAATAAAGTCAGATTAAACCCATGCCTAAACCCATGCAACGCTCACAACAACTGTTTGAAGCCGCTCAAAAACACATTCCCGGTGGGGTTAACTCACCCGTCAGGGCCTTTAAAGCGGTGGGTGGTACCCCAGTATTTTTTGAACGCGCAGAAAAAGCCTATCTGTTTGATGCCGATAACAATCGCTATGTGGACTATGTGCAATCCTGGGGGCCTATGATTCTGGGCCACAATCACCCGGACGTTATTGCCGCCGTTAAAGCCCAGCTCGATAAAGGCATGACCTTTGGTGCACCCACCGAACTGGAAATCGAACTGGCCGACAAACTCTGTAATATCGTCCCCGGTATGGACATGGTTCGCATGGTCAGCTCCGGCACCGAGGCCACCATGAGCGCTATCCGGTTGGCTCGCGGGTTCACCGGTCGGGACAAAATCATTAAATTCGAGGGCTGTTATCACGGCCACTCCGACTCGCTGTTAATCAAAGCCGGTTCCGGCGCATTAACACTGGGGGTTCCCAGCTCCCCGGGCGTTCCCGCTTCGCTTGCAGACCACACCGTCACACTGACCTATAATAATATCGACAGTGTGAAAAAAGCCTTTGCCGAAATTGGCGCTGAGGTTGCCTGCGTTATTTTAGAACCCGTCGCCGGCAACATGAGCTGCATTCCACCCGTTGAGGGCTTTCTGGAAACCTTAAGAGCTGAATGCACCAACCATGGCGCACTGTTAATCATTGACGAAGTGATGACCGGCTTCCGAGTTCACCCACAGTGTGCCGTGGGCCGCTTTAATATTGATGCCGACCTGATCACCCTCGGCAAAGTGATCGGCGGTGGTATGCCCGTGGGTGCCTTTGGCGGCAAGCGGGCAATTATGGAACAAATAGCACCGCTAGGGCCGGTGTATCAGGCCGGGACACTATCGGGTAATCCTGTGGCCATGACCGCCGGACTAAAAACCCTTGAGCTCTTATCAAAACCCGGCTTTCACGATGGCATTTTTGCCAAAACCACCCAACTGGTTGAAGGCCTGCAAAAATTGGCCGACGATGCCAATATTCCCATGACCACCAATCATGTGGGCAGTATGTTCGGTATCTTCTTTACCGAAGAAACAACCGTCACCAACTACCAGCAAGTAATGGCCTGCGATACCGAACGCTTTAATAAATTTTTCCACGGCATGCTGGAAGCGGGCGTCTACTTGGCCCCCGCCGCCTACGAGGCAGGGTTTATGTCCGGCGCACATACGGATGAAGATATTCAATTTACACTGGATGCAGCTGAGCAGGTGTTTAAAACGCTGTAACCAGACAGCACAACCCTGTCACTATGGCCTCAAGGCTTATATTCGTACTATGCTGGCAGGCAACAAACTAACGACATTGAGCTGGAGCAGCCATGAGCTTTACACACACCCGCGGAGCCTTTCCTTACACTCGCTTGCGTCGCAACCGGGCCGATGATTTTTCCCGCCGGATGGTGAGAGAAACCGTACTGACACCGAACGACCTCATCTACCCGATGTTTGTATTGGAAGGCAGTGCCCAGTGTGAGGAAGTACCCTCCATGCCCGGCGTGGCGCGGCTCTCCATCGACCTACTGGTGAAAGAAGCACGGGAACTGGCCAACCTGGGCATACCTGCCATTGCGCTATTTCCGGTCACCCCGCAAAACTGTAAAACCCTGTTGGCCGAAGAAGCCTACAACCCGAATGGGCTGGCACAGCGTGCCGTCAAAGCCCTCAAAGATGCCGTGCCCGAACTGGGCATTATCACCGACGTAGCGCTGGATCCCTTCACCACCCACGGGCAAGACGGCATTATCGATAACGACACCGGTTATGTGCTCAACGACATCACCGTCGAAACACTCACGAGACAAGCACTCTCACACGCCGCAGCAGGTGCCGACATTGTGGCCCCCTCCGACATGATGGATGGACGCATCTGGGCCATTCGCGAAGAACTCGAGGGGGCCGACCATGTGAATACCCGCATCATGGCCTATTCCGCCAAATACGCCTCCAGCTACTACGGGCCGTTTAGAGATGCCGTCGGCTCCGCCGCCAATATTCAAGGTGGCGACAAAAAAACCTATCAAATGGATCCGGCCAATACCGACGAAGCACTGCACGAATGCGCACTGGATTTAGAAGAAGGTGCCGACATGATTATGGTGAAACCGGGCATGCCTTATCTGGATGTTGTTCGCCGCGTCAAAGAAGAACTCAAAGCCCCCACCTTTGTGTATCAAGTGAGCGGTGAATACGCCATGCACGTGGCCGCCTTCCAAAATGGCTGGTTAAATCGAGAGCAGATTATTCTGGAATCGCTATTGTGTTTTAAGCGGGCGGGAGCGGATGGGGTGTTGACCTATTTTGCGAAGGAAGCGGCAGAACTGTTAAACCGATAACGACCAAGCTGTGCGGCACAAATGAAGCGCAGCGTAGTTTCCGTCCCAACGAGTACCCTGCTAGGTTGCTGCACGAAGCTCTACCATGGCTGATGAAACGACTCGAATCGAAGAGCGTATTAACAACCATACGAGGCCTAGTGCAACCAAAATATCGGGCCAGCCTGAACCAGTGAGCCAAACTGCTCCAGCCGCGACAAAAACCGATAGATTTGATGCGATGTCATTTCGTGAACACTCCCACACCGAACTCATATTTACATCCTCGTGCCGATGCCGCCAAAGTAGGTAAAGACAGAGTGAATTTGCGGTGAGACCGAGAAGACTGAACGCGCCCATGACCTCAAAGACGGGAACGCTTGGAACGAACATCTTGTAGGCAACCTGAGCCATCACGGCACAGGCTGCCAAGAAAATTAAACCACCCTTAAACAGCGCGACCTTGGCCTTTACGCCAGCGCCTCGAGAAACAGCGTACAAGCTGAGACCATATGTCAAAGCATCGCCAAGGTTATCAAGGCTGTCGGCGAGCAGTGCCGTTGAGTTCCCATAAAACGCGGCCAGCGCAATAACCAGAAACATCATGGCATTAACGCCGAGTACAATTCTCAACGTTCCCCGCTGCTTCTCGCGAAGGGCGTCAATAGCGCAACTGTCATTACAACAACCACTCATTCCGTAAACCTCATTGGCAACCAAACGTCATAACTCAGCCGTTCATGTAGCGTGAGAGGTTTGTGACATTAGCCACACACGAAACACCGTGGAAATGGGTCGGCTGAATTTGTCGTGTTAGGTAGGCTATTCATCTGAAACTGCTTCACTAAACATGCTCTAAGTGATGCTCTATTACTTCAGATAAGCAATCATTGTGTCGACATCACTACACTCAAAGGGATCGTCCGGGCAATCATCCATCATCCCCGGTTCAGAAAATAGCTGCTTTATTTCCCCATCAACAACATGAGCGGAATAACGCCATGACATTTTACCGAACCTGAGTTTTTCCTTTGTAACCAACATCCCCATCAAGCGAGTAAATTCTGCCTGTGCGTCAGGTAACATTTTTACATTCTTAATACCTAAATTTTTCGCCCACTGAATCATGGTAAAGGGAGGATTAACACTCAAGCAGTACACCTCATCAATACCTAGTGATTTCAGCTCATCATACTTGGCATCATAACCCGGCAAATGAGTACTGGAACTCGTCGAACCAAATGCAGCCGGCACTGAAAATATAATGACACTTTTACCCGGGAATATGTCTTCCGTTGAAATACTCTTCCAGAGAAATGGATTTTTCCCGGCAACACTTTCACCTCGGGCACGAGTTCTAAATGTAGCCTTTGGCACACGATTACTCATAAATCTTTCCTTTTCTTAAAATAAATTGCCTGGTTAAGCGATAGCATATTTCATTTTATAACCGCCGGTAATCTCAAAGCCGTTATTTTGATAAAAACCCACGGTGCGATCAAATTCAGGAAGCAGAGGCGTACATAATTCCAGGCGCTTCCAGTTTTTGGACTTTCCAAGCTCAATAATTTTTTCTATCCGCTGCTGGCCAATGTTTTGTGATCGGTATTCAGGTAACACATAAAACGCCTGAATAATGCCAAACACACTCTCGGCATAAAGTGATCGGCTTTCACAGACCGCACCAAACCCAACAATGGTCTCTTTCTCGAAGGCCGCCACCACATGGTAGTGACCATCGCCGATAAAACTATCACATAAATTTATCGCCAGCTGAACATCAACATATAACGACCAAGCTAGCACAGCGTAGTTTGTGTCCGAACGAGCGCCTTGTTAGACGCTGCTATCTGCTAATCCCTTCAGTAAATCCCCGGAATCAACCGATAGCGCACGCGTCGCACATAGTCGCGGTAGCCCGGCAACTCGTCCTGTAGGGTCTGGTCTTCCAGCACTGTTCTAATCACCGCGATGATTAGTGCCACCGCTGCGGGAATAAGTGCCCACATAGAGTTTAAGGCCAGCACCATACCCGGAAGAGCCAACAAATTTCCAGCATAACCCGGGTGTCGCACAACCCGATAGGGGCCACTGTTACACACCACATGCCCTCGATCCACCTGAATACGTACCACGCTGGAGAAAAAACGGTTCTCTATCAATGCCCACGCAGCGAAAGCGTAGCCGAGCGAGATCAAGAGGAAGCCTAGCACGATGAGCCACAACGGAAATACGGGAGACCAGCCAAAGCGATGATCCAGCCCGGCCACAATGACTATTGGGAAACTCACACTCAGCGCCATCAATGGCGCAAGCACTTTATCCCAAGCTTTCGCACTTTGGGCCTTCTCCATATTTTGTCGTTCGGCCATCAACCCTGGATGCCGCCGCTCCGCCAAAATGCGCCCTCCTGGGCCGGCGGCAACAATCAGCACGAAATAGCCCCATGCCTGCCACCAACCAAAATCCCCTCCGCACATCAAGAGAACTAGTGGTATGAAGAGATACACTACAACTAACCTGATCCACTGCCGAGGGGATGCTGCTTGAGCTACCTTTGGATCACCTGCATTCGATGACATGCCATTCCCTAAAACCACATGACTTATTTTGAACGTCTAACGCCCGACACAACGGCGAGCGGTAGCGAGTCCAGCCCCAAAAGGGCGATGCTGCTGCCGCTTGTTTGGTGGATTATAGGTAAAAAAACCTCACCAGATTGTTTAACAAACGTCGGTTTCGAATTAACAGTATATCGTTGTTCATTTTTCCAGGCTTAAGTTTTAATACTGACACCAACAATATAATCACCCCGGCCTGTTAATAATATAAGCTCTTGCTCATTTGGTAATCTCCCTAGTTTGCCAGAGAACTCTTAGCCATAGAAAATGGCTACAATTGATCTAACCGACGATGATTAAAATCTATAGCTGAACTCAATCATGTGGAAATCTGCCCCAGTCGTGCCAGATCCATTAACGCCGGCATCGGAATAGTGCAGAAACCGATAACCTATCCCCAGCTTTTTATAGAAAGGAACACCGACGCCCAAGGTCAGGGCAAACTGGAAAGGCCCGCCATAATCCTGCGTCCCAAAGCGATGCCTGCTGAACAGCGCTCCACCTGCTCCCAAATCTAGGGTAAACCGCCCGTCTTCACTCCCCAGGGTCAATTCAGGGATGAGAGAAACGACGAGAGCATTTATCCCCGCTCCCCGCAAAATTCCGGTGCTCGCCATCAAACGCGTGCCCATACCCCAGCCAGACGTGGAGTAGCTCTTCCATGGTAACCCGAAGTTCGCCGACACATCGTATTCCTTAAAATCCTCCGGAGCATCTTCTCCAAGTAAGGTCTTCTCAGACACGCGTGCGCGCATGCTGAGACTCTGTAAACTCAGGTCTTCAGAGTAGCTCAGATTGGGAGCGAGAAGGCAGCAGATGAAGACCAGCAACAGTCCGAAAGAAATTAAATAGTTGGGCAAACTGCTTACTGGCAACATATTTTCATTTAAAGAAAGGCTTTCTGTTGTAGCTATGCTCATGTTCACTTAACGCCTCAATAAAGGGCGCGCTTTGCGCGTCCAGCCGAAGGCGTCTTTGATTGACTTGTTAGGCATGGCCCTTTAACGGCTAGTATGTGTGATCGCATAGTCATGGACTAGAGGTTTATTGGTTTCCTTGTTCTTGGGAAAACATGAATATATATCGTCATTATATTCATAGGATTGGACGATATATTTTCCTGTAGGTTTGCAGGCCCAATAGTGGTGAGTATCCCCTGACTTTAGGGGGCCTTCACTGCCGCAGTCCCACTTCCCTGTTTCTTGTTCAATACAGATTTTTACCCGACTATCTGAATAAGATGCGTTTTTTGTTTTGATAAATAAGGAGTCTCCTCCGCAGTTCTTATCCCACGTAATTTCTGTAACTTCTACATCTGAGACGTAGCAACTTCCTCCTATTGCTACACTTTCATCAGCCGTTATTTTTGAGATCGGTACTGATTCAGGGGCGGATATGAGACCCTCAATGCATGCTTTGTGCTCTGTCGGAAATCGGTCTTTATTAACGTAGTCGCACTCTTCAACGCCTGATGTGGCATTGGTTGCCCAGAAAATGACAGTCGCAGCTATTGCTATATACTTCATGGTACTTAACTGGTTACGTTGTTTCATTTTTTTCTCCGTATTTTTAAGTGATAGGTAGAACAAATGCCTTTTTCAACAAGTCTAGATTAAGCAATCTGTCTTCGGGCAGTAAGACTATTGCCTAACGCTTGAGATAAGGGGCGGTGTGCGAAGCACGGCGTCCCTGCTTGAGCGATTTGTTGGGCGTCAACAAGATGAATTTTACAATAAAGACCCCATGCCCAATAACCACAATCAATTTTCGGGAAAATACCTCGTTACTTCAGACCAGGGTATAAGACGATTTAATTGAATGGTTTCAAATACCTCTTTGGCCTTTCTTTCGCTACTCATTTGAGCAAGCAATACCAAGGCGGCTTGGTAAGACGGGATGCCGCCATTGCTGGAAATTCTGTTGCGATCTACAACCACGTTGCGATCTTCAATTACATTGATTTTAGGAAACTCACGGCGCAACTGTTTTTCACCGCCTGCCCATGTTGTTGCCGTGTAGCCGTCAAGTAACCCCGCATGAGCATATAAAAATGCGCCAGAGCAATTGCTTGCCAACCATGAAACAGTTTTAGCTTGAGATTTGAGAAACTTCGTCAGATCTTCATTTTCAAAAAGCGTATCCATGACATATGAACTGGTTACGATTAGTGCATCTAATTCGGAGTTGTCATAGATAGTTTTATCAACCGTTAATCGAATTCCCTCCTCCGTG
The DNA here is from genome assembly GCA_041581635.1 of Porticoccus sp. Classification (GTDB taxonomy): domain Bacteria; phylum Pseudomonadota; class Gammaproteobacteria; order Pseudomonadales; family Porticoccaceae; genus Porticoccus. The sequence continues at coordinate 4,252 of JBFICW010000027.1, read as the reverse complement.
GTAATAACGGGAATACCTCGATCTACCCCGATCAATAGCACTTCATAGTCAGAGAACCACGACTGTCGTGTAGCAACCCCAAACACTTCTGCTGGTGCGGTGACATCACTGCTTAAAACTTTGTCGTAAACCAAAACGCCTATTTTTTTCTCTGCTGCAAATGACGAAACTGAATACAGTGCCACAGCGAGCAATAAAGTAAATTTTCTGAATATAGATTTATAAAACATTCGATATTCCTATGTCGGAGCATTGCTCCTTGGTTAGTATCACTTGTATAGATTTGACGCCCAACGCTGTACTCTGCGGAAATTTAGGAGCGCCAGCGAGTAAATTTTCCGTAGCAGCACCTTGTTAGGACTGCCTGAATGGGCGATTAAACTTGTCACGCGTACTCTCTACTTTACTTCGAATAATACAACCCTCTACATGGTCATTGATAAGCCCCATTGCCTGTAAGAAAGCATACACTGTTGTTGGGCCGACAAATTTCCACCCTTTCTTTTTTAAGGCTTTTGCTAAAGCAACTGATTCGTTTGATGTAGAGGCTGATTGCGGCTCAACTTGATCGTTTTTATCTGGTTCAAAACTCCAAAAGTAAGCCGCTAAAGAACCTTCTTCTTTAACAAGTTCAATTGCACGTTGGGCATTATTAATAACAGCTTTTATTTTTCCACGATGACGAACAATGCCCTCATCTTTTAAGAGACGCTCAATATCTTTTTCTTTGAACTTTGCCATTTTCTCAAAATCAAACCCATGAAATGCTTCTCGAAAATTTTCACGTTTAGCGAGAATGGTGCGCCAACTTAAACCCGATTGAAAACTTTCAAGACATAGCTTTTCAAACAAACGGATATCATCATTTACCGGATAACCCCATTCTTTGTCGTGGTAATCAAAGAATTCTGGTGCAGCGGCGCACCAACGACAGCGAGGTTTTCCATCCGCACCAACAACGGTAGAACTCATTTTTTTCTCCAGAAATTTAACTTAAAAGAAATTCTAGCCTTTTGTCAGCCTTTTTAGGGTCAATTTCAAGTATTTCAGCGGTTACTATGCCTTGCTCTACAAAAGGACCCTCATTCACTCTGTGTTGAAGTTCAGACAGAGTGGTATTAAAGGCAATGACTGAACCACCTAAACCAGGCTGTAAGCTTCCTACCAAAAGGAATATACCTTCGTCGAACCCACGCTTAATCCATTGATTGTGACCTTCGATAAAGTCACCTGCCTTTGCTTTATTTCCTGAGAATTTTAGTAGTACTAAAAACATAATTTCCTCCTTACGATAAATTTTACACGGATCTGATTTGAAGCCCTAACGCCGCAAATCACCGGCGGTAAAAAGCAGAGCAAGGAATGAGTGGCGCTTTTTGCCGTCCGAGTGCATTTGCTTTGTTAGACATTTTTTTCATTGAGATTCCTGCGCGGCATTTCATCTAGCAATTTTTGTAGCCAAAGGGAGAAGGCATCTGGCGCCCTTACCTCCGGGTGGGATTGATATAGCGCTGCTGCACGACGATATTCCTCAAGTTCTCTTATCTCGACCAATATCTGCGGAAAGCGTTTCGCCTGCTGCTGTGATGTGGCAAATATCAGGTTTGATGGATCCACTCGCCCAAGCGTTATGGCAGTGCTGACCCGACGACTGCATCGGCAAGCATTGGCAGGATTTATCAGTCCACATTGACTCGTCATGAACGAGAGGATACTCGCTCGCGCACGCGAAAGCCGCTTCCGAAAGGTGGCGGGCGTTATTTCAAGCGCTCCGGCTGACTGGATGTGATCAAGTTCCATGATCTCACCAAGGATATAGGCCAGGCGGTGTTTGCGATCGAGGCATTGCAGCATTGCCAGAGTGCAACCAATCTTCACTTCCTCCAGCAACAGCTTTTGCTCGACTTCGTCTTCAACGCTCAATGGGGAATCAGACAATCCATGGGCCAGGTCTTCAGCGAATTGTTCGAAGCTCAATGATTGTTGTTCCATTCGCTTTTTCCGCAGCGTAAGCAACGCGTTGCACGCAACACGATAGACCCATGTTCGGAAGCCGCTTTCGCCCCGGAAACCGCCTAAGCTAGTGATGACTCGAATGAGAATTTCCTGGCTGGCATCTTCCGCGTCCTGTGGATGCCACAGGAAACGGAGAGCCAAATTATAAATGTCCTGCTGCACTGTGCGAACCACAGACTCAAGCGCAACAGGATCTCCGGATCTGGCAAGAGCAACTTCATGCTCAAGGGTGTGTGAAACACCAGCATCTGTGATCTCATCCATGACGATCAAGTTTCCGCTTCAGGTTTTGGAGTTCCTCTGCAAGGATGCGAGACTGCTCTTTCAGTGTGCCTTCAAGTTGCTCAAGTGGCACTGGCGGTGGTGTTAATACGAAGGTGTAAACGCAATTGTCCGGGTCGAGCTCCACGACCCGCGAAAACGCTGTTGCAACACTGTCATCGGGAAAGGTCATAAACCAGTCCACAGTCCCGTGTTCCTCTGATGACCGTACGGTGAGTCCAATCTCTATCTCACCATTCGGTGTTCTCATCACCGCCTTTCCGTCTGTAACTGATGCAAATGCATTCGTCCACTGCGGTAAGTGCATAGGGTCTGCAATGTAAGAAAAAGCCATTTTTTGGGTGGTATGCAAATCAACGCCCTGCACATCAAACTTCTTCATAATCTTATTTCCTCTCATGTCAGGTTGGGAGTCGAAAATCTCGGACTCCATACCCTTAGACTTTCTGAGAGGGTTCGGTGTGACCAAATAGCCCCTTGAGGTGATTGGCTGGCCGTCCAACGCCTAAATATGGGGCGCAAATAAGCAGGCGATAATAGCGAAGCCGCCTGCTTGTTTGTGTCCCAGCCCGCTCTACGCTTAATGGCATCGTGCGTAGTTGGAAGGTCGGATTACTAAGGGTAACCCGACACTTCCATGGATGCCGCTTCTTTAACGAGAGCTAACTAACCCCAACTTGCTGCTTTTTCCGGAATGTCCGCATCGTTAATACCGTGCTGTATCAACGAATTTTCCTTAACCTGAATAATGATATAAACCAAAACGTTGTCAGAGTTGTTGCGCCAAATTCGTTCTCCCTCGGTGGCGATGCGTACAATACTCCCCTCTTGCACATCTAAAATGTCGCCATCAATTTGAATCTGTCCTTTTCCCTGAATAAAGATGTACACCTCTTCGTTCTGTTTATGATTGTGATACACCGGCATTCCTGCGCCAGGCGACATAGAGTTAATGGAAATTTCGCTTCCAGTAAGACCAAGCAGATCTTTAACGAATAGTTTACCGGGGATCTCAAGACCCGGTAATTCCACTGTATAGTCCGGCCATTGGTCACAAGGGCCAGTGTCAATCATTGCGTAGTTAAGTCCTGTTTTTGCTTTATTCATAACGGTACCTTTCGCTTTTACCTACTAGTTGGTAGGCCATTGATTTAAAAAAATCGCCTCAAATCAGAGGCGTTGAAAATTACGCTGTCTTGCTAACCCAATGTACTGATCAGGCCTTCGACACTGTGTTCAAAGAACGTTTTATCTTCGTTCCCACGAGAAACAACCAAAGCCCCCTGAAGTGCTGCAATCATAAGCTTGGCCTGTTTAACGGCAGGCATAGCAAGATGAAACTCGCCACTTGTCTGGCCCTTTAACAGCGTTTGTTCAAGCCAGCTCTGCTGATACTCAAAAAAACGGGACAACGGCTTGTGCATCGCTGGCTCTAGTGTAAGCGCTTCAGCGGCTAACATCCCGCCCATACACACTCGGTCACTGCTGAGCGTATGACGATACAGATCAATGTAACCCTCTACCTTTTTTCTGGCCGGTAATGCGTCGCTATCCAGTCCGCGCAGGTAATCAATAAACTGCCCGGTGTAGTGCTCTAGCATACGCACCACAAGGTCAGACTTTGTCGCGAAGTGGTGATGTAAGCTTGGCTTGGATACACCAACCTCTTTTGCTATATCTGCATAGCTAAAACCGTTGACGCCGCGTTGTTGAACTAAGCGTTTGGCAACTTCTAATATCGTATCTTTCATATCCATGCCCGCAAATCTACCTACCAATAGGTAGGCTGTCAACTATCTATTGAATGTTGTTTTTGATTTGATGCGATTCAAAGCTTATTTTTGATGTTACTTAGCTGAATAAAGCTGTGTTGATAAAGCCGATTGAACAACCTGAAAGGCTTGCGGCAAAGACGGCCTAGCGAAACACCCTTGATGCTGGAACACGAAGCCCT